>NZ_MUFC01000038.1 GCF_001995985.1 Salinivibrio sharmensis | reverse complement strand
GTATTAATATATATTCTCTGAATCTATCCCGCTTAGGGGGGGTGTTTTGGGCTAAGAAAAAGTTGGAAACGTTAATAAAAAAATTGCAGCCTGAGTTGATTCATACACAAGGCATACGAGCGGATGGGCTTTTGTCAAAGCTAAAGGTAGATAGTCATTGGGTTATGACTTCGCATAATTACCCTCCTGAGGATTACTTGATGAAGTTTGGGCTTTTAAAAAGTAAGTTTATGGTAGCATTACATTTCTCGTACATGCGGAAATGTAGAAATGTAATTTCTTGCTCTTTAACAATAAAGAATAAATTAATGAAAAATAATATTAGGAGTCAAGCCATACAAAATGGTGTGGAGATTATTGATAATCATGATTGTGGTTTCAATCCATGCAAAAATATGGCGAGGCCAGTATTTATATCTGTAGGAAGCTTAATTCCAAGGAAGAATATGGAGTTGCTGATTTCAGAATTTTCTAAGTTGTCAAAAGATAATCGAGGTAGTTTGGTAATTTTAGGAGATGGTCCTTTAATGGGAAATTTGAAAGAAAAAAATGTTGATGGTGTTCATCTCCTTGGAAATGTTAACAACGTACCTGATTATTTTGCAGGAGCAGATTATTTCCTTTCATCTTCTTTGTCTGAAGGACTGCCGAACACTGTACTTGAAGCATTGTCGGCAGGTTTACCCGTCATCCTTTCCGATATTGAGTCACACTTAGAAATAGCCCGTGAGTCATCGTCTGCTTGTAAAACGTTTAGTCTGAATGATGGTGAGGCTTCTTTAGAAAAACTCATGGGGCAAGTTAATGAGCTGTTTGATGAACATTCTGTTATAGAGGCAAAAAGAATTGCTAATGAAGTCTTTTCAGCAAAGAGCATGTCTCAAAAATATCAAGATTTTTATAAAACTCTATTGGAGGGAAAATGAGTACTTATAGCGGCTTAGAGCGTCACATTGCTAGAGTTCTTGCAAAGTTCCCTGCCATTAAACAATTTGTGAAATTTTGTTATTCACGGATCATTTATAGTAAAAATAAGAAAAATTACCGTTATCGTACAACCTTTGAGCCAATTTCTTATTGTAATAAAATGGACGATAGTTTTTTCGGTTATTATGATAA
>NZ_MUFC01000037.1 GCF_001995985.1 Salinivibrio sharmensis | reverse complement strand
GGGCTGCACCAGAAGTAGATAGCTTAACCTTCGGGAGGGCGTTTACCACGGTGTGGTTCATGACTGGGGTGAAGTCGTAACAAGGTAGCCCTAGGGGAACCTGGGGCTGGATCACCTCCTTACTGACGCTATTGTTGCGAGTGTTCACACAGATTGTATAGGTTGAAGAATTAAAGAGGATATGTTCCCAAACATATCAGTGTGTCCCATTCGTCTAGAGGCCTAGGACACCGCCCTTTCACGGCGGTAACAGGGGTTCGACTCCCCTATGGGACGCCATTGGGTTGTTAGCTCAGTTGGTAGAGCAGTTGACTTTTAATCAATTGGTCACAGGTTCGAATCCTGTACAACCCACCATTTTCTCAGGCGCGGGGCTATAGCTCAGCTGGGAGAGCGCTTGCATGGCATGCAAGAGGTCGGCGGTTCGATCCCGCCTAGCTCCACCAAGTCTGAAGGATGGGCGATTAGCTCAGTTGGGAGAGCACCTCCCTTACAAGGAGGGGGTCACTGGTTCGAGCCCGGTATCGCCCACCATTTTATCTCTTTAGATAACACCATATATTGGGGCTATAGCTCAGCTGGGAGAGCGCCTGCCTTGCACGCAGGAGGTCAGCAGTTCGATCCTGCTTAGCTCCACCATTTTACTCTTTGTTTTTACAGCAGTTGACGCCTGTTGCGATGAGCGCTGTCTGAAAGCAAAAAATAAAGTGGTTTATCTTTATGATAGATACACATGCTCTTTAACAATCTGGAAAGCTGACAAGTCATTCTTTAAGAATGACAGTAAAGTTCTCAATCAGTGACAGAAATGTCACTCACACAATCAAGTGTGCTTGGGCTTTGTCTTATTGATAAGCAAAGTCTCTATTTTGAGTCCGGCAAAAACAAAACCTTAATTGGTTGATGATTCAACACTCAGTGGTTTTGCGACACAGATTTCTTKTTTAGACAATCTCGCGCGAGGCGTTTGTCGCTGGGAGCGTAACGTGTTACGTGACCAAGCAAACGGTGAGCAAGAGGCCGTATAAAAGAGAAAGATCGAGCAAAAAGACCTYTTGGGGTTGTATGGTTAAGTGAYTAAGCGTAGACGGTGGATGCCTTGGCAGTCAGAGGCGATGAAGGACGTAYTAACYTGCGATAAGCCCAGATAAGGCAGTAAAAGCCATTTGAGTCTGGGATTTCCGAATGGGGAAACCCACCTGCATAAGCAGGTATCTTAGCGTGAATACATAGCGCTAAGAGGCGAACTCGGGGAACTGAAACATCTAAGTACCCGAAGGAAAAGAAATCAATTGAGATTCCGGCAGTAGCGGCGAGCGAACCCGGAGCAGCCCTTAAGCGGCTTAGGCGTTAGGTGAACAGGTTGGAAAACCTGGCA
>NZ_MUFC01000036.1 GCF_001995985.1 Salinivibrio sharmensis | reverse complement strand
CTGAGACAGGTGCTGCATGGCTGTCGTCAGCTCGTGTTGTGAAATGTTGGGTTAAGTCCCGCAACGAGCGCAACCCTTATCCTTGTTTGCCAGCACATAATGGTGGGAACTCCAGGGAGACTGCCGGTGATAAACCGGAGGAAGGTGGGGACGACGTCAAGTCATCATGGCCCTTACGAGTAGGGCTACACACGTGCTACAATGGCAGATACAGAGGGCAGCGAAGCTGCGAAGTGGAGCGAATCCCTTAAAGTCTGTCGTAGTCCGGATTGGAGTCTGCAACTCGACTCCATGAAGTCGGAATCGCTAGTAATCGTGGATCAGAATGCCACGGTGAATACGTTCCCGGGCCTTGTACACACCGCCCGTCACACCATGGGAGTGGGCTGCACCAGAAGTAGATAGCTTAACCTTCGGGAGGGCGTTTACCACGGTGTGGTTCATGACTGGGGTGAAGTCGTAACAAGGTAGCCCTAGGGGAACCTGGGGCTGGATCACCTCCTTACTGACGCTATTNGGGCTGCACCAGAAGTAGATAGCTTAACCTTCGGGAGGGCGTTTACCACGGTGTGGTTCATGACTGGGGTGAAGTCGTAACAAGGTAGCCCTAGGGGAACCTGGGGCTGGATCACCTCCTTACTGACGCTATTKTTGCGAGTGTTCACACAGATTGTATAGGTTGAAGAATTAAAGAGGATATGTTCCCAAACATATCGATGCGTCCCATTCGTCTAGAGGCCTAGGACACCGCCCTTTCACGGCGGTAACAGGGGTTCGACTCCCCTATGGGACGCCATTGGGTTGTTAGCTCAGTTGGTAGAGCAGTTGACTTTTAATCAATTGGTCACAGGTTCGAATCCTGTACAACCCACCATTTTCTCAGACGCGGGGCTATAGCTCAGCTGGGAGAGCGCTTGCATGGCATGCAAGAGGTCGGCGGTTCGATCCCGCCTAGCTCCACCAAGTCTGAAAGATGGGCGATTAGCTCAGTTGGGAGAGCACCTCCCTTACAAGGAGGGGGTCACTGGTTCGAGCCCGGTATCGCCCACCACGCTTTAAAGGTTTTTGCTTAAGAATCTTTAGAACGTGGTTTATTTAGCAATAAACGACATGCTCTTTAACAATCTGGAAAGCTGACAAGTCATTCTTTAAGAATGACAGTAAAGTTCTCAATCAGTGACATGTAATGTCACTCACACAATCAAGTGTGCTTGGGCTTTGTCTTAGTCATAAGCAAAGTCTCTATTTTGAGTCCGGCAAAAACAAAACCTTAATTRGTTGATGATTCAACACTCAGTGGTTTTGCGACGCAGATTTCTTTTTTAGACAATCTCGCGCGAGGCGTTTGTCGCGGGGAGCGTAACAAGTTACGTGACCAAGCAAACGGTGAGCAAGAGGCCGTATAAAAGAGAAAGATCGAGCAAAAAGACCTCTTGGGGTTGTATGGTTAAGTGATTAAGCGTAGACGGTGGATG
>NZ_MUFC01000035.1 GCF_001995985.1 Salinivibrio sharmensis | reverse complement strand
GCGGGTAGGTTATCTTGGCACTCTGGCGGTTATCATCAACGGCGCTGAAGTAGTCTTTAAATGTATCGATATCCACGGTATCTATACCGAACTATTTTAGAATCGGCCTATATGATCACAGCCAGAGGTGATCGTCAAACCGATCCTGTTTTGGTCAAAAAACGTTCGCGATCTCGCCCTGCACCTGAGCCATTTCATCGACTTTATTCATCAGGCCGTTGAGTTGAATAATAGTTATAAAACTAACGACAATCCCTGCCCCAATAATAAAGAACACTAACTTCATGGTGTTATTAATGTTCATATCCCACTCCTGCCACTCAACAACAGACAACACCGACCAAAATTCCGCTACCGTTTAATCGTAGAATAGATTCTCGCCATCAATTAAAAAAAACTGGACAGGAAGAGTATCGATATCAATTAGTTATTGATTAATCAATAGAAATAAGCAGAGCGATTAATGCAAGGCCATAAAGTCAAGTGACTTAGAGATACATTAAACTAGTCATTTCAATGAAATAATCAGACAGGCAGCATCGCGGAAATTAAAATGGCGTGTCGGTCGGACAATCGCCCGTGCGATGTCAGTCATGTATTACCCAAGTGGACTGCACGCCTCCGACATCGGCGCCAATGATTAACCTCGATCGTGACAGGCGCCCGTTGGCAATTTTCATATATCCAATACCACGCTGGGGCTTGTGTCACCTACGCTGCCTGTGCGGCAGTGAACTATAGAATAACCTAACAATCATCTGTTACAACAGGCCGTTAGGATAAAAATCGTCTTTTACCCTTGTTAAAAATGCCTTGTCGTAACTAACTGTATTTGCTGTTTATTTTTAAAGAGCCAAAAAACAAGGGTAAAAGCATTGATTGGTCAGAAGGAACACGCTGATCGGTTTTTGCTGATCTACGCGTATTGTTTGTCACCAGTACAAGGAGACAGATATGGCTTTGAACGAGCAACCGGGAGAGATTGACCGGATTATTGAAATGGCGTGGGAAGATCGCACTCCGTTTGAGGCGATTGAATCGCTCTACGGGCTACGCCAAGACGATGTGATTGCGTTAATGCGACGTGAATTAAAGTCGCGCAGTTTCAAAGTATGGCGCAAGCGTACTCGAGGGCGAAAAACCAAGCACACGGCTCTGCGTTCAGAGCATGTGATGCGGAGCCATTGTAAGACGCAATACAAACTAAAACCCGCTAGAAAGTGACAATAGTGACAATAAGTGACAACAAACCGCATCGGAATATGGGTGAATACAGTCTCTACGCGGTGTTAAACCAAAGTGACAGCCAATTTGTCACTTTCTTGTAACACTCACCCATCCTACTACAAGCTCGACGCATCCGCATTATAACCTTTATTTTCAATAATTTACCAAGTTAAACACCGACTAATCCAACCGGTTATCCACAGTTTCTGTTGATAGTAAACGCGGAACGATAAACTTATTTTTTACTTTACTATCAGCTCTACTTTACTATCAGCTC
>NZ_MUFC01000034.1 GCF_001995985.1 Salinivibrio sharmensis | reverse complement strand
GATATAAACTATTATGCGCAACTTTATCATCCCCTAAAAAAAATTGATAAGCTGGGAATTTCTTTCGTCGGCAGATTTTAAATTTTCAAAAACCATTAATAATGGTAATTAAACCCATTATAAATCTGATTCCATTGGCGCTTAATAGTAGCGATATGCAAATTAATTCGTATGGCCGCTTTACTTTGATACATAATTTGTGACTTGCATACTTGTACCAATTTAATAGCTTTCGTTGCTCTAGGTCTACCTAACTTCTTTCCTTCAGACTTCGCCCTAGCTTAACCTTCTAATGTTCGCTCTCGAATTCGTTTTTGCTCAAATTCAGCAAAGGCTGAGAACATTTGTAGCATCAATCGTCCCTCCGCTGAGCTTAGATCAGCGGTCGGTAGATCCAGAGAAATGGGCGTAACACCTTTTTCTAACAGCATACTGATCGTATGCTGAACATCGATGTTATCTCTTCCCAGCCGATCAAGCTTGATTACCACCAGCTTGTCTCCAGGCTTCAGGCTCCAGTTTATGCTAAATCAACATTTTGAACTCACGTCGTTCTGTTGCAGGTACACTCCCCGAAACCATCTCATAAACAATTCGATGTTCTTGAATATCGTAACCAGCATTTCTGATAGCTAAGATCTGATTTGACACAGTTTGCTCGCTAGTCAATACGCGACAATAAGCAAATGTCCGCCCCATACTATCCACTACTCATTCCTTTTGGCATCACAATTGGTATCATCAATCAGTTAGGTATCATAAAATCTCTAATCCTACTTTATGAGACTGCAAACACTTCATTCCCGCCTGATATCAGAAAACGGATGTTTGTTGATACTACTCTGGGATGTTTACATCTCGCTAAACTTGACTACTTAAGTCGATGATTTTCACAAAATAACTTTGCCTTAAGAAAACCTAGAAAATAGATGAATATCCGTGAGTAACAAACATTACTCTAAACTTCATTCATCTATAATAAAGACAAGGCTACTATTAACTTTCCTTGGCAGTGAAATTAACATATAAAAATAAATTTTATTTTCTTACTTTTTTATGTTATAACTATTATAACGGTTATAACTATTATAAAGTTATAATTCTAATATAACGTTAGACTTTAAAAAAGTGAAGATTAAGTCAAAGTAAGCTTAATTTCTTACAAGAATTCTTCTGCCACTATTGGCACTTTTAATGCCAGCATTGGCACATTGATTGCCAATCTTGGCAAATTCTCTTGCCACCTGCTTTAATGACGGAATTTTTAAGGCTTTTATCACTTGTCTGATACAAGCCCGCAGGCTTTAACGTTGTGCAAAAAAAGAACAACATTAGAATACGTTGAGTGTCTAATTTTTTCTTGACTTGTAACGGTTACAACCATATAAGCCAGGCACTCTACATTCTTTCTTTTCTTTAATAGATTGTCTTTTTGAACGAGCTTGGGGAACACTGTTCTTTTCATCTAAACTAATAGAGTTTGCTCTACGTAATGCTTCTTCATCGGAAATGTCGTTATAAAAGACTTCAAATCTATTCGGCTTAGTTTCACGTTTTTCTCTTGTGGATAGATAACTCACTTCACGATTACGTCTAGAATAAACTAGGACTTGAGACATATTGGAGACCCTCTTGATATATATAGATAAATTCAATGGCTATTATAT
>NZ_MUFC01000033.1 GCF_001995985.1 Salinivibrio sharmensis | reverse complement strand
CCCAAAAATGATACTGAATCAGCATAATCTGAGTTAGCATATCCTGTGATCTTTGTTGTTACATGACCTAAGTTAGGTAACATATTGAGTAACAGAGCGCTAATTCCTATTAATCCTAGTACGAATGAAATGCCATATCCCAGCATTAGTCTTTTAGTTGTGACTTTAAAAAATGACAGAAAGTAAACTAAAAAATAAGAAAATGAGGCCATATGAAATGAACCTGCAAAAACTATTGTTAAAATAACTCTCAGATGCTGTCTGTAATAAATTTGTGGTATCAAAAACAGGCCAATAGCAGCAGCTATGGCAGCACGAATTTGATTTATATCGCGATACAAATATGTATGGACAAAAAACAAAATTAAAACCAAGAAAACATGCTTTGAAAACCTGTAATAATTATAACATGCAACACCTACTGAAAATAGAGAAACGGCTAAGAACAAATACGTATAGTTTGATGTAAATAAACGAATGATTGCCCCTAAGGCTATATAAGCAGGCTCCATCCAGGTTTCGGAAAAAGAGTATATAAACTCCCCAGAAATCCAATAACTTATATCCGGCACCTCCAAGAACTTTATAACATAGTTCCAATCATCAGCACCAACCCCAATCTCTCTAAATCCTGAAAAGAAAATTAATAGTAAAGTAGATAACAAAAATAAAAGTGGCTTTAGATAAGAAAGTTGCTTTGTATAATGAATAACTGAACAAAAAGTAAGCCAGCCAAAGACAACTAAGTATGGGGTCATACTTTAACCTTTATTAACTGTAATAACCATTTAAAATGCATTGAGAACCGCATCACGAAAGCCTCCTCAGTACAGGGTCACTGCATGAAGCGATCAATGCCACATTTTCAGTCCTTTAATCAATTAAAACGAGTCGATTTAAGGCCTATTTGAACGTATACGAGTAAGAAGTGTGAGCTGTGTTCTTTCATGCGGCTGACCTGCTGTTTTTCCATCAATGGCAACCACTTCGCCATCCGTTAATTTATGGAACGATTTCATCCATTCCATGAAGGCGTTTTGTAATTTTTTTCTGCTGATGGTTCCCATCACTCTTGCAATCGTATCTGCCGATTGTGATAGAAGCCAAAACGTAATAAAAGTCACGCTGCTTACGAGGGTGTTGCACTTCGCGGCTGAATCCGCGACACCGCACAAATCGTTATCAAAATAGTATTTTATAACGTCTGTTCAACTCTATCTTCTTGGCGAATGTCTCTAATAGAAAAGAAACGCATAAATGGACTTTTATCTTCTGTCACTTTTAATCTCCTAAACGTTAGAAGACTAGTAAATCGCACTGAAAACAATCAACAAATTGATCCTTTTTAATTAATAAACTTGGGGTGACGCACGGTGTCTAGCCTTAAGTGGCAACTTAGTCTTTAAATCGCTCCCCCAGGCATGGCGAGGCTATTCATACCTTTCCCCTGGATACTATTACTCTCATCCTTCTTATGGTTATGGCCATGTTTAATAATAAAATTATCAATAATTGATAATAATCAACCGTCGCAGTGACCATATAAAGAGCTTTCTATTTCTCAATTTAATTGACTGGCGCATTTTAGAAAAAACAAATCTATACTTCATTGTCAAAGTCATTTTACAAGCCCAGCGATTATAAAAACGATCAACCGAACCCACTGGTAAGTGAACTTTTCTTCCTTCCACCCAATTAACGATTACAGATGGATCAGTTTTTGCGTCACCAACACATCTATCAACTAACTGGAAGAAAAAATCCCAATCTTGATGCCTTTCCAGTTCGTTATCCCACGACACTAATTTTGAAGCTTTACGTGTTATAAAATAAGTGTTTGTCTGTGCCTGATATCCCTTTCCWCTAAGCAAATAATGAGCGCCACTTTCATTCTTTATTAATCTACGAGAAGCTCCAACCCTGTATTTTTTTCCATTAAAAATACGCATTGAACCAAAACAAAAGTCCAGATTATTAGATTTTATAAAATCAATTGAGTCTCTAACATGGTGAGGTTCAAACTCGTCATCGGAATCCAGGAATCCTATATAATCACCTGTTGCCAATTTCATACCATAATTACGTGCAACGTTAGCATTTTCACAATTTCTTAAAGAATGAAAACTTATACGATCATCGGCGAGATTTTCAACAACTGAACGTAATTTCATTGGATCCTTTGAGTTATTCTCAACGACAATAATTTCAAGGTGACTGTGAGTTTGGTTAAGAACCGATCTCACAGCACGATGCAACTCAATTTCACGATTGCAAACAGGTATAATTATGGTTGCTTTTTCAGACATGTGGTAGTTCCAAACCTCCTAATTAATTGCGGAAAACACATGATAAACCGTCACACGAGTGCTACATATGCATTCCGTAAATAAAGGCTTACCAATATATTCAAAATATGCTTAGGATGCATCATTTTTTTAATTCCCGCTTTCAATTTCGTTTCACTTATTAGTATGCTCAACAATGTCTTCTTAGCCCTTACGAAATTCTATGTTCTTCCATTCATTTACCGTAAGAGTCAGGGCGAGCGCATGAGTGTTCATTTTTCAACCATCGCCGGTATGCCTGCGGCTAAAACCTTCTCTAAGAAGCTGGGATTCATGAGACAGCGCTTCTGTTTGGCCACCAAGCTGATCTTGGTCGGCTCAGCCCGCACCATGTTTGAGGCCATGTGTCGCAGACAGGCAAAGTTCGCGGCCCCATTGTCTTTATAA
>NZ_MUFC01000032.1 GCF_001995985.1 Salinivibrio sharmensis | reverse complement strand
AGAGCAGGTCGAAAAGCGGGTAGGTTATCTTGGCACTCTGGCGGTTATCATCAACGGCGCTGAAGTAGTCTTTAAATGTATCGATATCCACGGTATCTATCCCGAACTATTTTAGAATCGGCCTATATGATCACAGCCAGAGGTGATCGTCAAACCGATCCTGTTTTGGTCAAAAAACGTTCGCGATCTCGCCCTGGTCATCCACCCTAATTCGGCAGGGATCTTCTTTTAATCCAACATCAAGTTGCCAATGCATTGATTCAATTAACCAGTGTGAGCGCGTAGCATCATGAAGCTCTTTCGCTGTCAGTGCTTTTGAGCTTATATAATAGCGCACTGAAATATCTGACTCTTCAGCATGTTTGCCTTCTTGACGAACACTCACCATGATGCCCATCGTTTTTAATTCAGGCCAATCATAAGCCAAATCACCTAATACACTTAAATCGGTATTAATCAGTGCACATCGTGTTTCCAAACGCCCATGCGATTATTCTTGTGATGCGTAGCTATCACCATCAAATTTTTGAAGCATTGCCGGGCGGTAATAATTATCAAACGCTTTATCTAACTTGCCTTGATTTCCTTTAACGGCAAGCAAATAATCAGCATTTTTATCGATGATTTTCTGTGCGATTTTGTACTGACAACCCATAGCATCTATGGTAATCAAACAACCTGAAACATCAAGCAATTCCAGCAACTTAGGGATGGCAGTAATCTCATTTGTCTTACTGTCTACTTTCGACTGTCCGAGACACACTCCATTTGCGGTTGCGAACGCATTAACCATATGAATAGCAGCTTGGTCTGTTGCTCGATTATATGAGCCCCTTAGTGTTTTTCCATCAATGGCAACCACTTCGCCATCCGTTAATTCATGACACGATTTCATCCATTCTATAAAGNATGGCAGTAATCTCATTTGTCTTACTGTCTACTTTCGACTGTCCGAGACACACTCCATTTGCGGTTGCGAACGCATTAACCATATGAATAGCAGCTTGGTCTGTTGCTCGATTATATGAGCCCCTTAGTGTTTTTCCATCAATGGCAACCACTTCGCCATCCGTTAATTCATGACACGATTTCATCCATTCTATAAAGGCTTTTTGTAATGCCTTTGGACTGATGGTTCCCATCACTCTTGCGATCGTATCTGCCGACGGTGACGTTTTACCTGAAAAGCCAAAACGTAATAAGAAATCGCGCTGCTTACGGCCATAATCACTAATGCCTTTCCAGGTATCATGACCAGAAAGAACCGCACAGATCGTTATCAAAATAATATCTGATAACGTATGTTCAACTTTTCCTTCTTGGCGAATATCTTTGAGGGAAACGAAATGCATAAATGGACTTTTTTCTTCTGTCATTTTTAATCTCCTAAACATTAGGAGACCATTAAATCGCACTGAAAATGATCAACAAATTGATCCTTTATTTTCACTAGTTTTAATTAATAAACATGGTACAACGCACGGTTTTAAGCCTTAATTGACAACTAAGTCATTAAATCGCTAGCCCAGTCATGGCGCGGGTCTTCGTGCGTTTTCCCTGTTAGGTATTGTGTCGAATTCATTTACAGTATTTTCAATAGGTGTTGATTTACTCAGACAACACCTATTGAGATAGGTTCTTAGCCTTAAGTGATAACTTAGTCATTAAGTCGCTACCCCAGGCATGGCGCGAATCTTCATGCGTTTTTCCTGTGGTGCGGACTGAGCCGACCAAGATCAGCTTGGTGGCCAAACAGAAGCACTGTCTCATGAATACCAGCTTCTTAGAGAAGGTTTTAGCCGCAGGCATACCGGCGATGGTTGATAAATGAACACTAATGCGCTCGCCCTGTCTCGCCAGCTTAACCATGAGTGTTGCACTTATTATCTGAATTCAGGTCGACCTTATTCATTTTTTTAGATTTTATCGTTTTTTATTGACGGCGTAATCAACAATTATTCTAGATACTTTTTCTGAATCTCTACTAATTTCGCCTTTAGTATAACCATGTAAGTCAACTTTGACTAGAGACTTTGAAAACAAATTAACAAAGTCTTCACTTAAATCACTATTTCGCTCATATTTAATCATATCATACAATTGGGACGAGTTATGTTCATCAAAACGAATAAGGTTAGGATGCGAAGCATACCAAGGTTCACCAAACGCAATGCAATGTTTTCCATATTGCAAAGCTTCCCATCCTGCAGTTCCTGTAATAGTTGCAACAGCTAAAGAATTGAGAATTAGCCATTCTTGTTCAATATCCATAGGTACTAATTTGACGTTGTACATAGAAGAAATACATCTCCAATATTCTAAGAATCGCCCTCGATACCCATGTAATGCATCAGAGAATTGAGAATAGTGTTCTTTAACCAAGATCGTTACTTCGTTTGGCAATGCTTGTCTCAATTTCTCAATCATGTAGAGCTGATCTGAGTAAAATCCACCCAGAGGAGATGTAGTAGCTTCTGGCTGATAATGTAGAGGAACATACACAAATGATTCAGTTTCTTTCAAATCATCAGTATTAGCTATATTATTTTCGTATTCCTTTATCATTTTTCTTTTGAACATCTTTTGTGTTTGCTCAGAAAGAAAACTTGCAACACCATCTGAAAGGCCGATGAAACTAAAAAAACTATTTTGATAACTATTTCTAATTTTATTTTTATCATTTATAAGCTTAGCGTTTAAAAGTATTTTCTTTAGCAATCCCTTACAACGTAATACGAACTTGTTTTTTCGGTCATAGTTTATTTGATCAACCATGTAATTTGGTAGGAAATATTTTTTTTCAGCGTAAGGAGCTATCGCTATTTCTCTGAATTCTTTTTTTATGTTATCATCGCAATTCACATCAACTAAGTTACATTCATTTTTTGACGAAATAAAGCTAGTTAGGAAATGCCAACCGAAGTAAGGAGTAACATTAAAAATTAGTGTCTCAATTTCTAACTTTTTTGCTATTAAATATAAAGGATAGTCGTGCACAAGATGAGGTACATTACTAAAAACTATCAGCTCTGGTTTCAACTTTAAACAAACTGAAAACCAATAGTTAAGCTGCTCTTTAAAAATCCTATCTCTTTGACTAAAAGAGTAGCCGCCTATATTATCAGCACGATCCAGTATTTTTATATAATTATAGTAT
>NZ_MUFC01000031.1 GCF_001995985.1 Salinivibrio sharmensis | reverse complement strand
GCTGTGAGCCGTGACCCCAATTCTGCCAATAAGGTAACCCTATGAGTGATGCACTGGTACTCGTTATTAATTCAGGTAGCTCGTCGTTAAAATTTGCCCTGATGGATGCGCAAACTGGCGATGCTGCGATTTCCGGCGCTGGAGAATGCTTTGGGCGCGATGACGCGCGGATGAGCTGGAAAGCCGACGGTGAAAAAACCGAGAAAACCTTAAGTGCAGGAAGCAACCACCACCAAGAGGCCATGGACATCATTGTGGGCCTTATCGAAAGCAACCAATTGAGTGAAAAACTGCAGGCCGTTGGCCACCGTGTGGTACATGGTGGTGAAACCTTCAGCCAAGCTACCTTGATTGACGATGCCGTACTGGCGCAAATTGATGCGCTAAAAGCCTTGGCGCCACTGCATAACCCTGCGCACGTGGTGGGCATTAAAGCGGCACGTAAAGCCTTCCCAGGCTTGCCGCAAGTCGCGGTTTTCGATACCGCATTCCATCAAACGATGCCAGAAAAAGCTTACCATTACGCGATTTCGCGTCAGCTCTACAATGACTACGGTATTCGCCGTTACGGGTTCCACGGTACCAGCCATTATTACGTGAGCCGTGAAGCGGCAAAATGGCTTAACCAAGCGCCTGAACAAACCAACGTGATCACCGTTCATTTAGGCAACGGCGCTTCTTTGTGTGCGGTGAAAGATGGCCAAAGTGTCGATACCAGCATGGGTTTCACACCATTGGCGGGATTGATGATGGGCACACGCTGTGGCGATATCGACCCATCCATTCTTGAGTTTCTTTCCAAAAAAGGCCTGAGTACCGATGAAATTCATCATGAGCTGATCGATAAAGCCGGTTTACTTGGTGTTTCGGAATTAACGAACGATTGCCGAGGCTTGGTCGAGGCGGCAGAGCAGGGCCATAAAGGCGCGCAATTGGCGCTAGAAATGTTCGCTTATCGCGTTGCAAAATTCATCGCAAGTTACATGGTGCCTTTATCCCGCTTGGATGCGATTGTTTTCACAGGCGGAATTGGCGAAAACTCACTGCCAGTGCGGGAGATGATCTTAAAAGAGCTGGCCATTTTCGGCTATCAAGCGGATGCCGATGCCAACGCCGCCGCGCGATTTGGTGCCGCAGGACAAATCACCACCCAAGCGTCACCGCTAGCACTGGTGATCCCAACCAACGAAGAGCTGGTGATCGCACAACAAGCCATGGCAATGGCCTGATTGTCGTCTCTTCCTCTGTCTATAAAGCGAGCTTCGTGGCTCGCTTTTTTTATGTCTAAAAATCAATCTATATCAAGCCTTATGTGATCCAATATAGCGCTTTTTGTATGTAATGGTAGACAAGCTGCATCTTTTTTTGATTTGATACCCGAAAGATAAAAAAAGATTGGCTGGGTATGAAATTGTATAACGTGATTAAGGCTTACTTCGTTGAAGCCATGATTCTTGGTGGCGCGTTCGCGCTAGGCGTGTGGTTAACCCTATCAGGCTATTTGCTTCATTAGTGATGGTAAATGTTGGTGCATTAGAAAGGGCTTTCTTTGCTTAATTCATTGCAGATTTCCACGATCGCGAGTGACAACCCTGAGCGGATCACCTGCTGTTGGCGCTGCAGTTGTAGCTGATAAAACTCAATATCCACATCATCCTCTGGCGCTTCTATATCGCGCTGCATCATGCTCATATTGTCGACTTTACGAAGCTTTTTTACCGCATCCAGTACTTTAGGATCGGTGAACTGGTAGTCGTCAGCATCATTACTTAGCTGGTTTTTAAGCTTAATGATTTGTTCAATATCGTGATAAGCGTCATCTGATAACACGCCTAGGCCAAATAAGAGTTTCAATCGCACAGAAAGATCACCCAGCGGCCCCGTGTCGTGCAGCAATGGGCCGACAACCGACTCTACCGCAAAGTTATCTTTGCGAAAAACCCGCTTAATCAAGCCATCAATAGACGCCTCAAAGGTATCCACCGCGGCAACAAAAAAGCCACGCACGGTGGGCGCTTGGTTTAATCGCTCAATGATGTCTGTTTCGTCGAAATTTTCTGCCATAACCTCAATACTGCTTATTGTTATAACGGGGGAGCGAAACTCCCCCTTTGAAGTGCGCGGTTTACAATTGTTGGTACAGGGTGTCGATGGCCTCAACTTCCGGGCAGTCTTCTGCCAAGCCGGTGTATGTCGCCAACGTCTTTCTAACGCCTACCTCTTCCAAAGATGCCTGAAGCTCTTCCGCTTGTGGGTCTGTTTTATTGGTGTACTTTAATGCTGCCGCGATGCCTTTTAACAAGGCTTGGTTATCTGTGCCGTACTCTATTGTACCCAGTAATGGCTTGATAAGCCTATCGTTCTGACTTAGCTTTCGGATCGGCTGGCGACCAACACGATCGACCTCATCAATCAAGTAGGGGTTTGAGAAACGTCCTAAAATTTTCTTGATGTACGCTTGGTGAGCCGCGCGATCAAACCCGTAACGTTGGATAAGCACTTCGCCGCTTTCTTCCATGGCCTGTTTCACCACCGCATGAATTTGCGGATCGGTAATGGCTTCACGAATGGTGCGGTGGCCGCTTAAGCAACCCAAATACGCCGTGATACAATGGCCCGTGTTCAAAGTGAAAAGCTTGCGCTCGACGAACGCCATGAGGTTCTGCGTTTTCTCCATGCCCGCAATGTCTGGGATGTCGCCTTTGAACTGTTGCTCGTCCACAATCCACTCGCTGAAGCTTTCTACCGTGACTTCTAAGGGATCATCGTTCGCTGCTTCCGCCGGCGGTACAATGCGATCAACTGCGGAGTCGACAAAACCTATCAGTGCGTCTGCTTTCTCATGTAATGCGAGGTCAAGGTGCTTATAGACTTCGCCTTTGAGATGCGACGTACCACGGATCATGTTTTCACAGGCAATGATATTTAGCGGGGCCTCATTGCCTGATGCGAAACGTTTTTCAATGCCGGTGGCGATGGTCTTGGCAATGATATCAAGCACATTGGGGCCAACAGCCGTGGTCACTAAATCCGTTTTTACGATTTTTTCGATAACATCATCACTTGCCGAATTGACCGCCGTGATATGAGAAACCGTGTCGATATGGCAGTCGTTACCTACCACTTTAACCTTGTAGCTTTGTTTGTGACTAAGTTGGTCAATAAGGGGCGCATCGACATCGGCAAAGGTGACCTCGACATTGGCATCGGCGAGCAATTTTCCGATAAAGCCGCGACCGATATTACCGGCACCAAAATGAACAGCATTTTTCATAATATTTACCTCAAACTAAAAACGATGGTGATGAGAGGCCACCGAGGTGGCCTATTGGGCTGATTAATGGGATGACGTCACATGGGTGACGTTTTCATCACTCAATAGATTGAGGACCTCGTCAATACTGTCTGTACTGGTGAGAATGTCTATTGCATCTGGCTCATCTAACGCATTCGTAATGGCGGTAATTACTTGAATATGTTCATCGTTTTTGGCGGCAATGCCAATCACCAACTTGGCAATATCCTCTTTGTCGTCGGTGAACTGTACGCCAGACGGATACTGACACACCACAATACCCGTTTGTTTGACGCCATCTTTTGCTTTAACGGTGCCATGAGGGACGGCGATCGACTCCCCGAGGTAAGTGGGGGTCAATGCCTCGCGCTCAAACATCGCGTCGACATAACCTGGCTCCACGTAGCCAAGTTTGACAAGTTGCTCACCGGCAAATCGAATCGCTTCATCCTTGTTTTTGGCCGTTAAGCCAAGATGAATGTTTTTACGCTGCAGTTGAAAAGCAGGTGCCGGGGTTGGCTCGAAACTATCGTCATTTGCCGCCGTTGTTGGAACCTGAAGCACTTGCGGATCGTTTGCCGCGGGATACTGCGCGGCAAGAATTTGGGTAACCAACTGGCCGTACACATCGCCGTCTAAAAAGTTATTGAGTGAAATATGGTGTGCTGCTGGTGCGTGAGTGCGTGCGCGCTCGGTCAGATCTTTATGCGTGATCACAATCTGCGCATCCTCAGGCAGATTATTGACCGCAATATTCGTGACACCAACGTTCAAGCCTGCATTTTGCACTTTTTTGCGCAGCAAGCTGGCACCCATGGCACTTGAGCCCATGCCAGCGTCACAGGCAACTAAAATATGCTTTACGTCAGCAAAGTTAACCGAGGCTTTAGGCGCAGAAGAGGGGGCGGAGGTGCTTGCTTTAGCGCCTGATTTCATGTCTTTCATTTTGGCGGTTGCTTCGTCGAGTGAGGCTTCGTCACCATCACCTTCTGTGCTTTTCTGCGTTTTCATCAGCAAAGCGGCTACCACAAATGACACGCTGGCTGCGGCAATAATTGACGCTAAGACGCCGACAATCGAGCCTTTTTGCGTCATTAACAGCACAGCAAAAATAGAGCCTGGCGAAGCGGGCGACACAATGCCTGCATCGAACACAGTGAGAACGAACACACCTGTCATACCACCGGCAATCGCGGCAAGAATAAGGCGTGGATTCATCAAAATATAAGGGAAGTAGATTTCGTGAATACCACCGAAGAAGTGAATAATGGATGCGCCGCCCGCGGTTTGGCGTGCCGTGCCTTTACCAAACACCATGTAGGCCAACAAAATGCCTAAACCTGGGCCTGGGTTGGCCTCAATGAGGAAGAAAATCGACTTGCCAGCCTCTGAGGCTTGTTGAATGCCCAGCGGTGAGAAGATACCGTGGTTAATCGCATTATTTAAGAACAGGACTTTAGCTGGCTCAACAAAGATCGACGTCAATGGCAAGAGGTGCGCTGAGACCAAAAACTCCACACCTGCCGCGAGGCCACTGGATAAGAGTTTTACGAACGGGCCGATAAGGAAGAATGCGATAATCGCGCAAAGCATACCGATAATACCGGCAGAGAAGTTATTCACTAACATCTCAAACCCGCTTCTCACTTTGCCATCGACATAGGCATCGAATTTTTTGATCGCCCAGCCGCCGAGTGGACCAACCATCATCGCGCCCATAAACATGGGAATATCCGTCCCAACAATCACCCCCATAGTGGTAATCGCGCCGACAACCGCACCGCGTTCGCCGCCAACAAGTTTACCGCCGGTGTAGCCGATCAGTAGTGGCAATAGATAAGTAATCATGGGACCGACCATGGCCGCCAATGTCTCATTGGGGACCCAACCGGTTGGAATGAATAGTGCGGTAATAATCCCCCAAGCAATGAATGCGCCGATATTAGGCATCACCATGTTTGAGAGGAAGCGACCAAAATTCTGTATCTTGATCTTGGTATCAGATGATATCATAACAATACCCCGTTTGATGTTCTCATAGAACGTGTGTGGTAGAACGGTTCGCCAAAACCGTCTGACTAGTAAGTACCCAGTCAATTTACCACACATTTTTTCAAGAGAACTGATAACGGGGATTTATTGACTCACCTCTCACTTTTAACATCTAAACTATATTTTATACCGACACGCATCACAAAAATAACATGTAACTTTAGTACAAAAAG
>NZ_MUFC01000030.1 GCF_001995985.1 Salinivibrio sharmensis | reverse complement strand
CAGGGCAGGTTCCCAGCCGTTACTCACCCGTCCGCCGCTCGACGTCCAGCAAATCCACCGAAGCTTCAATGCTGCCGTTTCCGCTCGACTTGCATGTGTTAGGCCTGCCGCCAGCGTTCAATCTGAGCCATGATCAAACTCTTCAATTTAAGTTTGGTRTTTCCGTAGAAACTGCTCAATGAATACTGATTACTGTTTMTCTCCGAAGAGAMAAACGAATTGACTGTGCCGAACAACTATAAAGTTGTCGTTTGGTCACTCAGTTCATCGAATAAATCTTTTTGTCTATTCTCAACGAGTGCCCACACAGATTGCATAGGTCAAATTGTTAAAGAGCGACGCCCAATTTTGAGCGGGAGTGGCATTTTACGCCACTTTGGCATCGAGTCAAGCGTTTTGTTTGCTTGGCTGTTTTGCCGTTGTTAGCGCGGTTTGCCGTGCCAACGAGAAGCGCATTATAGAGAGGTAATTTTGTGACGCAAGGGGTTTTTAAGAAAAACTTTCCAGACGAACAAAAACCCAACAAAGTGCATTGTTAGTGAGCATTTCCACCCTAAAACGAGGCAGAAAGCCACCTAAAACTGGTGGCTTTCGTTCCGTAAGCTCTTATTAGTCCTGTTTTGCGATGATTTGGTCGTTTTCAACATCAAGGAAAACAGGCCGCCCAGGAACAAGCTCGCCACTTAGAATTTGCTGAGCGAGTGGATTTTCAATCGTCTGCTGGATAGCACGTTTCAATGGACGCGCACCATAGACAGGATCGAAACCACCTTTAGCGACTTTTGCCAAGGCTGCGTCTGAGACCTCAAGCTTAAAGTCTCTTTCGCCCATACGGTGGGCGAGCTCTTGCATCTGTAGACCTGCAATCTCTTTGATGTGGTCTTCAGCTAATGGATGGAAAACCACCGCTTCATCGATTCGGTTGATGAACTCTGGACGGAAATGATTGGCAGCCACTTCCATCACGGTGCGTTTTATACCCGCATAGTCCAATTCACCGAAATGCGCCTGAATCTGCTCCGACCCAAGGTTTGACGTCATGATCACCACCGCATTGCGAAAGTCGACGGTGCGGCCTTGACCATCCGTCAGGCGACCATCATCCAGCACCTGTAGCAAGATATTAAACACATCCGAGTGGGCTTTCTCTATCTCGTCGAGCAGAATGACAGAGTAAGGACGACGGCGCACCGCTTCGGTCAGGTAGCCACCTTCTTCATAGCCCACATAGCCTGGAGGTGCACCCACAAGGCGAGCCACGGAATGCTTCTCCATAAATTCGGACATATCAATCCGAACCATGGCATCTCGGCTATCGAACATAAACTCGGCGAGTGACTTACATAGCTCGGTTTTACCCACTCCCGTTGGCCCTAGGAAGAGGAATGAACCGATAGGGCGGTTCGGATCCGCCAAGCCCGCTCGGCTGCGACGAATGGCGTTGCCGACAGCACTGACCGCTTCATCTTGGCCAACCACACGCTCGTGAAGCGCTGACTCCATTTTAAGTAGCTTTTCTTTCTCGCTTTCCAGCATGCGCGACACTGGAATACCTGTCTGGCGTGCAATGACATCTGCGATCTCCGCATCCGTGACACGGTTTTTAAGCAACGTCATTTCCTGCATCTCTGCCTGACTGGCAAGATCCAGCTGCTTCTCAAGCTCCGGGATTTTTCCGTATTGCAGCTCTGACATCCGGCTCAAATCACCAGCTCGACGTGCGATTTCCATGTCAGTACGTGCTTGCTCTAAGGCTGCTTTAATGTGTTGTGCACCAGACACGGCAGCTTTTTCAGTGTTCCAGACCTCTTCCAATTCTGCGTACTCACGCTCTTTTGCTTCTAACTCGTCGCGAAGCGTTTCTAAGCGCTTTTGGCTCGCACTGTCTTCTTCTTTTTCCAGTGCTTGCTGCTCTATCTTCAGTTGCACAATACGACGCTCAAGCCTGTCGAGTGAGTCTGGCTTTGAGTCTATTTGCATCCGAATACTGGAAGCAGCTTCGTCAATCAGATCGATGGCTTTATCTGGCAGTTGCCGATCGGCAATATAGCGGTGTGATAAGCTCGCAGCAGCCACGATAGCCGGGTCGGTAATCTCTACCGCATGATGCAATTCATAACGCTCTTTGAGGCCTCGCAAAATGGCCACCGTGTCTTCGACATTCGGCTCACTCACCAACACTTTTTGGAAACGACGCTCTAATGCAGCATCTTTCTCCACATACTGCCGATACTCATCCAGCGTGGTTGCCCCCACACAATGTAGCTCACCGCGTGCAAGAGCAGGTTTGAGCATATTCCCCGCGTCCATGGCACCTTCGGCTTTGCCTGCGCCCACCATAGTGTGCAGTTCATCGATAAAGAGGATGACATTGCCTTCCTCTTTGGCAAGCTCGTTGAGTACCGCTTTTAGACGCTCTTCAAACTCACCTCGATACTTCGCCCCTGCAACTAATGAACCCATATCAAGAGAAAGAACGCGTTTACTGCGAAGCCCCTCTGGCACCTCACCATTCACAATGCGTTGAGCAAGCCCTTCGACAATCGCGGTTTTACCTACACCGGGCTCACCAATCAGCACTGGGTTATTTTTGGTGCGGCGTTGTAACACTTGCACCGTACGACGGATTTCATCATCACGGCCAATGACAGGGTCCAGCTTGCCTTGCTCTGCACGCTCAGTAAGATCGATGGTGAATTTTTCAAGAGCTTGACGGTTCTCTTCCGCATTCGGATCATCGACTTGCTGGCCGCCACGGACTTTCTCTATCGCTTCTTCTACCTTTTGCGACGTCAACCCGTGGCTACGCAACAGATCTCCCAACTGGCCTTTGTCTTCCACCGCAGCCAAAACAAAAAGCTCTGACGAGATATATTTATCTTTACGCTTTTGCGAGATTTTGTCGCACAGGTTAAATAGCGTGCCTAGGTGGTTTGAAAGCTGTACTTCGCCACCCGTGCCAGTGACTTGTGGTAGGCGGTCTAATAACTCAGAAAGACTGGAACGCAACTGGCTCACATCCACGTTCAACATGGTCAATAACGGGCGGATGGCACTGCTGTCTTGGTTCAGGAGCGCGCTCATCAAGTGAACAGGCTCGATGTATTGGTGATCTCGCCCTAATGCGAGTGATTGCGCATCAGATATCGCAATTTGAAATTTACTCGTGAATCGGTCAAGGCGCATAGTTCCTCCCACTTAACACCTCTAATTGATGAATAAATGGGCACGATTGAAGCGCTTTTCAAGCACCTTTGTCGATTTTATTTCACCCGCCAGATGCAGGTTGCCATCCGGCCTGTTTGCCCATCTCGTCGATATGAATAGAACTGGTCAGCTTGTTGATAGGTACAGAACCCTCCCCCATAGATCGCTGTCACACCTACCTGCCTAAGTCGTTGCGTCGCGAGCATATAAAGATCAGCGAAGTACTTGTGGTTGTCAGTAGGCATAAAGGCGACCTTGGCTTCCGGTGACAAAGCGGTAAATGCCTGATACACATCTTCTCCCACCTCAAAAGCTTGGGGACCAATCGCAGGCCCCAGCCAAACGAGGCATCGGCTTGGTTCCTCAAACATCGATAATGTTGATTCCAGCACACCATGTAATAATCCGCGCCAACCTGCGTGGGCCGCCGCGACTTGCTGACCATCGTCACTGCAAAAAAGTACTGGCAAACAATCAGCCGTCATGATGGTACAGACTTGGCCCGTTGTTTCGGCGAAGGCCGCATCTGCCTTGGGATGAGGGTCCTCACTTGGAAGGCACGCGACCTGCGTGCCATGTACTTGGTCCAGCCAGGTAATATCGCCTCCGACCTGCTTTGCAAGTAGCAGTCGGTTTTTTACAACATCATCAGGTGTGTCGCCAACATGCATACCCAAGTTCCAACCCGAAAAGCGCCCATGGCTCACGCCACCAACACGCGTGGTCGTCAGCGCACGTACATTGCTTGGGGCTGGCCAATCGGGCTGGAGGTAGCACATCAGTATTCCTCTTCTCCATATTGGCTTTGATCATCCCTTAGCAGCTCAGTCAGTGCGACCATGTCATCTGGAATCGGTGCATGCCATTCCATTTGCTCGCCAGTGACGGGATGATCTAAACGTAGCATGGCCGCATGTAGCGCCTGGCGCCGGAATTGGCGTAAGCATTGGATGAGCTCATCATCGGCATGACGAGGTGGTTTAGCCTTGCCACCATATAGCGGATCGCCCACTAAAGGGTGGTTTAAATAAGCCATATGGACTCGGATCTGGTGCGTCCGGCCCGTTTCCAAGCGCAAACGTAACCGCGTGTGACCACGAAAATGCTCAGCCACACGGTAGTGGGTGATCGCGGGCTTACCTAATTCATGCACCGCCATGTGGGTACGTTTCGTTGCGTGGCGGCCAATCGGCTTATCCACCAAACCACCACCGGTCATATTGCCAATCGCAATCGCTTCGTACTCACGGGTGATTTTCCGCTTCTGTAGCGCACGCACCAAACGTGTTTGTGCCGGGATCGTTTTGGCGACCACCATCAAGCCAGTAGTGTCTTTGTCCAAACGATGGACTATCCCTGCTCGAGGCACATCTGCTATTGCGGGATACCGATATAACAAGCCATTGAGCAAGGTGCCGTCTGGACAGCCCGCTCCCGGATGCACTACAAGTCCTGCAGGTTTATTGATCACTAACAGGTCGTCGTCTTCAAAAACCACGTCCAATGGAATATCTTGCGGGATCCAACGGTCATCGTCCTCGATTTCCGCGGTGATCTCGACGTTTTCCCCTCCCATCACTTTTTGACGCGGTTTATCAATAGCCACGCCATTGAGTGACACCTGACCGGCTTGGATCCAGGTTTTAATCCGAGAGCGCGAGTAGTCAGGAAACAGCTCAGCGATAGCTTGGTCGAGCCGCTGACCTAGTTGATGATCTTGGATCTGATGGGATAACTCTATCTGTTGTGCCATATCGAACTTTTCTGTGATTTCTATGACTAAACCCTTGCGACAGTCGTTATAGTGGCGCTTGGCATATCGCCTGCAAACGCCTTTTGCTATAGTCGCCTGTCACTGGATAAAATAGCCGGAATAATGACATTGTATCTGTTTGCCGCTGCGACCGTAATCCAGATGGCATAAAAACTTTTCAAGGAAGTGCGATAACCCATGAAACGCCTAACCCTGACTGCGCTACTCGCAGCCTCTCTACTCGCCGGTTGTTCAAGCAACGACCAAGTCGTTCAAGACGATCCGCCATCCAAACTGTATCAGGATGCTGAAGCGCAGTTAAATCAAGGGGCTTGGATAACCGCGATTGAAAAGCTTGAAGCACTGGATTCACGCTATCCTTTTGGTGCTTATTCTGATCAAGTGCAGCTGGACCTTATTTATGCATATTACAAAAATGATGACTTAGCTTTGGCCGAAGCCACGATTGATCGTTTTATGCGTATGCACCCAGCGCACTCAGAAAGTGACTGGGTGGTTTATATGCGTGGTCTTGTCCATATGGGCCAAGATCGTAGCCTCATTCACGACATCCTACGTATGGAGCGGGATGACAGAGACCCGCAACCAGCACGTAAAGCCTTTGCCGATTTTCGTCGCTTACTTGAACGCTATCCCAACAGTGAGTATGCCGCAGATGCCAAAGCGCGGATGACCGCATTGAAAAACCGCCTTGCTAACTATGAGCTCGCCGCCGCTGATTACTACATCCGTCGCGAAGCATGGGTTGCCGCGGTTAACCGTTGCCAGGCGTTGCAGCGTGACTTCCCTGATACAGAAGCAGCACGCGCATCGTTACCCTTGATGCTTAAAGCCTATGAAAAACTCGGACTCGAAGAACCGGCAGAGCGAACAAGAAAACTTATCGCTAAGAATCCAGCGTAATAGCGGCTAACAAGCTTGCTAATAAAAACCTCCGCCAAGGAGGTTTTTTTATATCTATAGATCGGCGGCGCCAAGAAAGCTTCGTCGAGTATAATTGTAATCAACGCTCAGCTTCAGCGCTGAGTGAGAACAACCACACGCTTGTCGATGTATAACGGTTTAGAGGGTTTGAAGCGGTAAGTTATTGAATCAAGACGCGTGACATCTTGCTATAGACACAAAAAAGCCCTGACCGTGAGGTCAGGGCTTGGTGTTCTGCTAATTAAAGGCTTATATCTCTTTGCTTTAAGCAACTGTATTCAAAGCCTGGCGATGTCCTACTCTCACATGGGGAGACCCCACACTACCATCGGCGCTGCTTCGTTTCACTACTGAGTTCGGCATGGAGTCAGGTGGGTCCAAAGCGCTATGGTCGCCAAGCAAATTCGGTAATCTAGAAAGCTGTTCGTTCTCGCCACAATCAACTGGCTTATTTTAAGTCCAACCCAAAACCTCTT
>NZ_MUFC01000003.1 GCF_001995985.1 Salinivibrio sharmensis | reverse complement strand
AGAGGTTTTGGGTTGGACTTAAAATAAGCCAGTTGATTGTGGCGAGAACGAACAGCTTTCTAGATTACCGAATTTGCTTGGCGACCATAGCGCTTTGGACCCACCTGACTCCATGCCGAACTCAGTAGTGAAACGAAGCAGCGCCGATGGTAGTGTGGGGTCTCCCCATGTGAGAGTAGGACATCGCCAGGCTTTGATTATAAATTGCGCCTATTGCTTGCGATTTTTGATAGCTGCGATGCTCATGTATTGGCATATACTGCGCGTCTCGCTTCAAAACTCCCAGCGCATAGTACGCAATTTAATCATCAAAGCAGATTTGCGTAAGACTTTGATGAGACAGAATTGGTGCGGAGTGGTAGTTCAGTTGGTTAGAATACCGGCCTGTCACGCCGGGGGTCGCGGGTTCGAGTCCCGTCCACTCCGCCACTACTTAGAAACCCTAGCTGAAAAGCTGGGGTTTTTTGCGTTTAAAGCGTCCCTATAGTGTTAGGGTTATTGCTGGAGAATAAAAAGACATAAAAAAGCGCCTTGCGGCGCTTTTAATGGCTTAGGCCATCCCTTGGATGACCACAAATTTTTCTAGGAGCTGATCCTCGCTCTCCACATTATCAGGGTCGGTGATAATGCACTTGGAGATCGGGCAGACCGACTGACACGTTGGCTTGTCGTAATGGCCTTTACACTCGGTGCATAAATCTGGCTCGATCTCAAAGATCTCGGACCCCATCGAGATGGCCCCGTTGGGACACTCGGGCTCGCACATATCGCAGTTTATGCATTTATCGGTGATGAGTAGTGCCATATCACTTACCCGATGGGTTACGTGTATCTTGTCCTGATTGTAGGTTACGCATCAGTAGCGCGTATTCCAGATCCATATCGGCAGGCACAGGAATAAACACGAAATGACCGCTGCCTTTGGCATCTGTGATGGTTTCTGACTTGCGGTTTTCCATTGCTTCTAATGTGAAATGCACATTGCCGCGTGGCGTCATCAGCTCAAGGCTATCACCGAGCATGAATTTGTTTTTCACCTCCACTTCAGCCAGATCGCCACGGCGTTTGCCGGTAAACTCGCCGACAAATTGCTGTTGGTCAGAAACCGAATAGCCATAGTCATAGTTCTGGTAGCTATCGTGGGTGTGTCGACGTAAAAAGCCTTCGGTGTAGCCCCGGTGTGCAAGGTTCTCGAGGGTGTTCATCAGGCTTTCATCGAACGGTTTACCGGCCACGGCATCATCAATCGCTTGGCGATACACTTGTGCTGTGCGTGCGCAGTAATAAAAAGACTTAGTGCGACCTTCTATTTTTAGCGAGTGCACGCCCATTTGAGTCAAGCGCTCAACATGCTGAATGGCGCGTAAGTCTTTTGAGTTCATGATGTAGGTGCCGTGCTCATCTTCATACGCGGCCATCAACTCACCCGGACGTCCGCCTTCTTCTAGCAATACCACATCATCAACCGGTTCGCCTTTACCCAGAGTTGGCGTCACCTCTTGAACTTGTACGACTTGGCCTGCATCGTCTTCTTTGCCTTTATGGACTTTATAGTCCCAACGGCAGGCATTGGTGCAGGTACCTTGGTTTGGATCGCGCTTATTAATATAGCCTGACAGCAAGCAACGACCAGAATACGCCATGCATAGCGCGCCGTGAACAAACACCTCAAGCTCCATTTCAGGGCAGTGTTGGCGGATGTCTTCGATCTCTTCCAGTGATAGCTCACGCGATAAGATCACACGCTCGATCCCTTGCTGCTGCCAAAACTTGACGGTCGCCCAGTTAATCGCGTTGGCTTGCACGGAAAGGTGGATTGCCATATCAGGGAAGTGCTCTCGCACCATCATGATAAGCCCAGGGTCCGACATGATCAGCGCATCAGGGCCCATATCAATAATCGGTTTGAGATCGCGTATAAACGTTTTGAGCTTGGCGTTGTGCGGCTGAATATTACAAACCACGTAGAATTTCTTACCCTGGGCATGGGCTTCATCGATGCCGATTTTCAGGTTTTCGTGGTTGAATTCGTTGTTGCGCACACGCAGGCTGTAGCGTGGCTGACCGGCATACACGGCGTCGGCCCCGTAGGCGAACGCGTAGCGCATATTCTTTAGGCTACCGGCGGGAGAGAGTAATTCTGGCGTAAACATAATTCCAAGCTTGAGTCTGAGTGTAAGTCAGGCACCTTCGTGGTGAAGGTGAGTGTGGGCGCCATTTTACTGTGACATTGCCCACACTACCAGCCGTATTTACCTAATCTTTGTAGGGATTAGTTAGTCGGTTTTTAAACCGCCTAAAGCAGTGAATAAGCCTTCTAATAGAGTATCGAGCTCGCCGCACATCAGCGATAAGTCGGCATCAAGGCGGGCGGCAACATCTTCTCGGTCGATGTCCGCGTTTTGATCGCGGATCTCTTCAGAAAATTTCAGGCGTTTCAGGCTCAAATCATCGCCCAACACAAAGTCAATTTGCTCTTGCCAGTCCATAGATAACTTGGTGACTTGTTTGTCTGCCTCTAGATGCGCCTGAATTTCGTCACTGGTGAGATCTTGCTGTTTGCATTTTATCACCCCACCTTCTTCGAGTAGCGCTTTGAGCTCAGCCTCATCACCGAGGTGGAAGCCTTGCGGCGCTTGGCCTTGCTTCACCCATTCGGTCATCGCGTGCTCTGCCGGAGTCTCAGTTTCTACAGGGACAACAGGTAAACTACCGATGGATTTTCGTAATAGCGCAAGTAATTCTTCGCCTTTTTTGATGCTGGCTGCATCAACTAATACCAAACCTTTACCCGCCATAATCAAAGCACACATCTGGCTTTGTCGGGTAAAAGCACGTGGCAAGAGCTCCATGACCACATCGTCTTTTAGGCTATCTTTCTCGCGCTTTTTCAGGCGTTGCCCTTGGGCTTGCTCCATGGCATCGACTTTCTCTTCCAAGGCGTCTTTGATCACCGAAGCGGGGAGCAGCTTTTCTTCTTTGCGAGCGCGGATCAGGATATTGTTGCCGCTGACATGCGTGAGCATATCACCGTGCTTACCCAGTGCATTGTCCCAACCAAATTTTTGCATGTCCTGGCTGCCACAAGGGGTAAAGTCGAACTCCTTGAGCTGGCTTTCCAAGTGGGTTGGATCGAGAGGAATATCACGGGTAAGACGATAGACGAGTAAATTCTTAAACCAAATCATGGTGAGGCTTTATCCATCCTGTTGTGAGAAAGGCAACATGGTATTGCATTCACTCTCGAATGTCGCTGCAATTAGCGTAGAATTTAATCCTGCTCGCGACTTCAGCGAGACGAACTTGCCCAACTTCCTCAACGAATGGATTGCCTCAGTCGTGTTAAAAATCATTCATACCTCCGATTGGCACCTTGGTCATCAGCTGCATGGCTATGACCGCCAATATGAACATCAAGTCTTTCTCGATTGGCTCAAACAATGCCTCATCGATGAGCAAGCCGATGCCTTATTAGTGGCGGGAGATGTGTTTGACAGTGCTAACCCACCCGCCAGTGCTTGGCGGATGCTGTATCGTTTTTTAGCTGACATTGCCAAAGCACTGCCACACTTAAATGTAGTGATCACTGGCGGGAATCATGACTCACCTAGCAAACTCGACGCCCCACACGAGCTACTCAAAGCCTTTGATTTACACTTAATTGGCGCCATCGCGAGAGATGGCGACGGCGATTTAGATACGGAACGTATGCGCGTGCCAATTACCGATAAGTCAGGCGAGGTCGCGGCTTGGGTATTGGCAGTGCCTTTTTTGCGAAGTGGTGATCTACGGACAGAAGGGCTCGATGAAAAGGACGATCGGCTTATTGAGGGAGTGCGAGCTATTTATCAGCAAACCGAGCAAGCTGGGCGCGAGAATGCGCGCGCTGATCAGGCATTGATAGCAATGGGCCATGTGTATATGGCCAGTGGCGAGTTGTCAGAAATGTCAGAGCGGCGCATTCTGGGGGGGAATCAGCATGCACTGCCGGCGGATATTTTCAGTGAGGATATTGCCTATGTCGCGCTTGGACATTTGCATTTAGCCCAGCAAGTGGCGAAACAAACCCGGATCCGTTACTGCGGCTCGCCTATTCCACTATCGTTATCAGAACGCCACTATCGGCACCAAGTACTAGCCGTGACGTTTGAAGACAACCAGCTACAAAGTGTGGTGCCACATTATGTGCCGCGTGCGGTTGATTTATGGCGAGTGCCGGAACAGCCCTCACCGTTGGAGACGGTACTCGACGCATTGGCGGGACTAACGCTTGAGTCTTTACCGCTGTCGCAGCAACCTTTGCTTGATGTCCCTGTTTTGTTAGATAAACCCCAGCCGATGCTTAGGGAAAAAATTTTAGCGGCCTTGGATGGTAAACCTGTGCGGCTTGCCAAAATCACACCGCATTATCGAGAGCAACCACAAACAAGTGGCTTTCGACAGCAACGTCTCTCGGAGGTCGAGCCCTATCAGGTGCTTCGCCATGGTTGGCAGCAAAAGTATCAAGGTGAACCTGATACGGCGTTATCAGCAACGTTTTCTCAGTTACTGGAGCAACTGGAACAGGACGAGGATCAATAAACGATGAAAATCCTGGCATTACGTGGCGAGAATTTGGCCAGTATTCAACATCCGTTTGCATTGGACTTTTCACAAGGACCACTGGGTGACAGTGGCTTGTTTGCGATCACAGGCAAAACGGGCGCGGGAAAGTCGACGCTTTTGGATGCGATTTGCCTAGCGCTTTACGACAAGATCCCACGCTTTCAGTCCAATAAAAAGCATGACGCGGATATTGGTTTGGGCGACCCAGCAACCCGCGTTAAAGCCAATGATGTGCGCAGTATCTTATCGCGTGGTAAAGGCGAGGGATACGCAGAGGTTGATTTTGTCGCCTATGACGGCAGCCGTTGGCGCGCACATTGGTCGGTACGCCGGGCGCGGGGCAAGGCGGACGGCCGCATACAAGCGAGTGAACATTGGCTGGAAAACCTCGCAACCGGTCAGCGTATCGCCGGGAAAAAGCAAGAAGTCCTTAGCGAAATAGAGCGTCTCGTCGGGCTCAGTTATGAGCAATTCCGCCGTGCGGTGATGCTGCCGCAAGGGGACTTTGCTGCTTTCTTAAAAGCGTCTGCCGATGATAGAGCCGCCTTACTTGAACGGATGACAGGCACTGAGATATACAGCCGGCTGTCGCAAATGGCACACGAGCGGGCCCGCGATGAAAAGCAAGCACTGGATCAATTGACCCAACAGTTGGGCGATATTCAATTACTCACGGATGACGAAGAACAACAATTGCATCAAGAGCAGGCGCAATGCCAGCAGCATATTCACGCGTTGCAAACCCAGCTGAGAAAACTCAATGACTATCGCCAACAACACACGCATTTTGCGCAAGCGCAGCAGGGTGTCGAGACGGCCGAGCAGGCACTCGATGAAGCGAGTGCAGCAAGAGAGGGCATTGCAGCGCGGCGAGAGGCGCTGGATGAAATAGAGCGAGTACAAGTGGCGCGTGACGACTGGCAAGCGGTGCAAACCAGCCAGTGGCAACGCCAAGCGCTCACACTGGAACGTCATCAACTCGCGCGAGAAGAGCGCGAGATTGCGTACGCGTATGAACAAGAAGCCGAACGCTGGCGCGCCGCCAACCGCGCATTGGCTGAGGCCGAGCAACATTGGGCGGATATTGAGCCTAAAGTGCGTGACGCGCAGCAAATCGATACGCAGTTATCTGGTATTGAGCGGCAAATGCACGATCAAAACGTGGCGTTGAATGAGCAGCAGCAAAAGTATCGTCATGCTCATCAGTCACTCGTCCATGCGCGCGAACAAGCCGAGCAGCAACAACGTCGCGAGACGGCATTAGAACAAGAAATCGCGCGATATGGTGACTTCTCTCATGTCGCAGAGCACTATCAACCGGTATTCGATAACCTACGCCAGTACCTCGATTGCCAAGATGCCCTATCGGCGCTGCAAGAAGAGTATCAAGCCCGTTACCATCAGCAGCAACATTGGCAGCCGCAACGTGACAAGTTAGACAAAGACATTGCCCAAGTGGATGACAGTAGTGCGCAGCTTAAAGCCAAGCGACAAGCGCTGGAGCCCGAGGCGTTGCAGGCAAATCAAGACGCGGACCAGGCGCGGTACAGCAAACTGCACACGCAAAAGCAGCAGCAAGAAGCGGTGCTCACAGAGGGGAAAAACTGGCAGTATTGGCAAGAGCGCTGTCAGCATAACCAAGCGGAACTGGAAAAACACCAAGCATTGTTTGCGGACAGCCAAGCTCATTTAGCCCATTTGAAAGACACACTAACCCGTGAGCAGGCTCAGGTCGAAGAAGCACAAAATAGCCTCCAACAGGCGATGGCGGTGGTCGAGCTTGATGATCTTCGCCAAACCTTACACGAGGGGGATCCTTGTCCGCTCTGTGGGGCCACCGAACATCCTTATCTTCACCACGCTCCGGCGATTGAAGGCATGATCGCCCAGCAGCAGGCGCGTGTAGACGCCCTGCAAGCCTCGTATAACCAGCACAATGCCGAATACTATTATTGGCAGAAACAGCACCAGCAAAGCCAGCACGCTTGCGCGGAGTTAAAAGAACAAGGGGCCGTTTGGCAGGCAGAGCGACAACAATGCGAACGAGAGGTGTATGCCGCGATCGCTGAACTTGATGACACCATCGATGTTACTCGGCCACTTGGTGATCTCTTGGGTGAGATTGAGTCGCAAGCTCAAAAAACTTATGGCGACTATACAGCGTGTTATCAAGCGATGACGGAGCGCCAACAACAGCTTGCCCACATTCAGCAAATGGATACGGCCATCGCGGAACTCCAGCATGCACGTGAGCAGCTAGTGGCACGACGTCATCAACTTGATCAGTCACTGACTGAGTGTGAGACACGGCTCAATGCGATTGATGAGCAATGGCAGCAGCAACAGACGCAAGTGACTCGAGTCAGCCAATCGCTGGATCAGCAATTAGGCGCTGGACAGTGGCTGGCGAGCCTGCAACAGGTTGGTGCCGCGCATTATATCCGCCAGATGGAGCAAAAAATTCAGGCTTATCAGGCGCTGCAGGATGAAAAAGCGGCGCTTGCTGAGCACAAGCAACAAAGAGAGACCGAACTGGCCACGCTCTCGCAGCAGTGTCAGAGCTTGTCGGAAGATGTTCAAGCCCGGCAAGCGCAATTGGTCGTGTTGGCGCAAGAACATCAACAACAAAGTGTCGCGCGCCAAGCACTGATCCCGCAATCAGATTTAGAGGCGTTAGAGCGAGAATATAAAGCCGCCATCGACGGGCAACGAGCGCAACGCGACCACGCTGAGCAGGCGTATACACAGGCCAGTGAAAAGCGTGCGGGCGTACAGGCGCGTCAACAAACCCTCGACACTCAGCAGCGCGAGGCTGATCAGCGCTACCGAACAAGTGTCAGACGCTGGATCCAATGGCAACCGGAGCTTGGTGTTCATCAATATGATTTGATTAACGCGCTCTCTTACAGTGAGGCGTGGCGAGCCAATGAGCGGCAGGCTATCAGCGATGTTGACGCGCGTTATCAAGAAGCAAAAACGCGCCTTGATGAGCGTCAGCAACAGCTTAGTCATTGTCAGCAGGCCATCGCTGATGCAAGTGCTTGGCTAGCGGCGCAGCAGCTCGCGGAGGATGAGGCATCACTTAGCGCGCAGCAAGCGAGCTGGCAACAAGCACTTGAAGAAAACGAGCAGCGGCTATTCACCCTCCGCCATCAATTGACGGAGTCGGAAAAAGCCAAACACCAAGCCGGTTCCCTGACTGAAAAAATCGAGGCACAGCGGCACCAAGTCGAGCAATGGCTAAAACTGGCGGATCTGATTGGCTCTGCTAGCGGGGCGAAATTCCGTAATCTAGCCCAGTCGTTAACCTTGTCCCAGTTGGTCGAGATTGCCAATGAGCACTTGGCGTCATTGTCACCACGTTATGCATTGCAAACGGTACCGGATAGCTTGCTGGCGCTACAAGTGGTCGACCATGATATGGGTGACGAAGTGCGCAGTGTTGAATCACTGTCTGGCGGAGAGAGCTTTTTAGTCTCGCTTTCGCTGGCGCTGGCACTGGCCTCTTTGGCGGCAGATACCCGCCAGCTTGGCTCTCTATTTATTGATGAGGGCTTCGGCACCTTAGACCCTGACAGCTTAGAAATGGCGCTCGCCTGTCTGGATACTCTGCAAGCCGATGGCCGACAAATAGGCGTGATCTCGCATGTGAATACACTGGTTGAGCGGATTGGTGCGCAAGTGCGCGTAGATAGCCAAGGTGGCGGCGCAAGCAGAGTCATGGTGACACAGCAAGGTGTTGGCTAGGTCACAGCCTGTTGACACAAGGGGAAAATAGCTCGCGCTGGGTCACAAAAATGTCATAATAAATCCACATAATGGCGCCAGTTCAATGATAACACTAGGTAATTATCATGGTTAGACGGATTCTCGTTGTTGAAGACGAAGCCCCCATTCGCGAGATGCTTTGTTTTGTACTTGAACAAAAAGGCTATCAAACGGTTGAGGCAGAAGACTACGACTCGGCACTGGCGCAAATTTGCGAGCCTTACCCAGAAATGATCCTGATGGATTGGATGTTACCTGGCGGGTCGGGGCTTAACCTGATTAAGCACTTAAAGCGGGAAGAGCTAACCCGACAAATCCCTGTGGTGATGCTAACCGCACGGGGCGAAGAAGAAGACAAAGTGCGGGGCTTAGAGGTAGGCGCCGATGACTACATCACCAAGCCTTTCTCGCCCAAAGAGCTGGTGGCGCGATTAAAAGCGGTGATGCGCCGCGTGTCACCAACAACCTTAGATGATGTCATTGAAGTACAGGGGTTAAAGCTTGACCCTGTCTCACACCGAGTGACCGCCAATGACGAGCCGCTAGACATGGGGCCGACCGAGTTTAAGCTGCTGCACTTTTTCATGACTCATCAAGAGCGGGTATATAGCCGCGAGCAGCTACTCAATAACGTGTGGGGCACCAATGTCTATGTGGAAGATAGAACGGTGGATGTGCATATTCGTCGTTTGCGCAAAGTGCTGGAAGCCGGTGGACACGCTAAACTGGTACAAACCGTGCGCGGCGCTGGATATCGCTTTTCAACACGTAGTTAAATCCCGCCTACATCAGGTGTAGGCTGCATGGAGACGCAATGGTCGAACGACTGTCTTGGAAGAAGCTAGCCTGGGAGCTGGCTTTTTTTTATTTACCTTGGTTTATCATAGGTTGGCTGTTTGGCGGCCTAGCTTGGCTATTGCTTGGCGCCACCGTTGCTATGCTGCTTTGGCACCTGCATCAGCAGGTCAAGCTGTCGGATTGGCTTTGGAAAGACAAAAGTCTGATACCCCCCTCTGGCACCGGCTCCTGGGAGCCTTTGTTTAATGGGATTTATCGCTTACAAAAGCGTAATCGTCGTCGCCGTAAAGAGCTGGCTAATCTGATTCGTCGCTTCCGGAACGGGGCGGAGTCTTTACCTGATGCGGTGGTGGTGTTTGAGCGTGATGGCGCTATTGTATGGTGCAATAAATTAGCCCAAGAGCTGTTGGGGCTGCGTATGCCTGATGATAATGGCCAGCATATCAGTAACTTGATTCGTGCTCCCGAATTTGTCAGCTATATTGCTGATGCCAATTACGACATTCCGCTAGAGATGCGTTCTCACCTTAATAGTGCCCGGACACTCGAATTCCGGACCATGCCCTATGCAGAAGGCGAGTACTTGATGGTGGTGCGTGATATTACCCAGTTGAAGCAACTGGAAGGGATGCGCCGCAACTTTTTCGCCAATGTGTCGCATGAGCTACGCACGCCGATGACGGTGTTACGTGGCTACTTAGAGATGACCGAAGATCCCGACATGGTCGTTGGCCCCATGTGGCCGAAAGCACATGGGGTGATGACCGAGCAATTATCTCGGATGGAGTCACTGGTAGAACAGCTTTTGACCCTGTCTAAAATTGAAGCGGCGGCCAAGCCTGAGCTGGATCATCATGTGGATGTGCCAGCCATGCTTGATGTGCTACAAAAAGAAGCCCAAGCCTTAAGTGGTGATAGTGAGCATGTACTCACGTTTGAGGTCGATACCAGCCTGAAAGTTAAAGGTAATGACGACCAATTACGCAGTGCCATTTCCAACTTGGTTTACAATGCGGTGAAGCACACTCCGCCCAAAGCTGGGATCACTGTGCGTTGGTATCGCGCAAGCAAAGGCCCACGGTTAGAAGTACAGGACAGTGGTGAGGGTATCGCGCCACAACATCTGGACAGGTTAACTGAGCGTTTTTATCGGGTGGATAAAGCTCGCTCTCGTGAAACGGGTGGCAGTGGCTTAGGATTGGCGATCGTAAAACATGCGCTAAGTCATCACGATGCGGAATTAGATATTCAAAGTGAACTCGGGGTGGGCAGTACATTCGCCTTCACCTTGCCGGAGCGGTTAGCATGTTAAAGCGGTTTTTTGCCACAGCCAGCCTGCTAGTGAGCATAGCGGGTTTTAGTCATGCCGACACGCTGCCTGATTATCAACGTAGCAGTGGTATATCTGGTAACTTGAGCTCTGTGGGCTCAGACACCCTAGCCAATATGATGGCCGCTTGGACTGACGGGTTCAAACGACTACATCCAGGGGTGAATATACAGCTACAAACGCCAGGCTCTGCCTCCGCCGCCCCCGCGCTGGTGGAAGGGACAGCACAACTTGGCCCCATGAGTCGTCCGATGCGGGTCAGTGAAGAGAATGCCTTCCAAGCACGTTTCGGTTACCCACCCACCGCGGTGCCCGTTGCGGTGGATGCGATGGCCGTCTATGTCCACCAAGATAACCCTCTACGCACCATCAGCTTTCAACAGCTGGATGCGGTATTTTCTCGCACGCTTTGGTGTGGTGCGAGCAAGCCAGTCACCACGTGGGGGCAATTGGGCTTATCAGGCCGTTGGGCCCAGCGAGATTTACAATTATTCGGCCGTAATTCGGTATCCGGCACCTATGGTTATTTTAAGCAAGCCGCGTTGTGCCGAGGGGATTTTCGAGCCGATGTGAATGAGCAGCCCGGTTCGGCGTCTGTTGTTCAGTCGGTGGCCTCTTCGCTGAATGCTATCGGGTATGCAGGGATCGGCCATCAAGCGTCAGGGGCGCGCATGCTGGCGCTTTCACACCAAGGAAAAGAGGCGATAAAGCCCACTCCTTCAGCGATTCGAACGGGTGAGTACCCCCTTACCCGTTATTTATACTTGTACATCAATAGAGCGCCAAATCAGCCGCTGGCGCCACTTGAATCGGCATTTATGCGTTATATTTTGTCGGCGCAAGGGCAGAAGGCGGTGAGTCAGCAAGGCTATATTCCCTTGCCGGCTCAAGCGGTGCGCGCGCAAAGACAGGCATTAGGGCTGGATGGATCGCTAAAAGACTCGCGTTAGGGTATTAGACTTTTAGGGACTCAGCATTGTGGAGGCGACAGCCTCCACCGAACGCTTGCCGTGCTCTCAATCGCTAAAGGTCAGCCCCCAGTTTACTGACTGCCAGTATGCCTGCTCTGCTTCCAAGTCAGCCGCGAGCAAGCGGTTCTCTTGCAGCCAACCGGAAGGGAAGGTGAGTTGCCATGCCCCTTTCTTGTCGATATTGAGAACAATCTCTGGCAAGGCCTCATCATTGCGCTGTGAGTGCAACACACAAGCTAAGCGTAGCGCGCAAATCAGAGTCTCGATAAGTTTAGGTTTAAACAAGGTAAACTTAGGCATCTCATTGAGCTTTAGCGCCTTACGATGGAAGCGCGCGAGGGTGGCAAGCACGGTTTGCTGCTCTTGGTTAAACCCAGGCAAATTGGTGTGGCGCAGAATATACGCAGAATGCTTGTGGTAGCCAGGATAACCAATGCTTAAACCCACTTCGTGCAGCAGCGCAGCCCAATTCAAAAGCCCTGCGAGCTCAGCCTTTTTGCTGCCCTTATCCGGTTCGGCTTGGGCATAAAAATACGCAGCGGTGTGCTGCACGCGACGGGCGTGACTCAGGTCGATGTTGTAGCGTGCTGCCATATCATCGGTCGTGCGACCACGGATATCGGTACGCTGAAAGCGGTCTTCCATTTCATAGAGCAACCCTTCACGTAATGCTCCATCAGAGAAGCGCATCGATTCGATGGTAAGCGCATCAAAGATCCCAGAAAGAATCGCCACGCCTGCGACGAAAACCGGTTGTCTGTCGACCGACAAGCCAGGTAAATCGATACTGTCACTGGTTTTAAACTTCAGCAGTTTTTCAATCAGGTTATCTAGCCGTTTACGGGTGATAATGCCGTCTTCATCGCCGAGGCCGATAATCACTTCACGAATTGCTTTGATGGTGCCTGACGCACCGAGCGCCACTTGCCAGCCAGCCTGACGGTATTGAGAGGCTAAGCTTTCTAGCTTTTGTTGGGTGGCCAATTGTGCGGCGGCAAATTGCTTAGGCGTGATGTTGCCTTTGGGGAAAAAGCGCTCGTTATAACTCACACAGCCAACCCGTTTACTGTTAACCAGTGCGGGTTCAAAGTTATCCCCGATCACTAATTCTGTACTGCCGCCCCCAATATCAATCACTAACTTCCGGCCAACGTTTTGCTGCGTGTGGGAGACGCCCATATAAATAAGACGCGCCTCTTCCTCCCCAGAAATGATTTCAATCGGGTAGGGTAAAACCTGTCTTGCCCGTTTGATGAAGATGTCGACATTGCGGGCCTGGCGCAAGGTGTGGGTGGCGGCGATACGGACATTGTCCATATCGAGGCCATGTAAACGTTCAGCGAACATGGCTAAGCACTCGACACCACGGCTGATCGCCTCATCACTGAGGCGATGTTGGTCATCCAACCCTGCAGCCAGTCGCACACGTTGTTTATGGCGACTCACTATCTGTAAGCCTTCGCCAACCACGCGGGCGACGACCATGTGAAAACTGTTAGAGCCGAGGTCAACTGCTGCGATTTCGCGCGGCTTATCCTTTGACTGGGGGTGTGTCATGTTGCAACTTTTCCGCGTTTTTGAGTTCTTGGCGCTCTACGTGTTTGAGGTAATCATAGATCTCGGTTTGCGAACGGATTTTCTTTTTGTTACCGCGTTTTACGTAGGCGTTAGACATGGATTTGTCGATGACGCGGGCTTTCGCGCGATCGGAAAATTGAATTTCTAAGATCTCCATGATGCGATCTTTCAGTCTGGGATCGCGTATCGGTGCCCCAACTTCAATTCGGTTATCGATGTTGCGAGTCATCCAATCGGCAGACGAAATATACATATCACGTTCACCGCCGTTTTCAAAGGCAAACACGCGGGGATGTTCTAAGAAGCGGTCGACGATACTGATCGCTTTGATATTTTGACTGACCCCTTTGACCCCGGGTACCAGCGAGCACATGCCGCGCACGATAATGCGGATCTTTACCCCCTCGTTGCTGGCTTTATAAAGCAAATTCACCAAGCCTTTATCGACTAAGTTATTGACCTTTAACGTGATACCAGCTTTGCGTTTGGCTTGTGCATGTTCAATTTCACGTTCAATCAATTTGTACATACGCCGCCGCGAATTGCGTGGCGAAACGATCAAGTGATTAAACTTAACCGGTCGATAAGGGTTTTCAATAAAATCAAAGACTTTACGTATTTCTGATGTCAGCTGTTGATCGGCGGTAAATAAGGCAAAATCGGTGTAAATACGCGCTGTCTTTTCATGAAAGTTACCTGTGCCAATGTGACCGTAATCGCGTAGCACGCCGTCTTCACGGCGAGAGATCAAACACAGCTTTGAGTGGATTTTGAGCCCAGGCGTCCCGAATACCACTTTTACGCCTGCATCGGTGAGCACGCGCGACCACTCGATGTTGGCTTCTTCGTCAAAGCGCGCCTGGAGCTCAACGACCACGGTGACACGCTTGCCATTGTTGGCGGCATCAATCATTGAGTTAATGATGCGGGAGTTTTTCGCCACCCGGTACACATTAATTCGAATACTGCGCACCTTTGGGTCAAAGGAGGCCTGACGCACCAGCTCGGTCATATGGCGGAAGGTGTGGTAGGGGTAATAAAGCAAGATGTCCCGTTCGCGAATGGCCTCAAACGCGTTGTTTTGTAGTTGAAAGTCCGCTGATTCAAACGGCGGCAAAGGCGGGTTTTCTAAGTACTTGCGCCCCACATTCGGAAAGCCGATAAAATCACGGAAATTGTGATAACGCGCGCCGGGTAAAACACTGTCATAATCGGAGATTTTTAACACCTGAATCAATTTGCTCACCATTTCCGGTGGCATATCGCGTTGATAAACAAACCGAACGGGCAGGGCGGTTAAACGCTGATCCAAGCTTTCTGACATGTTCTCAAGCAGGCTGTGCTCCACTTCATTGGTCAGATCGTATTCTGCATCGCGGGTCATTTTCATCGCGTAGGCTTCGACAGTATCGTAGTCGAAAAAACCACTAAAAATCTGATCTAGGCACAAACGGATGATGTTATCGAGTAAAATGATGGTTTTACGCTGCCGTTTTCCTTTTGGCTCAGGAACTTTAACGAAGCGTTCTAATTCATCAGTTGGGATCTCTATCAACGCATACTTGGGCTCTTCCCCTTCTTTTTTGAGCTGTACGGCGAGGTAAGAGTAGGCATCTTTCAAAAAGCTTAAAACATCGACGTCCTTGTTAAGCATAATTGGCGTGATGTAAGGCAAAATATTGCTGCGAAAATAACGTTTTAGCCACTGCGCTTGATGATCAGAGAGTTGACGTTCGTTAACTAAAAAAATGTGGCGGCGTGCCATTTCCAGCAAGATATCATTGTAAAGATGATCAAAATCTTGATTCAGTTTGACGACTTTCGCTTGAATCTTGCTCAATAGCTCTTTGGCATGACTTTCCACTCCACGTTCTTCATCGATAATGATACGCCGTTTCACGTCGGCAAACCGTACTTGATAAAACTCGTCAAGATTGGATGAAAAAATGCCTAAAAACCGAACTCGTTCAATAATAGGCACACTTTTGTCCGCGGCCTCTTGCAGAACACGTTCATTAAAAGAAAGCCAGCTAAGTTCTTTGTCGACATGATAAGAGTCTAAAGTCATAACGCGTAAGAAAATCCTGTTCTACTGAATAAAATTGCTGTCAAAATCGACAATCAAGTCGTCTGACAGTGTTTCAAGGGCTTCATGCAATACGTTAATGTCCGCCGTCGGTGGGACCGTTAAATAAAAATCTGCGGTGAAAATTTGCCCGCCCGTATTGGCGGCGCTTTGTGTTTGCGTGTTGAGTTTGTTTATGGTGACGCCATGAGCGGCGAGCAGCTGGCTGAGCGCTTGCACAATGCCGCGCCTATCATTGCCCGTTACCGACAAGGTATGGGTGATAGGAGAGGGCGAAGCAGGTGTCGCATCGGTGATGAGCAACTGTAAGCCATCGAGCTCGCGTAACGCATGGATCAGCGCATCAGCGTACGTGTCTGACACTGAAATGTGAATGATGCCGGCAAACTGCCCGGCTAGCTGACTGAGTCGGCTGGCTTGCCAGCTGCCGTGATGGTTGAAGATTGTGTGTGATATTTGATCAACCAGGCCAGCGCGATCTGGGCCCACTAATGTGATAACAAAGTGCTTCATGCGTGATCCTTACGGCGATTCTTTAGACAATTATTGAGGCCAGTCAAGGTGTTGTCTATGCTGCTGGAGGCTAAACTCACGAAAGTGTGCCCAATATCAACTTGAGCAAGCCTAAAGCCCGTTTGTTGCATATTTATTGCGTGGCGATAGCGTGACTAGGCGTTGATGACTACTCACGATACACTGGACGGTAATGATGCGATGCTGTGTTTGTGAAAGGCGGCGTCGAGCGCCTCGTTGTCACAAAATTGTCATTGTAATGACATACAATACAGGGCTTGCTCAATAAAAAGAGGCACGAATGACCCACTCTTCACCATCATTAACAGACACCCGACCGGCACGGCGTTTTAGAGATAAACTCACTCGCCAAACGGTACGTCTTGGTGGCGTGATGGTATTAGTGACCCTGCTGCTTCTTTTCTTCTACTTACTCACGGTGGTGGTCCCGCTTTTTCATCAAGCGAGTGTGAGCTTGAGTGAGCGTTTTACCCTAGATACTACCGGTGTACCTCAATACATTGGGGCCGATACGCGTAATCAGCTGGTATATGGCTTGGATGATCGAGGTGTGTTAACGGTTGCCAAGCGCCCGCAACAGTTTGAGACTCCCACAACCAGCACGGTGCAACGTGCGCAAACGGTTTTACAGCAACCGTTATCCAGCATGGATAAACCAGCGATAAGCCGCGTCGAAGCATCCACGCCATTTTTGGCGGTGGAAAAGACGCCTGGGCGCGTAGCGGTTTGGCAATTACGCTTTCGTACACAATACCAATCTGACGCTTCAGTGGTCCCTCAGTTATCTACGATGTCAGCCTTTGGTCGCGAGTTGGTAGTGGATGCCAAAGCGCAGCCGCTTAGCCAGCTTACTGTTGCGGTGCCGGATAGTTTACACGGTCAAACCATCCCGCCAGTGCTGGCTGCCGTTACTCAGGATAACCGTTTGGTGGTTTATCGTGGTACGCAAAAAAGCATGGTGCCCCTTTCGCAAGCCGTTGACCATATCGCGTTATCAGGAGACGGGCAGCGCTTGTTTGTGCATCAACAAAATCGTTTAGCGATTTGGCGCATAAACGGGAACGATTTAGCGTTGCGCGAGACGGTCAATCTCGACAATGTCATCGCCAGTCCAGTCACAAAAATGTCGATGCTAGCTGGGGGGCGCTCTTTGCTGCTTCAGCACCAAAGTGGCACTGTCACACAATGGTTCGATGTGGTGAAAAATGGCGAGCCATCGTTAACTGAGGTGCGCGCGTTTTCACTAGGGGAGGGTGTGGCACGTCTTGCACCTGAGCGTCACCGTAAAAGTCTGGCGACGGTAGATGAAACGGGACGACTTAGCCTAGTGCATGCCACCAGTGAGAAACAGCGTCATTTCGATGCTCAGTTTACCGCGTTACCTGACGCTTTGGCGTTTACGCCTCGTGCAAATGGTCTGATTGCTGTGCTCGACAATCAATGGCAATGGTTAACCGTCGACAACCCTCATCCAGAAGTGAGCATTCACTCACTATGGCAGAAAGTGTGGTATGAAGGGTATCCGTCTCCGCAGTATGTGTGGCAATCGACCTCTGCGGATGACAGCTTTGAAGCCAAGCTCAGTGTGGTGCCCGTGATTTTCGGTACCTTAAAGGTCGCCTTGGTTTCATTAATTTTTGCAGTGCCGATGGCGATTGGCGCAGCTATATACACCGCTTACTTTATGTCATCCGCGCTCCGGCGTTGGGTGAAGCCGACGGTGGAAACGATTGAAGCGTTACCAACCGTCATTATCGGCTTTTTGGCTGGGCTGTGGTTGGCCCCCTGGGTTGAGTCGCACATTGCTAGCGTCTTTTTGCTGCTTTTGCTTGTCCCTATTATTTTGCTTGGGCTAAGCGGGGTGTGGCGCATGATCCCCAGGTATGTGCGACGCCGCTTGCCTGATAACGCACAAATTGTGGTCATCATTCCGGCCTTATTGATTGTAGGCGTAATAGCCACTTATCTTGGGCCATGGCTTGAACAGGTGTGGTTAGGGGGCGATGCACGCCAGTTTATCACGCATGAGCTGGGTATTGGCTACGATCAGCGCAATGCGCTGGTGGTGGGTATTGCGATGGGATTTGCGGTGGTACCAACCATTTTCTCTATTGCCGAAGATGCGATTTTTTCTGTGCCCCCTCACCTTAAAAACGGCGCCTTGGCCTTAGGGGCGACACACTGGCAAACCTTGACTCGGGTGGTGTTGCTTACTGCAAGCCCGGGGATTTTTTCTGCTGTGATGATGGGCCTTGGGCGCGCGGTCGGTGAAACGATGATCGTACTGATGGCAACCGGCAACACGCCTATCATGGATTGGAACTTGCTCGAAGGGCTACGTACCTTATCGGCCAATATTGCGGTGGAAATGCCGGAGTCTGAAGTGGGGAGTTCCCATTATCGGGTGCTGTTTTTAACCGCCTTTATTCTTTTTGTCTTCACGTTTGTCTTTAACACATTGGCAGAGCTGATCCGTCAGCGTTTGCGCGACAAATACAGCAACCTTTAACCGAGATGAGAATGCGCATGCGTCCATGGATAAAATCTGGCACTCCTTGGGTTTGGATGACGGCCGGAATGGTCAGCGTCAGTTTGATTGCAATTCTTGGGGTGCTGTTATTGCTCGGGTATCGAGGCTTAGGCTATTTCTGGCCCACACCGGTCACCAGCTTTGAAGTGAAGAGTGAGCAGGGCGTAGAAACCGTGGTCGGGCAAATATACCGAACCGATCAGATTGATGCGACGCAGCTTGAAGATGCAGGTGTTGCATTGCCAACCTATCGCCAGCCCAGCTACCAACGTTTGGTGGTAAAAACCGGTAACCGTGAGCAAGAAGGGATCGATTTTCGTCAATTGCTGGCGTTTCAGATAAAAAGCCAGCACACACCCGTTGAAATGGCGATGATCGAGCGAAATGAAAATGGCATGTTCTACGGCAGGCCTCAAGCATACGTTGACGCTGGCGGCCACCGACATGCATTAGTGCTGTCTGAACTTTATCAACGCCTGGAAGATTTAGCGGCGCGTCGCGCGGTGATCAATGACATCGAGCAAGTACACCTAGCGAGCGTTAACTATCAGCTGGAGCAGTTGCGGCTGGAGGAAAAGTCCCTCTCATTAGGTAGTCAGCTAAACACGGCAGAAAAAAAACGAATTGATAAGCGTCGTTCGCAGCTGCTATCGCAATACCAGCAGTTAGAGAAAAAGCTCAAACAGCTGCGAGAAAAACAACAAACGGGCGCGCTTATTGTTGAAGATAGCCACGGTGACGCTGTGGCGTTGCCGCTGCAAAATGTGATTAATGTTTGGTACCCCAACGCCATGAGTGCCGTTGATAAGCTTAAATTTTGGGGCTACCAGGTGGCGGCTTTCTTGTCCGAATCTCCGCGAGACAGTAATGCGGCGGGGGGCGTCTTTCCGGCGATTTTTGGTACCGTTTTCTTGGTACTATTGATGTCAGTGATTGTCACCCCGTTAGGGGTGCTTGCCGCGGTATATCTTCACGAATACGCGCCGAAAACGGCATTCACGCGTATTATTCGCATTGCCGTGGTTAACCTCGCTGGGGTACCGTCCATTGTGTACGGTGTGTTCGGGTTGGGCTTTTTTGTCTATTTTATCGGTGGCACCATTGACGATGTGTTTTATCAAGCGGCACAGCCGGCACCGGTGTTTGGGACACCAGGTATTCTCTGGTCGGCACTGACATTAGCGATCCTTACCTTACCTGTGGTGATTGTATCAACCGAAGAGGGGCTGGCCCGGATCCCCACCAGTGTCCGTCATGGTGCGTTTGCCCTTGGGGCGACACAATCAGAAATGCTCTGGCGCGTGGTCCTGCCGATGGCCAGTCCTGCGATGATGACCGGGTTGATTTTAGCGGTTGCGCGCGCAGCCGGAGAAGTGGCGCCCTTAATGTTGGTGGGAGTGGTTAAGGTCGCCCCCTCTTTACCAGTGGATGGTAACTTCCCGTTTTTACATTTAGAGCGGAAGTTCATGCACCTGGGCTACCATATTTATGATGTGGGCTTTCAAAGTGCGCACATCGAAACGGCGCGCCCTTTGGTTTATGCGACGTCGTTTTTGCTTGTGTCTGTGATCGTGGCGCTCAACTTGTCCGCGATCGGTATTCGCCACTATTTGCGTGAAAAATACCGCGCATTGGAACTGTAACGATAAGGATCCCGCTCGATGTATTCGATAACGCCACCCATAGGTTTGACGCCTAGCTTAGATTTGGGGAATTTGCCTGACGAGCAAACCGCGTTAGCTATTCGGGATCTCAACCTTTACTACGGGTCGACCCAAGCGCTGTTTGATATCAGTATGCGGATCCCGAAAGGGAAAGTCACCGCATTTATCGGACCGTCTGGATGTGGTAAATCAACGCTACTGCGCTGTATTAACCGGATGAATGATTTGGTAGATGGTTGCCGTGTTCGAGGCGGGATCACCCTACACGGGCAAAATATCTATCACCGAGACGTCGATGTGCCAGCATTACGTCGCCAAGTGGGGATGGTGTTTCAACGTCCAAACCCTTTCCCCAAGTCTGTGTATGAAAACGTGATCTTTGGATTACGCTTGCAGGGGATTAATGACCCCAGAACACTGGATGATGCGGTAGAACGCTCCCTACGTGGCGCAGCGTTGTGGGACGAGGTGAAGAATCGGTTAAATGACAATGCATTTGGGTTATCAAGTGGGCAGCAGCAACGGTTAGTGATTGCACGGGCGATCGCCATTGAGCCTGAGGTGCTATTGCTTGATGAGCCATCGTCGGCACTGGATCCAATATCCACGTTAACCATTGAAGAACTGATTAATGACTTAAAAAATCAGTATACGGTGGTGATTGTCACCCATAATATGCAACAAGCGGCGCGGGTCTCAGATCAAACGGCGTTTATTAATATGGGGCGTTTGGTGGAATACGCGGATACCGATACTCTGTTTACCACCCCACAAAACAAACAAACCGAAGATTACATAACCGGTCGCTACGGATAAGGAGCAGGCCTTGGATAACCACAATATTAGCCGTCATATTTCTGGTCAGTTTAACGCAGAGCTTGAAGCCATTCGCACCCACGTGCTAGCAATGGGCGGCTTGGTTGAGCGTCAGCTAACCGATGCGCTACGGGCCATGCATAATCAAGATGTGGATCTTGCGCGCCATGTCATTCGTGAAGACCATAAAGTGAACGGCATGGAAGTGGCGATCGACGAGGCATGTACACGTATCATCGCTAAACGCCAGCCCACCGCGAGCGATCTGCGACTGGTGATGGCTATCATTAAAACCATCACTGATCTCGAGCGCATTGGCGATGTTGCCGACAGCATCGCTAAAATGGCACTGGATAACTCAAGCTACTCTCAGCAGCCGTTTTTGGTATCACTCGAAGCCTTGGGTCAGCGCGCCGCTAAAATGCTGCATGATGTGTTAGACGCCTTTGCGCGTATGGACATTGATGCGGCGATGAAAGTCTATCGCAAAGATGACTCGTTGGATCGTGAATACGAGGGGATTTTGCGTCAGTTGATGACTTACATGATGGAGGATCCACGCTCGATTCCCAACGTGCTGAAAGTGATGTGGTCGGCTCGAGCCATTGAGCGAGTGGGCGATCGCTGTCAGAACATCTGTGAATACATCATCTATTTTGTCAAAGGCAAAGACGTTCGCCACATTCAAAAAGAGGAGCTGGAAAAGCTCCTCAAGTAATCGCTACTCGTCGCTTAACCAGTCACTGACGGCGTCTGGGACAAAGCTCTGGTCATGCAAAGGCATACGCACGTAACCTTCCTTATTGATTTCTGGGAGGGTGACTGCGGGGTAGTCAATTTCTTGGTAGGGAATTTGTGAGAGTAAGTGGGCGATACAATTGAGCCGAGCGTGTTTTTTGTTATCGGCCTCTACCACCCACCAAGGGCTGTCTTTGGTATCGGTATAAGCAAACATGCGGTCTTTGGCTTCACTGTATTGCACCCAACGACTACGAGACTCGAGATCCATTGGGCTGAATTTCCAACGTTTTATGGGGGTGTTAATCCGCTCTGCGAAGCGCTTTTCTTGCTCTTCGTCTGATACCGAGAACCAGTATTTAATTAAGATGATCCCTGAACGGATCAACATGCGCTCGAGCTCAGGGCAAGTACGAAGGAACTCTTCATATTCTTCATCGCTGCAAAAGCCCATCACTCGCTCGACGCCGGCGCGGTTATACCAACTACGGTCAAACAAGACAATTTCACCACCGGCGGGCAGGTGCTCAATATAACGCTGAAAATACCACTGCGTGCGTTCACGCTCTGTGGGTTTATCTAGCGCGACCACGCGACAAACACGCGGATTGAGCTTTTCGGTGATCCGTTTAATCACGCCACCTTTACCAGCGGCATCGCGCCCTTCAAAAATGACCACCACTTTCAATTGCTCTTGCTTGACCCATTCTTGAAGCTTGACCAACTCAGTCTGTAATTCGGTTAGCTTTTTCTCGTAGTGTTTTTTGCTAATTTTTTGTGACTTTTTATCCGACAAGGCCGCTCTCCTTTTACCACAGCGATGGGATCACGGTAGAAAACTCACTTTTCGGATGCAACGGATTCAAGCAGCGAAAGTGGATATCACCTCAAAAGACTAGAGTGGGTCACATTGCCATGTTGTTTGGTCATGGCATTGCATCAAGGTTTAAAACCGATTAGCAATAGCTTTGACGAGACGAACGCGTTCTGAGTCGGTGATCGGGTAACGGGCGTCGTCCCCATCGCCCATTGATGCGTATGAATTTGATGGCATGGCGCTGACTTGCTCGGAGCGGGCAGACAAATGAATTTCACGTGCACCGGTGTAAGCGAGCAGCTCTTGTGCGTTATCGGGTGACACGCCCGCGCCTGGCATAATAGTTAGCGATGAATGGCGTGTGGCGTCCACCCATTGTTTGAGTGCCTCTTTTCCTTGTAACGCATTCGTTGCTTGTCCGGAGGTGAGAATGCGTTCAATCGCTGGGCGGGCAAGGATTGCTTCAAGCGCCGCGTGAGGGTCTTGGCAGTGATCAAATGCGCGGTGAAACGTCACGCCCATTCCGTGTGCTTGGGCAAGCATGGCATCAATAGCCGGCACGTCGAGTTGACCATTTGGCGTGAGTGCGCCGATCACCACGCCTGCACACCCGGCTTGGCGGGCGTTGGCAATATCCTGCAGCATCACTTCAATTTCGTCACTGGAATAGACGAAATCGCCTTCTCGCGGCCGGATAATCGCATAAATGGGGATGCGTGCTTTTTGAGCGGCTTGTTGCATATAGCCATCACTCGGCGTTAAGCCACCGAGGCGCAGCGCACTGCACAACTCGATCCGATCTGCGCCAGCGTGCTCGGCCAGCGATAATGAGCGAATACTATCAATACACACTTCAACGAAGACCGACATATCACCCCTTTAACGAAACGTACCGTGTCAGCATAGCCACGGATATTGTGACAGGGTGAGGGGAAATTACCTAGTGTTAGATGGAAATAGCTTGAAGGGAGCAAGCGTCGTGTAAGGCGAGGCGGACAGATACAAAAAGGGCCCGGTTTAGCCGGGCCTCATTATTGTCTCACATTGTCCAGTGCTGGGCACCTGACCTAATTACAGGTCGTCAGTGTGCTCAGAAAGGTAGGCGGCAACACCTTCAGGAGATTCTGCCATGCCGGCTTTACCTTCTTCCCACTGTGCAGGGCATACTTCACCGTTCTTCTCGTGGAAGTTTAGTGCGTCAACCATGCGTAGCATTTCGTCGATGTTACGGCCTAGTGGTAGGTCGTTAACAACTTGGTGACGAACAACGCCTTCCTCGTCGATAAGGAAAGAACCACGGAACGCAACACCCGCTTCTGGATGCTCAACGTCGTATGCTTTGCAGATTTCGTGCTTAACGTCAGCAACCAGTGGGTATTTCACTGCGCCGATACCGCCGTCTGCGATAGCAGTCTTACGCCATGCGTTGTGTGAGAACTGAGAGTCGATAGACACACCGATAACCTCAACGCCTTTAGCTTGGAAGTCGCTCAGGCGCTTATCGAATGCGATCAGCTCTGATGGGCACACGAAAGTGAAGTCGAGTGGGTAGAAAAAGACAACAGCTTTTTTGCCTTTGGTGAACTCTTTCAGGTTGAAGTTATCAACGATTTCGCCATTACCTAGTACGGCAGCGGCAGTAAAATCTGGTGCTTGACGACCTACGAGTACCATATCTCAGCTCCTAGTTTAAATGTTTTCCTGATAATCAGGTTCCTATATAAGCGAGACAAATTATAGCTAACTTGTTAGATTGAAAAAAGTGGAATTAATAGATTGTAATAATCGAAAAATACGATTGTTTAAAATATGACTATATGAACAAATATCCGTCTTTAAAGCAGCTACACTATCTGGTTACCCTGTCTGAAACCCGCCATTTTGGCGAAGCCGCGAAACTGTGCTTTGTGAGTCAGTCCACCTTGAGTGCTGGGATCCAAAACCTGGAGGAGTTGATTGGCGCTCAGTTGATTGAGCGTGATAACAAAACCCTGGTACTCACAAGCATGGGTGAAGAGGTCGTGCGTCGCAGCCGAGAAATCTTGGCTCGCAGCCAGGATCTGATGGAGCTAACCCAAGTTAAATCAGATCCTATGCACGGTAAAGTGCGGTTAGGGTGTATTCCTACTATCGCACCTTTCTTATTGTGTGATGTGGTTCAGCAGGTCAATCAACATTATCCCAATCTAGATTTGCTATTGCGCGAGGACACCACGGCGAACTTACTGACCGCGCTAAAACACGGTGAGATGGATATCCTTATCCTCGCGCTGCCAATGGATATTGGCACCATGACTCGCCGCGTAGTTGGCCGGGATCCATTTAAAATGGTAATGAGTCAAAAGCAAGCTGCGCAGCTTGAGTTACCCATCGATTATGACGCGCTGCCCGATGAGTCTGTTTTCTTGCTTGAGCGAGAACACTGCCTCACCGACCATGCGGTATCTGCCTGCCAAATGACAGCCTCGCAGAAGATTAATCCTTTCATGGCGACCAGCTTGCACACCTTGGTGCAAATGGTCGCCAACGGCAATGGTGTGACCTTTATACCGCAAATGGCGATTGATCATGGCCTGATTGATAATCTTGACGTGCATTTAGAAACACCCCCAGGCGAAGCGGCCTACCGAGATATTGGAGTGGTTTGGCGGCCTTCATCAAGCCGGGTTAACACCTTTAATAAGCTTGCTGACCTAGTGGCAGGGCTACTTTCCCCAATAGCAACGGAGTGAGCACGTAAAAATTAGTTACTTTAACTGCAAAATGGCAGATAACTTAGTGTAATACTCTGTTTGACAGCGGCGGATGGCAGGTAAGAGCCGTTGGATTATTATCACGAAAAAAAGCAGCATTTTTGGATGCTGYTTTTTTTATTGTTTTTAAGATATTGATAATAATGGGATTTGTTGTTTTTTCTGACGTTTGAGTTGAACGTGATTTGTAATTTAATTACGTAACCGGTTACAAAATGATGACAAAAACATGATCCTAGTAGCAGTGTTATATCATTCTGACAATTGAGAAAAAAAAGAATATTCGAGCTTATGCTCTAATTGTTCTATGTGCTTGTTTTTAAATATTTTATTTTGTTTGTGTTATGCGATTGTAATTTTTCTGTGGTTGATTTTTACGCGAATGTAGGCCAACGTTAAGGCACAGCGCGGCACACAAGCCCAAGAACGTGCAGCGAAAAAAGTGTTGTTATTGGATTACAAATGATAAGCCAGGGAGGCAATATGACAGAAGCGTGCTCAACCTTACGCGAGTCGTTGGTGATTAATGAGAGCGTCACCGCAGAGCAGGCAGAAATCCTAACTGAGGATGCATTGTGCTTTGTTGCCAGTCTCGCTGAGCGCTTTGCTGAGCGCGTACCCGCACTGCTAGCAGCGCGTGAAGTGCGTCAACAACGTATCGATGCGGGGGAGCTGCCCGATTTTCTACCGGAAACCCAGTCGATTCGCCAAAGTGACTGGACTATCCGCGGCATTCCTGAGGATTTACAAGATCGACGGTTAGAAATCACCGGACCAGTCGACCGGAAGATGGTGATCAATGCACTTAACGCCAACGTCAAAGTTTTCATGGCGGACTTTGAAGACTCCTTTGCGCCGGCATGGCCACAAGTGGTTGAAGGCCAGCGTAATTTGCGCGATGCCGTCAATGGCACTATCAGTTATCAGCACCCAGAAACAGGCAAGCGCTATCAATTGAATGATAATCCAGCACGTCTTATCTGCCGTGTACGCGGCCTACACCTGACCGAAAAACACGTGGTGTGGCAAGGTAAGCCGATTCCAGGGGCGCTGTTCGACTTCGCGCTGTATTTTTTCCATAACTATCGGCGCTTGCTTGAAACCGGGTCGGGGCCTTATTTCTATCTTCCTAAGCTACAGGCTTATCAAGAAGCGGCATGGTGGAGCGAGGTATTCTCATTTGCCGAGGACGAATTTGGCTTGAGCCGAGGCACCATCAAAGCGACGGTGCTGATTGAAACCTTGCCCGCGGTGTTCGAGATGGATGAGATCCTGTATCACCTCCGCGACCATATCGTCGCCCTTAACTGCGGCCGCTGGGACTATATTTTCAGTTATATCAAAACGCTGCGCAATCACCCCGATCGTGTATTGCCAGACCGCCAAGTGGTGACCATGGATAAGCCTTTCCTTAACGCCTACTCACGCCTTCTGGTCAAAACGTGTCATAAGCGTGGCGCGTTGGCGATGGGTGGCATGGCGGCCTTTATTCCCAACAAAGACCCAGCTGAAAACCAGCAGGTACTGGAGAAAATTGAAAAGGATAAAACCTTAGAAGCTAACAACGGCCATGATGGCACCTGGATTGCGCACCCAGGCCTGGCTGACACGGCTAAAGCGATTTTCGACCGCGCCCTTGGCGATAAGCCAAACCAGCTAGCGGTCACCCGCGAGCAAGATGCTGAGATCACCGCGGCTGACTTGCTAGCGCCTTGCGAGGGTGAACGCACTGAGGCCGGTATGCGACATAATATTCGTGTCGCGGTGCAGTACATTGAAGCGTGGATTTCGGGTAACGGCTGTGTACCTATCTATGGCCTGATGGAAGATGCGGCCACGGCTGAAATCTCACGTGCGTCAATTTGGCAATGGATTAAACATCAAAAACCGCTTAGCAATGGCAAAGTGGTGACCAAAGAACTATTCACACAATACCTCGGCGAGGAAATGACGGTGCTGGAAAAAGAGCTGGGCGCAGAGCGCTTCGCGCAAGGCCAATACCAGCAGGCCGCAACCTTGATGGCTGAGATTACGATCAGTGATGAACTGGTTAACTTCTTAACCTTGCCAGGTTATGAATACCTGCCGTAATGGGCATGGAAGCACAATAACAAACATGGAATGAAAGTAAGGGGCTGGTAAAGCCCTGCTAACAAAGAGGAATGGAACATGACTTTGACTCGCCAACAACAAATCGCTGAACTGGAAAAGGATTGGGCCGAAAACCCGCGCTGGAAACAGGTTAAGCGCCCCTATACGGCTGAAGAAGTGGTTAACATGCGTGGCTCTTTTGTGCCTGAGAATACGATCGCCAAGCGCGGTGCTGCCAAGCTATGGGATTTAGTCAACGGCAGTGCGAAAAAAGGCTACGTCAATTGCTTGGGCGCCCTCACCGGTGGTCAAGCGGTACAGCAAGCGAAAGCGGGTATCGAAGCGATTTACCTATCAGGCTGGCAAGTGGCGGCTGACAACAATACAGCCTCAAGCATGTATCCAGACCAATCACTGTATCCGGTTGACTCGGTGCCTGCCGTCGTCAAGCGTATTAACAATGCGTTCCGCCGAGCGGACCAAATTCAGTGGTCGAAAGGGAGCTCACCGGAAGAGGGCACGGATTACTTTTTGCCGATTGTAGCGGATGCCGAAGCAGGCTTTGGTGGCGTGCTTAATGCCTATGAGCTGATGCGTAACATGATTGAAGCTGGCGCTGCCGGTGTTCACTTTGAAGACCAGCTCGCGTCAGTGAAAAAATGCGGCCACATGGGCGGAAAAGTGTTGGTGCCAACTCAAGAGGCGGTACAAAAGCTGGTGGCGGCGCGTCTCGCCGCAGATGTGGCGGGTACTGATACCTTGGTGATTGCGCGTACTGATGCCAATGCGGCGGATCTATTAACCTCAGATTGCGACCCATACGACAAAGACTTTATCGTTGGCGAGCGGACAGCCGAAGGTTTCTATCGCGTGCGTCCAGGGATTGAGCAGGCCATTTCTCGTGGTTTAGCGTATGCACCGTATGCCGACCTGATTTGGTGTGAAACCGCGAAGCCGGACTTGGAAGAAGCACGTCAGTTTGCTGAAGCCATTCATGCCCAATACCCAGACCAGCTTCTGGCGTATAACTGTTCACCGTCTTTCAACTGGGAGAAAAACCTGGATGCCGAGACCATCGCGCGCTTCCAGCAAGCGCTGTCAGACATGGGCTACAAGTACCAGTTCATTACCTTAGCGGGTATTCATAACATGTGGTACAACATGTTCGACTTGGCCCACGCGTATGCGCAAGGTGAAGGCATGCGTCACTATGTTGAAAAGGTTCAGCGTCCAGAGTTCGCTGCCGCTGAGCGTGGCTACACCTTTGTCGCGCACCAGCAAGAAGTGGGCACAGGGTATTTTGACCAGATGACCAATATTATCCAAGGTGGCCAATCCTCGGTGACGGCATTAACGGGCTCGACAGAAGAAGATCAATTCTAGTCGCACGATACCGGTTATCAAACTGATAAAAAGGGAGTCTCACACTCCCTTTTTTTATTTATTTATTCTCCCTCTTCAACCGGCTCACTTTCTTCTTGGATCTCCAGCAATGTCGACGCGATGGCGACAAAATCACTGTCGGTGATGATCCCAACTAAACGCTGGTGCTTCACTACCGGCAAACAGCCTATTTTACGCTCGAGCATGGTTAGCGCCGCCGCTCGTAAGGATGCGCCAGGGTCGACCGTGAATAATTGTTTATCAATAAAATGTGACAGGGGAGTATGGATCTGGTGATCGCCATTGGTGGTTTTGCCCAGTGACGAGGCTTGCGCTGACAGCACATCTCTTTGGGTGACCAGTCCTAATAAACGCTCATCATCATCCACAATAGGTAGATGACGGAAGCGCTCGGCGCGCATTAAACGGTGTGCATCGTCAAGTGTGTGATCAGGGTTAAGCGTGTGTGGATGCCGGGTCATCATATCATCAACAATAAACATGGCACCTCCTTGTCGTCAGTACACAGGGATACTTTTACTGTAGTGCAGTTATGCTGGGTTAGGCGTGATATGCATCAAGATAACTACGCGCATCGGGCAAATGCTGTGTCCAAGGGCGGCTGTGTAAACGATGCCTGAATCAAGCATGCAGCTTGCTTGATCTTCACGGTGGGCTACCTATACTAGCGGCCTGCTTTTTATCTAGGCAAAGGTCATGCAATTATCCGATTTTCACTTTGAACTCCCCGATGAGTTAATTGCGCGCTATCCGCAACCGGACCGCAGCGCGAGCCGCTTGCTCTCGCTCGATGGCACCAGCGGTGACGTGGTACATCGTCAGTTTAAGGATATCCTCGATCTGGTTGAGCCAGGGGATTTGATGGTGTTCAACAACACACGTGTAATCCCGGCGCGTGTGTATGGACGCAAAGCCTCAGGCGGAAAAATTGAGGTGCTGGTGGAGCGTGTGCTCGATGAGCAGCGCTTCCTCGCCCATGTGCGTGCCTCTAAAGCCCCTAAACCCGGCGCCGAATTATTCCTCGGCGATGAGGGACAAGTCGCGGCTCAGATGGTGGCGCGCCACGATGCTCTGTTCGAAATCCAGCTAAACAGCGATAAAGGCGTGGTGGATACGCTTAACGACATCGGCCATATGCCGTTGCCGCCCTATATCGACCGCCCTGATGAAGAGAGCGATAAAGAACGCTATCAAACCGTGTATAACCAGAAACCTGGGGCAGTCGCTGCGCCCACGGCGGGCCTACACTTTGACGATGCCATTATGGCAGCGCTTAAAGAAAAAGGCGTCAATATTGCCTTTGTCACCTTGCACGTGGGAGCCGGAACGTTCCAACCGGTTCGGGTCGACAACATTGAAGAGCACACCATGCATGCTGAGTATGCTGAAGTGCCTCAAGAAGTGGTTGACGCGGTCAATCAAACACGAGCACAAGGTAAGCGGGTGATTGCGGTGGGAACCACCTCGGTGCGTTCACTGGAAAGTGCGGCACAGGCGGCCAAGCAAAAAGGTGAGCCACTGTCCCCGTTTTTTAATGACACCCAGATTTTTATCTATCCAGGATATGAATGGCAGTTAGTGGATGTATTGGTGACCAATTTCCACCTGCCGGAATCCACATTGATTATGTTGGTCAGTGCCTTTGCCGGTTACCAACACACCATGGCCGCTTATCGTGCCGCGGTTGAAGAGCGCTATCGCTTTTTCAGCTATGGCGATGCCATGTTTATTACCCGTCAGCACAACTGACGACATGATGAGGACACGGGCTCTCATGCCTGTGTGCGCTATGCTTGCGACAGAGTCAATCTGTTAGCATAAGACACACGCCAGACTGTTTCTCTGGCACTGAGGAGGATTCGTGGAATACGAACTGAAAAAAACCGACGGACGCGCCCGCCGTGGCCGCTTAATTTTTGAACGCGGCACCGTGGAAACGCCGGCTTTTATGCCGGTGGGTACTTATGGCACCGTCAAAGGGATGACGCCTGAAGAAGTGAAAGGGACTGGGGCGGAGATCCTGTTAGGGAACACTTTCCACCTGTGGCTACGCCCTGGTCAGGAAATTATGCGACTGCACGGGGATTTGCATGACTTTATGCAGTGGCATGGCCCTATTTTGACCGACTCAGGCGGTTTCCAAGTGTTCAGTTTGGGCGATATCCGCAAAATCACCGAAGAAGGGGTGCACTTTCGCAACCCAGTGAACGGTGATCGCATCTTTATGGACGCGGAAAAATCGATGGAAATCCAATATGACTTGGGTTCAGACATCGTGATGATTTTTGATGAGTGTACGCCGTATCCTGCCACACACGAAGAAGCCAAAAAGTCGATGGAAATGTCATTGCGCTGGGCAAAACGTAGCCGCAATCACTTCGACAAATTAGGTAACAAAAATGCCTTGTTTGGTATTGTACAAGGTGGTGTGTACGAAGACTTGCGTGATGTCTCTGTAGAAGGCCTTACCGAGATTGGTTTTGATGGGTATGCCGTGGGCGGCCTCGCGGTCGGGGAACCGAAAGAAGACATGCACCGGATCTTGGAGCACACTTGCCCGCAGCTTCCAGAAGATAAGCCCCGCTATCTAATGGGCGTGGGTAAGCCTGAAGATTTGGTGGAAGGTGTGCGCCGTGGCGTAGATATGTTCGACTGTGTAATGCCGACCCGAAATGCCCGCAACGGCCACCTGTTTATTACTGGCGGTGTGATCAAGATCCGTAATGCGAAACATAAAAGTGATACCTCGCCTTTGGATCCTGAGTGTGACTGTTACACTTGCCGCCACTATAGCCGTGCTTACCTCTACCATTTAGACCGCTGTAATGAGATCCTAGGCGCGCGACTCAACACCATCCACAACTTACGCTACTATCAGCGCGTAATGGAAGGTTTGCGTAACGCGATTGACGAAGGTAGATTAGATGCCTTTGTAGCGGATTTCTACGCGCGTCGTGGCAAGGAAGTGCCGCCGCTCGATTAATTTCGAATTCAACAACTAGAACGAGGACGTGATTGAATGTTTATCTCACAAGCTCACGCAGCCGCTGAAGCCGGACCACAAGGTGGCGGAATGCAGCTTTTTATCATGCTTGGTCTCTTTGCGGTGATTTTTTACTTTATGATCTACCGTCCGCAATCTAAGCGTGTCAAAGAGCACAAAAACCTGATGGCATCTATGAGCAAAGGGGACGAAGTGCTAACTGGGGGTGGTTTAGTGGGTAAGATCACTCAAATCGCTGAAGACAATGACTTTATTGTGATTGCCCTCAACGATAATAACGAAGTGACCATCAAAAAAGACTTCGTGACGGCAGTACTGCCTAAAGGTACTATCCAGTCTCTCTAATTCTCGCAACCATAAAGGATGCATGCTGTGCTAAACCGTTATCCTTTGTGGAAGTACATCATGGTGCTAGTAACCTTGGTTATTGGCATCGTGTATGCGCTTCCCAATTTATACGGTGAAGATCCAGCAGTACAAATTTCCGGGGCGCGTGGCGCCTCGGTAGATATGACTGCGTTGGACTCCATCAAACAGACCCTCGAATCGAACGACCTTTCCTACCAATCTATTGCGCTCGAAGATGGTGCCGTCTTAGCCCGCTTTAAAGACACGGAAGCACAAATCAGTGCCCGTGATGCCTTGATGTCTCGCTTCGACAGTGATGACTATGTGGTCGCCTTAAACTTGGCGCCTGCAACGCCATCGTGGCTGGATACGTTAGGTGCAACGCCGATGAAGCTTGGCCTAGACCTACGTGGTGGGGTGCACTTCCTGATGGAAGTGGACATGGATGCAGCACTAGAAAAGCTGATCACCCAGCAAGAAGACAGCTTCCGCACCGACTTACGTGAAGCACGTATCCGTTATCGTGGCTTGCGTGTAGAAGATAATACCCGTGTGGTGGTGAACCTGCGTAATGCGGAAGATGCCAACAAAGCGCTAGAGCTGCTCTCAAACAACTACCTCGATATGAACTTTTCTGTCGATGAAGACGAAGGTCGCCTGACTGCCGTTTACAAAGAAGAGCGACTCAAAGAAATTCGTAATTACGCGGTAGCGCAAAACATTACTATTCTGCGCAACCGTGTGAATGAACTTGGTGTGGCCGAGCCTTTGGTGCAACGCCAAGGCGCAAGCCGTATTGTGGTTGAGCTTCCTGGCGTGCAGGATACCGCGCGCGCGAAAGAAATTCTTGGTGCCACCGCGACTTTAGAGTTCCGCGAAGTGGATCAAGACGCCGACTTATCTGCCGCCATGGCTGGCCGTGTACCGCCAGGCAGCGAGCTGATGCGTACCCGTGATGGCCGTCCCGCCGTGCTGAAAAAGCGCGTCATTTTGACAGGCTCACATATCACTGACGCCAGCTCATCACGCGATGAATACAGCCGACCACAGGTTAACATCTCTCTCGACAGTGAGGGCGGTGACAAAATGGCGGACTTCAGTAAGCGCAATATTGGTGAGCTGATGGCCACCGTGTTTGCAGAATACAAAGACAGTGGCGAGCGTGATGAAGACGGCAAAGTGATCTTGGAAAAACACGAAGAAGTGATTAACCAAGCCACGATCCAGTCTGCTTTGGGGCGTAATTTCCGCATCACAGGCATCGACTCTGCTGCCGAAGCACACAACTTGGCACTACTGCTGCGAGCGGGTGCTTTGATTGCGCCAATCTCGATTGTTGAAGAGCGCACTATTGGCCCATCAATGGGTCAGCAAAACATCAACATGGGGGTGCAAGCCTGTATATGGGGCTTAGTGGCGGTGATGCTCTTCACCTTGATTTACTATCGTCGCTTTGGTCTTTTTGCCAACTGTGCCTTGTTCGCCAATATCGTCCTGATCATCGGTATTATGTCTTTGATTCCTGGGGCAACCATGACGCTGCCTGGTATTGCCGGTATTGTCCTGACGGTGGGGATGGCGGTCGACGCCAACGTGCTTATTTTTGAGCGTATCCGCGAAGAAATCCACGAAGGCCGCAACCCTCAACACGCAATCGACCGTGGTTATTCTAATGCGTTTAGTACCATCGCCGATGCCAATATCACCACCTTGATCACTGCCATCATCTTGTTTGCAGTGGGCACAGGGGCGATCAAAGGCTTCGCGGTGACACTGTCGATCGGTATTTTGACCTCGATGTTTACAGCCATTATTGGTACGCGGGCACTGGTTAACCTGGTGTACGGCGGTAAGCGCGTCAAGAAGCTGTCGATTTAAGGGAGTCCAAGCATGTTTCAAATATTTAAACCGGACATGTCGATCAACTTTATGCGTTGGTCTAAATTGGCCTTCGTGTTGTCCATCGCCATGATTGCCGCGTCTGTCGTGACCCTATCCACCAAGTGGTTAAACTGGGGGCTCGACTTTACTGGCGGTACCTTGATTGAAGTGGGCTTTGAACAGCCCGCTGATTTACCGCAGATTCGTGAATCGCTCGCGGCTGACGGCTTCGGTGATGCCGTGGTTCAAAACTTCGGCAGTGCCACTGATGTGATGGTGCGCCTGCGTCCGCGCGATGACATGGAAGGCGAGAACCTGGGTAATGAAGTGCTTAATGCCATCAAAGCAGGCACGGGCGATCAGGTAGAAATGCGCCGCATCGAGTTTGTTGGCCCGAATGTGGGTGACGAGCTGACCGAAGCGGGTGGGTTGGCGATCATCATCGCACTGGTTTGTATCCTGATCTACGTGTCGTTCCGTTTCGAGTGGCGTTTGGCCGCGGGCGCGGTGATGGCACTGGCGCACGATGTGATCATTACCTTGGGTATTTTCTCCTTGTTCCAAGTCGAAGTGGACTTGACCATCGTCGCTGCGTTGCTGACGGTGGTGGGGTACTCGTTGAACGATACCATTGTGGTATTCGACCGTATTCGTGAGAATTTCCGCAAACTGCGTAAAGGTGAGTCAGATGAAATCATTAATGCGTCTGTCTCTCAGACCCTCAGCCGAACGACTATCACCTCGGGCACGACTTTGTTTGTGGTGATTGCACTGTTCACCTTGGGTGGGTCGATGATCCACGGCTTTGCGATGGCCTTGCTGATTGGTATTACCGTCGGTACCTATTCTTCAATCTACGTGGCGTCTGCACTGGCATTGAAGTTGGGGATTGCGCGTGAGCACCTGTTGGTGCCAGAAGTGGAAAAAGAAGGGCAAGAATTCGACGCTATGCCTTAATACGCTCGCCCTGCCCGCATGATGGTGGGGCGACGTTGCTATTATCGGAGTGAAGCACTTAGCATGGTGCGTACCTCAAAGAGGCAATTGGTGATTGAATGACACAAAAAAGCGACGCTCATCGAGCGTCGCTTTTTTATTCCCTGAGGGGAGTATTATTTTTTCATCGACTCAGGCGCGTTTTCACGTACTTTGGCCAGCATGCCTTTTACCACACGTGGCGCGCCGCTTACCACGTTACCGCTACGCATGTAGTCGGTACCACCGTTAAAGTCGGTACAAATTGCTCCAGCTTCGCGAGCAATCAATTCGCCTGCCGCGATATCCCAAGGCTTAAGGCCAAGCTCAAAAAAGCCATCGACACGGCCCGCAGCGACATAGCAAAGATCGAGTGCGGCCGAACCAGTGCGACGGAAGTCAGCACAATCGACAAACAACGCGCTCACAACTGCCATAAAGCCTTCAGCATGTTGCTTAGCTTTGAATGGGAAGCCCGTTGCTAGGATGGTGCCGTCCAGCTCTTTGGCACTACCGGTACGAATACGCTTGTTGTTGAGTTGCGCGCCTGCACCACGCTGTGCGGTGAACAGCTCATTACGGATAGGATCGTAAACGCAGCCGATCTCAGTGCGGCCTTTAATGCGCACCGCGATAGACACGCTGAAATGCGGAAAGTCGTTAACGAAGTTGGTGGTGCCATCCAGTGGGTCGATGATCCATTGATAGTCGCTATCTTTCCCTTCAGCCACGCCTGACTCTTCGCCAACAATGGTGTGGTCCGGGTAGGACTTTTTGATGATGTCGATGATGATTTGTTCTGCCGCTTTGTCGACATTAGTGACAAAGTCATTACTGCCTTTTTGTGCGGTTTCGATGTTGTCTCTGTTTTCTGCAGATTTAGCGATAAAGTCGCCAGCCTTCCGTGCAGCACGGACGGCGATGTTTAGCATCGGATGCATACGGTTTTCCCAACGGATGTTAAAGAACGAAAGCGGGGCGGAGTATAACAGAGCCAGAGCAAAAGGAAAGTGGGTATTTTTTGACCGTCGCGATGTCCGTGAACTAGCGCGACACACTTAGCTGAGAAGTATTATCGATTGCACTGTGATAAACTGCGCAGATCTGACAGACCCCTGCTCACCCCACCGAGGGTGCACAGCGTAAGAGACGAAAACAACATCATGCTAGATCAAATCCGCGTTGTATTGGTGGGGACCTCCCACTCCGGTAATATTGGCTCGGCAGCCAGAGCGATGAAAGTCATGGGGCTTAGCAATATGACCCTCGTAGCGCCTGACTGTGACGTGGATGGTCAAGCCATTGCATTGGCAGCCGGTGCCAGTGATATTGCCAACAATGCGCGGGTGGTCGGTACCTTAGAAGAGGCAGTGGCAGACTGTGGCCTTGTCGTCGGTACCAGTGCGAGAAGCCGGACGCTCGAGTGGCCGATGTTAGATGCGCGCGAATGCGGCAAAAAGGCGGTTGAAGAGGCCAGTGCTCACCCAGTGGCGATTGTTTTTGGCCGCGAACGCACTGGCTTGACCAATGAAGAGCTGCAAACCTGCCATTATCACGTCTCGATCCCGTCAAACCCCGACTACAGCTCGCTAAACCTCGCGATGGCAGTGCAAACTCTGTGCTATGAAATGCGTATGGCGTGGTTAGACAGCCAAGCGTACCAAGGACCTAGTTTTGAGGAAACCTATCCTTTAAACGAGGAGCTCGCGCGATTTTATCAGCACCTTGAAACCGTATTGACCAAAACGGGATTTATTCGCACCCAGCACCCTGGGATGGTGATGACCAAGCTGCGTCGGCTGTTTAACCGAGCGCGACTGGAGAGCCAAGAATTAAATATCTTGCGCGGCGTATTGTCCTCTATCGAAAAAGTGACCAAACAAGCGGCATCAAGCGAGCAAAAAACCGATAATCATCGCGCTCACTGATCCTTTCAAGCGAGCACGCGTAGACCTAGAGTGAAAACCTGACAAAAATACTCAGGTAAATACTTGACCAAATTACTCGGGTATGTAACTATCTGAGCATCTATTCACCACAGGTAGCGTGTTATGAGATTGACTTCGAAAGGCCGTTATGCGGTTACCGCCATGCTCGATGTGGCGCTTCATGCCGAGCAGGGCCCAGTGCCACTGGCAGATATCTCTGAGCGTCAAGGCATTTCCTTGTCTTATCTTGAGCAACTTTTTTCACGGCTCCGCAAGTCGGGGTTGGTGACAAGTGTACGTGGTCCCGGTGGCGGCTATCGCCTCGGCATTGCGGCAAATGATATTGCCGTGGGTGCGGTGATCGCAGCTGTTGACGAATCTGTCGATGCGACCAAGTGCCAAGGTAAAGCGGATTGCCAAGGCGGCACCCGTTGTTTAACACATACTCTGTGGCACGACTTAAGTGCCCGAATTAGCGGCTTTTTAAACGACATCACGCTCGGTGAGCTGATGCATGATAATGAAGTGAAGCAAGTAGCAGATCGTCAGGACGCTAAACTGGATGCCTCATTGGCGCCCAGAAATACATTTAGCTCGAAGGTCAAACAAGATAGCGCCACCATAGGCGTGAACGTTCGCTCCTGATGACCAATGTCGGTGTAATTGGAGAAAAACATGAAATTGCCCATTTATTTTGATTATTCAGCCACGTGTCCGGTGGATCCGCGCGTTGCTGAAAAAATGAGTCAGTACCTGACCATGGACGGGTTTTTTGGTAACCCGGCCTCTCGCTCACACCGCTTTGGATGGCAAGCAGAAGAAGCGGTTGATACAGCGCGTGAGAATATTGCCAATTACTGCAATGCCGACCCACGTGAGATCGTGTTTACCTCTGGGGCGACTGAGTCAGACAACTTGGCTATCAAAGGTATTGCCAATTTCTACTCCAAGAAAGGCAAGCACATTATTACCTGCAAAACAGAGCATAAAGCCGTGCTTGACCCTTGCCGTCAATTGGAGCGTGAAGGCTTTGAGGTAACCTATCTTGAGCCGGAAGAAAACGGCTTGGTCGATCTGAAGAAACTCGAAGCGGCGATGCGTGACGACACCATTTTGGTGTCAATCATGCACGTGAACAACGAAATCGGTGTGATTCAAGACATTTCTGCCATCGGTGAGCTTTGCCGTGAGCGCAAAATTATGTTCCATGTTGACGCAGCTCAGTCAGTCGGGAAAGTGCCACTGGATGTCAAAGAGATGAAGATCGATTTGATCTCGTTCAGCGCACACAAAGCGTACGGCCCGAAAGGCATTGGTGCCTTGTACGTTCGCCGTAAGCCACGCGTCCGTATTGAAGCGCAAATGCATGGTGGTGGTCACGAGCGTGGTATGCGTTCAGGCACATTGCCAACCCACCAAATCGTGGGCATGGGCGAAGCGTTCCGTATCGCGAAAGAAGAGCGCGAAAAAGACTTTGAGCATGCACTGGCATTGCGCAACCGCTTTTATGAAGGCGTGAAAGATTTAGAAGAAGTCTACGTCAATGGAGACTTGGAACAGCGTGTTCCACATAACCTAAACGTGAGCTTTGCATTTGTTGAAGGCGAGTCTTTGCTGATGGCACTGAAAGATCTGGCGGTATCGTCAGGGTCTGCGTGTACCTCAGCAAGCCTTGAACCTTCCTATGTGCTTCGAGCGCTTGGACGCGACGATGAGCTTGCACATAGCTCGCTGCGCTTCTCATTTGGTCGCTTTACGACTGAAGAGGAAGTGGATTATGCGATTGAGAAAGTGCGTGAAGCAGTCAACAAGCTGCGTGAAATGTCACCACTTTGGGACATGTACAAAGACGGTATCGATCTAAGTACCGTTGAATGGGCGCACCACTAACTCGAATAACGCGCCAGCTGGCAACAGTGAGCAATCATATTGAGGAAACGATTATGGCTTACAGCGATAAAGTAATTGACCACTACGAAAACCCACGTAACGTTGGCTCGTTTGAGAAAGGCGACCCATCGGTTGGTAACGGCATGGTTGGTGCCCCTGCGTGTGGCGACGTCATGAAGCTACAAATCAAGGTGAATGACGAAGGCATCATCGAAGACGCCAAGTTTAAAACCTACGGCTGCGGCTCGGCGATTGCCTCGAGCTCGTTGGTCACCGAGTGGGTGAAAGGCCGCTCAATTGACGACGCTGCTGCGATCAAAAACTCTGAGATCGCTGAAGAACTAGAGCTACCACCGGTGAAGGTGCACTGTTCTATCTTGGCGGAAGACGCCATTAAAGCAGCGGTCAGTGATTACAAGAAAAAACACCAGCAGTAAAACGAAGGGGTTGTTGATATATGGCTATTACCATGACTCAGGCGGCAGCAGATCGCGTCAGAGCGTTTCTCAATAACCGTGGCAAAGGCATTGGCTTGCGCCTGGGCGTGAGAACGTCAGGGTGTTCAGGCATGGCCTATGTACTCGAATTTGCGGATGAGCTGCAAGAAGGCGATCAGGTTTTTGAGTACGATGATGTCAAGGTAATCGTCGATGGTAAGAGCTTGCTCTATCTCGAAGGGACAGAGCTGGATTTTGTCAAAGAAGGCTTGAATGAAGGTTTTCAATTCAACAACCCTAACGTGAGTAGTGAATGTGGTTGTGGCGAAAGCTTCAACGTGTAATCCGTGAGAGCACATGAATCATTTTGAACTTTTCGAGCTACCGTATCAGTTTGAGCTGGACGGTAGCTCGCTTTCTTCAACATTTCGGGAATTGCAGCGCCAGTACCATCCCGATAATGTTGCCAGCCAAGACGAGAAAACCCGTCTGCAGGCGGTACAGAAAGCATCGCAAGTGAATGACGCGTTTCAGACGTTAAAAGATCCGGTTCGACGCGCTGAGTATATGCTGACGTTGCAAGGCATTGACTTAAAAGACGAACAGCAAACCATGCAGGATCCTGAGTTCCTGATGCAGCAAATGACGTTGCGTGAGGAACTCGAGTCGATTACCGATAGCCAAGATGACGCGGCGCTGTTTGATTTTGGTGAAAAAGCCCAGTCGCTCTACGACGCATTGATTCTAGAGGTTAAACAGGCATTGGCTGCCTCACAGTGGCAAGAGGCTGCCGTGATTGTGCGCAAACTCAAGTTCGCAGAAAAGCTTCGCCATGAAGTGGAGCGTGTCGAAGATCAGCTGATGAGTTGATCGCCCTTTCGCCTGTCAACGCAGTAAAGTTTAAGGATTAGACATGGCACTGTTACAAATTTCAGAGCCCGGTCAAAGTGCCGCGCCGCATGAGCACAAGCACGCGGTCGGCATCGATTTGGGTACCACCAACACCTTGGTAGCCACGGTACGAAGCGGTACCGCTACCACCTTGAACGACGAGCAAGATCGGCCACTGATCCCTTCTGTGGTCCATTATGGTGATGATGCCATTTCCGTGGGCTATGACGCCCTCCCACACGTGCAAACGGATAGTGCCAATACCTTGGTGTCTGTCAAACGCATGATGGGACGTTCATTGGACGATGTGCAAGCGCGTTATCCGCAACTTCCTTATCAGTTTTCACAAACCGAAAATGGCTTGCCACAAGTGGAAACCCGCCGTGGCGCGATAAATCCAGTGCAAGGGTCGTCCGACATCTTACGCACCGTTCGCGAACGTGCGGAAACAAGTTTAGGCGACGCGTTGGAAGGGGTAGTGATCACTGTCCCCGCATACTTCGACGATGCGCAACGAGCAGGGACTAAAGATGCCGCCAAATTAGCGGGTCTTAACGTGCTGCGTTTGCTTAACGAGCCTACCGCCGCAGCGATTGCCTATGGTCTTGACTCCGGACAAGAGGGCGTTATTGCCGTCTATGACTTGGGAGGCGGTACCTTTGATATCTCGATTCTGCGTTTGTCTCAAGGCGTGTTTGAGGTCATGGCAACCGGTGGCGATTCCGCATTGGGCGGCGATGATTTTGATCACCTGCTCGAGCAATGGATTTGTGAGCAAGCCGGATTTGAAACACTCAGTGGCGACGAGCGCCGCACCGTGTTGCACGCCGCCACGCAGGCGAAAATTGCCCTTTCTTCTGCTGACAGCGCGTCCATCGATGTGCTCGGCTGGCAAGGCGAGCTGAGCCGTGAAACATTCGATCAGCTGGTTGCCCCACTTATCAAGAAAACTATGATGTCATGCCGCCGCGCATTAAAAGATGCCGGTGTCAGTGCCGATGAGGTGCTGGAAGTGGTGATGGTGGGCGGCTCGACTCGGGTGCCCGCCGTGCGTGAACAGGTTGGTACGTTTTTCGGTCGCGAGCCACTGACCAGCATCGACCCAGACAAAGTGGTGGCCGTTGGTGCCGCGACGCAAGCCGATATTTTGGTGGGCAACAAACCAGATTCTGACATGTTGTTGTTGGATGTGATCCCGCTTTCTCTTGGTATCGAAACCATGGGCGGTTTGGTGGAGAAAATTATCCCACGCAACACCACCATTCCTGTGGCAAAAGCTCAAGAATTCACCACGTTTAAAGATGGCCAAACCGGCATGAAAGTCCATGTGGTGCAAGGCGAGCGTGAAATGGTGGACGATTGCCGCTCCTTGGCACAGTTTACGCTTAAAGGCATTCCACCGATGACCGCAGGGGCAGCCCATGTTCGTGTCACTTATCAAGTAGATGCTGATGGCTTGTTGTCCGTGACGGCGATGGAAAAATCCACCGAAGTGGAAGCGTCTATCCAAGTGAAGCCCTCTTATGGCTTGAGTGATGATGAGATTGCGACCATGATCAAGTCGTCATTTACCCATGCGGAAGAAGACAAAGATGCCCGCTACTTGGCAGAGCAGCGTGTGGAAGCCGATCGTGTGATCGAAGGCTTGCTGGTTGCCATGCAACAAGACGGGGATAACCTGCTCAACGCTGATGAGCAGCAAGCTTTGGTGAAAGAAATAGAAGCCTTGATTGCCTTGCGCAACGGCAATGACGGTGCTGCCATTGAAGCTGGGATCAAAGCATTAGACAAAGCCAGCCAGACCTTTGCGGCACGCCGCATGGATCAATCGATTCGCAATGCGTTGGCCGGCCAATCCATTGATGAGGTGTAATCATGCCTAAGATTATTGTTCTGCCGCACCACGAGTTATGCCCAGAAGGTGCGGAATTGGAAGCGAAAGAAGGGGAAACTGTCCTCGACGTGGCGTTGAAAAATGGCATTGGCATTGAACACGCGTGTGAAAAGTCGTGTGCGTGTACCACCTGCCATGTGGTGATCCGTGAAGGGTTCGACTCGTTAGACGAAAGTGATGAGCTAGAAGATGACATGCTCGACAAAGCATGGGGGCTTGAGCCAGAGTCTCGTCTCGGCTGCCAAGCGAAAATCACCGATGAAGATCTAGTGGTGGAGATCCCGCGCTATACCTTGAATCACGCAGCCGAAAACCATTAATCCAAGGCTGTAACGGACGGAGATGCAAGATGAGCTTAAAATGGACAGACTCACTCGATATTGCAATCGAGCTTTGCGACGCTTACCCAGATGTGGATCCGACAACGGTTCGTTTTACCGATTTACATCAGTGGATCACCGAGCTGGATGATTTTGATGATGACCCAGAGCGTTCTAATGAACGGATCTTAGAGGCGATCATCATGTGCTGGATGGATGAACGAGACTGAGGGCTAGCTCTCGTGAGTGATTGATAATACTTGTGTTATCGTCACCGGCTCGGCACAGTACCCGTGGCCAATAAAACAAACATCTAAAAGCGGGCCAATTGGCTCGCTTTTTTCATTCTACTGGCAGGTTCAGGTATTTATAGGGCTTGCTTAGTCAGACACGCTGTACAGTAAAAACAGCGGGACAGTACAAGGAGTGCAACATGTCAGATTCATTAAAGGTTATTCTGTCGCATCAACCGGCTGCATCGCAGTGGGGCGATAATGCGCTGGTCTCTTTTGACACCGACAAAGCGGTGATCCATGCACCTAACGATGCCAATCAGCGAGACAAGGTGCAACAAGCGGCGCGCAAGCTTGAAGGGCAAGGCGTCCCAGCACTGACGTTGACCGGTGAGCATTGGGATCTTGAATTAGTCTGGGCATTTTACCAAGGGCTTCGTGGCCCCAAAAATAAGGTCACCTTTACGCAGACTGTGTTAAACGAGGGCGATACGCAAGAATTCGAGCTTCGACAAACCGTAGGTGACTGGGTGCGCGATATCATCAACCAAACCGCAGAAGAAGTCGGCCCGCATCAGCTGGTGGCACGTGCGGGGGAGTTTGTGAAATCCATGGCACCCGATCAGGTCACTTATAAAATCATCTCGGGCACGGATTTATTAGAGAAAGGTTGGAACGGCATCTATACCGTCGGTCGTGGCTCAGCGCGCAAGCCAACCATGTTACAACTCGACTATAACCCTACAGGCGATCCGGATGCACCTGTGTATGCGTGTTTGGTGGGGAAAGGGATCACCTTTGATTCTGGCGGCTACAGCATTAAAGGCTCTGACTTTATGACCACCATGAAAGCGGACATGGGCGGTTCAGCAACAGCGACCGGTGCCCTAGCTATGGCGATTGCCAAAGGGTTGAATAAGCGCGTTAAATTGGTGCTTTGCTGTGCCGAGAACATGATCTCAAGCAGCGCTTACAAACTGGGTGACATCATCACCTACAAAAATGGCGTGACCGTTGAAGTACTCAATACGGATGCGGAAGGGCGCTTGGTGCTCGCCGATGGCTTGATGTATGCCAGCGAGCAAAAACCTGAGCTGCTGATTGATTGCGCCACGCTCACCGGATCGGCAAAAGCGGCACTGGGTAACGATTACCACGCCCTGTTTAGTTTTGATGATGAGCTCGCCCATCGCACGCTTGATGCGGCACAAAAAGAAGGTGAGGGCATGTGGCCGTTGCCATTGGCCGAGTTCCATCGCCAGCTGCTGCCTTCCTCATTTGCGGATATTGCCAATGCGTCGATGGGGGCGTATATGCCGGGTGCGAGCACCGCAGCAGCATTCCTTTCCTATTTTGTAGAAGACTACCAAAAAGGCTGGATGCACATTGATTGCTCGGGCACCTATCGTAAAGCGGCCAACGACAAGTGGGCCGTGGGGGCGACCGGCATGGGTGTGAAAACCCTGGCGCGCGTATTGCTCGAACAAGCCAAGTAACCCGTGATACGTCGAGTGAAGTGTTAACAAATTTTTGTGTGAGTTAACGCTTCACCCGATTGGTGATAGGGGCTGGCGATAAAGTTTGCTAGGGTAAGCGCGTTGTAGCCCTAGCGGGCCAGATTCAGACAGTGAAAGGACAAGCGAATGACCATTGAACGCACTTTTTCTATCGTTAAACCTGATGCCGTAGAGCGTAATTTAATTGGCACGCTTTATCAGCGTATCGAAAGTGCTGGTTTGCGTATCGTGGCGGCGAAAATGCTCCATCTAAGCAAAGAGCAGGCAGAAGGATTTTATGCCGAGCACCAAGGGAAGCCTTTTTTTGAATCCTTGGTTGGGTTCATGACATCAGGCCCTATCATGGTGCAAGTACTAGAGGGCGAGAGCGCAATCAGCCGCTACCGTGAGTTGATGGGTAAAACCAACCCAGAAGAAGCGGCCTGTGGCACATTGCGTGCTGACTATGCGGAAAGCATGCAATACAACTCGGTGCATGGTTCTGATAGCCCAGCGTCTGCAGAGCGCGAAATCGCGTACTTTTTTACCGCGGATGAAATTCATCCTCGCTGCTAAATCAAGCACCTGCTTTTTAATCTTCAAAAAGAGGCGTCAGCCTCTTTTTTTATGCCTAACGATATCAGACGACCACATTGAATAACCCCGCGGTTAGAGAGTGGAAACTGTGATCTAAAGCCTGTACAATTTCGCGCCTTAAGCGCGTCCCGAGGTGATATCTTGGCTATGATCAAGGTAAAGCGTCGGCACGCGTGAGGCGATGATTGAGTCTTACCACCTAGCTAGTTCTTACGAGGCAACCCCCAATGACGACAGAGAAAGTTAATCTGCTTGATTTTGACAGGCAAGGATTGCGTGCCTACTTCGCTGATGAGCTCGGCGAAAAAGCCTTCCGTGCTGACCAAGTCATGAAGTGGATGTATCACTTTGGTTGCGACGACTTCGATGAAATGAACAATATCAACAAGAAGTTGCGTGAGAAGCTCAAGCGGGTGGCAGAAATTAAAGCCCCAGAAGTCAGTGAAGCGCATTACTCCCAAGATGGCACCATCAAGTGGGCAATGCGTGTGGGCGGTCAAGACGTGGAAACCGTGTATATCCCCGAAGATGACCGCGCGACACTGTGTGTCTCCTCTCAGGTAGGCTGTGCGCTTGATTGCAAGTTCTGCTCAACCGGCGCACAAGGTTTTAACCGCAACTTGCGTGTGTCGGAAATCATCGGGCAGGTCTGGCGTGCGTCAAAAGAGATCGGCATTGAGAAAGAGACGGGTCGTCGTCCGATCACTAACGTGGTGATGATGGGGATGGGAGAGCCGCTGCTCAACATGAAAAACCTTCTCCCTTCTCTGAATTTGATGCTCGACGACAATGCTTATGGCTTATCTAAGCGCCGAGTCACCGTGTCGACATCCGGGGTGGTCTCTGGCTTAGAACAAATGATTGGTAAAATCGATGTGGCGTTGGCGATCTCACTGCATGCGCCGAACGATGAGCTACGTAGCCAAATCATGCCGATTAATGATCGTTGGGATATTGAGGCCTTTCTGGATGCAGTACACCGTTATATTGAAACCTCAAATGCCAACCGCGGCCGTGTGACGGTAGAATATATCTTGCTCGATCATGTCAATGACTACATGGAGCATGCGCGCCAACTCGCAGAGCTATTAAAAGACACACCAGCGAAGATTAACCTGATCCCGTTTAACCCGTATCCTGGATCACCGTTCAACAAACCGAGTAATTCTCGTATTGATAGGTTTATGAAAACCTTGATGGAATACGACTTTACGGTGACGGTACGTAAAACACGAGGCGACGACATTGACGCCGCATGTGGCCAACTTGCCGGTGATATTGTCGACCGAACCAAGCGTGCCGAAAAGCGACTGGGCGCACAGGAGGTTATCCCTGTTCGACCCGTCTAAATGAGAGGGTGACAAGGGGATAGCATGACAAAAACGGTTTGGGTATTGGGCGTGTTGATGGCGTTGGCTGGATGTTCATCGTCAGGGTCGCCGCACAGCGAGCCCAAGTTTGATAAAATTCAAGCCGCAGAGGCGCGCATTGCACTGGGATTAGGCTATCTAAACAGTGATCGCTATCAACAAGCGCAGCAAAACTTGCAGCAAGCGCGCCAATATGCACCTAACTACTATCGCACCTCGCTGTCGATGGCGTATTATCAACAACGTGTCGGTGAAAACGACAAAGCGGATCGCTTATATCAAAAAGCGTTAGCGCAAGCGTCTGAAAAAGGCGATGTATATAACAATTACGGTGTTTTCTTGTGCGAACAACAGCGGTTCGCCGCGGCAAATGACGCATTTTTGCAAGCAGTCGTACAACCGTATTATCATCGTGTGTCAGACAGTTATGAAAACGCAGCGTTTTGTCAGCTAAAAGCTGGCCACGTAGAACGCGCAAAAGCCTTGTTTAGCAAAGCGGCTGATCACGACCCGCTGAATGTCCGTGCTGGTTTACAACTTGCCAAATTAGAAATAGATACTGGGCAAGAGGCAGCAGCCGTCGCACGTATCAAGCGGCTCCACCAACGCGTTGGTGTACAGCCTGCAGGACTGTTATTGCTAGTGAAAGCTTATCAGCAACAAGGCTACACGGAGCGAGCTGCCCATGACGCTCAGCGATTGGCGCAACGGTTTCCAGAATCCAAAGAATATCAATTGTACCTAGCGAATGAATACTGAACAGACGGAAGAACAAGCGCAATCTGATACCCAACCTGCGCCCGGGGAAGTATTAAAGCAAGCGCGAGAGAAAATGGGCTGGAGTGTTCGTGATGTTGCTGACCGACTTCGATTGCGGGTCAGTGTCATTGAGGATCTTGAACAAAACAACCCAGACATGGATCAATTGGCCACGTTTACACGTGGCTATTTGCGCTCCTATGCCAAGCTGATGCAAATCGACGCCGATCAGCTTTTGGGTAATAGCAATATGGAAGCGAGCAGTGCGGCCACCGTACAAAAAATGCAAAGCTTCTCGCGCAAAACGCGGCGGCAAAAGAGCGAAAGTCGACTAATGTGGCTGTCTTGGGTGATCATCGCTATTGCGGTCGGGATCACTGGCGTGTGGTACTGGCAAAATCAGCAGGCCATGACGTCTGTGCCGACACAGCTGGATAGCCAACAAGCGGATGAGCTCGTCACGACCCCGTCAGAGCAAGATAGCGCGATGGTTGCCACCGATGCACCGGCGATGGCCGAACCTGCGGTAACAGACTCTATGGCCTCACAAGGGGCGGAGTTACAGGAAACTGACGCACAAGATACCGTGAACGAGGCCGAGCCTAATCAAGAGAACGGGTCAGTATCGACAGAGTCAGAATCGGGGACTGCTGTCGAGCCGGTGCAAATGGACGAAGCGACGACACAAACGGATCCAGAGGCACAGCCAATGGCAGAGGATGAAGCCCCCGCGAGCACGGTCAATAACCGTCTAGTGATGACATTTAGTGGTGATTGCTGGATAGACGTGCGAGATGCCAATGGTGAACGATTGGCAACCGGGATAAAGTCTGAGGGTGAGCAAGTGACCCTAACCGGCGACACCCCTTATCAATTGGTATTGGGTGCCCCCAGTGTGGTGAAAATCACCTTTAATGGCGACAATATTGATCTTGATGGCTTCCCAACCGGCCAAGTGGCTCGGTTGCGCCTTCCGCAGTAATCAGAGAACGTCGATATGCACAACGAAACTCCCATCAAACGCCGTCCCTCAACGCGCATTAATGTCGGCAATGTGCCGATTGGTGATGGCGCGCCGATTGCCGTGCAATCTATGACCAACACACGAACCACGGATGTCGCCACCACCGTAGCGCAAATTAAAGCGCTAGAAGGGGTGGGGGCCGATATTGTTCGGGTATCGGTGCCCACCATGGATGCAGCGGAAGCGTTTAAAGAGATTAAAGCGCAAACGTCGATCCCTTTGGTAGCAGATATCCACTTTGACTACCGTATTGCATTAAAAGTGGCGGAGTATGGTGTCGATTGCTTGCGGATCAACCCAGGCAATATTGGGAAAGAAGAGCGCATTCGCGCGGTGGTGGATGCTGCGCGCGACAAGAACATTCCAATCCGGATTGGTGTAAATGGCGGCTCACTGGAGCGCGATCTGCAAGAAAAGTACGGGGAACCCACCCCCGATGCCTTGGTGGAGTCGGCGATGCGTCATGTCGATATCCTTGACCGCCTTAACTTTGATCAATTTAAAGTCAGTGTTAAAGCGTCAGATGTTTTTCTAGCGGTTGAGTCTTATCGCAAACTCGCTCAGCAGATTGATCAACCTTTACACCTTGGCATTACCGAGGCGGGTGGCGCGCGTGCTGGTGCGGTTAAGTCATCGGTAGGCTTGGGGATGCTATTGGCGGAAGGCATTGGTGATACCTTGCGTGTATCGCTCGCCGCTGATCCGGTCGAAGAAATCAAAGTTGGCTTCGATATTCTTAAGTCACTGCGTATCCGTTCACGAGGCGTGAACTTTATTGCCTGTCCGAGCTGTTCGCGTCAAGAGTTTGACGTGATTGGCACGGTCAATGCGCTCGAACAGCGCGTGGAAGACATACTGACTCCCATGGATGTCTCTGTGATTGGTTGTGTGGTCAATGGCCCAGGTGAAGCCGAGGCCTCGCATCTTGGCCTCGCGGGTGGTAACAAGCGCAGCGCTTATTATTTGGACGGGAAACGCCAAAAAGAGCGCTTTAATAACGACAACTTGGTGGATGAGTTGGAGGCGAAAATCCGCGCCAAAGCGGCGATGATGGATGAACGCAACCGCATCAAGGTGTCTCAAATCGATCAAGAAGGCTAAGCCGTTAGGCGGCCTTCTCCCCTTTTTTACATCATTTCGGTAACGGAAGTTAACGTGGCTAAAACAATTCAAGCAATACGAGGCATGAATGACTGCCTCCCGTCTCAATCTCCTTTATGGCAAAAGCTCGAATCTACCATCAAAAACGTAGTGAGCGCTTACGGCTATAGTGAAGTTCGCATGCCTATCGTGGAAGCGACGCATTTGTTTAGCCGTGCGATTGGTGAAGTGACAGACGTTGTCGAAAAAGAAATGTACACCTTCGATGACCGCAATGGCGATAGCCTCACCTTGCGTCCTGAAGGGACAGCAGGTTGTGTCCGTGCGGGGATCGAAAATGGCCTGCTGTACAACCAAGAGCATCGTCTTTGGTACACCGGGCCAATGTTCCGTCATGAACGTCCGCAAAAAGGCCGTTATCGCCAGTTCCACCAGTTTGGCGTGGAAGTGTTTGGCCTAAATGGCCCAGATGTGGACGCGGAACTTATCATGATGACCGCACGTATGTGGCGGGAGCTAGGGATTGCAGAGCATGTGCGATTAGAGCTCAACTCGATTGGTTCTCCACAAGCACGTGCGAATTATCGTCAAGCGCTGGTGGACTTTTTGATGCAGCACGAATCTGTGCTGGATGAAGACAGCAAGCGCCGCATGCAGACCAACCCATTGCGTGTGCTGGATACTAAAAATGCAGACATCCAAGCCATTTTAGTGGATGCGCCTCAGCTCGGTGACTACCTGGATGACGAGTCAAAACAGCATTTTGCGCTGTTGTGTGAACTCTTGGACGCAGCAGGTATCGAATACCAAGTGAACCACCGTTTGGTGCGTGGACTCGATTACTACAACCGCACCGTGTTTGAGTGGATCACCGACAGCTTAGGGGCGCAAGGCACGGTGTGCGGTGGTGGCCGTTATGACGGCTTGGTTGAGCAACTCGGTGGCAAGGCTACGCCTGCGGTTGGGTTTGCGATGGGGTTAGAGCGTCTTGTTCTAATGCTAGAAAACCTTAACCAAGATGATGTCCGTCCGGCGGTGGATGTGTACATGGTCACAGCTGGTGAAGGTGCCATGGTCGCAGGAATGAAACTGGCTGAGCGCTTACGTGAGCAGGTGCCAGGGCTGCGTGTAATGTCGCACTTCGGCGGTGGTAGCTTTAAGAAGCAGTTCAAGCGCGCGGACAAAGTCGGCGCGTCTGTGGCGCTGGTGCTAGGTGAAGATGAAGTCGCCAACGGCACAGTAGCCTTAAAAGATTTGAAAGGCGGCGAGCAACAAACACTGAATCAGGATGAGATCGCCGCGTCACTAAAAGCATTGATTTAAGAGGACAGAACGTGGACGTCTACACCACAGAAGAGCAGCAGGTTGAAGCCATTAAAAAGTGGTGGCGAGATAATGGTAAAGCCGTTGTAATCGGCGCTGTTGTCGGTTTGGGAGCCCTTTACGGCTGGCGTTATTTCCAGTCACAGCAACTGGCTAACCAAGCGCAAGCTTCTCAGCAATACGAGCAAGTACTGAGCAATATTGAGAGCGGTGACACCGTGTCATTGAGCGAGTTAGAGGGCCACGAAGGTTATCATGCCTTGGCGGCGTTACAGCTGGCACAACAACATGTTGAGCAGGGCGAGCTGGACAGTGCCCGCGAGCAACTCAAAAACGCGCAACAAGCGGTGAAAGGTGACGCCTTATATGGGCTCGTCACCACACGACTTGCTCGTGTTGAGGCAGAATTGGAGAACTATTCAGCCGCATTGAGTGAGCTCGATACGGTCACGGCCGAAAGCTGGACCGCGAAAGTGGCAGAGATCCGCGGTGACGTCTTGCTTGATCAGGGCGATAAACAAGCTGCGCGAGATGCGTACGCGGCATCGTTAGCGGCGGCAGAAAGCCCAACCGTGAATATGAAGCTTGATAATCTTGGTCAATAAGGTCGTGGTATGAAAAAACGATTATGGCGTATGGCCGCAATGGCCACGACCATGGCTGTACTGGCTGGCTGTGCCGGTGAAGAAGATGTGGTGCAAATGGCGCCGCTGCCTGCTGTCACTAATGAGATTTCGTCAACGCAGCATTGGCAGGCTCAAGTAGGTGAAGGCGTCGGCCAATACTATTCTGCGCTTCAGCCTACGGTGGCGTATGACAAAGTATTTGCAGCGGACCGCCAAGGTTTAGTCGCCGCGTTTGATTTAGAAAGCGGTGACTCTGTCTGGCAACAGTCGGTACAAGACGAGACGCCAGCGTTGCTTTCTGGCGGGTTGAGCGCCTCATACGGCAAAGTGTATGTAGGCGGCGAAACAGGTCAAGTGTACGCACTGGATGCGGAAACCGGCGAGCCGGTATGGCAACAGAACGTTAATGGCGAAGTGCTGGCCAAGCCTTTGGTAGAAGCTGGGTTGGTGATCGTTAACACCAGCCGTGGTGAGTTAGTGGCCTTAGACGCGGAAACGGGCGAGCCACAGTGGAATAACACCAATGATGTGCCTAACTTGAGCCTGCGTGGTGAAAGTGCGCCGGTGACTATTTCCGGCGGCGTGTTCTGGGGCATGGCTAATGGACGCCTGGGCGCGGCCATGATCGAAACCGGCCGTTCAATTTGGCAGATCCCTATCTCGACACCGAAAGGGGCGACCGAGATCGACCGTCTAGTCGATGTCGACGCAACCCCAGTGATCGATGGCGACCGTTTGTATGCGGTGGGCTATAATGGCCAATTAGTCTCTATTGATTTACGCTCAGGGAAAGCGGCTTGGAAGCGCGATTTTTCCTCAGCCAACGATTTCCTTGTGGCAGGCAACAGCATCTATCTTATCGACGATAAAGATAACATCGTTGCGTTAGATGCACGTAATGGCCTAGAAAAGTGGCGAAATACCCAGCTAACATACCGTATCCTAACCGCCCCTGCGGCAAGTGGTGGATACTTGGTGGTGGGGGATAGCCAAGGCTACTTGCACTGGCTTGACCCGCAAACGGGCGATTTTGTCGCACAGCAATCACTGGAAGGTAACGGGATTGCGGTAGCACCGGTGCAAACCGATAATGGTTACATCGTGATCACCCGTGATGGTCAACTGAGAAAGTTGAGTATCGAGTAAGCGAAGCCACCCAGTTCTATTTTTAGGCTCCTGGCTGCCAAGACAGTCGGGAGCCTTGTTTATTAATAAAGCGAATGAAAAGAAGAGGTCTACATGATTCCTGTTATAGCCCTAGTGGGGCGCCCGAATGTGGGAAAATCGACGCTCTTTAACCGTCTTACCCGCACACGCGATGCATTAGTAGCGGATTTTCCGGGACTGACCAGGGATCGAAAATACGGCAAGGCATTGCTAGATGATCACGAATTTATCGTGATTGACACCGGCGGCATTGACGGCACCGAAGAAGGTGTGGAAACCAAGATGGCGGAGCAATCGCTGGCGGCGATTGAAGAAGCCGATGTCGTACTGTTTATGGTCGATGGTCGTGCAGGCCTGACACCCGCGGATAAAGATATTGCGCAACATATTCGTACCCGTGAAAAAACCACCTTTTTGGTGGTGAACAAAGTGGATGGTATTGATCCAGACACCGCAACGGCTGATTTTTGGCAGTTAGGTATGGATAACATGTTCCAAATTGCCGCCGCGCATGGTCGAGGTGTTAGTGGCCTGATCAATCGTGCGTTGACGCCTTTGGTTGAGCAAGTGTCAGCGGACGAGGACGACGAGCAAGCAGGCTTGGTCGATTTGACTGATGAAGCGGATACGCTCGACAGTGATGATGAGGCGGTAAAAACCGAAGAGCAGGCCGAAAGCGAGTATGAATACTTACAATCGCTGCCGATTAAAATCGGGATCATTGGCCGCCCTAATGTGGGCAAATCGACCTTGACGAACCGCATGCTCGGTGAAGAGCGCGTGGTGGTTTACGATATGCCAGGCACTACCCGTGATTCGATTTACATTCCCATGGAGCGAGATGGTCGCGAATACGTGATGATTGATACCGCTGGGGTCCGACGTCGTAAACGGGTAACCGATAAAGTGGAAAAATTCTCGGTAATCCAAACCCTCAAGGCGATTGAAGATACCAACGTCGTATTGTTGGTGATCGATGCACGCGAGAACATCTCGGATCAAGACTTAAGCTTGCTTGGTTTTGCACTTAACGCTGGGCGCTCGATTGTTTTGGCGGTGAACAAGTGGGATGGCTTGGACAGTGAAGTGAAAGAACGTGTGAAGTCAGAGCTTGATCGTCGCTTAGGGTTTGTCGACTTTGCCCGTGTGCATTTCATTTCTGCGTTGCACGGCACCGGGGTAGGTCACTTGTTTGAGTCGATTCAAGAGGCGTATCAGTCAGCGACAAAACGTGTTGGAACCGCGATGCTCACCCGCATTTTGAAAATGGCGCAAGATGACCATCAGCCACCGATGATCCGTGGGCGTCGGGTGAAGCTAAAATATGCGCACGCAGGCGGCTACAACCCGCCGATTGTGGTGGTTCATGGTAACTTGGTCAAAGAGCTACCAGACTCTTATAAGCGTTATTTGATGAATTACTATCGGCGAACCTTGGATATTATGGGCACGCCGATAAAGATCCAATTCCAAAACAGTGAAAACCCCTACGAGGGGAAAAAAGAAAAGCTGACATTATCTCAATCCCGTCAGCGTAAACGCTTAATGGATATGGTGAAAAACCGCAATAAGAAGTAATACAAAGCCCAGCAGCGATGCTGGGCTTTTTTGATCGCGACAAGGCGAGTCCGATCTCTGTTGGGATCCGTAACCAAATTAAAGTGATCTAAATCACATTAATGAGCAAGGTTATCTGTTGTCTTAGATCCTAGCCTATTGCGCTGCCGCTCAGGTTTTGAGCGGTGGTAAAATCGACACCCCTTGCTATCTCACACTTTTGGATTATTCTGGATCCAAGCTTTAATAAAATAAAATTTAGAATTCTATCCTTTTAAAAATCCAAATKCAGAATATGTAACTTATGCTTTCGGGAAGTGTATTGATAAATATTCTTTTCAGGGTAGGAAGCTGATCAAGGGGAATAAACCCCCAGATCGCTCGATCGCTTACTGATCGGTCAGAGGTGTGTTGTACAGAGCTTAATCAGCTACCTGACTTGGATGACGTTGTTGCACCACGCTAGTGACATCACCGTTACTGAGCTGGGTATGGAGAGTATCCCCGTTCTTTAGCTGATGGATATCATTAACGATATTCCCTTCACTATCACGACTAATTGAGTAGCCGCGAGAAAGGGTGGCAAGTGGGCTGACCGCATCTAAGGTGGCAACCAAGGTGCCAAGTCGCTGTTGCGCATGTGACAGGTGTGAGTCCATCGCGTGGGTAAGGCGTTGATGGTATTGCGCCAATTGAGCCTGATGTTGCTGAATACGGCGGTCAGGCGTCATGCGCTGCAAGCGACTATCCAGCGCAGTAAGCCGATTGCTATACCGTGAAACTTGTTTGGTGAGCGCCTGGTGCATACGTCGTTGCAGCTCATCAATATGCTGACTTTGCTGTTGCAAACGCCGGCGAGGGTGCTGATGCGACAAGCGGTGTTCGTGCTGCGTCAGTGCCCGTTGTTGGCGATAAAGAAGGGTGCCGATCGCGTTTTTGAGCGCTTGCTCGCGCTGCTGATATTGTTGTAAACGATAGCTGAGGTCACGGCTCACTAATTCTGCAGCGGCTGATGGCGTTGGCGCGCGCACGTCGGCAACAAAGTCGGCAATGGTGACATCCACTTCATGGCCCACGGCACTGACGATGGGGATCTGACTGGCGGCGATAGTACGGGCGACGATTTCTTCATTAAAGCACCATAAGTCCTCGAGTGAACCACCGCCACGGCCAACAATCAGCACATCACACTCGTTGCGCGTATTCGCGCGCCCTAGGGCTTGGGCAATAGAAACCGCAGCTTCTTGTCCTTGTACCAGCGTGGGATAGATAACCACTGGCAGGCTCGGATCGCGCCGTTTCAACACATTTAGAATATCATGCAAGGCAGCGCCCGTTTTGGAGGTGATTATGCCAACGCGCTTGGGTTGGTCGGGCAAGGCCTGTTTAGCGCTTTGCGCGAATAATCCCTCGGCTGCCAACGCTTGTTTGCGTTGCTCAAACGCCTGTTGCAGTCGTCCATCGCCTTCAGGCTGCATGCTTTCTAAGATCAGTTGATAGTCGCCGCGAGGCTCGTACATAGACACGCGCGCACGCACCAACACCTGATCGCCGTTTTTAGGTTTGAACATCACGCGGCGGTTGTTACCACGGAACATCGCACATTTGACCTGGCTTTGGTTATCTTTCAACGATAAATACCAGTGACCAGATGTCGCAGCGGTAAAATTAGAGATTTCCCCCGTGAGCCAGACGATACCGATGTTTTTCTCCAAGCAAAGACGCACTTCGGCATTTAAGCGAGAGACGGAAAGAATGTTTCGGTTGTTAGCGGTCACGATCTCGGTCCATTTCAATAAGCTTGTCAGCATACTACCTGCCGCACTGCGGTATGCCAAATAGACCTTAAGCAATCGGTTGCGAAAAAGTCCCGCGGATATCTGTTGATAAATCAACCGACTAAATCTGAGTAGCCCAACAAACGGACATTCTTAGTAAAAATCGATAGCCAAACGTTTGCGCTGCACGTATAATGCTGCGGCAATATTTTGTTCCCCTTCACAAATTTTGGTGTGAGATATTGCAATGCTGAGAATCGCGAAAGAAGCGCTAACCTTTGACGATGTACTCCTCGTCCCTGCCCACTCAAATGTTCTTCCTAACCATGCCGATCTGCGTACAAAACTGACACGCTCGATCAGCTTAAACATTCCTGTGTTATCCGCCGCGATGGACACAGTGACCGAAGCCCGTTTGGCAATAGCCTTGGCGCAAGAAGGTGGTCTTGGCTTTATCCATAAAAACATGACCATCGAGCAACAGGCTGAACAAGTACGCTTGGTCAAAATCTATGAAGCAGGCATGGTCACCAACCCAGTGACTGTGACCCCTGAAATGACCATTGCTGATGTCAAGGCGCTGACTGAGCGTAACGGCTTTGCCGGTTACCCTGTTGTCAACGCACACAAAGAGCTGGTGGGTATCATCACAGGCCGTGATGTGCGTTTTGTGTCTGACTTAAGTAAGCGCGTCGAAGACGTGATGACACCAAAATCTCGCCTCGCCACCGTGCAAGAAGGCGCAGAGCGTGAGCAGGTACAACAGCTCATGCAACAGCACCGTGTCGAGAAGATTTTGGTGGTCAACTCAAGCCATCACCTCACCGGCATGATCACCGCCAAAGACTTCCAAAAAGCGGAAAGCAAGCCTAATGCTTGTAAAGACGAGCAGGGTCGCTTGCGTGTCGGTGGTGCAGTTGGTGCCGGTGCGGGTAACGAAGAACGTATTGCTGCCTTGGTTGAAGCGGGTGTAGATGTGTTGCTGATTGACTCATCACACGGCCACTCTGAAGGGGTTCTGCAACGTATTCGTGATGCACGTGCCGCGTACCCGAACCTGCAGATTGTGGGCGGCAACGTCGCCACTGCTGAAGGGGCACGCGCCCTGATTGAAGCCGGAGTGGATGCCGTCAAAGTTGGGATTGGTCCGGGCTCAATTTGTACCACGCGTATCGTTACCGGCGTCGGTGTCCCGCAGATCACGGCGATCAGTGATGCAGCCGCTGTGGCGCAAGAGTATGGTATTCCCGTGATTGCCGATGGCGGTATCCGCTTCTCAGGGGATTTGTGTAAAGCGATTGCTGCCGGTGCATCCTGTGTGATGGTGGGTTCAATGCTCGCCGGTACCGAAGAGTCGCCGGGTGAAGTGGAGCTTTACCAAGGCCGTGCATATAAATCATATCGAGGTATGGGCTCGGTGGGCGCGATGTCGAAAGGCTCGTCTGATCGTTACTTCCAAAGCGACAACGCCGCAGACAAGCTGGTACCTGAAGGCATTGAAGGGCGTGTCGATTACAAAGGCATGATGAAAGAGATCATTCATCAGCAAATGGGTGGCCTGCGCTCAAGCATGGGGCTCACCGGCTCTGCCACCATTGAAGAGATGCGCACTCAAGCGCAGTTTGTTCGCGTGACAGGCGCGGGCATGAAAGAATCACACGCGCATGATGTCACTATTACTAAAGAAGCGCCGAACTATCGCCTCGGCTAAAGACATCACTACCGCGATGCATTTGAGAGGGGAGCACAGCTCCCCTTTGTTCCACTTAATTGAGAAAGCCAGATAATGACCCAGAACATTCATGCTCAACGTATTTTGATCCTTGATTTTGGCTCCCAGTACACCCAATTGATTGCGCGCCGTGTCCGTGAAATCGGTGTGTATTGTGAGCTTTGGAGCTGGGATGTCGACGAGCAAGACATTCGTGATTTTGCCCCTAACGGTATCATCCTATCCGGTGGTCCAGAGAGCGTGGCAGAGGAGAACTCTCCACGAGCGCCGCAGTATGTCTTTAACGCCGGCGTGCCAGTGTTGGGGGTTTGTTATGGCATGCAGACTATGGCCGAGCAGCTTGGTGGTAAGGTGGCCGGCTCTGAGCACCGTGAATTTGGCTATGCGCAAGTAAAACGCGTTGGACAAAGCGCGCTGTTTGATGGCATTGAAGATGCCATCGCCGATGACGGTCACGCGCTCCTCGATGTATGGATGAGCCATGGTGATAAAGTGGTCGCCATTCCGGAAGATTTTGTCAAAGTGGCCGAGACGGACACTTGCCCCTTCGCGGCCATGGCCAATGAAGACAAGCGTTTTTATGGTGTGCAATTCCACCCAGAAGTGACCCACACGCGCCAAGGCCAACGCATGTTGGAGCAGTTTGTGATGCAAATCTGCCAATGCGAGCGCTTATGGACACCAGCCACCATTATTGACGATGCAATTGAGCGTATTCGTGAGCAAGTCGGGGATGATGAAGTGATCCTTGGCTTGTCTGGCGGCGTCGACTCTTCCGTGGTCGCCATGCTGGTTCACCGTGCAATTGGCGATAAGCTCACGTGTGTGTTCGTCGATAATGGCCTGCTACGCCTTAACGAAGGTGAGCAAGTACTGGAAATGTTCGGTGACCACTTTGGTTTGAATATTATTCATGTTAACGCCGAAGACCGTTTCCTCGATGCCCTTAAAGGCGAAGCGGATCCGGAAGCCAAGCGTAAAATCATTGGCCGCGTGTTTGTCGAGGTATTCGATGAGCAAGCGAGCAAAATGAAAAATGCCAAGTGGCTGGCACAAGGCACCATCTACCCGGATGTGATTGAGTCAGCGGCCTCGAAAACCGGTAAAGCCCATGTGATCAAATCACACCACAATGTCGGTGGCCTGCCGGAAGAAATGGAAATGGGTCTGGTTGAGCCGCTTAAAGAGTTGTTCAAAGACGAAGTGCGCAAAATTGGCCTTGAGCTAGGCTTACCGTACCACATGCTTTATCGCCACCCTTTCCCAGGGCCCGGCCTCGGCGTGCGCGTGCTGGGCGAGATTCAAAAGGAATACTGCGATCTGCTTCGTCGCGCCGATGCGATTTTTATCGAAGAGCTGCGCAATGCCGATCTTTACGAGAAGGTCTCGCAAGCCTTCGCCGTATTCCTGCCAGTTCGCTCGGTGGGTGTGATGGGCGATGGCCGTAAATATGACTGGATCATTGCCCTACGTGCCGTCGAAACCATCGACTTTATGACTGCGCACTGGGCACACCTGCCATACGATTTCCTGGGTAAGGTATCAAACCGCATCATCAACGAAGTCGACGGCATCTCCCGCGTGGTTTACGACGTCTCCGGCAAACCGCCTGCGACGATTGAGTGGGAATAAGCGTTTGAGAGAGTAAAACGCCAGATTAACGACACAAAGCCCATGCCTAGCGTGGGCTTTTTTGTTTCTAAATGTTTCAGCGAGCCCTGTGAGCATCCGTTTTTTATGCTACTTTTCTAATTATAAATCAATTTAAAATTTGGTTGACTGGCTTACTTATGGCTAACTATGCTGTTTTTTGCTTTACTGGCGATGGTTTGTCATTTTAATGTCACTAAAACCTGCTTCAGCAGGCAAGCAAAGACACAACATCGAAAAATGGAGTAAACAGTGAGCCAACACATAAGCGACTCAGCCGAAGCTAGCCAGCCGCGCGGCATGGATCGGTTTTTGAACATGATAGAGCGGGCAGGGAACCGCATTCCGGATCCCGCGCTATTGTTTTTTTGGGGGCTGATCACCGTCTGGGTATTGTCAGCCATTCTTTCTCAGGTCTCTTTTGATTCAGTCCACCCTTTGACCGGCGAGGCTGTTCAAGTCAAAAACCTGCTCACCGGCGATGCGCTAGCCCACTTTTTAGCCAATATGGTTGACACCTTTACTGGATTTGCGCCGCTGGGGATTGTTTTGGTGGCGATGCTTGGTGTGGGTGTGGCTGATCAGTCAGGCTTTATTACCACCGGCCTCAAGAAAATGCTGAGTGTGACGCCGAAGCAAGCGCTCACACCCATGCTGATTTTGGTGGCGATTGTATCCCACACCGCCGCAGATGCTGGCTATGTGCTGGTGATCCCACTCGGCGGGATTATCTTCCACGCGGCGGGGCGTCATCCTCTGGCCGGTATCGCTGCCGCCTTTGCTGGCGTATCGGGTGGGTTTTCGGCCAATTTTATTCCGTCAGGGATTGATCCATTACTGGCCGGTTTTACTGAATCTGCCGCGCATGTGTTGGACGATAGCTATCAGGTAAACCCGCTTGCGAACCTGTATTTCACTGGCTTGTCATCGATTTTGATTGTGGCATTGGGCTGGTTTGTGACCGAGAAAATTGTCGAACCTCGCCTAAATCGTACGCCGATTGATGAGGATGCTGAAGAGGCACCGGATTTGGGCTCTTTTACGGCGATAGAAGGTAAAGCCTTTAACCGTGCTGGGCTGGCGATGCTACTAGGGATCGCTGCGCTGGTGGCCGCCTCGTGGCCGGAAACGTCACCGCTCCGCTCTCCGGCGGGTGAGCTGACCGCGTTTGATGCACCGATTATGCAATCGATCGTGCCGCTGATTTTTTTGCTGTTTATCATTCCAGGCATTGTTTATGGCAAAACCGCGGGCACCTTTAAAACCAGCCAGGACGTGATCAAATCCATGTCTGACACCATGGCGACCATGGGCGCGTACATGGTGATGGCGTTTTTCTGCGCGCAATTCTTAGCCGCATTTACCCAATCAAACATTGGTACTTTGTTGGCGCTCAACGGCGCGGAGCTGTTGCAGTCAATGAACCTGCCAGGTGAGATGACGATTGTGGGAATGATTTTGCTGACGGCAATGGTGAACTTATTGATTGGTTCCGCGTCGGCGAAATGGGGGCTGATTGGGCCGATTCTCGTGCCGATGTTAATGGTTGTCGGCATTTCCCCTGAATTGTCGCAAGCGGCTTATCGTGTGGGTGATTCCGTGTCGAACATTATCTCGCCATTAATGGTGTTCTTCCCACTGGTGGTGGTGTATTGCCAGCGCTACGTGAAAACCACGGGGATTGGTACCGTGGCCTCAATGATGATCCCTTACTCGCTTACCATGCTGGTAGGTTGGACCTTGTTCTTGCTCGCCTACTGGGCACTAGGATTGCCTTTGGGCATTCAAGCCAGTTACCAATACTTGGTGCAGTAATACGCTGTTGCGCGTTGAGCAAGATAAGCCGGCCTTCGAGCCGGCTTATTTGTATCGTATACTGAGGGCGTATTAGGTTGTGAGTCACAGAGGTTGGAATGAAAGATCCACATGCGTTGGATAGCGAGCACGACGTTTATATGCGCCACGCGATCCAGCTAGCAGACAAAGCGGAGCAAGAGGGTGAAGTGCCTGTCGGCGCCGTGGTGGTTTATCAAGGTGAGGTGGTGGGCACGGGGTGGAACCGAACCATTACCCAGCATGATGCCACTGCCCATGCCGAAGTGATGGCATTACGCCAAGCCGGCCAAGTGCTGGGTAATTACCGTTTATTAGACGCGGATCTTTATGTGACATTAGAGCCTTGCCCGATGTGTGCGGCGGCGATCGTGCATGGCCGTGTCAGAAAGGTTTATTTTGGCGCGCCCGATCCCAAAACGGGAGCTGCCGGCTCGGTGATGAACTTACTCAGCTATGAGGGTGTGAATCACCATGTGCACAGTGAGGGGGGAGTGTTAGAAGCGGAATGCCGTGCGCAACTACAAGCGTTTTTCCGCCGTCGTCGCGCCGAAAAAAAGGCCGCTAAAAAAGCAGCCTGTCAATCTCAATCTTGCTTACCTGACTCAGGCAAGGTGTCCTAGAACGCGTCATCAAAGGCGGCAAATTCACGAATTGCGAAGGCACGTTGTCGCCAAAGCACCTTTTTATGCATATTTTGGCGCATACGCTTACGCCGGTTAGCGGATGAAATATTGTTTTTGCGAAAGCTCTGTTTCACCAGCCGTTTTCTTGGAACCATGCTGCCCTCATTGTGATTGCGTGTCTGATTGCGGTGTCGAGTTATCCTCTGACTGTGATGACGCCGAGTCTGGCGCTTGCTCGGTTGCATTCTCGGAGGCATTTTCCGATGGCTCATCAGGCGCGACGATCGTTTGTAGACCACCGAGATCTTCAACTTGTTGGCTGTCGAGAGACTCTATGTGTGCCTTCTCATAGCCTAGAATACTTTGGTAATAGCGGCGAATATTCTCGACATAGCTAAGCGCCTCGTAACCACGTGCGTAACCATAGCGTGTTTGGGTGTAATACTGACGCTTGGCTAATAAAGGTAGGCGCTGTTTTACATCGCTCCAAGAGTTTGGATCGGCCCCTTGTGCTTCTGTAAGTCGGCGTGCGTCCATCATATGGCCAAAACCAATATTGTAAGAGGCGAGGGCAAACCAAATGCGCTCGTGTGGATTGACACTATCAGGCACACGATCAAGTACACGTTGCAGGTAGAGCGAGCCGCCTTTAATGCTTTGCTCGGGGTCGAGGCGATTGCGCACGCCCACTGATTTGGCGGTCGGCAGGGTAAGCATCATCATACCACGCACCCCGGTAGGCGAGATTGCCCGAGGGTTCCAATGCGATTCTTGATACGACAAGGCCGCCAGTAAGCGCCAGTCAAAATCGTTGGCGTGCTTTTTGAAAAGCGGCTCCCACTTGGGTAATTTGCTCTCTAGTGCCCGCAAAAAGGCGCGGGTATCGACGTAATCAAATTGATCAACGTGACCAAAATACTTCTCTTCTAAAATAGCCAATTCGCCAGTTTGGTTAAGCTCACCAAAAAAGTTAACCATTAAGGCATAGGCGCTGCTGTCGCCTTGTTTTTTCATAAACCAGGCTACGGGCTCGTCTTCACTGAGAGCCATGGCGACGGCAATATCTGGATGGGTGCGTTGCATCAAGGCAATATCAACGGAGTCGGCAATGGTAAAGTCAATCTCACCGTCTGCGACTTGTTTAAGCAGCTCATCATCGTCGGCGTCTTGTACCACTTTCCAGCTGAGATCAGGGTGGTCTTGTTTCAGCGCTTGCAAGGTGAGATCGTGGCTAGAGTCTTCCACCACCGCCATGATGGCATCTTCACGGTCAAAGTCATCGACATCGCGCGGGCGCCAATGTCCCTTTTTGTACACCACTTGCTGGCTGACAAAGTAATAGGCGGGGCCGGGGCGAAACTGGGCTAAACGTTGGTCGGTAATGGTAAGGCCTGCCGCAATCAGATCCACATCGCCGCGCTCGAGAGCAGGGAAGAGTCCGGATAAGGTGTAGGTCGGCACCATTTCTAGCTTGACCCCGAGCTTGTCGGCAAATCGAGAAGCAAGCTCGTAATCCAGCCCGGTGGGGCCGTCAGGACCAATATAGTATGAGAGTTCGTTGTTGAGTGTCCCGACTCTTAAAACGCCACGGTCTCGGATTTTTTCTAGAACGGTACGATCGTCGAAGGTCCAATCACAGCCTGTGACGGCGAGGCTAAGCACAAGCACCGTTAGGCTAATCATCCATGATCGCAAAGAAAAGTCACGCTGTGTCAAAGGCTGTCGCTCACTGTTGCATGCCAGCATCAAACCGCTAGCGATGATCGATAGACGCGTCATTCTACGTGAATAGACGTCAGACCGATAGGGGGAAAATTTTTTGCGCAAACGGTTGCGTCAGGTGTGTTGTCGGTGACAATTTTCCCCTATAATGGCGTCCGCTTGGGCAAAATGCCAGCATTAAAACGCGCGTTGAACCGCACACACTCGGGGTTCTCAGCGAGTGTGCTTTATGTGTAACGCGTGAACGGTATCCGTGCTTACCGTGAATTATAACCGTGACAACTGCCATTGCGGCAAGGTCAGTGGTGATACCCAAGTTATGGTGCCGGGGTGCGATAACTTGGGTATACCCCTTTCATTTACCGCCAACGAGAGACGTACGCACATGGATATTTTGCGTGGTTCCCCCGCACTGTCTGAGTTTCGTGTCAACAAATTGCTGGCTAGCTGCCAAGCGCACCAGTTACCTGTCACGGCACTGTATGCTGAGTTTATTCATTTTGCCGATTTGCATCAGCCTTTGGATGGCGCCCGTCGCGAGAAGCTCGAAAAGCTACTGACTTACGGACCAACCTTACCACCGCATGCCCCGGAAGGGACGCTGTTTCTTGTGACCCCACGTCCGGGCACCTTGTCGCCGTGGTCCTCGAAGGCAACCGATATTGCCCATAATTGCGGCTTGGACGCGGTGAAACGTTTAGAGCGCGGGACGGCGTACTATATTCAGTTATCCGCGCCTTTGACCCGTGAGCAACACGCGACCTTAGTCGGATTGTTGCACGATCGGATGATGGAAGCGGTGTTCAATGAGCTTGAAGCGGCCGCGGTGCTGTTTGAGCAAGCGGAACCTGCGCCGATGCATAGCGTAGACATTCTCTCGGGTGGCCGAGCCGCTTTGGTAGAGGCCAACCAAGCCTTAGGGTTGGCACTGGCAGAAGATGAAATTGACTATCTGGTCGAGAACTTCACCCAGCTGGGGCGTAATCCTAACGACATCGAACTGATGATGTTTGCGCAAGCCAACTCAGAGCATTGCCGACACAAAATCTTCAACGCCGACTGGACCATTGATGGTGAAAAACAGCCTAAATCGCTGTTTAAAATGATCAAAAACACCTATGAGCAAACCCCAGATAACGTGCTGTCGGCGTATAAAGACAACGCAGCCGTGATGACGGGCTCAAACGTTGGACGCTTTTTCCCCAGCCCAGAGAGCCACACTTATCAATATCATCATGAGCCAGCCCATATTTTGATGAAGGTGGAAACTCATAACCATCCCACTGCGATTTCACCGTGGCCAGGCGCAGCGACCGGCTCAGGCGGTGAAATTCGTGACGAGGGGGCAACCGGTGTCGGGGGCAAGCCCAAAGCAGGATTGGTCGGTTTTTCCGTCTCTAACCTCAAAATTCCCGGCTTTATTCAGCCGTGGGAGCGCGATTATGGCAAGCCTGAGCGCATTGCCACTGCGCTCGATATTATGTTGGAAGGCCCGTTAGGCGGCGCGGCGTTTAACAACGAATTTGGTCGCCCTAACTTGTTGGGCTACTTCCGTACCTATGAGCAATGGGTGACCTCGTATGCCGGTGAGGAAGTGCGTGGCTATCACAAACCCATCATGATCGCCGGTGGTATGGGTAACATCCGCGACGGCCATGTGCAAAAAGATGAGATTGATGTGGGGGCCAAACTGATTGTGTTAGGTGGCCCGGCGATGAACATCGGCCTTGGTGGCGGGGCAGCATCGTCGATGGCATCCGGCCAGTCGGCGGAAGACTTAGACTTTGCCTCGGTACAGCGTGAGAACCCAGAAATGGAGCGTCGCTGCCAAGAAGTGATTGATCGTTGCTGGCAACTTGGCGACGACAATCCGATTGCCTTTATCCATGATGTGGGCGCGGGTGGCCTGTCCAATGCGATGCCAGAGCTGGTCGATGATGGCGGCCGTGGTGGACGCTTTAACTTGCGTGATATTCCTAATGATGAGCCGGGAATGAGCCCGCTCGCCATTTGGTGTAACGAGTCGCAAGAGCGTTATGTCTTGGCGGTTAAACCGGAAAATATGGCGCTTTTTGAAGCCTTGTGCGAGCGTGAACGGGCGCCGTACGCGGTGCTTGGTGAGGCCACCGATGCGCGTCATCTGTCGCTTGAAGACAGCCACTTCGACAATACCCCTATCGACATGCCGATGGACATTCTGCTGGGTAAAGCGCCCAAAATGCACCGGGATGTCACGCGTCAGCAAGTAACAAGTGCTGCGCTTAACACCCAAGGCATTGAGCTGGCACAAGCCTGTGAGCGTGTTTTACGCTTGCCGGCGGTGGCGGAGAAAACCTTCTTGATCACCATCGGTGACCGTTCGGTGACCGGACTGGTTGCGCGTGACCAAATGGTCGGCCCTTGGCAGGTACCGGTCGCTAACTGTGCGGTGACGGCGGCCAGTTATGACAGTTATCACGGCGAAGCGATGGCAATGGGTGAGCGAACGCCTGCGGCCTTGCTCGACTTTGCTGCTTCTGCCCGTATGGCGGTGGGAGAAGCACTCACCAATATTGCCTGTGCCGATATTGGTAGCCTGACTAACATTAAACTGTCTGCGAACTGGATGTCCGCGGCAGGTCATCCGGGCGAAGACGCCGGCTTGTACGAAGCGGTTAAAGCCGTTGGCGAGGAGTTGTGTCCTGAGCTGTCACTGACCATTCCGGTGGGTAAAGACTCGATGTCGATGAAAACCCAGTGGCAGCAAGACGGTGAAAACAAAACCGTCACCGCGCCGATGTCGCTGATTATCACCGCCTTTGGCCGCGTGGAAGATGTGCGTCGTACCGTGACCCCACAACTGCGTACCGATAAAGGTGATAGCCAGCTGATTGCGATTGATCTTGGTGAAGGCGCGCAGCGTCTGGGCGCAACCGCGTTGGCTCAGGTTTACCACCAATTGGGCGATAAGCCTGCCGATGTCACCAGCAGTGCCCGCCTAAAAGGCTTTTTCAATGCGATGCAAACCTTGGTAGCAGAGCAAAAGCTACTGGCGTATCACGACCGAGCCGATGGCGGACTGTTCGTCACCTTGGCGGAAATGGCGTTTGCCGGTCACACCGGTATTGACGTGGATATCGCCCGTTTAGGCGACGATGCCTTGTCGGTACTGTTTAACGAAGAACTGGGCGCGGTGATCCAAGTGGCAGCGTCAGATCTCGAGCGTGTTAATGCGGTGTTGGATGAACATCAATTAACCGCATGTAGTCACTTGATTGGCGGCTTAAGCGATAGCGATGAGATTATCTTGCGTCATGGTGAGGCGCCTATCTATCAAGCCAGTCGCCAGCATCTACGTCAGATTTGGGCTGAAACCACCTATCAGATGCAAGCGCGTCGCGATAATCCGGACTGTGCTCGCCAAGAATTTGACGCCAAACAGGCGATCGATCCTGGGTTGCACGCCAGTCTGAGCTTTGATGTGCACCAAGATATTGCTGCGCCATATATCGCTACCGGTCAACAACCGACGATGGCTATTTTGCGTGAGCAAGGCGTGAACTCGCATGTCGAAATGGCTGCCGCCTTCGATCGCGCTGGCTTTAACGCTGTGGATGTTCATATGAGTGACATTCTCTCAGGACGCGTCAGTTTGGACGGTTTCCAAGGGCTGGTGGCCTGTGGCGGTTTCTCTTACGGTGACGTGTTGGGCGCCGGTGAAGGTTGGGCGAAATCAATTCTGTTTAACAGCCGCGCGCACGATCAATTCAGTGCCTTCTTTACGCGTGAAGACACCTTGGCACTTGGCGTGTGTAATGGCTGCCAGATGCTATCGAACCTGCATGAACTGATCCCAGGCGCCGCACACTGGCCACGATTTGTTCGTAATGAGTCGGAGCGCTTTGAAGCGCGCTTTAGCATGGTGGAAGTGCAATCAAGCCCATCCGCCTTCTTTGCTGGGATGGCGGGGTCACGGATGCCCATTGCGGTATCGCATGGTGAGGGACGTGTTGAGGTGCGTGATGCAGAACATCTGGCGGCCATTGAGGCGTCAGGCACAGTGGCGCTGCGTTACACCGATAATCACGGCCAGCCAACACAAGCGTATCCGGCCAATCCAAATGGCTCACCAAATGGCATTACCGCGCTGACCACAGAGTCGGGCCGCGTCACCATTATGATGCCGCACCCTGAGCGGGTATTCCGTACCGTTGCCAACTCTTGGCACCCCGATGATTGGGGCGAAGACAGTGCGTGGATGCGCATGTTCCGCAACGCGCGAGTGGCCCTAGGTTAACCGCGAAATAAGATATCAGCCGCCATCGATTGGCGGCTTTTTTGTATTCTGTGTGAATCGATAGATGATTTTTTATCATGCTGCGATACAATTTCAGCTAAACACTTGATCCATCAGGACCGGCTGCGGCCAACGAGAGGGATAACACAATGAAAAAAATTGAAGCCATCATCAAGCCATTTAAACTCGATGACGTGCGCGAAGCGCTAGCTGATGTGGGCATCACGGGGATGACCGTCTCAGAAGTAAAGGGCTTTGGTCGTCAAAAGGGCCATACTGAGCTGTATCGTGGCGCCGAATACATGGTGGACTTTCTGCCGAAGGTGAAGCTTGAAGTGATCGTCAGTAACGATGTGGCCGAGCAGTGTGTAGACACCATTATTGATACCGCACAAACCGGTAAAATCGGTGATGGCAAAATCTTTGTCTTCGATGTTGAGCGCGTGGTGCGCATCCGTACCGGTGAGGAAGACGAAGAAGCGATTTAATCACGCGCGATAAGCGAATACGAGCAGTAGCAAAAAGCCAAGCATCATGCTTGGCTTTGTTGTTTTGCGCCGTGTTGTCGGATTGATTGGCGTTGAGAGGTCGCTTAAGCGCCGGGGTTAGCAGGATGCGCCTGATAGCGCCCTGGTTTGTGGTTCATCGCCAAAACTAAGTTGAGTACGATCGCGCCAACCACCGACCACATCAGCAGGTTTAAATCGATGAGGAAGAAAGATAACGCCAGGATGGTGCAGTCGATGCCCATTTGTAGCTTTCCTGCCGAGATCCCAAACTTGTCCTGGCAATAGAGCACCAGCACGTTAAAGCCACCCAAGCTGGCGTTGTGACGGAAGATCATCAACATGCCGACGCCCATCAGCAAACCCCCAATGACGGCACAGTATGCAGGTGCCAGCCAGGTAATTTCGAAGAAATAGGCAATATGGTCGGCCATCACGGACACCGCGCCACCGGCGAGTAAGCTGCGCACAGCAAAGCGTGGGCTCATACGAAACCAAGCCATTAAATAAAACGGGCAATTACACAGAAAATACAAAGTACCGAACGATAGGTCTGTAAACTGGCTGACCAACAAGGCAAGACCTGTGGTCCCCCCGGTTAAAAGTCCGGCTTGTTGCAAAAAAAACACCCCTTGGGCGACTAAAAACGCGCCTGAGGCGATAGCAATAATGTCTTCTTTAAAGCTGTGTTGATACTGACTCACACGGCTTCTCCCTACTTGTTAGCGTGACAACAACTAAAACGTGATAACAACAAAAAGTCCGCCAAAACCCAGCGGGCTGGCGGTAAAAAAGTTAATGGGATAATCGGGCGCGGATTTTATCGCCAATTAGGACCAAGAGAAAGCCGATGAGGTAAATCACTTGAATGCAGAATGTCAGTATTATGATACTTAGCTGTAAAACCTTTACACCGACCATGTTCGTTGATGCTCTACCATCATCGACGTGCGCAATAAAAAATTGTGACGCAGGCTACCTGATAGGTTGGATTTTTTGTAGAATGGCAAACGCAGTCAGGGTGGTAACGAAAACGTTTGCGCAAGGCGGCTGAAATGAATAATTTTCCTTGGCTTAATCGCTTTGATTTGTCATGTTAAGGCGACTAAGCCAAGGGGTGAGCTCAGCCATCACACCAGCACTCGTTTTTTGCTAGGGGAGTTGAAAGCGCCCTAGCGTTCGCTTTTGGGGTTATTGCCCGCCAATGTTAAGTCAGGAGAGACAAATGCTAAAGCGTGACATGAATATCGCGGATTACGATCCCGCCCTGTTCGCCGCCATTGAAGAAGAAACGGCTCGTCAGGAAGAACACATTGAGCTGATCGCATCAGAAAACTACACCAGCCCACGCGTGATGGAAGCGCAAGGCTCTCAACTGACCAACAAGTATGCGGAAGGCTATCCAGGTAAGCGTTATTACGGTGGCTGTGAGTACGTAGACAAAGCGGAAGCTCTCGCGATTGAGCGTGCGTGTGAATTGTTTGGTTGTGAATATGCCAACGTGCAACCTCACTCTGGCTCACAAGCTAACAGTGCTGTGTATATGGCGCTGCTAAACCCAGGCGATAAGGTTTTGGGCATGAGCTTGGCGCATGGTGGTCATTTAACCCATGGCTCTCCGGTCAACTTTTCAGGCAAACACTATGAAGTAGTTGCGTACGGCATTGATGAAGCGGGTAAGATTGATTACGAGCAAATGGAACAGCTCGCGCTGGAACACAAGCCGAAAATGATCATTGGTGGTTTCTCTGCCTATTCGCAATTGGTGGATTGGAAGCGCATGCGTGAAATCGCTGATAAAGTCGGTGCATGGCTGTTGGTGGATATGGCGCACGTCGCAGGTCTGATTGCGGCAGGCGTATATCCAGACCCACTGCCACACGCGCATGTGGTGACCACCACCACCCACAAAACCCTGGCGGGCCCTCGCGGTGGTTTGATCTTGTCGAATGCCGGTGAAGACCTTTATAAAAAGCTCAACTCCGCGGTGTTCCCAGGTGGTCAAGGTGGCCCATTGATGCATGTGATTGCAGGTAAAGCCGTGGCGTTTAAAGAAGCGATGGAGCCTGAGTTTAAGGCCTACCAAGCGCGCGTGATTGATAATGCTCGCGCGATGGTCAAAGGCTTCCAAGCTCGCGGCTACAAAATAGTATCAGGCTCAACCGATAATCATTTGTTACTGGTTGACCTTATCGATAAAGACATTACCGGAAAAGAAGCAGACGCAGCACTGGGCGCGGCTAACATCACTGTGAACAAAAACAGTGTGCCGAATGACCCACGTAGCCCGTTTGTCACCTCAGGTATTCGTGTGGGCACCCCTGCGATTACGCGTCGTGGCTTTACCGAGCAAGACGCCGAGCAGCTTGCGCATTGGATGTGTGATGTCTTGGATAATATCGACAATGAGCAAGTGATTGCCGAGACCAAAGAAAAAGTCCAAGCGATTTGCCGTCGCCTGCCGGTGTATGCCTAATTATTGGCACGAAAATGAATAGGCTATAAGGCGCCTTCGGGCGTCTTTTTTGTTTTTATCGACACGATGTGCCTCACTGGCTTTATTTAGCACACAAAACCACCATAAAGTCCTCTTCAATAGGCTTTTTCATCGCTACAAATCGGTTACACTAGCAAGACGATATTGAGGAGGCGACACTCATGCACTGTCCATTCTGTGGTGCTACCGACACCAAAGTGATCGATTCTCGTCTTGTGGCTGATGGTCACCAAGTTCGCCGTCGCCGCCAGTGCCTGGCGTGCGCAGAGCGTTATACCACGTTCGAAACGGCGGAATTAGTGATGCCACGGGTGATTAAGACCAACGGCAACCGAGAACCGTTTGACGAAGAAAAACTGCGTGGCGGCATTCAACGCGCGTTAGAAAAGCGCCCAGTGAGCGCGGATGACATTGAAAAAGCGATCAACAGTATAAAGTCACGTTTGCGTGCCACCGGAGAGCGCGAGATTGGCTCTGCCATGGTGGGGAACTTGGTGATGGAGGCGCTTAAAGAGCTCGATAAGGTGGCATATATCCGCTTTGCCTCTGTGTATCACAGCTTTGAGGACATTCGAGAGTTTGGCGAAGAGATCGCACGGTTGCAAAAATGAGTCAAAGCGAACGCGATAAACAAATGATGGCGCGAGCACTCGCGCTGGCGGCTCAAGGGCGCTTTACTACAACCCCGAACCCCAATGTCGGTTGTGTGATTGCACAGGGCGATGAAGTAGTTGGTGAAGGATTTCATATTGCCCCCGGCGGTCCACATGCCGAAGTACATGCCTTAAAAGCCGCGGGGGAACGCGCACAAGGCGCAACGGCTTATGTCACCTTAGAGCCTTGTTCTCATTATGGTCGCACGCCGCCATGTTGTGATGCCCTGATAGCTGCCAACGTCAACCGCGTCGTGTGCGCGATGCAAGACCCAAACCCGCAAGTAGCTGGACGTGGTATCGCACGGTTACAAAAAGCCGGCATTGAGGTGGTTGTGGGCGTGATGGCTGAACAGGCAAAAGCGCTGAACCCTGGTTTTATCAAACGCATGCAAACTAAAATGCCGTATGTGCAGCTCAAATTGGCGGGAAGCCTTGATGGGCGCACGGCATTGGCGAATGGGCACAGCAAGTGGATCACCGGAGAGCCCGCGCGCGCGGACGTGCAGGTATATCGCGCGCAAGCCAGCGCCATTTTATCAACCAGTGCCACGGTGCTTGCCGATGACCCTAGCCTGAATATTCGCAGTGGCCAGCTTCCTGATGACATCCTCGATACCTACCCGCAGCCATACTTGCGTCAGCCCACACGAGTGATTTTGGATAAAGACAATAAAACCTCTCCTGATGCGACTGTCTATCAGCTAAAGGGTGATGTCATCCGTATTGTTGATACACCGAGTGATAAGGTGTGGCCGGATAACGTTCAAGAGTGGGTGATGCCAGGTGCGTCATTGTCTGCCATTCTGCGAGCACTGACCGAGCATGATATTGACAAAATATGGGTAGAAGCGGGCGCGAGGCTGGCAGCTCAGTTACTCACCGAATCGTTAGTCGATGAGCTGATCGTTTACCAAGCGCCAATGTTGTTAGGGGGCGATAGTCGTCCCTTGGTTGCTTTGGATGGGATGCAACGGATGGACGATGCACCGCGTTTCCAGTTTAATCAGGTGAAGGTGATCGGTGACGATGTTCGCTTAACCGCCATGCTCTCTGAGCATGCTGTGACCACGCAAGAGTATTAAAGACGATGTTTACTGGAATAATCGAATCCATAGGACGCGTGCAAACACTTACCCGCCGCGGGCAAGATGTGACGCTGACCATCGACAGTGGCGAGCTTGATCTCGCCGACGTCAAACTGGGTGACAGTATCGCCACTAATGGGGTGTGTTTAACTGTGGTGGCGTTAAGTGCGACGGGCTACAGCGCCGATGTGTCATCAGAAACATTAGCCCGCTCATCGCTTGGCGCTCTGTCTGTCGGTGACCGTGTTAATCTTGAGAAGGCCATGCTACCGACCACCCGTTTTGGCGGCCATATGGTTTCCGGCCATGTTGATGGTCTGGGGGAAGTGACATCAGTCAGTCAAACGGGTCGCGCCTGGGAGTATTGGATTGCGTTGCCGTCTGAACTCGCCAAGTATGTGGCATTGAAAGGCTCTATCACGGTGGATGGTATCAGTTTGACGGTGAACGAGGTGAATGGCAGCAACATCAAACTCACCATCGTGCCGCACACCGCTCAGCAAACCACTATTCAGCACTTTGCGCCTGGGCGCAAGGTAAACATCGAAGTCGATGTCATTGCCCGTTACCTTGAGCGATTGATGCTCGGTGACAAGGCCGCTGAACCGACACAATCAACGGGTGTCAGTCTAGACACATTGGCCCGTTCCGGCTTTTTGAAATAAGGACTCCAAGATGGCAATTAGTAGCGCTCAAGAAATCATTGACGATATCCGCCAAGGCAAAATGGTGGTGTTGATGGATGACGAAGATCGCGAGAATGAAGGTGATTTGATCATCGCGGCAGAGGCAGTAACCCCAGAAGCGATCAATTTTATGGCCACCCATGGTCGAGGGTTGATTTGTTTGACGCTGACTCAACAGCGCTGCCAGCAGCTTGGACTACCCTTGATGGTGTCCGACAATAACGCTCAGTTCTCTACCGCCTTCACCGTATCGATTGAAGCGGCTGAAGGGGTGACCACTGGCATATCAGCGGCTGACCGTGCTCGGACTGTTCAAGCGGCGGTTGCTGCAGATGCCAAGGCCGCTGATTTGGTTCAGCCAGGTCACGTGTTCCCCTTGATGGCGCAAGAAGGAGGGGTGCTCACCCGCGCAGGGCACACCGAAGCGGGATGTGACTTGGCCCGTTTAGGCGGCTTTAGTCCGGCATCTGTAATTGTTGAGATCTTGAATGAAGACGGCACCATGGCACGTCGCCCTGACTTGGAAGTGTTCTGTGACAAGCACGGCATCAAGCTGGGCACCATTGCCGATTTGATTGAATACCGTAACCTCAACGAGACCACCATCGAGCGGGTGGCGTCTTGTAAACTGCCGACGGAGTTTGGCGAATTTGATTTGGTGACCTACCGTGACACTATCGATGATCAAATCCATTATGCGATGTGCAAAGGCGAAGTCACTGCTGATCCAACCCTGGTTCGTGTTCATCTGCAAGATACCTTTACCGATGTACTCCAGTCTGACCGCACCGCTGAGCGCAGTTGGAGTCTGAGCCGTGCGATGCAGAGGATTAGCGATGAAGGGGGGGTGTTGGTGATCCTGGGTAAAGAAGAGTCACCGGCCTCTATCATTAACAAGGTAAAAGCGTTTGAAGCGCAAGATAAAGGTGAGAAACCGGCAGGAGCCAAGTGGCAAGGGACCTCTCGCCGAGTGGGGATTGGCTCGCAGATTCTGGCGGATCTTGGCGTTAAACAAATGCGCCTACTGTCTTCATCCACCAAGCGCTATCATGCTTTGTCTGGCTTTGGCCTGAACGTGGTGGAGTACGTCACCGAATAACGTATAACAACGACGCGCGATAGGCCCCATTATCCACTGGTACGGAACATGGTGCCATTGGATAAAAGTGTGGTAGAATCGCGCGGTTTCTCATTCCGGAAAGCAAGTCACAGGAAGGCTCATGAACGTAATCGAAGGGGCATTTGCCGCGCCCAACGCGCAGGTTGCTATTGTTATCTCTCGCTTTAATAGCTTTATCAACGAGAGTTTGCTGGATGGTGCGGTTGACGCACTGAAGCGCCAAGGCCAAGTCAACGACGATAATATCACCGTGGTGCGTTGCCCAGGTGCCTACGAGCTGCCTGTGGTGACCCAAAAGCTCGCTAAGAGTGGTCGCTATGACGCGATCGTGGCACTTGGATCGGTGATCCGTGGTGGTACGCCGCATTTTGACTATGTCGCCGGAGAATGTAATAAAGGGTTGGCACAAGTTGCACTGGAGTTTGAAACCCCAGTTGCATTTGGTGTGCTGACGGTAGACACCATTGAGCAAGCGATCGAACGCGCAGGTACCAAGGCTGGTAACAAAGGGGCAGAGGCTGCACTGAGCGCGCTTGAGATGGTGAATGTTCTGTCCCAAATTGAATCCTAAATGGGGGTTAAAGTGAAACCAGCCGCACGACGTAATGCACGCCAATTTGCATTGCAAGCCATCTATTCATGGCAACTGGCGCAAGGCAATGTCGCTGATATTGAAGCAGCATTCCTCGCCGCAGATAAATACGAAGAAGAAGACGAGCATCAGAAAACCGAGCCGCTTCTACGTGAACCAGAAACAGATGTTGCTTACTTTCGTAATCTGTTTAGCGGTGTTGCGCTTAGCCATCAAGAGCTTGATAGTAAGATGCGCCCATACTTGTCACGTCCTTTGCAGGACTTAGATGATATGGAGCATGCCTTACTGCGTCTTGCGATGTATGAGCTGATTAAGTGCGACGATGTCCCCTACAAAGTGGTTATCAATGAGGCCGTTGAACTGGCCAAACGCTTTGGCGCAGAAGACAGCCATAAGTTTGTTAATGGCGTCTTGGATAAAGCGTACCCTCGGTTACGTTAATCCCTTCCCGACTAGGCCAGCACTGCTGGCCTTTTTATTGTTCTATCCAACAAAAATAGTGTTATGACACGCAACGAATTTGATTTGATTCGCGACTACTTCGCTCGTCAGCCGGTCAAGCGTCGTGATGTCGCTCTTGGCATTGGTGATGACTGTGCATTGGTCGAGATCCCTGAAGGCTGTCAGTTAGTGGTGACCACAGATACGCTGGTGGAGGGGACACATTTTCTTCCGACTGCGAGTGCCTCTGATGTGGCGCATAAAGCGTTAGCCTCTAACTTAAGCGATCTAGCTGCAATGGGCGCAATACCAGCGTGGTGTTCACTGGCGCTTACCTTGCCTGACCCCGATGAAGCTTGGGTGGCAGGGTTTTGCCAAGGCTTTGCGGCCCTTGCCGAGCACTTTCAAGTCCAGCTGATTGGCGGTGATACCACACGTGGGCCCAAAAGCATCACTATTACCTTACATGGCCATGTGCCTAAAGGGCAGGCGCTGACTCGTGCGGGGGCGAAACCGGGCGACTGGATTTTTGTGACCGGCACATTGGGTGAGAGCCAAGCCGGGCTTGATTATATTCTCGGAAAAACAGTGGTTGATAAGGCGCGCGCAACCACATTAATCAATCGTCATTATCGCGCTCAGCCCCGAGTAACCGCTGGACAGGCGTTGCGTGGTATCGCGTCAGCGGCGATTGATATTTCTGATGGTCTACATGCAGACTTAACCCACATCCTCACCGCCAGCGGTGTTGGTGCAAAAGTCGATGTGGCGCAATTACCACTTTCTGAAGCCTTGTTAGCCGATCAAACCAGTGTCGAACAGGCACAAAAACTTGCCCTGACCAGTGGTGAGGAGTATGAACTATGTTTTACTGTCCCTGAGCTACACCGTGGCACATTAGATACAGCACTCAAGCACAGTGGCGTGAGTGTGCAATGTATCGGACAAATAACCGGCAGCCATCGCCTTGAACTTGTCGCAGACAATCAGCCTCTAGACTGGACGCTGTCCGGGTGGGATCACTTTAAGGAGCCAAGTTGTGACGGATCCTAAACATCGTTTGTCTTTAACCAACCCTTACCATCTGCTTGCGCTTGGCTTTGGTAGTGGTTTGTCACCGATTGTACCCGGGACGGTCGGTACCTTATTTGCGGTGCCGTTTTATCTTGCGTTTATCAATTATGGCGGCCCCCTTGGGCTGTGGGTGGCCATTATTGTCGGTGGCCTTGCCGGCATTGCTATTTGCGGGCGGGCGTCTAAAGATATGCAAGTGCATGATCATGGCGCGATCGTTTGGGACGAGTTCGTAGGATTCTGGCTAACCATGGCCTTGGTACCCAGCACCGATTGGCAAATCGTTTTAGCCGGTTTTGTGTTATTCCGCATCTTTGATATGGCGAAACCCTGGCCGATCAGCTGGTTGGATAAGCATATCCATGGTGGCTTAGGGATCATGTTGGACGACATTTTAGCTGGCGTGATGGCAATGCTGAGCTTGTGGCTGCTGGCAACCTATACACAGGCCTTAACCTGGTTATAGCCATATAGAAAGATAATGGCGCTCCCACAGGGACTCGAACCCCGATCGATCGCTTAGGAGGCGACTGCTCTATCCTGTTGAGCTATGAGAGCGTGTCGCCATTATACGTAAAAACAGGCGCGATTTAAGCGCCTGTTTTCATTTAATTTACCCCTTTGGTCACTATGTCGCCGATTTGTATGCTACCGCTGAGGTTATTGGGTTGAACCACGGCTTCAGCGCTGCTTTCATAAACGCGTGCAACGGTCAGTGTTATCCCGCTTTTTCGACGTTGAGTACGGACGATACCTAAATCATCGGTGAACGAGGCAATGTGCCAAAGGTTTAATTGATCGCCTTGTTTAACCCCATTGATACGTCCGACATTGATTTGTGCAATATTGTCTTTGAGGGCGACGATTTCTGGCTTGCTGGCGCGACAAGACAGCGATGACTCCAAGTCCAACAGAATATTTCGGCTCATGCGGCGTGCCATTTGCCCATAAGGAGATTGCCAAAAACGCGCTGTTTGCGTGTCAACTTGGCTGTGGCGTTCAAACGGCCATTGGGCGACATCGCGATAGCGGCGTTGAAATATGACTTCACCACTCTCACTGTCCATTGCCTGAACATTGACGGCCAATTGGCGGTTATTTTTTGCCTCACCAAAGCCACTGGCGTCGGTTGTGGCAGACAAGTCAGTGATTGCGCCTGTAATCACAAATTGCGCGTCTTTGTCTTCCGCTAACATGGCCACCGAGCGGGGCGCATTGGGTGAGACGTCAACATTGGCAATTCCACGCCCAACAAAGCTCTGTGCGTGCTGTTTTATTTCGCGGTTTAACAGCACTGAAAAGTCATCACCAAACTGATAAATCCCGCCCAACGCGGCTTGCTGTGGTGACACGATGGGAAAACGTGTTAACACCATGCCTTTTTTATACTGGGTTTTGTGGCAAGCGTTTGCCGATGGATAGATATCTAAGCGCAGATTGACAACATAATTGCCGCCTTGCGTGCCTTCTTCTAACACTTGTACCTCGCGCACCGCATTGCCGCTAAACTGATAACCAGGTTTGACTTGCGAGTAAAAACGCTTGAGTTGCTGCAAGCTGCCTACATCGGCACCGGCGAAGCGCATGGCATCAAAGGTCGCGGCTTCAAGTGCCCGAACACGGGCGGCTTGCTGGCTTTCGAGTATGGGGGAACTGGCCGATACTTCATACCACGCCGCGTGTGTCCAAGGAGCGACACTCAGGCTGACAATGAGCGTTAACCGCGCCAAAAGGGTTTTCATAGTCAAAATCTCACTTAGTGGGTATGGAAATTGCTTTCAATCTATTAGTGCGTAGGGTTAAGTCCTACCAAAAAGATGACGCAAAGACGCTGATGCAAGTTGTGTACCTAAATAGAGCCAGCAATCAAAGGTAAAGGTTTAATGAAATCAACCGATACCCTTAATGACACACTTGTCTCACATCGATGACTGAGCGCGGAGCATGATACGATGAAAAAGTGGATAGTGGCGATAGTAGCGCTATGGGTAACAGGCTGTGCTTACACGCCAATTTATAACGGCAAAGAGCCGTATTCGGGCAGTGAGTTTTTCCTTAAGCAGCGGCCACGTCACACCCTTGATTATTTTCTAAATAGCATGGCCGATGAGCTGTTAGCCACCAATGCGTATTTGACAGCGCGAACGCCCTTGGCGGTTACCTCGTTTGTTGATTTGCAAAAAATGGATGAGACCAACTGGTTAGGTAATACCGTGACCGAGGGGCTGATTTACCAAATGCAGCGCCGCGGCTTTACGGTGATTGACTTTAAATCGACGGGCGCGATTCGGGTCACGGAAGACGGAGATTTTACCATTAGCCGAGACTGGAAAGAGCTGAACCCTGAACAACAAATCGATTATGTATTGACGGGAACTATGTTGCGTCAAGGCGGCGGGGTATTGGTCAATGCCCGGGTAATCGGTATGGAATCTCGCGTGGTGGTTGCCTCGGCGCAAGGCTTCTTGCCGGCCGATCGTATTGGGCGTGATATTGATAGTTTATACAAGGTTCGCAAACGCGATGGCGTGATTATTCGAGATGATCAAAACCGCGTGAAGCGTGAGACAGTGGTGCTAAAACCTTAGTATAGGAAAGAGTAAGGTAGATAAATGTTTACGAAACACGGATTTGTCATCGCAATCTTGCTGATGCTGTCAGCCTGTCAGCCATTAACCAAGATGAAAGAAGAAAATATCATTTCTGCGGTGGGAATGGCATCGATCAGTGCGCAACAAGGCGCAACCCAAGAAGAAAAAGAAACCCGTGCTATGCGTGCCTCAAAGGTCGACGCGTATAAAGAGTTGAGTGAGCAGGTATATGGATTACGGGTAAGTAGTCGCTCGCGTGTGGACGATCAAAGCTTAGGCCGTGACACCACTCAAGGTGCGGTGGATGGTATTATCCGCGGTGCAGAAGTGGTGGCCAGTTATAAAGTAGGTGACAGCTACGTCACTGAGCTCGAGCTGGATCTTGATACCATGCAGAAAATGAAACGCTATGGCGAATCGCAGCCTGTGCCGAATAACAATAATATTATTTTCTAGCCACGATAGCGTGTCTCTTTGGTTAAAGGCGATGGATGACGCCAACATGTTGGCACGCGTGGGTAGAGTATAAAAACGGCCTATGCTTTTAGGCGGAGAGCGAGCGTTATGCTCGCTTTTTTTGTGCTTGGCACCAGAGTGGCGGGATAGCGTATCACGCTCTCGTAGGGAACAAACCAGAGTTGGCAAAAGACAGGTAGACGGTCGTGCAGCGATGAGACAAACAAGGAAAGCGAGGCAAATAGGTGGACGGTGTAGTGTGGCTGGCTGTGTGCTGGTCGTTGGGCGTGAGGAAGAAGGAGGACGTTATGCTTTAACGTTAGTGCCTAGAGTTTTTCTCCCCGACGCATTACCGTCTTGGTTGTAGGTCAGTTCTGACTTACCACCGCTTTCTTGGAAAAGGTTGCGCAGGCGATGAATACTCAAACTGGCGCGCTGTAGCGCGATGCCATTGGTTTCATTTTGCTGTTTGCAGGCAGAGAGGGTGGATTGAATGGCACTAACGTGCTCACTTAACGTCTCATCATGGTTGAGTAAATCGCGCTCTGGGTGACGGCTAATTTGCGCATCATTACGTTGAATTTCGTTGATAAGCGACTGTTTTTGCTTGGCTATTGCTTCGATATCTTCGGAGGAGCGGCTGGCAATGACACCGGCTTCTTGCTCGAGCACGCTTTGTAGCGCTTGGACTCGCTCGAGTTGCTGTTCAACCAAGGTTGTTAAAGGCGCAGTAGGGGTCATAACCACTCCAATCAGCTTAGCTATCGTTGAGATCGTTCTCGAAACGCATCATGTTTGCGGCGAGCTTATCAGGATCCACTTTGTATGAGCCGTTTGATATCGCTTGCTTGATTTGATCAACTTTGGCGCTATCAAAGTAGGGCTCAGATGCCATTTTCTGATTCATTTTATCGATCACTTGGCTTTGTTGGCTGAGCGAAACAGCGTCGTCTTGGGGTTTTACCCCTTGCTGTTCACGAACTGAGCCGCTTTGCGTTTCTTGTGTTTTGGTCTGGTTACTCGTATTACGAGTTGTGGTCAGGGTTTGCTGATTACCACGTAGTTGGTCAATACTCGCCATAACATCGCCTTACTGTCAGTCGCTTTTTGAGTCCGTCGCTCAGCATATCGGCACACCTTGCTGTTACTTTAGCATTGTGGCGTAAAAAGTTAGAAATTAACCGTTACTTCGCCGACCGCTGAGATTGTAGCATCGACAATCCGGTTAGATTTATCGTTCTTTACTTTTATTTGCTCACCTAGAGCGCCATCACTTAATGCCGTACCTTTTGCAACAATGTTCAGTCCGTTTCCTTGCGCAGTGATCAAAACGTCATCATTTCGACACACGGCGCAGACATCGTTACTGCTGATCGGTTCACCTATTCCCACGGTTCGTTTGACTTTAGAGCCAATTAAACGCGCGGGTTGCGTATAGGTGTGCCCGCGTTGAAACCGACTATTTACCATCTGAACGGCTAGATCATTTGAAGCAATAGTCATGCCACGATTGAGCGGTCGTTTTGCCACGACCGAGGGAGTCATCAACTCGATTTTAACCGGAATATACACTTGCCAGTTGTCTCGATCACAAGACACCATCACGGTGACGGAGGTATTAATCTGTTGACGGCCTGGCACTTTGGTGTCGAGTGGCACGGGGCAATCGGTTAGGCGCATGCGCGAATCAAGGTTCCCCGCTGCGATGTTGAGTTCGCCATTTTCAGGCAGCGAAATAATACTGGCAACATGCGCTTCCGCGGCTTCTTGCACCGCTTCAATTTGACTTACAGTGGCAGCGGCTATACTTACGCTAAAGCTTGTGAGCAAAATGACGATAAATAAACGCAATATCTTGGACATAGTTCCAATCCATCAGTAGTGGATGTTAAGAAAATTTTTTTCCCTTCTTTCTCGAGAGTCATGTGATTACCCACTATGATTACCATGCTACTCTACTAAAAAAACGGGGCAATATGGAGTTTATCTTATGACAGGTGGTGTTCTTGATTCGGTCAACCAGCGTACACAGTTGGTGGGACAAAACCGGTTAGAGCTGTTGACTTTCCGCCTGATGAGAAAACAGCGCTTTGGCATTAATGTGTTTAAAGTCAAAGAAGTGCTGCAGTGCCCACGACTCACCGCAATGGCAAACTTGCATCCTTTGGTGAAAGGGGTGGCACACATCCGCGGTCAAACTGTCTCTGTCATTGACATGAGCCTAGCAACAGGCGGGCCAGCAATTCCCGATCCAGAAAATCGTTTTGTGATCATTGCAGAATTCAACCGTTCGATGCAGGGCTTTTTAGTGGGCTCGGTCGAGCGTATCGTTAATATGAACTGGGAAAAAATTCTTCCCCCTCCTCAAGGGACAGGGCGATCTCACTACCTCACGGCGGTCACTGAAATTGATGACGAGTTGGTGGAAGTGCTCGATGTTGAAAAAATTCTCAATGAAATCGCACCTGTGAACGAAGATGTGAGTGAGGAAGTGCTTTCGAAACGTGAAGAACGGGAAGAAAGTGCTCCGAGTCAAGTGCTAGTGGCCGATGATTCCAGCGTTGCACGCCGGCAGGTGAAGCGCGCGGTTGAAAGCGTCGGCTACGACGTTATCTTGGTTCAAGATGGCAAAGAAGCACTAGAAAAACTGAAAGAAATGGCCGCCGAGGGAAATATCTACAGTCAGCTTGCCTTGGTGATTTCTGATATCGAAATGCCTGAAATGGATGGGTATACCCTCACAACAGAGATTAGAAAAGATTCGAGTCTCAAGGATCTTCATGTAGTATTGCACTCATCATTGAGTGGGGTATTCAACGAGGCCATGGTTCAGCGTGTAGGGGCTAACTCGTTTATTGCGAAGTTCGATCCAGATGAACTGGGCTCTGCCGTACTCGAGGCGGTTAAGTCGTAACCCAACCAGAGCGATTGAGTTAATTAATGACAAATGTAGCAATCAGTGACCAAGAATATCGAGACTTTTGCAAACATCTCGAAGCCAAGTGTGGGATCGTACTGGGAGATAGCAAGCAGTACCTGGTACGCAGCCGCTTGAGCCCGCTGGTGAATAAATTTGGCGTGGGGTCGCTGTCAGAATTGATAAAGTCGGTGATTACGGGGCGTAATCGTGAACTCGCGGTTGCGGCAATTGATGCGATGACCACTAACGAAACCCTGTGGTTTCGCGATACCTATCCGTATGAAGTGTTGGCACATCGTTTTTTACCCGAGCTAGCCAAATCTCGTAAGCCGATAAAAATCTGGTCCTCAGCAAGCTCTTCAGGACAGGAGCCTTACTCCATTGCCATGACGGTGGCGGAAACCCAGCAGCGCAAACCTGGCATGCTTGGAAGTGTGAGTATCACCGCGACCGATATATCGACATCCATGCTGGAGGCGTGTCGCCAGGGGATATACGACAACTTGGCACTGGGACGCGGGCTGTCACCGGAACGTCGACGTACCTTCTTCGAAGATGTGGGAGACGGCAAAATGCGGGTGAAAGAAAACATCAAGCGCATGGTGACGTTCCGCCCGCAAAACTTAATGGAAAGCTATAGCCTGTTAGGCAAGTTTGACATTATATTCTGTCGTAATGTGCTGATCTATTTTTCCCCTGATATGAAAGCCAAAGTATTGAATCAAATGGCGGGGGCACTAAACCCCGGCGGTTACTTGATCTTGGGCGCGTCGGAGTCACTCACGGGGTTAACCGACAAGTTTGAGATGATCCGCTGTAACCCCGGCATCATTTACAAGCTCAAATAGTAAGCGGCAAAGCGGCACATTGTTTGCCGCTTTTTACATCTCTCTGCCGCTCTCTCACTTTTTATCGATAGATATTCCTGTCTCTCACCCCGCGTCCTACCTGAGCTCAAGACAAAAACAAGGCCTTGTTGAAAACTTGGCACCCTGTTTGCTTTATTACATGCAGTAAGAACTCGGAGGTTGTCCATGGCGATCACATTTGACAATGCACTTGGTGTGCACCAGCACACAGTTGGCGTTAGAGGCAAGCGGGCAGAAACCCTGTCTAGCAACATTGCGAATGCCAACACGCCAGGTTACAAGGCGCAAGACATCGACTTTCAACGCGCCTTAAAAGCGGCAACATCCGAGGCAAGTATTGGCCTAAGCCGCACCAATGAGCGGCACATTGCTGCCTCTAGCCAGGTGATGGGGGAAAAGAAATACCGTATCCCCACGCAGCCAGACACTGGCGATGGCAACACGGTTGATGCGCAATTAGAAAAGAATTTGTTCATGCAGAACGCACTGGAATACCAAGCCTCACTGGACTTTCTTGGCTCTAAGTTCAAGAACATGAAGAAGGCATTGAATGGGAAATAATCGATGAGTTTGTTTAATATTTTTAACGTGTCGGGATCGGCGATGAGCGCCGAGTCAGTACGATTGAACACCACATCAAGCAACCTGGCCAATGCCAATTCGGTGAGCAGTTCTGCGGAAGAAACTTATCGAGCTCGGCATCCGATTTTCTCTGCGGAGCTTAACCGCTTCAAACAGCAAGGGGAAAGTGTGCCAGTCAACATTGACGGTATTGTGGAAAGCCAAAAGCCATTACGGGCGGAATATAACCCTGATCATCCGATGTCGAATGAAGAAGGGTATATCTTCAAACCAAACGTAAATGTCATGGAAGAAATGGCGAACATGATTTCGGCATCGCGGGCCTATCAGACCAACGTGCAGGTTGCCGATGCCAGTAAACAAATGCTGATGCGTACGCTTCAGATGGGGCAGTAATGTAGGAGGCGAAGATGGCCGGAATCGACGGTACAGGTTCGAGTAACGGACTGTCCTACATTGACCAGCTAAAGGCGCAGCAAGAGAAAAAACTGCAAGAGAGCCAAGATAGTACAACAGGCAAGCAGGCCCTCAAGCAAGAAGACTTTCTTTCTCTGCTCACCAAACAGCTGTCACAACAGGATCCGTTTAAACCTGTCGATAATGACAAGATGATCTCGCAGATGGCGTCTTTTGCGACGGTAGAAGGCATCGGCAAAATGAACAATCAATTTGATACGTTCAACGAGTCGATTACTTCCAACCAAGCACTGCAAGCGTCATCCTTGGTCGGACGTGATGTCCTTGTGCCTGGATCGACAGGTGTGAAAGGAGAGACTGGCGGTGTGGCTGGTATGGTGAAGTTGCCGCGTGCGCTCGATAACGTCAGTGTCCGAGTTGAAAACGAACAAGGACAGCTATTAAGAACGTTCAGTATGGGTGCCAAACCGCCGGGCGATCACCGTGTGGAATGGGATGGGCTCGACGATAACGGCAATCCTATGCCGGAAGGGACCTATAAGCTCAAAGTTAGCGGCTTGGTTGATGGCCAAACTCAAGAGTTTGATGTGTCGACCTATGCCAATGTCAATAGTGTCTTGCTGGGGAATGGCGATGGCAACGTGATGCTAAATCTTGCCGGCTTCTCCTCACCGTTTAAGCTTGCTGAAGTGCTAGAGGTCGGTAATGCCGACGTCGGAAATGTGACGAAAGGCTAACCGATTTATTAGGAGTGAAAAGCAATGGGTTTTAATATTGCGTTAAGTGGCCTTGGTGCGGCCCAGAAAGACATGAACACCACCAGTAACAACATCTCGAATGCCAATACGTATGGCTTTAAGGAGTCACGTGCTGAGTTTGGTGATGTCTACTCAACCTCCATCTTCTCAAATTCGAAGACCACAAACGGGACCGGTGTGCAAACGTCGACCGTGGCACAGCAGTTCCACGAAGGCTCGAGTATCTACACCAACAACCCGCTTGATTTGCGGATTAGCGGTAATGGCTTTTTCGGCGTCTCAAATGACAAGCTGCAAAACAACGATTACCACTTAACGCGCAACGGTGCCTTCCACCTTGATAAAAACAACGACATTATCAACTCTGAAGGCCAGTATCTGCTCGGTTATAATGTCGACCCTGATACTCAGCAGGTTTCGTCTTATGAGCCGCAGTCGCTCAATGTCCCGGATCAGTTTGGCCAGCCTCGTGCGTCACAAAATGTTGATATCGGCTTGAACTTGCCTGCCGGCGGGGAAGAAAAAGACCCAGCGCAGTTTAACTTTGAAGACCCAGAAACCTATAACAAGCAAACCTCTGCCACGGTCTATGACTCGCTTGGGCAGCCGTACAAATTGTCGACCTATTATGTAAAAGGCAACGATCCGGCGAACCCGAACAGTTGGTCGGTGTACTACACCATGACCGACCCTGAAGGTGAGAAACCGGTTAATATTCAAGGCGGTAATGCTACCAATGCCGCTGGACAGGTTGGCCACACCATCGACTTTAACTCTGATGGCTCAGTGAACAATGTCAATGGTGGTAATCCGATCGTGACCGATACCCTAGGGCCTGCAGGGGCGGGATTGGAAATGAACGGCGCGAATGGTGATCAGCAGCTTACGCTCAACTTCGATAATCCGACCCAGTATGCGGCACCGTTTGAGATGCGAAAATTCACCGATGATGGCGCAACCACGGGGTATCTCACCAAGGTCGATATTGATCCTAAAGGCACCATTATGGCGACCTACAGTAACGGTGAAAATGTCGCGTTGGGGCGGGTTGCGATGGTGCGCGTCGCCAACCAGCAAGGCTTAGCCCAAGTAGGCAATACCCAATGGGATGTGACTCAAGATTCGGGTGACCCCGTTTTTGGTGAAGCGATGCAAGGCGCCTTTGGTCAGGTAAAAAGCGGGACGATCGAGCAGTCCAATATCGATATGACCCAAGAGTTGGTTGATTTGATCACCGCGCAGCGAAACTTCCAAGCGAACTCACGTGCCTTGGAAGTGAGCAACCAGATGCAACAAAATATCCTACAAATCCGTTAGTGATCCAAGCCTTGCCGCCGACTCTTAGGGCGGCAAGGCTTTTCCATTCCTCCTCATTGTTATTCCTTTTCAACGTTATAATTCCACATAACACTCTGATAATAAGGGATCAAAATTACTGGCACGCTCTTTGCTTTGTTCTAGATAGAACGATTGTGGAGGCAACCAATTATGGATCGCTCGTTATACCTAGCCATGAGTGGCGCAAAGCAAGATATGCAAGCTATGCAACTGCGCGCCAATAACCTGGCCAATGTCAGCACCACAGGCTTTCGAGCAGATTTGGAGCAATCTCGCTCCATGCAGGCCTATGGTGAAGGACTACCCAGCCGTGTGTTTAACATGACTGAGCGACCTGGATATAGCTTTGAGCAAGGCTCGACGATCACCACTGGCCGAAACTTAGACGTGGCGGTGCAAGGTGAAGGCTGGATGTCAGTGCTAGACAGCCAAGGGCAAGAAGGCTACACCCGTGCGGGCCATCTCAAAGTAGATCAAACCGGTTTACTCCAAAACAGTAATGGTAATCTCATTCTCGGAGAGAGTGGGGGCCCGATATTTATTCCCCTCCCTGCAGCCAAAATTGAAGTGGGCAAAGACGGCGGTGTCTCGGTACTCCCCCAAGGTGCGCCAGCTGATGCGATGGAAGTGGTGGATAGAATCAAACTGGTTCGCCCAGATAATCAAGATCTCTTTAAAGACAAAGACGGCGTGTTCAAACCCAAAGAGCCCGGCACTGTGTTTCCGGCCGATGCCGGTGTGACCTTGCAAACGGGCGCCTTAGAAGGCAGTAATGTCAACGCTGTGGGTGAGATGACTGGGTTAATCGACTTGCAACGTCATTTTGAAATGCAAGTGAAGTTAATGAAAACCGCGGAAAAAATGGACGAGTCGTCTTCATCGTTATTACGGCTTGGCTAAGGTTTATTAAGAGGAAGTAATTATGCATCCAGCATTATGGGTCAGTAAAACCGGACTTGATGCGCAGCAGACCAATATCTCGACGATTTCGAATAACCTAGCCAACGCATCTACGGTCGGGTTTAAAAAATCACGCGCGGTGTTTGAAGATCTCTTCTACCAGAACATCAACCAACCGGGTGGGCAATCCTCACAGAACACTGAGTTGCCAAGTGGGTTGATGCTCGGTGCTGGTTCAAAAGTGGTGGCCACTCAGCGCGTGCACACCAATGGTAATGTGCAAACCACAGACAATGCCCTTGATATGATGATTGAAGGGGATGGCTTTTTCCAAGTATTGCTGCCTGATGGCAACATTGGCTATCAGCGTAACGGCCAATTTACCCTGAATGACGAAGGCACGATAGTGACATCAGGGGCGGGCTATACGCTAGAGCCAGAAATTACTGTTCCTGAAGACGCGGTACAAATTACGGTCGGAACGGATGGTGAAGTGTCTGTGCGATTACGTGGTCAGCAAGAGAACCAAGTACTCGGCCAAATTACCACGGTTGATTTTATTAACCCAGGTGGGTTGGAGCCTATCGGCCAGAATATTTACCTACCCACTGGCGCGAGTGGTGATCCTCAAGAAGGGGTACCTGGACTTGATGGTTTCGGTGAAGTGAAGCAATCGATGCTGGAAACCTCTAACGTCAATGTTACCGAAGAGCTGGTGAATATGATTGAGGCTCAGCGTGTGTATGAAATGAACTCCAAAGTGATCTCGTCGGTCGACCAGATGCTCAGCTACGTCAATCAGCAGCTGTAATAAGGGTTAAGGAGGCAATGATGACGGTGCAACGTATATTAATCCCAGGCCTTTTCCTTGCCACTTTGTTGGGGCTAGGTGGCTGTTCATTGCCGGGGCAACAAGACACAGGCAGTGATCTTGACCAAGCGACCTCGACCACCGACGCGGTCGAAGGGGACACCACACCGGACAGCGAAGGCTTGATTGGCTTATTGCGTCAACGTGAAGACCCCAAAGCGGATGACCCAGCGTGGTCACCGATCCGGCCCCAACAAGCGCCTGAGCATTACGCCACGGCGACAGGCTCCTTATTCAACGTGAATGACCAGCGCGACCTGTACGATGGCTCAAAACCACGTGGTCTGGGTGACATTGTGACCGTGATGCTGGAAGAAAACACCCAAGCGCAAAAAAGTGCCAGTTCTGACTTGGCTAAATCCAATGATCTCAGTATGGATCCCTTGTCGCTCGGCGGTGAGGAGATCACCATTGGTGAGCGAACACTGTCGTACGAGGTCAGTAACGATAACTCAGTAACCGGCTCCACCTCGGCGGATCAGAGCAACAGTCTCCAAGGCTCTATCTCTGTGCAGGTGGTGGATGTACTCGCAAATGGGAATTTGATGGTACGCGGTGAAAAGTGGCTTACCTTGAATTCAGGGGATGAATATATCCGCCTCAGCGGTACCATTCGTCCGGCCGATATTGGCCCTGACAACACCATAGCTTCGACCCGTATTTCCAACGCTAGAATTCAGTATTCAGGCACCGGGGAGCGACAAGATACCCAAGAGCAAGGCTGGTTGGCACGATTCTTTAATGTCACTTTGTAGCCCTACAATGTGTCGGAGAGTTGACGTGAAAAAGTGGTTGTTATCGATAGTCTTGCTGATGGTGGCGATGCCAAGCCTTGCCGCGCGCATCAAAGATGTGGCGGAGGTCGCTGGGGTACGCAGTAACACCCTAACCGGCTATGGCTTGGTGGTGGGGTTACCCGGTACAGGTGAAAGCACGCCCTTTACCGATCAAAGCTTTAAATCGATGCTGGAAAACTTTGGCATCCAATTGCCGCCAGATATCAATCCTCAATCAGCTAACATTGCCGCCGTTGCCGTCACCGCTGACTTGCCCGCGTTTGCCAAACAAGGTCAAAAACTTGACGTTACCGTGTCGTCGATTGGTTCGGCAGAGAGCTTACGTGGTGGCACCTTGCTACAAACTTTTCTCAAAGGCTTGGATGGTAATGTCTATGCCACCGCACAAGGGAACTTGATTGTGGGCGGCTTTAGCGCCACCGGTGCTGATGGCTCTCAGTTGGTGGGCAACACCCCAACCGTTGGACGGATCACTAATGGCGCGTCCGTTGAGCGGGAAGTCCCTAATCCTTTTGGTCGTGGTGATTACCTGACTTTCAACTTATTCCAATCCGACTTTACTACCGCACAGCGTATGGCGGATGCGGTTAATCGCTTTCTTGGTCCGTCAACCGCATCAGCTATGGATGCGACCTCAGTGAGAGTCAGAGCGCCGCGTGATGTTAGCCAGCGTGTGGCTTTCTTATCAACGGTTGAAAATATTGAGTTTCAGCCGGGTGATGCGGCAGCGAAAATAATCGTTAATTCGCGCACTGGCACGATTGTGGTCGGGCAAAATGTTCGTCTTCGTCCTGCGGCGATCACCCATGGGGGGATGACGGTTTCCATTCAAGAAGACTTCAATGTTGATCATCCTAATCCATTAGGTGGCGGTGAAGCTGTGGTCACGCCTGATACCGAGATCAATGTTGAGGAAGAGCAAGGGCGGATGTTCCACTTTAAACCTGGCGTGACATTAGACGACTTAGTACGCGCCGTGAATGGCGTTGGTGCTGCACCCTCGGATCTCATGGCGATTCTGCAAGCGCTGAAACAAGCCGGGGCCATCGATGGTCAATTGATAGTGATATAGGGCAACGCATGAAATCTCCTGTTGATAGTCAATTTGTACACGATATAAGCCAGCTCGACTCACTACGTCGCCAAGCCGTGAAAGGGGAAGAAGGGGATGAGCAAGCGGCGTTGCGTTCAGCCGCCGAGCAGTTCGAGTCCTTATTTACCCAGATGCTGTTCAAGTCAATGCGTGATGCCAATGAGGCGTTTGAGTCTGACTTAATCGACGATCGTACCTCGAAGTTTTATGAGCAGATGGCCGATGAACAAATGGCCAGTGAACTAAGCCGAGAGGGCTCACTGGGCCTCGCGGATATGATTGTTGAACAATTAGGCAAAGCGCAAGGCGACAGCCAGCCAGATATGAATGAAGCGGCTCGCGCGTCGGCGCAATCTTTGCCGTTGGATCAAAACCGTAGTCGAGAGGCAGCAGAAAAAGCGATTGCGGCGCTCGATAGTCAGTCTATCGCGCCGCCAGTCGCCAGCACCCCTACGCCCCAACGTTCACAAGGCTTCGATTCGCCTGACTCCTTTGTGAACACGCTGGCACCGCATGCTCGTCGCGCGGCCCGAGCGTTAGGCACGGATCCGGCGATTATTCTTGCTCAAGCAGCACTAGAAACCGGTTGGGGGAAAAAGGTTATCGCCAATGCCCGCGATAACAGTCATAACTTGTTTAATATAAAAGCGGATCAACGTTGGGGAGGCGATAAAGTCGCCACACAAACCCTGGAAGTGTATGACGGGATCCCGGTCAAAGAAACGGCAAGCTTTCGGTCGTATCCCTCCTATCAAGAGAGTTTTGACGATTTCGTCTCATTTTTGCGTGACAACCCGCGCTATGAGCAAGCTTTATCGCAATCTGCGCAACCTGAACAGTTTATTCGGGAGCTTCATCAAGCCGGGTATGCCACCGATCCGGAATATGCCGATAAAGTCATTCGTGTGCTCGACCAAGTGCGTGGCATGATGGACTAAGGCAGCGGCAGGCAAGAGCTTGCCGTTTTTACCTCACCTTGTTTCAATTGCACTCTCAAAACCCTTAATGCATTGTTTTAATTAGATAATAATCCAGGTTTCCTCCTTGGCTCAATTTTTGCTTAACCCCTAGTATCTCGTTTTAATTGCCGGGTTATTTGGAGGCACAATGGGCTTGGACCTGCTTTCCCTTGGGTCGCAAGGCGTACTGACTGCGCAGCGACAGCTGAATACAACAGGTCACAATATCTCTAACGTGAATACGGAGGGATATAGTCGTCAGTCGGTTGAGCAAAAAACCAATGATGTCCAGTTTTGGGGCGGCAATAACTACGGCACCGGTGTCCATGCCGCGGCAATACGCCGCAACTATGACAAGTTTGCGGTCAACGAACTAAATGTCTCGACGTCAAACCTTTCTCATGCTGCTGCCCGCAATGAACAGCTTGGGCGGCTTGACGATATGATGGCGCACTCCGCCAAGAAAATTCCAGAAAACATGAACGAATTCTATGGGGCGGTCAAAGGACTGGCGGATAGTCCCAGTGATATGGGCGCTCGGAAGGTCGTGCTTGAGAAAGCGCGTATGGTCGCTGCTGGTATGAACGATGTTTATGGTGTGTTGCAGCAACAATCGATTGATACGTCCTCGCAAATTGATGCCACCGTCAAACGGATGAATGACATTGGCCAAGAGTTGGTGGATGTGCATAAAGCCATACTCAAAACCCCCGCCGAAGCCAACGACTTGTTAGACCGACATGACAAGCTGATCCGAGAGCTCTCTGAATACACACAGGTGAGTGTGAACGCGCGTGAGGATGGGCTATTCAACGTGATTATCGGCAGTGGCCATATGTTGGTGTCTGGCATGAACAGCAGTGAACTGACCACCTTGCCGGGTAAGCCTGACCATCAAGAGCGTCGTTTGGCGTTGGTGGAAGGGAAGACAGTGAAAGCGATTTCTAATCAAGACATCCGCGGCAAACTCGGGGCATTGTTTGAATACCGTGATGATACCTTAGGACAAGCGCGAGACGAATTAGGCCGGATGGCGATTGGTTTTTCTCAAGCGCTGAATGACTTGCAAGGGCAAGGGTTTGACCTTAACGGTGAGGTTGGAAAGAACATTTTCACCGACTATAACAGTGATCGTATTGCCAGCGCCCGAGTGATCCAAAACGGCGACTCTACCGCTGACTTAAAAGTCTATATCGATGATCTTCAGCAGCTCAAGCGGGGAGATTATCAACTTAAATTTGATGGCACCCAATATACCCTGACATCACCGGATGGAAAGCAATCGACGGTGACACCGAGTGGCACTCCGCCTAGTTTTAATGTCGACGGCATGCGAGTGCAAGTGGATGCCGGCTTGGCGGCCAATGAACGCGTATTGATTCGCCCCGCTCGCTCAGCGGCAGGGCAAATGCGTGTGACCATGGAGGATCCGGCCGATATCGCGGCACAAAGCTATGTCAGTGCAAGCTCGGTGAGCCATGGCGACGGTGATGTGCGAATTTTACAAGCTGGTGGACAAAAAGAATTTCAAGTTCGGGTCTCCCCTGATGGCAGCCAATTTGCGGTGACCGATCCTAAGGGGCAAGTTTTGGTCGCACCACAGGCCTACCCGCCGGGAGGACCGATTGAKGTCAACGGCACCATCATTGAGATCAATGATAAAGCGGCACCGGATGATGTGCTGGCTATCAGCCTTATCCCGGCTGATGGTGACAATAGTAATCTCATCCGTATGCAGGAGCTGCAAACGGAAAAGCTGATGGATAACGGTCGCTCGACGGTGCTCGATGTCTATGAGGGACTCAGTACCGATCTTGGGGTGCAAAAAGCCTCTTATGAGCGTCTGCAAGATGTGAGTATGGTTGAACACGATGCCGCAGAAAGTCGTGTGGCGGAAGTGTCTGGGGTGAACCTGGATGAAGAAGCGGCCAATATGATGAAGTTTCAGCGCGCGTATATGGCCGCGTCACGGATTATGACCGCCGCTAACGAAACATTTGACTCTCTGCTCAATGCAACGCGATAAGGTAGGACAGTATGATTAGTCGTATTGCCAGCTTTCACAATTACCAGTCGGTCTCCAACGACATTATGCGTCAGAATGTGAAGGTGCAGGATAACCAAGAGCAGATGGCGACGGGGAAACGTGTAATTACATCCGGTGATGACCCTGTGTCGTCGATCTACATTCAAAATTTTCGCCAGCAAGATGAGCAGATTGACCAGTTTATTGATTCGATCACCTTGGCGCGAAACCGGCAAACCCGTGAAGAAATCGCCATTGACGAGTCTGAGCAAATCATGGACGGGGCGAAACGCAAAGTGATGGCGATGATCAACGGCTCGTTATCGGTTGAAGACCGCACCGCGCATCGGCAAGACTTACAAGGGATGTTTGATAATTTTATGGACTTGGTAAACACTAAGGATGAATCTGGCAACTTTCTGTTTTCCGGTACCCAAACCAGTACGCAGCCTTTTTACCGCGATAGTCAGGGCAACGTGCGCTACGCGGGTGACAGTTACTTTCGTACCGCTCAAGTGGCTCCGGCTGTCGAAGTGCCCACATCTGACCCGGGCGATAAACTGTTCATGGAGATTGATAACCCCTTTGGTGACTATCAGCCTGAATACGATCTCGAAGATGGCTCTTTGTTGCTGATGGCAAAAGCGGAAAATACCAATGATGCGGATACCTCTAACTATTCGGTGTCTTTTGACGTTAATGCCAATGGGGACACCACTTACTCCTTGATGCAAGATGGTACTGAGGTCAGTGCCGGGCTCTATGACCCGCAAAACGGCGTTGAGTGGAATACGCTGAAAATGACTTTCGAGGGTGAGATGAAGCCAGGTGATACCATTAACCTTGAAAGGCAAGACAGCTTTAACATTTTCGATTCGTTCAAAAATGGTGCCGCGCTGTCGTATGCCGATATTGATGATGCGTCTGCCACGGCAGAACTCCACCAAGTGACCGAACAATTTGCGGCAGCCTTCAAGCATTTAAACAAAGCACGCTCAGAAGTGGGCACGCGACTTACCACCTTAGATCGGCAAGAAAGTATGCACAAAGACTTTAAGTTGGTATTGAACCGTTCACTGGGGACCATGGAAGACTTGGACTATACCCAGGCGGCCATTGATATGAATGAGGACATGCTAGCGCTGCAAGCCTCCCAACAAGCGTTCGCCAAAACCAAAGATCTTTCACTGTTCAATTATATCTAACCCATTGCGTAGGTGTTTGGTTACTACAAGGTACCGAGGGTAAGAGAAAAAACAGGGTCGCATCAGCGACCCCGTTTTGTGTTTGGGTTTGCTGTTCCCCTGTCTAGGGGCAAAGATCGTTTACCATGCGGTCCGCCATGGCATCGAGTAGGGGTTGTTTATCTTTGAGCATGGGCGGATAACTGAACGCGTACTCATTGTTCCCCGGCATCACATCAGGGGTTTGTGTATCACTATTCTGATGGCCGGCAAAAAACACATAACAGGGTGTGCCAACGGCGACGGTCAGCCGATGTACCGCTGTCCCGGCGGTAAATACACCAGACAGCTGGTGTATGGCGCCTGCAGTTCCCATAAAATCATTTTTAAGATCCAGGCCAGGCAAGGTGACGATCTCAACCCCCGTTTGCTTCTTGATTTTACTCAGTTCTTTATCACACTCGCCATATTGCAAATTGACAAATTGGGCATTGGGGCAACGCTGGCGCATGGTTTTTATCCAGCCAGCCAATTCGTCAGCTACTAAATAGTGAATATTACGGGTGGCGGCGGCGAGGCCACTTCGCCAACACACGCCAAACACAGGCCCGTGTTGATGTAGCTCGGCTAACGGGGCGATCCAAGGCGCATCGGCGGCGACATCTGGGACAATGTAGGTTTGGTGATAGAGATGGCGCCCAAAGTGGTGGTAGCACAGGCCTGCCAACGACCCACCGGCAACCCAACTATCCATATCGGCCAGGACATGCTCTGGCACAAAAATATCTTTTCCGTCAGTGCGAGAAATGGGCACAATTTCCGTACTGGGGAAAGCTTGGCGTAATAGGGGCTCTAAGCGGGGGTCGCAGCCGACATACACTTTCCGAGCGCGTTCAACCACCATGGCGACATTGTGAAAATAAGCCAGTTCATCCCCAACCCCTTGCTCGGGCATGATAAGCACGGCATCCGTCTCTGGCCGAGACAAGTCCCAACGGGGTAAGTTGCCGTGATATTTGAGGCGGCGTCCGCACTCAATCCCAGCTTCATTGGCTTGATAGAACTTCTCCCATGCCATTTGCGTGCGGTAGACAAACGCCAGGTTAAACCGTAGTGCCTGATCGTCGGGCTGGGAGGCTAGCAGGGCCTCGAGGCGCTGCTGCGCTTGGTCAATATTGCCCATATACCAATCCAGTTCGCCTAGTTGGGCATTTAACGTATTGGCTTGCTTATCCTTGACATGATTGAGCGCCTTGAGGTGGATCTGGTAGCAATCGGTTAGTTTATCTTGGGTAAATTGATGGTGCTGCTTGAGCAGTTCGAAGGTCGCACGAGCGTAGGCATAGTGTAATTCACCGCGCTCAGGTTCATCACGCAAACATTGTTTGGCCAGTTTGCTTGCTTCCAGCCAGTTAGCTTCATTGAGATAAACCACCAGGAGTTGACGCAAAAATGCCGTGTCTTGCGTTTGCTTATAGGTCGTTAAACAGCGCTGGCGCGCGCTGGCGTACTCGCCCAGTCCGGCTTCTGCGCGGATGAGTAGTAGTTGCCAAACTGGATGAGCCTGTGCTTTTTCACTGCCACGTAGTAGCAATTGTTGTGCTTTGCCGAACGCTTTCTGATCCAATGCTTGTTGCGCCAATGCCATCAGCGCCGGTGGGTAATCCGGCTCCAGCGTGAGTATGGTTTGGTAAAGCTGCTCGGCTTGGTCACTGTGCCCATCAGCGACCAAATCAGCTGCTACTGACAAGGTTTTTTTTATTTCATCGGCCAGCCCTTGGTTTTTTAGCTGGTGGAGCTCGTCACGCAAAGCGTGCGTTCGACGACTTTCTCCCTGTAGACCGAGTTTAGCCGTTAACTGCTCACGCAAATTAAGGATGTCTTGGTTTGTCGGAGCGGCGGCAAACAATGTCTCAACCAGCTCCATAGCCGCGTGATTATGCCCTTGTTGCGTTAATAACTGTGCTTTATCAAACAACAAAGACAGATCGTGAGGGGCATGCTCAAGCGCGTGGTCAAGGTGAGCCATTGCTTGCGTGTGTTGCCCCGCTTCCGCATCCAACACGGCCAGTACTTGCCGCACCTGCACGGTATCGGGTGCGTGGCTCAGTATTTGCTCGAACACTTGCCGCGCGTCGGTTTTCTTCCCTTCTTGGTAAAGACGAATCCCGAGCTGGAAGGCGTCATCCAGCGTCATATTAGTGTGGCCGTCATTGTCTTGCGTCATCGGTTACATCGTCCTGTTATCCGTGACAGCCTCGCGCATTATAGCAAGAGGCTGGCGAGCATCGATAAGCCAATAATTTAGCAAAAAATATGCCTTCCGTCCGGCTGTTGAGCGAAGTTGGCCGCTAACTTGCAGGCCACCGCTCACATAGACGGCAAAAAGCAAGGCGAGGCATTGCCGCACCTTGCCGCTAAGCACAGATAAGCGGCAGGATTTTTCGAGTCAATCTTGGCTGATAGGACAATTCAACAGCTTTAAGTTATTGATTTTTAATTAATTGTAAAAGTTGGCACACATATTGTATTTATTCGAGCAAGCGGCCAGTTTTTGAACGGGCTGATTTTGAAACTGATTAACAAGCTGTTCCCGCAGCACCGCCAAACACAGTGCAACACGTCGCGGGTAGGCTGTTTCGCAAAGCAAGCGAAAGTCAAAGGAGAGCAAAATGGGTGTAACAGTTAACACCAACGTGTCTGCGATGACTGCGCAGCGTTACCTGAATAAAGCGACCGATGAGTTGAATAATTCAATGGAACGTCTGTCGTCAGGTAGCCGAATTAACAGTGCTAAAGACGACGCGGCGGGTTTGCAGATCTCTAACCGTTTGGTTGCCCAAACACGAGGCCTTGATGTGGCAATGCGAAACGCCAATGATGGTATTTCTATTGCGCAGACTGCCGAAGGGGCAATGCAGGAATCGACCAACATTTTGCAGCGTATGCGGGATCTTTCCCTCCAGTCTGCAAACGGTGCCAATGGTAAATCTGAGCGTGTCGCTATCCAAGAAGAGGTAGAAGCACTGAAAGATGAGCTTAACCGGATCGCTGAAACCACTGCGTTTGGTGGCCGTCGATTGCTTAATGGCTCGTTTGGTGAGGCCTCATTCCAAATTGGTGCGGATGCCGGTGAAGCGATCATCATGGGCTTATCGAGTATTCGCGCTGATGATTTCCGCATGGGCGGGGTCGAGTTCACAGGTACCCAGGCCAAATCGGCAGGGTGGCAAGTGGATCCGGCGGCGGCAACGTTGCAGCTGCAGTTTACTACCAAAGATGGCCAAAACGTGAGCATGGCAATCGCAGCGAAAGCGGGTGATGATGTCGAAGAGCTGGCCAGTTATATCAATGGTCAGTCTGGCGAAATGTTAACCGCATCGGTGGATGAAGAGGGTCAACTTCAAGTCTTTATTGAAGAACACAAAGTTGAAGGCGCGGTAACCTTTGGCGGTGGGCTGGCAACGTCATTGGGGATGGTGTCTGGCAATGGTGACTTGGTCACCGCCGCCGACCTTGATGTATCGGATGTCGGTGGCGCGCAAATGGCAGTGGGGGTGATTGACTCGGCCATGCGTTATATTGATAGCCAGCGTGCGGACTTGGGTGCGAAACAAAACCGACTCAGCCACACCATTAGCAACCTGTCGAATATTCAGGAAAACGTGGCGGCATCGAATAGCCGGATCCGTGATACCGACTTTGCTCGAGAAACCACGGCAATGACCAAAGGGCAAATCCTGCAACAGGCCGGTACCTCGATGCTGGCGCAGGCGAAACAGATGCCGCAAGCGGCACTGAACCTTCTGCAATAATTCTATTCATATCAACACACTAAAAGCGGCAATGGGTTGCCGCTTTTTTTTGTGCCATTTTTTCGCAAAATCTTCCTAAAGATATTTCTCCTTTGGGCGTTAACCTCCATAGCGCCTTACGGCAGTGGTGTAAATGCACCGCTAAGCACCGACAAAAAAAGCTAAAGCTTTCTCAACGTGCGCCGCTAAATGGGTTGTGAACAATTTTGATACTGGTTTTCCCTGGTCAGCTGGGCGAAGCCGGACCTAGAACCAAAGGAGAATAGTTATGGCTATTACTGTTAACACTAACGTCCCTGCGATGACTGCTCAGCGTTATTTGAATAACTCAACCGATGCGCTGAACAACTCGATGGAGCGTTTGTCATCCGGTTCTCGCATTAACAGTGCTAAAGACGACGCGGCAGGCCTTCAGATTTCTAACCGTTTGATGGCTCAAAGCAGTGGTTTGGGCGTGGCTGTTCGAAATGCGAACGACGGCATCTCAATGGCGCAAACCGCTGAAGGTGCGATGGAAGAGTCAAGCAACATCTTGCAACGTATGCGTGACTTGTCACTGCAATCGGCTAACGGTGCCAACGGTGATGCTGAGCGTAGCGCAATCCAAGAAGAGGTTGTCGCGCTGAAAGACGAACTGAACCGTATCGCAGAAACGACCTCGTTCGGTGGTGCTAAACTGCTCAACGGTACCTTCGGTACGCGCTCTTTCCAAGTGGGTGCTGACGCCGGTGAAGCGGTGATGATGGAGTTTAAAAACATCCGTGCTGACCACAGCGAAATGGGTGGGGCAAGCTTCACGGCAGCTAACGCCAAATCAGCAGGCTGGACAGCGACTGCCGGTGCCACCATGGCAATCAGTATCACTAACGCTGACGGTACATCAACGTCTATCAATGTGACGGCCAAAGGTGGCGACGATATTGAAGAAATCGCCACTTACATCAATGGTCAAGCTCAAGATAAACTGAGCGCGTCTGTGACTGAAGATGGTGAGCTGCAAATTGTGACCGGTGCTGGTTCAGATGCGACTTTCACGGGTGCATTAGCCACATCGCTAGCGATGGGAACTAAAGTGGACGAAACCATTAAAGATGTTGATGTTTCGTCTATGGGTGGTGCGCAAAAAGCCGTGGGTATGATTGATAACGCGATGCAGTTTATCGATTCTCACCGTGCAGAGTTGGGTGCGAAGCAAAACCGCTTGAGTCACACCATTGCCAACTTGGATAACGTTAATGAAAACGTGTCGGCCTCTAACAGCCGTATCCGTGATGTTGACTTTGCCAAAGAAACAACCAACTTGACCAAGTCACAAATCTTGCAGCAATCTGGTACCTCTATTTTGGCGCAAGCCAAGCAGGCACCACAAGCCGCACTGAGCTTGCTCGGTTAAACCATTCACGAGTGGCGGCCTAATCGCCGCCGCTACGTTTTGGGAGGTGAATAGCAATGGACATTTCATCCGTTACAAATTCATCCCTGCCGCACTCAGCTCACTCTGATGGCACAAAGGTTGCTAGAGATGTAAGAGTTGGAAAAGTACGCCCAGATCCGGTCAGCCAGCACCAGCAGGCAGAGCGTCGTGAGGCGAGAGAGTCAATGCAACAACGCCGTGTAGAGCAGTCACAGCGCATTGAGGAAAATCGTCAGTTACAACGCAAACAACTGGAGAAGTTGGTAGAGCGGCTAGATGAGTTTATGTCCGACTTTAATAAGGGGCTCGCATTCCGTTTGGATGAAGACACAGGACGCAGTGTGATCACCGTTTATGAAATGAATAGTGGTGACATTATCCGTCAGATCCCAGAGCAGGAAATGTTAGAGCTTGCTAAGCAATTGTCGCAACACGCGCGAGGGCTTGTCACAGAAAAGGTATAACGAGGTGAGAGAGTCGTTATGAGTGTTAAGGCAGCAGGCATGGGCGGTGGCATGGATATCAACTCCATGGTCACTAAAATCGTGGATGCTGAGCGTGCACCTAAACAAGAGCGTATCGTCAAACGCATGAATGATGTCGAAACCGACATCAGTGCGTTTGGCCGCTTAAAAGAATCTCTCGATAAACTCAAAACCCAAATGTATGACTTTCGTCGCAACGAAGGTTTTGCGGCGAGAACCACATCCGTTAGCAATCCAGACGCACTTGGCGCGAGCGCGACGCCAGATGCCATCCCCGGTCGTTATCAAATCGATGTTCAGCAATTAGCGGGTGCACATAAACTTGTGTCACCCGGTGTTGATGCTGACGCGTCTCTCGGTAGTGGCAAGCTCACCATCACCATGGGTAATCGCACCAGTGTGATCGATGTTCCCCAAGGCAAAGACAGCTTGGCAGACATCGTGCGTGCGATTAATAGCGACCCTAAAAATCCTGGTGTACAAGCGTCGCTGATCCAAGATGATAGCGGTGCACGCATGGTGTTGAATGGCAACAAAACGGGGGCGGAGAATCAGGTGGAAGTCAATGTTGATGCGCAAGTGGGGAGTGCGCTTCATCAGTTAGGCTTCAAAGCAGGTCAAGCCAATAATGGCATGGCACAAATGCAAGCCGCACAAGATGCCAAGATACTGATTGATGGTATCGCGTCAGTCTCCAGTGCCACGAACACCTTTGATAATGCGATTGAAGGCGTATCACTGGAAGTTGCGCAAACCAGTGATAAACCGCTGGCACTCGCCGTTGAACATGATCGAGAATCTGTGCGCTCGACAATTACGTCGTTTGTAGACAATTACAATGCGTTTTTCCGTGTCTCGCAAGCGGTCAGTAAGTATGACCCTGAGACCCAGCAAGGTGGCCCTTTGGTGGGGGAAAGTGTTATTCGAACGGCAACTAGTCGATTGCGCAATCTTTTCTCGTCACCGATTGAGCAAGCCCCGGAGGGAATGAAAACCCTGAGTGAGCTTGGTGTCACTACCACTATGGACGGTCGTCTAGAAGTCGACAACAAGGTGCTTGATCGGCAACTGCGTCAAAACTTTAACGCATTGGAAGGTTTTTTTGGTGGTAATGATGGCTTTGCGCGTCAGCTTGAACAAGTCGTCGGCGGCTTTACCGGTGCGGGTGGCGCGATCAGTAATCGTGAGAGCACGTTGTCAGAGCAAAAGCTTCGCCTTCGTGATGACCAGCGAGAGTTAGACCGACGCATGGAAAATTTAGAGTCGCGCACCATGCAGCGTTTTTCTGCGATGGAAGAAGCGACATCGCAAATGCGTTCACAGTTACAAGCTATGCAAAACATTATGCCGGGTTAATGATGACCCAGGTATCCGAATGGCTCGACGCACTCGAGCAAATTGATGAAGCAATTGCGCAGCAATTGAACATGAGTGACATTGATTCAGAAAAACTGGCTCAGCAATTGCATGACAGACAAGCGTTGCTTGAGCAGATTGCAGCGTCGCCACAAGCGCCGAATCAACAGCAATGGTCTCAGGCGCTAGCAAGAACAGAAACGCTCATTGATGCACTCGAGGGGCAGAAAGCCGATGCTGCCAAGCGCTTGTTACAGCAGCGCAAGGGGAAGCAGTCTGTGCAGCTGTATAAGAAATTTCAATAAGTGAGGAAGACTATGAGAGGCTCACTACAGGCCTATAAAAAGGTCTCTGTTGACAGTCAATTAAGCGCCGCGTCGCCTCATAAGGTTATCCAAATGCTGATGGCCGGGGCCATTGAGCGCTTAATTCAGGGCAAAGCCGCCATGGCACAAGGCGACTTATCCGTCAAAGGTGAGCGGTTAGGTAAAGCGTTAGATATCATTATTAATCTGCGCGCATGTCTATCAATGGATGATGGCGGCGATATTGCTGATAACCTAGACGCCATCTATGACTTTATGATTCGTCAGGTGAGTACCGCGAATTTGGAAAACAAACCGGAACCCATCGACGATGTGATTGAGCTATTAAGAGAAATAAAATCCGCTTGGGATCAAATTCCTTCCAAATACCATAATATGACCCAAGCGACCAGTTAAACTGCCTATCAAACGACTGACATGGCACTGGAGTCACAGGTTTACTGTGTCTCCGGTTGCCTTATGCGCGTTCTCTATTACAATGTCTTGATTAAAATTGAGATTGTTGTTGCTTCAAAGCGACACAATTATAAAAAGTTATCAGGGCAGACGTATCTCACACATGCAAGATTTAGCAAAGATCCTTGTTATCGATGACGATGACCAGTTTCGTCACGATCTCGGCGTGATACTCGACTTTATCGGCGAGCGTTACGCGCTTCACTCGACCGCGGATGTCAGTGATGCACTTTGGGAGCAAAACTGGGGCGCATGTTTTCTTGGTCACGTCCGCTCAACCCCTTTACTTGAAAAAGTACTTGAGCAGCTTGCTACCTATCATCACGTGCCTGTGATTGCGATTCGGCGCCACGATCGTGAGCTTTCAGGGTTACCTAACTATGTGGGTGAACTTGGGCTACCTTTGAACTACCCGCAATTATTCGATGCACTCCATCATTGCCGCGAGTTTGCCGGTAAACAGGCGTTCAGTATTCCACAGTTGTCTGGCGATAATACCGCCTTTCATAATATGGTGGGCAAAAGCGACGCCATCGAACAGGTCCGTCACCTTATTGATCAGGTCGCTTCTACCGAAGCCAGTGTTTTGATCCTCGGTGAATCTGGTACCGGAAAAGAAGTAGTGGCGCGCCATGTACACCATGCCTCGTCACGGGCATCTGGCCCCTTTGTGCCTGTTAATTGTGGCGCGATTCCAGGCGAGTTGTTGGAAAGTGAACTTTTCGGCCATGAGAAAGGCGCCTTCACGGGAGCAATTTCTGCGCGCAAAGGGCGTTTCGAGCTGGCGGAAGGCGGAACGCTGTTTTTGGATGAGATCGGTGACATGCCGATGTCAATGCAAGTCAAATTGTTACGCGTGTTGCAAGAGCGTACGTTTGAGCGCGTGGGAGGCAATAAAAGTATTCGTGCTAATGTTCGCGTGGTCGCTGCGACTCACCGTACATTAGAGACGATGATCAAAGAGGGCGATTTTCGGGAAGATTTATATTACCGACTCAATGTCTTCCCGATCGAAATGCCGGCGCTACGCGAGCGAATTGATGATATCCCGCTATTAATCCATGAGCTAATGTCTAGGCTTGATGTGGAAGGCAATGGCCGGATCCATATTTCCCCTCGGGCGATTAATTCGTTGATGGAACATGAATGGCCAGGCAATGTTCGCGAGCTGGCTAATCTCATTGAACGTTTGGTTATCTTGTATCCTGGGCAAATGGTCGATGTGAACCATTTGCCAGCTAAATATCGCTACAGTGATATCCCTGAATTCCAGCCTGAGGCCTACTCGGTCGAAGATACTGAAATGGCGGAGCGTGATGCGCTAACGGCGATGTTTCATGAGCCGGATGAACCTGCATTTGAAGAGGACATGCCAGGTTTTGCCGACAGTCCAGGGTTTACAAGCTTGCCACCTGAGGGGGTGAATTTGAAAGAAACCCTCGCCGAGGTCGAGATTGATTTGATTAAGCAGGCCCTCGAGGCACAAGCCGGCGTGGTTGCCAGAGCCGCTGACATGCTAAGTATGCGGCGAACGACCTTGGTAGAGAAAATGCGAAAGTACGGATTGAATAAGGAAGAGTTAATCTAAATCGGCGAGGCGTCAAAAAGCGGAGTCAAAAAAATGACTTCGCTTTTTTGTCTTCAACTAGCTGATAGTATTGGCGATTTTTATGGCATAATCTCTGCTTAAGTGAGTAAAACCTTGATCGAAACGTGTGTTGCCTAAATGGAAACCCAATCTTCGCCACTGGGATCAGTGGATCAACAAGTCACTCGGTATAAGCAAGTTCTCGATGTGATGCCAGCAGGCGTTATTTTGCTTGATGCGAATGGTCGTGTCGCTGAAGCCAACCCAGAGGCGCATCGTCTCCTTGGGGAACCGCTTACTCAGCAGCGCTGGTTTGATGTCATTCAGCGTGCCTTCTCGCCACGAGATGATGATGGGCACGAAGTGTCTCTAAAAGATGGCCGTCGTGTAAAGTTGGCTATCTCAGCGTCCGATTCGGGGCAGCTTATCTTGATCACCGACATGACAGAAACCCGTCTATTGCAATCTCGTGTTAGCGATCTGCAGCGATTATCGTCATTAGGGAAAATGGTGGCGTCGCTGGCACATCAAGTGCGTACGCCGCTATCTAGCGCGATTTTATATGCGTCGAATCTTGGCGCGCCCAACCTCAACGATGCGACACGGCAGCGCTTTCAATTCAAACTGTTAGACCGGCTACATGACTTGGAAAAGCAAGTGAATGATATGTTGTTGTTTGCGAAGGGTGGCGACAACAAAGTGGTTAAAGTGTTTACCGTTGAGCAGTTGTTTAACGAGTTCGAGCCGATGGTGGATGCGGTGATTCAAGGTCACGATGTTGACTTCGCCATCAACAGCGATGACGAAAGCCTATCCTTACTCGGCAATCCCAATGCGCTGGCGAGTGCGCTGAGTAACTTAGTGGTTAACGCTGTGCAAGTGGCCGGGAAGGGATGCCAGGTGGTGGTCGATGCACGCCAGCAGGGGGATAATTTATTGTTATCAGTGGCGGATAACGGCCCCGGCATTGCCCCTGAACTGCAAGCGAAAGTGTTGGAGCCTTTTTTTACCACACGACAGCAAGGTACAGGTCTTGGCCTCGCCGTTGTGCAAATGGTGTGTCATGCCCATGATGGCAAACTCACCTTACAATCAGAGCCTGAAAAAGGGGCCTGTTTTACATTGTGTTTGCCGATCGCCAAAGGCGCGGCGGCAGAGCAGGGTAAGAGCGTAGGAGAAACACAATGAGCCAAACCACAGTGCTAATTGTTGAAGATGATGAAGGCTTGCGCGAAGCGCTTGTCGATACCCTGGCATTGGCTGGATACCATTGGCGTGAGGCTGATAGTGCGGAACAAGCCTTGGTCACTTTAAAATCCGAGCCGATTGATATCGTTGTCTCAGATGTGCAGATGGCGGGGATGGATGGCCTGGCTCTGCTACGTTCTATCAAAACGCATTTGCCCAATTTACCTGTTTTGCTGATGACGGCCTATGCCAACATTGAAGATGCGGTAGCAGCGATGAAAGAAGGGGCCATTGATTACATGGCCAAGCCGTTTGCGCCCGAGGTCTTGCTTAATATGGTTAGCCGGTATGCACCGGTGAAAAACGATGACTCGGACGCTATCGCAGAAGACCCGAAAAGTGTGGCGTTATTAGCGCTCGCCGACAAAGTCGCCAGTACTGACGCCAACGTGATGATCCTTGGTCCATCTGGCTCAGGGAAAGAAGTGATGGCACGTTATATTCACGAGCATTCGGCACGCTCAAGTGCGCCTTTTGTCGCGATTAATTGCGCTGCTATTCCGGAGAACATGTTAGAAGCGACACTTTTTGGCTATGAGAAAGGGGCATTTACCGGGGCCGTGCAAGCGTGCCCGGGAAAATTTGAGCAAGCCCAAGGTGGCACTATCTTATTGGATGAAATCAGTGAGATGGATTTGGGGCTACAAGCCAAACTGCTCCGTGTGTTACAAGAGCGAGAGGTGGAACGCCTCGGGGGGCGCAAAAGCATTCAGCTTGACTTGCGCGTGCTTGCCACTAGCAACCGCGATCTAAAAGACTATGTTGCCCAAGGACACTTTCGTGAAGACTTATATTACCGTCTGAATGTGTTTCCCATCACGTGGCCCGCGTTATATGAACGCCCAGGTGACATCATCCCGCTGGCAAACTATTTATTATCACGGCATTGTCAAAAGCAAGGGTTGCCTTGCCCGACGTTACACCCAGATGCAGAGCAAAAATTATTGAGTTACGCATGGCCGGGTAATGTGCGGGAGCTGGACAACGTGATGCAACGTGCCTTGATACTGGCAACCCAATCTCATATTCAAGCGACAGACATTTTACTCGAAGGGCAAGACTGGCAAGATGCCTCGAGTTTACAAAGCAAGGTGATGGATAGCCAATCAACCGTTTCGACGGCAACGCCATCTTCCGGACCCAGTCATGATGCGATGGAAGCGCAGTCTAATGGTGTAGGGTTAGGAAATGAATTACGCGATCAGGAGTTTTCCATCATATTGGAGACCATTCGAGCCTGTGAGGGGCGGCGTAAAGATGTAGCGGAGCGCTTAGGGATCAGCCCCAGGACACTGCGCTATAAGCTCGCCAAAATGCGCGACGCCGGGATTGATATTCCCCAGTAATCACCCAAAGTCGTCAGCCTTTGCGAAAGTGGTCTCAAAGTTGCACATAGTAAGCTGACTGATGAAAATCTGACTGAATTGACAAAATATTGACACAGGAAGGATCGACGATGAAAGCGAATGCCTTGACGCAAGAGATGCAAGCCATGGCGGCAGCGGCGAAGAATGTCTCTCAGCCTGCAACCGGTCAACAAGTCAGCCAAGAATTTGGCGATATGCTTGCCAGTGCGATTAACCATGTAAATGGATTACAAAAGACGTCGGGTGAGCTTGCCACACGGTTCGATGAAGGTGACCGCAATGTAAGCTTATCGGATGTCATGATTGCTCGAAACAAGTCGAGTGTGGCGTTTGATGCCACCGTGCAAACGCGCAACAAGCTCGTTGAGGCGTATAAAGAACTCATGAATATGCCTGTTTAATGTAGGAATTAATCAGTGGCTGAAGAGAACCAAAACACCGATCTGGCGGTTTCAGATGGCGCAGCAGCACTGCCATCAACCGATGCGGCATTAGACGCAGAGCAAAGCACGCAAGATCCGGACGCATCAGAACAGTCAGCATCGTCAAACTCGATATTTGGCGATCTTGACATGGTGCGCCAGTTGATCTTGGTGTTAGCGGTTGCGATTTGTGTCGCACTGATCATGATGCTGTTTTTTTGGGTGCAGGAGCCCGAAATGCGGCCACTGGGCACGTACGAAACAGAAGAACTGATCCCTGTTTTGGATCACCTTGACCAAAACAAAGTTGAATACCAATTGGATGGTAATACCATCCGTGTCCCCTCAAGCGACTATTCCTCGATTCGTCTCGGTTTAACCCGGGTGGGGCTGAATACCAGCACGGCCGAGGGCGATGAAATCTTGCTCAATGACATGGGGTTTGGCGTCTCGCAAAAACTCGAGCAAGAACGCTTAAAACTCAGCCGTGAGCGACAGCTCGCCGCCGCGATTGAAGAAGTGCGGCAAGTGCGAAAAGCACGTGTCTTGTTAGCGATGCCCAAACAGAGTGTCTTTGTGCGCCACAATCAAGAGGCATCGGCCACGGTATTCTTAACCTTGGGAGGGACGAACACCTTGGGTCAAGAGGAAGTGGATTCCATTGTTGATATGGTCGCCTCTGCCGTCCCCTCGCTAAAACCCACGCGCGTCACCGTTACCGACCAACATGGTCGCTTGCTAAATTCTGGCAGTGAAGATCCTGCGTCAGCGGCGCGACGCAAAGAGTACGAATTGGAACGTAAACAAGAACGTCAATTGCGCGAAAAAATCGACTCAATACTGATCCCCGTACTAGGGCTGGGCAATTATACCTCGCAAGTCGACGTGTCACTGGATTTCAGTTCGCTAGAAGAAACGCAGCGTCAGTTTAACCCCAACACACCGGCAACACGCAGCGAATATACGCGCGAAGATTATAATGGCTCGGATCGTGTAGCGGGTATTCCAGGGGCGTTAAGCAACCAACCGCCGGCTGATGCCTCTATTCCGGAAGACGTTAGGGATCTTAAAAATGGTGCAGGCGGTACCGGGTCAGTGAGCCGTGAAGCCACCCGCAACTTTGAACTCGATACCACCATTCGCCACCGCCGCGCACAGTCAGGCGTTATTGATCGGCAAACTGTTTCTGTGGCGGTGAACTTTAAACAAAGTGTCGACCCTGAAACGGGAGACACGGTTAAGCAGCCTTTGTCAGATGACGAACTAGCCAAAATCCGCCGTCTCTTAATGGGTGGGGTCGGCTTTAGCGAACAACGTGGGGATGTACTTGAAGTCATCGCCGTCCCGTTTGTTGAGCCAGAGCAAGCAGCAGAGCAAGATGTGCCGATTTGGGATCACCCCAACTTTAATGACTGGGTACGTTGGTTAGCGGCCGCCTTGGTGATCATTGTGATAATCGTGGTCTTGGTGCGTCCAGCGATGAAAAAGTTGCTTTATCCAAATACCGACGAAGATGGCAATACAGTGGGTCCCAATGGCGAAATCCTTGGCCCAGATGGCTTACCTATCACCCCAGATGGGGATGATGTTGGCTTGATAGGCTCTGAGCTTGACGGTTCCAGCAACTTTGCGATGTCAGCGTCGGATGTTGAGCTGCCAAACTTACATAAAGATGAAGACTTGTTAAAAGCGGTGCGGGCGCTGGTGGCCAATGAGCCAGACTTGGCCGCACAAGCGGTGAAAAATTGGGTAACCGAAGATGGCAAATGAAGTCGCAACCACAGGCGGTGATGAGCAAGCTGGCTCAAACTTCGATATCAGCTCGTTGAGTGGAATTGAAAAAGCCGCCATTTTGCTGCTCAGTTTAAGTGAACAAGACGCCGCAAGTATCATTCGCCACCTTGAGCCGAAACAGGTTCAACGGGTGGGCGCGGCCATGACCTCGATGACCGACCTTAACTCGGACAAAGTGGCCGCCGTCCACCGTGCCTTTTTAGAGGAAATCCAAAAATACACCTCGATTGGGATGGGGAGTGAAGACTTTGTGCGCAACGCCCTGGTGGCAGCTTTGGGTGAGGACAAAGCGAATAACTTGGTCGATCAGATTTTGTTGGGCAGTGGGTCGAAAGGCTTGGACTCATTGAAATGGATGGATCCGCGCCAAGTGGCCAGCATTATTATTAACGAGCACCCGCAAATCCAAACCATCGTCTTATCCTATTTGGATCCCGAGCACTCAGCAGAGATCCTCTCGCAATTTGTAGAGCGTGACCGCCTCGATTTAATGATGCGGATTGCCAACCTTGAAGAAGTGCAACCGGCAGCACTGCATGAACTGAATGAGATCATGGAGAAGCAGTTTGCAGGTCAAGCGGGGGCACAAGCGGCCAAAATTGGTGGCTTGAAAGCGGCAGCGGAAATCATGAACTACATGGACAACAGCGTCGAAGGGGTGTTGATGGACTCGATTCGCGATCAAGACGAAGAGATGGCCTCACAAATCCAAGACTTGATGTTCGTGTTTGATAACTTGATTGATGTGGACGACCGTGGGGTGCAGACCTTGCTACGTGATGTACCACAAGAAGTGCTGCAAAAAGCGCTCAAAGGGGCGGAAGATAACTTGCGCGAGAAAATCTATCGCAACATGTCTAAACGTGCAGCAGAAATGTTGCAAGACGATATCGAAGCCATGGGGCCAATCCGTGTCTCTGATGTGGAAGGGGCGCAGAAAGAAATCTTATCGGTTGCGCGTCGTCTTGCCGATGCCGGTGAAATTATGCTTACCGGAGGCGGCGGCGATGAATTCGTCTAAGCCGTATTTGTAAGGGGCACTGATGAGTTTAGAAAAACGCCGAGGCTATATCCGTGTTGATGAGGCCGATGCCGAAAGCATTGATAAGTGGGCATTGCCCCCTTACAACGAAGGCGAAAACCTGCCCAAAGACACCGCACTCAATTACGATCCCAGTTGGGAGCCGGACGTTGAGGTGGAGCCGGAGGAAAACGAGCCAGCCCCCGAGCCTTTAACCGCCGATGCCCTCGAGGCTATTCGCCAGCAGGGCTATGACGAAGGGTATGAAGAAGGCAAGCAGCTGGGGCATGCCGAGGGCCTAGAGGCCGGTTTAGAACAAGGGCATGAGAAAGGCCATGAAGAAGGAAAAAAGGCGGGATTTGAGCAAGGCCTCGCCGATGGACAAGCACTGATTGAAGCGCGTTGCCAGCAGCTTGACAGTATTCTCAATCAACTAAGTCATCCGTTAGAAAAGCTCGATATCGATGTCGAGCAACAATTGTTGGTGATGGTCCAGACCTTGACCAAATCATTGACTGGGGTTGAGCTTGAGACCAACCCGCAGGTGATTCTACACACCTTACGGGCCGCCATTGCCGCTTTGCCAGTGGCCGAGCATCCGGTTACTGCCGCTTTGCATCCAGATGACTATGCCATTGTTACCGACGCGTATGACGACGATATGCTGGCCGCCCGCGACTGGACCTTGCAATCAGAGCCCGCACTCTCGCGTGGAGACGTCCATGTAAAAGCCAAAGACTCAGTCGTTGACTATCGCTATGCTGACCGCGTGGACGCGTTATTAAGAGAGTTTCAAGGGCAGAATCAACCCCGACAATCCGCACCATCAGACGGCGCAACGGTAGAGCCTGTTGATACCGGCGCCTATGCCAGCGAACCGGCGGCCCCCGAGCGAGAGCCGTCGAATGACGAACCCGTTGAGCAAGACACCACGGCCACGCCGCAAGATGAAGCCACATCGACTGAGGATCCAGGACAATCATCATGAGCCAACTCGCTGAGCGGTTAAAACAATGTCAGCTTGATAATTTAGCCCCCAAGCCAGTGGCGTCGGGAAAATTGGTGCGTATGGTTGGGCTGACACTTGAAGCGATAGGCTGCCGCGCGCCCATTGGGTCTGTTTGCTCGGTTGAAACCCTTAATGGCACCATTGAAGCTGAAGTGGTGGGCTTTGCTGGTGAGCTTTTATATCTGATGCCCAACGAGCAAGTATCAGGGGTGTTGCCAGGGGCAAGAGTGACGCCCTTGTCCGAACGTAGCCAGCTTTCCGTTGGTATGGAGCTGTTGGGGCGTGTTATTGATGGCATGGGGAATCCGCTGGATGGTAAGGGCGATATCTACACGGATAAGCAAGCAAGCTTAGAAGGTATGCCGATAAACCCCTTATCGCGCCAACCGATTCGTGAACCGCTCGATGTCGGGATAAAAGCCATTAATGGCCTACTGACGGTGGGGAAAGGCCAGCGTATTGGTTTGTTTGCCGGTTCCGGGGTGGGTAAGTCTGTCACCTTGGGGATGATGACACGCGGCACCACCGCACAAGTGGTGGTCGTGGGCTTGATCGGTGAGCGTGGCCGCGAAGTAAAAGAGTTTATTGATGATATTTTAGGCGAAGAAGGCCGTGCACGGGCGGTGGTTGTTGCCGCGCCAGCGGACTCATCACCCTTGGTAAGGCTTAAAGGCTGCCAAACGGCGTTAACCATTGCCGAATATTTCCGCGACCTCGGTCTCGATGTTCTTCTGTTGATGGACTCATTGACGCGATTTGCCCAAGCGCAGCGTGAAATTGCATTGTCAGTAGGTGAGCCGCCCGCAACCAAAGGGTATCCACCTTCGGTGTTTGCACGTTTGCCCTCGCTGGTGGAGCGAGCCGGAAACGGGGCCGTGGGCCAAGGATCGATCACGGCCTTCTTTACCGTCCTCACCGAAGGGGACGACTTACAAGATCCCATCGCCGATGCGGCGCGTGCAATATTAGATGGGCACATAGTGTTATCGCGTGAACTCGCAGATAGCGGTCATTACCCGGCGATTGATGTGGAGCGCTCGGTCAGCCGAGTGATGCCGAACATTACCAGTGATGAGCAAATATTGATGTCGAAAGCGGTGCGGCAAGTGTTGTCCGTGTGCCGAAAAAACCAAGATTTGGTCTCCATTGGCGCGTATAAGCCGGGTAGCGACGCAGCGGTTGATCAGGCTTTCAACTTAAAACCTAAGCTAGACAACTATTTACAGCAAGGTATTAAAGAAGTGGTCCCTTTCGACATGTGTGTCAACATGTTGCGTTCAACGTTGCAGAGCTAATGTATGGCAGATCATGCGCTTCAACTTTTACTAGAAAAAGCCCAAGAAGATGAAAAGCAAGCCCAACTCAGTGTGAGCGCGGCTCAGCAATCGCTTGATGATTACTACCGCCAGTTGGAGCAAATTGAACAGTACCGGCTCGAGTATTGCCGTCAGATGTCTGAGCGTGGTCAGTCAGGACTATCGGCCAGCGCCTTTGGTCATTTAAATAAATTCATTGTTCAGCTTGATGAAACTCTTGCAAAACAACGTGATGCGGAGCATCAATTTAAAGACCATTTAGAGCAGTGCCGTCAGACATGGCAACAAACTCGCCAGCACCGGCAATCACTAGAGTGGCTGATAGAAAAACGAGAACGTGAGGAAGCAGAGCGTGCTCGCTATCAAGAACAGCGACAAATGGATGAAATGGCAGCGATTATCGCACGTCGACGCCCCTCGCCCTTCTCTTGACAATAAAATGGCGCGATAATTGCTTTCTCATTACTGACGCGCCAGCTGATGGCAAGCTGACGCATAGGTACCCATAGGTAATGATGAGAAACTTATGACGCAGTCAATGCTGACACTTTCCAATGTTTCGAGTAAAACCCCGTCTGCGCCTAATGAGGGCGCGTCCAGTGAGGTGAAAGGAGAGCAAAGTGCCGGCTTTTTGTCCGCTTTGCATCAATCCCTCAATGGAAGTGAAGGACAAGAGGAGTCAATCAAGCTTACCTCTGATGGCAAAACCTTACTCGTCGATGGTCAGGCCATTGATGCGGAAGCCATGTTGGCTGACGGTGTATTCAGCGAGGCTGAGATGGAAAAAATTGCCGATATGACGGCAATGGAAGAAAGCCAATCCTTATTAATGCGTTTGAATCAAGCGGCGGACATGCTTACTGGCAAAACCTTGCCTGCCGGTGGGGATACCACGGCATTATCTGCCGATGCATTACCGATGAGCGACGCTGACAGCAACGCTCGAGTAGATCTCCAGGGTCAAGAGGATGAGGTAGACAAACAAGCACTGCTTGCCGAACTCTCTAAAGCGCTGCCGGATGAGGTTTCCGCGGAGGAGGTATTGGCACAGTTATCGCCCGAACAACTCGCCGCGTTAGTCGCCCAGGTTAAAGCCACGCAAGATCGTGGCGCCGCATTGGAACGAGGTGCTGGGCGCCAAGTGGCGCTTGATAGCAGTGGTGAGGAGCCTAAAGGGAGGCAATCTCTCCCAGTGGATGGGCCGGCGATCAAATGGGCGGCCATGAAGGCGCAGCAGGAGAGTCAACATGGGGCTGCCGCCGATAAGATGGCGCCCGGTGAGTCTGCCTTAGGCGATGCTGCGTCAGTCAATAAAGAGTCTGCGCTCAAAGATTTGTTAGCCAAAGAAGCGTCGGCTAGCAAAGCCAATGAGTTGGCTGATAAATTGCGTCAGGTCGCGGGGACACAACAAAATGCAACCGCGCTAGATGCTAAAGCCAATGTGGCGAACCCTAGTGCTTCTTCGTTGTTGGCAGGGCAAAACAGTCAGTCAGACAGTCTGAGCAAAGCGGCATTAAAAGCGATGGCAGAACAAGCCGTTCAAACTGACGCAGCCTTGGCTGCAGGCAGCGCAGCAAGCGCGGCGGAAGGTGCCTCACGAGGAGAGAACTTGGCCCAGCAGCTGGCAAGCAGTCTAGGCACACCAAGCGCGAATGCGGCGACAGCACGACAAGATATCCAGGTAGCTCAAAGTGCGCAGGCCCCGCTACCTTTGGGGCAAACGCCTAGCGAAGCTGGCGCGGCATTGACTGAGCGAATCAATGTGATGTTGTCCAAAAACCTGAAGCAAGTGGATATTCGTCTCGACCCACCCGAGCTTGGACGCATGCAAATTAAGTTGGGGATAAACAACGACCAAGCCTCTGTGCATATCACGGTGGCGAACCAGCAAGCGCGTGATGCTGTCGAGCAAGCGATGCCAAGATTGCGCGATATGTTGCAGCAACAAGGGCTACAGTTAGCCCAGGGGTCGGTTCAACAGCAAGACAGTGGCGCACAACAGATGGCCTCTGGCCAGCATGGTGATGGTGCTGGCAATGCAGGTGGGGCACCACGTGGCAAGACAGGGCCGGATGATGGCGATGATATCATGCTAGCCGGACAAACGCTGAACGTCTCACACAGTGATCGCGCCGTCGATTACTACGCTTAAATAACAAGGAGCAAGACCAGCCATGGCAGATGATAACGCAACCCCAGAGCAAGGTGGGAGCAAGAAAAAGCTGATCATTATCATTGTGGCCGCCGTTGTATTGCTCGCAGCGGCAGGCGGTGCGGCGTTCTTTTTCCTCTCTGGTGATGATGGCGGCCAAGAAGACATTGTGCTCGAGGAGCAAAGCAATGCGCTGCCGGCGATTTATGTCACCTTACCTAAACCGTTTGTCTTTAATGTCACTGGGGATGAACAACAGCGACTGGTGCAAGTCAACACCCAGTTGTTAGTGCGTGGTAGTGAGATGGAAACCCTAGCGAAGGATAACTTACCTCTGATTGAGCACGCGCTTCTTAATACGTTTGGTGCGGCCACGGTGGAGCAACTGCGCACACCACAAGGCCAACTCGAAATTCGTCGTCAGTCGGCAGAAAATGTGCGCGCGGCCTTAATCAAAGTAACGGGCGAGCCGGTGGTGGAGCGGGTGCTCTTCACTGGATTTGTGATGCAATAGGTGATGATGTGACAGACTTACTCAGCCAAGACGAGATTGATGCGCTCTTACACGGTGTTGATGACGTCGAAGAGGAAGATAACGAGCCCGAGGCCGATAAAGACGGTGCCGTCTCCTTTGATTTCTCGTCACAAGACCGCATTGTACGTGGGCGGATGCCGACGCTCGAGCTTATCAATGAGCGCTTTGCCCGTCATATGCGCATTAGCTTGTTTAACATGCTGCGGAAAACTGCCGAGGTATCAATCAACGGCGTGCAGATGATGAAATTTGGCGAGTATCAAAATACCTTGTACGTGCCGACCAGTTTGAATATGGTGCGTTTTCGCCCGTTAAAAGGCACCAGCTTGATCACCATGGAAGCTCGTCTGGTGTTCATTTTGGTGGAAAACTTTTTTGGTGGTGATGGGCGCTTTCATGCGCGTATTGAAGGGCGAGAGTTTACCCCAACCGAGCGACGTGTGATCCAGATGCTGCTTAAGTTGATGTTTGAGGATTACAAAGACGCTTGGGCACCGGTGATGGAAGTGGCGTTTGAGTATTTAGACTCGGAAGTAAACCCGGCGATGGCCAACATTGTCAGCCCCTCAGAAGTGATTGTGGTGAGTTCATTCCACATTGAGCTTGATGGTGGTGGCGGTGATATTCACATGGTCATGCCTTACTCAATGCTGGAGCCGATTCGCGAACTGCTCGATGCTGGGGTGCAAAGTGACAAGATGGATACCGATGTGCGTTGGAGTAAAGCGCTGCGGGATGAGATCTTGGATGTGAATGTTGAATTGAGTGCCAAGCTATTGGATGTCACCTTATCGTTGCGCGATCTGATGGAGCTGCAAAAAGGCGATGTGATCCCGGTTGATATGCCGGATGCGTGTACCGTGTTCGTGGAGGACTTGCCGACCTATCGGGCGAAAATGGGGCAGTCTAGCGATAAACTGGCGCTAAAAATTGTGGAAAAACTTAAACGCCCTGAAATGGCGAAGTCTGATATTTCGTTGTTGCAGGACAAACCTGAGCTACTTGATGATCTCGAGGAAGACTTACCCATTGATGATAAACAAGGTAATGCTCAGTGATCAGAACCAGTAAAAAAGGGTGAGACGTCATGGATCAAAATGATGTAGATGATGATTGGGCTGCAGCCCTGGCTGAGCAATCTGATGCCGAGGGCTCAGATGATGTACAAGCGGCACCACTAGAAGAGCTCACTGATGACAGCGAGCAAAAAATGGGGGCGGATGAACAGCGGAAACTGGATGCTATCTTGGATATTCCGGTCACCATTTCCATGGAAGTCGGACACACACAAATAAACATCCGTAACCTGCTCCAACTTAACCAAGGCTCGGTGGTCGAACTAGACAGATTAGCGGGTGAGTCGCTCGATGTGTTGGTTAACGGCACCTTGATTGCTCACGGTGAAGTGGTGGTCGTGAACGATAAGTTTGGTATCCGCCTCACGGATGTGATTAGCCAGACTGAGCGGATTAAAAAACTACGATAGGGATGACGGTGAACCGACGCGTTTGGGGTGTACTCTTGGTGCCAATGCCCGCTTGGGCGGCGGCGCCCGAGGTCAGTATAGTGACAATGCTATTGTCGCTGGGGCTAGTGCTGGGGCTTATCTTTGCTCTGGCTTGGTTGCTGCGACGGTTAAAAGTGCCGGGGCTGGCACAGCAAGGTGATGGAATCACGATCGTCAGCCAATTGGCGGTGGGTCAAAAGGAGCGCATTCTGGTGGTTGATATCCACGGTGAGCAATTGGTTGTCGGCGTGACGGCAACCAGCGTGAACTTGTTGAAAACACTTGATAACCCTCTTCCAACTGCGACGCCAGCGTCTGACAAGCATTCTCGCTTTGCCAATCAGCTTAGTCAATTGTTGAATCGAAAATGACCATACGAATGTTATTGGCCACTTGGGTCTGGGTAACAGCCACCTTATTTACGCCATTTGCTGCTGCTGAACAAGAAGCGACGCCAGCACAAGAAAGCATCACCACCGAATCGATTAGTGAAAGCGGTGAGGCGGCACGTTTAGAAGTGGGCCGCAATACGGGAGGCGGGATCCCCGCGGTCACGATGCGTGTGAACCCGGATGGCAGTGAAGACTACTCGGTCACGTTGCAAATCTTAGCAATCATGACCGCTTTAGGGTTTTTACCTGCAGTTGTCATTCTGATGACGTCGTTCACCCGGATTGTGGTGGTGATGGCGATTTTGCGTCAAGCAATGGGGTTACAGCAAACACCCTCTAATCAGGTGATCATCGGTATCGCGATGTTTCTAACCTTGTTTATCATGTCGCCAGTCATTGACAGAATGAACACTGAGGCGATTCAGCCGTATATTAATGAGCAGGTTACCGCGCGAGAAGCGTTTGCTCGGGTACAGGTGCCGCTGCGTGAGTTTATGCTTAGGCAAACGCGGGTTAAAGATTTGGAAACCTTCGTCAATATGTCTGGGGCGCAAGTAGATGAGCCTGAACAAGTGCCGATGACGGTACTGATCCCAGCGTTTGTCACATCAGAGCTGAAAACCGCGTTCCAAATTGGTTTTATGTTGTTTTTGCCATTTTTGGTCATTGACTTGGTCGTGGCGTCGGTACTGATGGCGATGGGTATGATGATGCTATCGCCCATGATAGTGTCATTACCCTTCAAGTTGATGCTATTTGTTCTGGTTGATGGGTGGAATCTTATCCTCTCCACCTTAGCCGCCAGTTTCGGCTAAAGGAGGCAGCGATGGCCCCAGAAGCGTTTGTCGAGCTTTTCCAAGATGCGCTCTATTTGGTGTTACTCCTCGTCTCAGCGATTGTGGTGCCTGGTTTGTTGGTTGGCCTGATTGTCGCCATCTTTCAAGCGGCAACCTCGATTAACGAGCAAACGCTGAGCTTTTTACCGCGTTTGATCGCGACCTTTATTGCGCTGATGTTTTTTGGCCACTGGATGACGCGAATGCTGATGGAGTATTTCTATCGCTTGATTGACCATATCCCTAACATTCTGTATTGACGAGGCATGCCATGGAATATCCTGCCTCGGTGATTTTATCTTGGATGGCTAACTACTTTTGGCCCTTTACCCGTATTTCGTCAATGATGATGGCGATGACCTTCTTTGGCGCGCGCTTTGTGCCAGTAAGGATCCGCCTCTACCTCTCGTTAGCGATTACCTTTGCGGTGATGCCCGCGCTACCGGCCGCCCCCGAGAATATCGAGCTGGTCTCGTTTGCCGGTTTTACTGTGTTGGCTCAGCAAATAGTGATTGGCGTGGCCATGGGGATGGTGACGCAGTTTATCACCCAAACCTTTGTGGTATTGGGACAAATTCTGGGTATGCAATCGAGTTTGGGCTTTGCGTCGATGGTCGACCCTGCCAATGGGCAGAATACACCCTTACTGGGTCAATTTTACTTGTTTTTGGCTGTGATGTTGTTTCTTGCCACCGATGGCCATTTAAAAATGCTTAACCTGGTGGTGATGAGTTTTGACACCTTACCGATTGGCGAAATGATTGGCGCTGCCGATTACCGCAGTTTGGCACAGTGGTTTGGCATCATGTTTAAAGTTGCACTCAGTATTTCCCTAGCCGGCGTCATCGCCTTGTTGGTAGTTAATTTGTCATTTGGTGTAATGACGCGGGCTGCGCCGCAGCTAAACATTTTCTCTCTTGGCTTCGCTTTTGCATTGTTAATGGGGTTGCTGATCAGCTGGTATTTGCTGTTCGGTATGTTGACGCATTACAACAATCATTGGGAAACAGGGTTGAACCAAGTTTGTTCGCTGATTCGAATTAACTGTGGATAGAAGCTGATGGCAGAGAGCGACGGTCAGGAAAGAACAGAAGACGCCACACCCCGAAGGCAGGAGCAGGCGCGGGAAAAGGGCCAAGTACCGCGCTCAAGAGAACTGGCTTCGGTTGCCGTATTGGTAGTGGGCGCAATCAGTTTGATGTGGTTTGGGCAGGCGTTGGGCGAAGCCTTGATGGCACTGATGACGCGGCTCTTTTCCCTGTCGCGCGCGGAGGTGTTCGACAGCTCAGAGCTGATGCTGGTGGTGGTCGGAGAGTTACTGCACCTGATTATGCCTCTGGGGCTTATCTTGATTGTCTTATTTGTCTCCGGTCTGGTGGGCGCGGCCGGGCTCGGTGGCGTGAGTTTCTCCTGGGAAGCGGCGAGACCTAAACTGTCGAAAATGAGTCCGCTTTCTGGGTTCAAGCGTATGTTTGGTACCCAAGGCTTGGTCGAGCTATTGAAGTCTGTCCTCAAAGTGCTGTTGGTCGCGGGCGTGGCGACCTATCTGGTTTATGTGAACCTGGAAGACTTCTTTGAGCTGACTATTGATACCTTCCCCAGTAATCTCTATCACGCGCTCGACATATTACTGAATTTCATATTGCTCGTGTGCTGCTCGCTGTTGGTTGTGGTGGTCATTGATGTGCCGTTTCAAATTTGGCAACACAATGAGCAGCTTAAAATGACCAAGCAAGAAGTAAAAGACGAGCATAAAGAAACCGAAGGCAGCCCAGAAGTGAAAGGGCGAATTCGTATGTTGCAGCGAGAGATGGCGCAACGCCGGATGATGGCGGACGTTCCTCAAGCCGATGTGGTCGTGACCAACCCCGAACACTACTCCGTGGCGTTACGCTACAACAGTGATATCGATAGTGCGCCCGTTGTGATAGCCAAAGGCTCGGACTTTACTGCATTGAAAATACGAGAAATTGCGGCTGAATATGACATTGCCATCGTCCCCGCCCCCCCACTGGCGCGGGCATTGTATTTTAGCACCGAGCTTGAGCAACAGATCCCTGATGGTTTGTTTACCGCCGTTGCGCAGGTCTTGGCGTATGTCTTCCAGCTTAAGCAATACAAAAAAGGACGGGGTCGACGACCCACTCGTCCTGATGACGCTTATTTACCTATCCCTTCCGACTTACAACATGACTGAGCGTCGCTGAGCGCGGTCATGTCAGCGTAGTGCCAAAATGCTGACACTTTGTTGCCTTTTTTTGGCGTAAAACTTGCTTCCTCTGCATTCCCGTTTTGATTATACGCGGCACCAGGCCCGCGTTCACCAATCATGGATTTGAACGCTTAACATGTTAAAAGCTAACTGGCGATTGCCATTTTCTGACAAAGTGCCTTACCACCGATTGGGAGCGATGCCGGCTATCGGCGCGCCTGCACTGGTATTAGCGACCTTAGCGATGGTGGTTCTGCCAGTCCCGCCAATGCTTCTCGATTTAATGTTCTCGTTTAACATTGCATTGTCGCTGGTGGTACTGCTGGTCACCATTTATACACGTCGCCCACTTGAGTTTGCGGCTTTCCCAGCGGTGCTCTTGATTGCAACGTTAATGCGGCTGGCTCTTAACGTTGCTTCCACGCGTGTGGTCTTACTCTATGGCCACGAAGGACCCGATGCAGCAGGCCAAGTGATCGGTGCCTTTGGCTCGGTGGTGATTGGCGGTAACTATGCCGTGGGCTTGGTGGTGTTTCTGATTTTGATGATCATTAACTTCATGGTCGTCACCAAAGGTGCGGGCCGGATTTCAGAAGTGACCGCGCGTTTTACCTTGGATGCATTGCCAGGTAAACAAATGGCGATCGATGCCGACCTAAACGCCGGGCTTATCGACCAAGAGCAAGCAAGGTCACGACGCCAAGAAGTCACGCAAGAAGCGGATTTTTATGGCTCAATGGACGGTGCGTCTAAATTCGTTAAAGGCGATGCCATCGCCGGTATCTTGATCCTTTTCATCAACATTGTGGGTGGCTTGTCTATCGGGATGGGCCAACATGGCTTGGGTTTTTCCGAGGCGTTGGAAGTATATACCTTACTGACCATTGGTGATGGTCTGGTTGCACAAATACCGTCGTTGCTGCTGTCGATAGGCGCCGCCATTATGGTGACGCGACAAAACACCGAAGAAGACATGGGCCAACAGGTGGTGTTCCAGCTGTTTGATAATCCGCGTGCGTTGATGATTGCCACTGGTATTTTGACGGTGATGGGCCTAGTACCAGGGATGCCTCATTTGCCTTTCTTATTGCTGGCAGTGATTTGTGGTGGCCTGGCATACTGGAAGTACAAGCAGTATCAAAAAGCACAGCAAGCGCCGGAGCAAACTGATCTTCCCGAAGCGGCGCCCGCCAAGCCGAAAGAGTTATCGTGGGATGATGTACAGCCGGTGGATGTTATCGGACTGGAGGTTGGATATCGCCTCATTGCCATGGTCGATCGTGATCAGGGGGGAGAGCTGCTCGACCGAGTCAAAGGCGTGCGTAAAAAGCTGTCGCAAGATTTTGGTTTTTTGATCCCACCGGTACATATTCGCGACAACCTTGAACTGCCACCCCATAACTATCGCATTACCTTAATGGGGGTCGCTGTCGGAGAAGCCGAAGTCCACCCTCAACATGAACTTGCGATCAACCCAGGTCAAGTGTTTGGTCCTATCGACGGAGAGCCCACCCAAGATCCGGCTTTCGGCCTTGAGGCGGTTTGGATTGAGCCAAGCCAACGGGAGCATGCGCAAGCACTCGGTTACACCGTGGTTGACTCTGCCACTGTGTTGGCCACCCACCTTAGCCAGATGCTGACTAACAACGCCGAGCGTTTATTGGGTCACGAGGAAGCACAAAACCTGGTCGATATGCTAGGTAAGCAGGTACCGCGCTTGGTTGAAGGACTGATCCCGGATCAAATTCCCCTCAGTGTGTTAGTCAAAGTGCTGCAGAACTTACTCAGTGAAGCGATCCCTATCCGTGACATTCGTACCATCGTGCAAACCATGGCCGAGTATACCGGCAAGAGTCAAGATCCTGACATTTTAACCGCTGCGGTCAGGATTGCATTGCGCCGTCTGATCGTTCAAGAAATCAATGGCAGCGCCCCTGAACTACCAGTCATCACGCTTGTTCCTGAACTGGAACAGATGTTGCATAAAACTATGCAGGCATCGGGTGGCGAGTCGACAGGCATTGAGCCGGGTCTGGCTGAGCGGTTGCAGTCTTCGTTAGCTGAGGCGACGCAACAGCAAGAGTTGCAAGGAGAGCCGGCCGTATTACTAACGTCTGGCGTGCTACGAGCGACATTGGCGAAATTTGTCAAAAACACAATACCGACGCTGCGAGTGTTGTCTTATCAAGAAGTGCCCGATGAGAAACAAATTCGTATCGTTAATGCGGTTGGCAACAATTAACATCGTTTATGAGTAGGGCAGTGCTTTGAAAATAAAACGTTTTTTTGCAAAGGATATGAGAGCAGCGTTAAGCCAAGTGAAAGAAGAACTCGGCGCTGATGCGGTGATCATGTCTAACAAAAAAGTGACAGGCGGCGTAGAAATTGTCGCAGCGGTTGATGCGGATACAGAGCCAATGCCTGATAAGCCCGCACCAAAAGCGCAGCAACAATCTGCTCAGGCTTATTCTCAGGCGCACCGCCAACTAGCGGATGATCAAGTGCAACTGCGTCAACGACAACAGGCAGGTAGCCGTCAAAACGGTTCTACTAAGCGCCCACCTCGCTTCTCCGCGATGCTGGATGAGTACCGTGAGCAATCTCAGACAGCTGAACCAGAAACAGAAGCTGACTCGTTGAGCGCGTTGCTACAACGCCAACAAAAGCAGTCAACACGGAGCCCATCGCCATCAGGGGCTGACGAGCGGCCCACTGCACTAGGACGCGGTTATGAGCCTCGTCGGCAACTTAAAAGTAGTAGTCGTTCTGGCTGGCAAACGGCTGCCAATAAGTCGAGCGGTCCGCAAGCATCTCCGTCAACGTCCAAGCCTAAGCTAGATCCATCCCGGTTTGAGGGACGTCAATCTCAGGCTTCTCATCAAGAAATTGATGCAATGCGTCAGGAAATGGCATCGATTAGAAGCCTATTAGAACACCAGTTATCGGGGCTTATGTGGCAAGAGGTCGAGCGGCGAGAGCCGTTACGCGCCATGCTCATCAAACGCTTAGAGCGTATGGGACTGTCTTCCGAGCTGGCGGATCAATTGGCCTGTTATATCCCAGAAGAGACACCACCGAATGAGGCGTGGCAAGCGCTCCTTGACCTGGTTGCCGATCAAGTGATCACGGTTGACGAGAATATGCTAGAAACCGGCGGGGTGATAGCACTGCTTGGCCCGACTGGGGTGGGGAAAACCACCACGATTGCTAAGCTGGCGGCGCGAGCCGCGATGGAATTTGGTCCGGAAGACATTGCCTTGGTGACCACAGATACATTCCGTATCGGTGCCCATGAACAGTTAGCCACTTATGGGCGTATTTTGGGTTGCCCAGTCAAAGTGGCTAAAGATGCCGATGAGCTTGCCGACATCCTTTATCAGCTGCGTCATAGACGCTTGATATTGCTAGATACTGCTGGGATGGGGCAGCGTGATCTTCGCTTGTCGGAACAGCTCGATACCCTGATGCAAAATAGTGGATCGCATATTCGTAGTTTGCTGGTATTACCGGCGACATCACAACGCCGCGTCTTACAAGAAACCATTGAACATTTTCGCCGCATCCCGTTATCGGGATGTGTTCTGACTAAACTCGATGAATCGCTCAGCCTCGGTGAACTGTTGTGTGTCACCATCGAAAATGCCCTGCCTGTGGCCTACTTAGCTGACGGGCAACGTGTGCCAGAAGATATCCGCCAAGCCACGGGACAGTTCCTGGTTGGCAAAGCCAGTGAAATGTTGGAGTCAGGTGCGGATCAGCACAACCACTTCTGGAACAGTGATGTCCCAGAGTCGAATGGGGCGGACTTTTATGATTGAGACAAGCATGCAAGATCAAGCAAGCGGCCTGCGCCGTTTAACCAATCCGTCACGCACCAAGGTTATTACCGTAACCGGGGGGAAAGGTGGCGTAGGGAAAACCAATGTCACATTGGGAATGGCCGCATCTATGGCTCGCCAAGGGAAAAAAGTCATGGTATTGGATGCCGACCTTGGCCTCGCCAATGTGGATGTGTTACTTGGCCTAAGAGCGGGCAAAAACCTATCTCATGTGCTCCAAGGCGTCTGTGATCTGAAAGATATTATTCTCGAAGGTCCGCACGGTATGAAAATCGTACCTGCCTCGTCTGGTCTTCAAGGTATGACGGAGCTAACACCGGCGCAACATGCTGGTTTAATTCGCGCTTTTGGTACACTCGAAGAAGAGGTTGATGTACTCTTAGTGGATACTGCCGCGGGGATTTCAGACATGGTACTGAGTTTCTCGCGCGCCGCACAAGATGTCGTCATTGTGGTCTGTGATGAACCTACATCAATTACTGATGCGTATGCATTGATTAAAGTACTCAGCCGTGAACATGGTGTGACACGCTTTAAAGTTGTTGCAAATATGGTCAGAAGCTACCGTGAAGGACGAGACTTGTTCACAAAATTAACGCGAGTCACTGAAAGGTTTCTCAATGCTAATCTAGAATTAGTAGCATGTGTTCCCGTTGACGAAAGGGTGAGGCAAGCAGTGAGAAAACAAAAAGTTGTCATTGACGCATTTCCTCGCTCGCCCGCATCATTGGCAATGAATGCGCTGGCGAACAAAGCGCTGACCTGGCCGGTGCCGCGAAATCCGGGAGGCCATCTGGAGTTTTTTGTTGAGCGGTTGCTTATCAAAAATGATGACGCAGGAGAGTTAGTTCGTGAATAGAGCGCTCACGTATAGCCGCACAGGGGCAGATCGCCAAGCGGTACTTGAGCGTTATTCGAGTTTGGTCAAGCGCATCGCGCATCACTTGATGGGGCGCTTGCCACCGAGTGTTCAAGTAGAAGATTTGATCCAAGCTGGTATGGTCGGCCTCCTTGAGGCACAGCAAAATTATGACCCCTCCAAAGGGGCGAGTTTTGAAACTTATGCCGGTATTAGAATTCGCGGTGCTATGCTGGATGATATGCGCCGCGGTGATTGGGTGCCACGGTCTGTCCACAAGGCGAGCCGTTCAATCAGTGATGCTATCGCATCGCTAGAAAAAGCGTTAGGTCGGGATCCAACCGACGTGGAGGTTGCAGAGAAGCTTGATATGAGCTTAGAGCAGTACCATCAGGCGCTTAACGATGTAAACTGTGGGCGGTTGATCGGGATGGATGATCTGGGCGTCTCTGAAGATGCATTCACAACAGAGAGTCGCCGTAATGACAACACTCCCTTTCAGGGTGTTGCGGAAGACAGTTTCAAAGCCGCATTAGCGGCGGCGATCAAAAGTCTTCCTGAAAGAGAGGCGCTGGTGCTATCTCTTTATTATGATGAGGAATTAAACCTCAAAGAGATAGGAGCAGTGATAGGGGTCAGTGAATCCCGGGTCTGTCAGATTCAAAGTCAGGCTACGCAACGTTTGAGAGCTAAGCTATCCGCTTGGCATAGTGAGTAAGTAACTGTTTCGACAATAAAACGAGACCTCACCGGAGGCAACCTTGGATAAAAACATGAAAATTCTCGTTGTTGATGATTTTTCAACAATGCGCCGTATCGTAAAGAATCTTCTTCGTGACTTAGGTTTCAACAATACCGTTGAAGCGGATGACGGCTTAACCGCGCTGCCAATCCTCAAAAAAGGCGGTATTGATTTTGTCGTGACCGATTGGAATATGCCTGGTATGCAGGGGATTGACTTGCTTAAAGAAATCCGTAAGGACGGCGATCTTAAGCACCTGCCTGTATTGATGATCACCGCTGAAGCGAAACGCGAGCAGATTGTGGAAGCCGCGCAAGCAGGGGTGAATGGTTACATTGTGAAACCTTTTACTGCCGCTACGTTGAAAGAGAAGCTCGACAAAATTTTCGAGCGTATGTAAACAGCCAGCGCACAGTAAGAAGGAACCGCCATGATCAATCTGGACCAAGCGAAACAATTGGTCGCGTATCTTGAAAACGGAGAGCAAGATAACGCTAATACGCTTCTTACCGAGATTGCGAAAGAAGCGCGTGATCCACTGTTTAACGAAGTGGGCAAGCTAACCCGTCAATTACACGACTCAATTACTGACTTTCGTTTGGATCCCAGAGTGAGTGACTTGGCGAACGTAGATATCCCTGATGCTCGCGACCGGCTTACCTATGTGATGCAGAAAACCGAAGTGGCCGCGAACAAGACCATGGATGCGGTTGAGCGCACTATGCCAATCGCGAGCGAGTTACAAGACAACTTACAAGCCGTCCGCCCCAATTGGAACAGCCTGATGCGCGGTGAAATCGCCTTGGATGAGTTCAAGTCGTTGTGCCACAACATTGAAGATCTGCTCACGCAAGTAGAAGGGGGCGCGACAGAGCTGCACGCGCACCTGACTGAAATTCTCATGGCACAGGATTTCCAAGATTTAACCGGCCAAGTTATCCGGCGCGTGATTGAGCTAGTGCAAGAAGTCGAGCAACAACTGGTTGAGATACTGACAGCCTTTGGCATGGATAGCGCTGCAATGGAAGCAGCATCGGCGAAAAAAGCAGATGATACCACCGATAAGTCAGCCCCTGAGGGTCCTGTGATTCACCCTGAAGAGCGCGATGACGTGGTTCACAGCCAAGATGATGTTGACGATTTATTATCGAGTTTGGGTTTTTAGAGGTGCGCTATGAGCTTTGAGATGGATGAAGAAATCCTTCAGGACTTTTTGATTGAAGCGGGAGAGATCCTCGAGCAGATGTCTGAGCAGCTGGTCGATTTGGAGCGTGCCCCTGATGATGCAGACTTACTAAACAGTATTTTCCGCGGCTTCCACACTGTTAAAGGTGGGGCGGGCTTTCTTGGCTTAAATGCCTTGGTTGATACCTGCCACGGTGCTGAAAACGTCTTTGATAACTTGCGTAATCACGGGCGTGAGGTGACATCGGATGTGATGGACACCATTTTGCAGGCACTGGATACCGTGAATGATCAATTTGCGGCGGTACAAAACCGTGAAGAGCCAGTGCCTGCCGATGGTGCCTTGCTCGAAGCGCTGCATCGTTATGCCAAGCCTGCCAGTGAAGATGAAGCGGCGGCTGAAGCGCCAGAGCCTGAACCTGAGCCAGCTCCTGAGCCAGACCCCGAGCCTGAGGCGCCCGCAAGTGAGGCATCGAGTCAGGATGACGGTGCGATCAGTGGCGACTCAGTGGACGAAATCACACAAGATGAGTTCGATAAGCTACTCGATCAGCTCCACGGCGAAGGCAAAGCCCCCACGGCGTCTGATTCAGCATCAGAAAAGCCTGAGGTAGTGGAAAGCACGCAAGCCGATAGCGGTGATATCACCGATGATGAATTTGAAAAATTACTCGATGACTTGCATGGTGCGGGCAAAGGCCCTGCGGCAGCGTCAAATAGTGCGAGTAATGAAGAGCCAACAGCGCCAGCAGCTAAGCCCGCTTCGGCGTCGTCCCAATCTGGTGGTGATGAGCTGATTGATGACGACGAGTTTGAAAAGCTCTTGGATGATTTGCACGGTAAAGGCAAAGGCCCCGCCGCCGAAGCGGAGAAAGCGAAAGCGGATGCCGATAAGGTAGACGCTCAGCCTAAGCCGCAGCCAAAGCCCGAACCTGCGCCTGCGCAAAAAGCGAGCAAGCCAGAGCCGGCCAAAGAAAGCGCACCTAAAAGTGCCGGCGCGGGTGCTAAAGCCCCCGCAGCCACAGAAAAAGCCCCAGAGAAAAAGCCACCAGCCGCTCCTCAGCAAGAGCAGACTGTGAGGGTTAACACCTCCACGCTTGACGGCATTATGAATATGGTCGGTGAGTTAGTGTTGGTACGTAACCGCTTAGTGAGCTTGGGGCAAAGCAGCAATGATGAAAGCATGGCCAAAGCGGTCACCAACCTAGACGTGGTTACCGCCGACTTGCAAGGCGCGGTGATGAAAACGCGTATGCAGCCAATCAAAAAAGTATTTGGCCGCTTCCCTCGCGTTGTGCGTGATCTGGCACGTAGCTTGAAAAAAGAGATCGTCCTGGAAATGCAGGGGGAAGACACCGACCTGGATAAAAACCTGGTCGAGGCGCTGGCTGACCCTATGGTCCACTTGGTGCGTAACTCGGTGGATCATGGTATCGAAATGCCGGATGAGCGTGAAAAAGTGGGTAAACCTCGCGTCGGTACCATCACACTCAAAGCGTCACAAGAAGGGGACCATATTCTCCTTACCATCGCTGATGACGGTGGCGGCATGGATGCAGAAAAGCTCAAGAGCATTGCGGTTGACCGTGGCGTACTTGATGCAGAAGCCGCGGCACGCTTGAGCAATAGCGAAGCTTACAATTTGATCTTCGCCCCTGGTTTCTCAACCAAAACGGAAATCTCTGACATCTCAGGTCGTGGTGTTGGGATGGACGTGGTGAAAACCGGGATCACCAAGCTAAATGGCTCGATCAATATCGACTCCGAGCTTGGTCGCGGCACAGTATTAGAAATTAAGGTGCCACTGACGTTGGCGATATTGCCAACCTTGATGGTCGGGGTGGGTGAGAACCCGTTTGCGTTCCCACTGTCGAACGTCAGCGAAATTATCAGTTTGGATATGTCCAAAACCAATACGGTTGATGGGCAGCTTACCTTGATTGTTCGCGATAAAGCCATCCCTATCTTCTTCCTGCAAGATTGGTTGTGTAAAGGCGCAACCGATATTGACAAGACCAAAGGCCACGTGGTGATCGTGCAAATCGCGCATCAACGGATTGCGTTTGTGGTAGATACCTTGTTTGGTCAAGAGGAAGTGGTTATCAAGCCGCTTGACGAACTACTTCAAGGGACCCCCGGAATGGCAGGCGCGACCATCACCAGTGATGGTCATATTGCTCTGATCTTGGATGTGCCCAACCTGTTGAAACATTACGCAGGTTAATTTGAGAAAAGGACGCCCATGGCAGTAAAAGTATTGGTGGTAGATGACTCCAGCTTCTTCCGTCGCCGCGTGAGTGAAATCATCAATGCCGACCCGAGAATGGAGGTCATTGATAGCGCGGTAAACGGTAAAGAGGCAGTGGAAAAAACCGCGCAACTCAAGCCTGATGTGGTCACGATGGATGTGGAGATGCCAGTACTTGATGGTATCTCGGCGGTACGTCAAATAATGGCGCAAACGCCCACACCAATTTTGATGTTTTCATCGCTGACGCATGACGGGGCGAAAGCGACGTTAGATGCGCTTGAGGCAGGTGCACTCGATTTTCTTCCGAAAAAGTTCGAGGATATCGCTCGAAACCGTGAAGAGGCGACCAGCTTGCTGCAACAGCGGGTGCTGGAAATTGCGCGCAAGCGTCCCGTGCTTCGCCGAGCCACACGTCCGGCCTCGCAGCCATCAACAGGACAAACGGCATCGCCATCGGGCGGTGTGCGCACGCCTGCGCGTCCAGCGTCACGCCCAGCGGTGGGTACGGCTGCATCGTCCAAAGCACCTGCACGATTTACAGCAACCGGTAAACGCTACCAGTTGATGGCGATTGGCACCTCAACAGGCGGCCCCGTTGCGCTGCAAAAAGTACTCACCAAATTGCCAGCCAACTTTCCACTGCCTATCGTTTTGATTCAACACATGCCGGCGACCTTCACATCGGCATTTGCTCAGCGCCTCAATGGGTTGAGTAAGATTACCGTGGTTGAAGCGAAAGATGGCGACGCTCTCAAGCCCGGACATGCCTACCTGGCGCCAGGTGGGATGCAGATGATGATTGATGGCAGGCCAGGCGCGGCACGTCTAAAAATCTTAGACGGCGGCGAGCGAATGAATTACAAACCCTGTGTCGATGTGACCTTTGGCTCTGCGGCGAAAATATATGGCGATAAAGTCCTATCGATGGTGTTAACGGGTATGGGCGCTGATGGCCGAGAGGGGGCGCGGATGCTAAAAAGCGCCGGTGCAACTATCTGGGCTCAAGATGAGGAAAGCTGCGTGGTCTATGGTATGCCGCAAGCGGTTGCCAAAGCGGGTATATCATCAGAAGATTTGCCGCTGGAGAGGATCGCCGAACGCATATTGGTTGAGCTGAATTTAAAATAAGGAGTGGGGCTTGATAGTCTGGAGTATCGCCAACCAAAAGGGCGGTGTTGGTAAGACAACCACCACGGTGACATTGGCAGGATTGATCAGTGAACGTAAGAAACGTGTCCTGCTAGTGGATACGGATCCACACGCTTCTCTCTCAACCTATTTGAATTTTGATTCAGAGCAGCTACCCGCGAGCTTGTTTGATTTGTTTCAACTACAAACCGTCAATAAAGAGACGGTCAAGCCGCTGATTGTCAAAACACAGTTTGAGAACATGGACTTAATTCCTGCACACATGTCGCTGGCGACCTTAGACCGTGTGATGGGAAACCGGGGTGGTATGGGGTTGGTGCTTAAAAAAGCGCTGGATGCATTGGCTGACGATTATGACTATGTGTTAATCGATTGTCCGCCTATTTTAGGGGTGATGATGGTCAACGCCTTGGCGGCCAGCCACCGTGTATTGATCCCCGTTCAGACCGAATTTTTGGCGATGAAAGGGCTAGAGCGTATGATGCGCACGTTGCAGATTATGCAAAAGTCTCGTAGTTCTAACTTTAATCTCACTATCATTCCAACCATGTACGACAAGCGTACGCGGGCATCGCTGGAAACCTTACAGGAGCTTAAAATTCGCTATAGCGATCAGGTCTGGGCATCAGCCGTGCCCATCGATACTAAATTTCGAGATGCGAGCTTAAAGCATATGCCAGCGTCTTTCTATGCGAAAAATTGCCGCGGTGTCTTTGCCTACAAAACTCTATTAACCTATTTGGAGCGACTGGAGCAGGATGAACAAGCATAATGCCCTATCCAGTGGTCAAGCGCTCGACGATTACTTTGAGGCTCTGCTGGATGACTTAGGTGAGGTGGCACAACCAAGCGAGCAGCCTGGTGAGCCTGGACGAGATAAACCGCATGTATCGTCAGCATCGTATCTTGATGAAGCGTCACCACGGTTGCAGCCACAGCCGCAGCCAGTGATGGATGCGGTAACACCTGAGCCGGTGGCGTATGCTGAACCCGAGCGTGATTTGGCAGAAGTAGAGCGACTGCTCGCGCAACTGAAAGTCGATGAAGAGGCCGAGCTCGAAGCGAAAACAGCGACCCAAACCAAGGAAGACGTTACCCAAGATACGGTTGAGGACGTTGCCGACCCTGTTGTTGAACAAGCACAAGAGCAAACCCTTGAAACCTATACCATGGCCGATTGGGGCCTGGATGTTGAGGAGCAGGTAGAGGTAGACGAGGCGGTCCCTGAGGTAGAAACTCTTACCGAGACCGAGACCGAGACCGAGACCGAGACCGAGACCGAGACCGAGACCGAGACCGAGACCGAGACCGAGGTCAGTGTAGAGGCCGACGCCGTTGCCCCCGATGTTGATATCGGTGTGGCTGAAGAGGTTGAGCAAGTCGCGGACACGCAGGAAACAGTGGAGGCTGACACCCAAGCGGGCGAAGATCTTCCTCCTACCCAGTGGGAAAATGCTGAAACGGAAGCAGAGTTTCAGGTATTATTCTTTGAAAGTATGGGCGTGACCTATGCGGTCCCTTTAGCTGAACTTGGCGGCATTCACCAATTAGGCGAGTGCAATCGCCTTATTGGCCGGCCAGATTGGTATCTAGGATTGCAGACAGAAAAGCAACAACAGCTTGATGTTGTCGATACTGCTCGTTGGGTGATGCCAGAAAAACTGGCAGATAATCAGCATAGGGACGACTATAATTATATTGTGATTCTGGGCGATAGTAAGTGGGGGCTGGCATGTGATCAGTTACTCGGCACCCAAGCGCTCAGTGGCAAAGCGATTCGCTGGCGAAAGCAAGCCGGGAAACGGCCTTGGCTAGCGGGCATGGTAAAAGAAAAAATGTGTGCTCTGATCCATGTTCAAGCATTTATTGCTATGTTAAATCAGGGGATTGACGCCAAGGCGATGGCGTAATAACTAGTTACACAGCGCGTAAAGAGGAAAATCAATGTCTCAGGTAGCTGAAGTTCAAAAAGAAGGCGTCAATGACGAGGTGTTGCAGTGGGTTACTTTTCAGCTTGAAGAAGAGACCTACGGCATTAATGTGATGCAGGTGCGTGAAGTGCTGCGTTACACTGAAATTGCACCCGTACCGGGCGCCCCTGACTATGTATTAGGTATTATCAACTTGCGCGGTAACGTCGTCACCGTGATCGACACGCGTTCACGTTTTGGCTTAGCCTCTACCGAAGTGACGGATAATACCCGCGTGATCGTTATCGAAGCCGAGACCCAGGTGATTGGTATTATGGTTGATAGCGTCGCGGAAGTGGTGTATCTAAAAACATCAGAAATCGATACCACGCCAAGCGTTGGCACTGAAGAAAGCGCTAAGTTTATTCAAGGCGTGAGCAACCGCAATGGCGAGCTTCTTATCTTGGTTGATCTCAACAAGCTGTTGACCGACGAAGAATGGAATGAGATGGCAATGCTGTAATGATGGAGCTTGTGCTGACGTGGTCGCCGGTAGTTGTAACGGTGGTGTTTGCCATCGTTGCATTGTGGCGTCTGCGTGCGGAAAAGCGTGCCCGGCAACGGCTCGAGAATAAGCTTCAAGCGATGGAAACCGTGCTAAAAAGTGCACGCCAGCGTCATGACAGTCTTGCTAAGCAATTCAATGAATTGCGAGCAGGTAGCATGGGGATGGGGCAAAAACTTGCGGACTTGTCGACCAATGTGGATGAGTTGCTAGAAAAGCACGTCGAGCTCGAGATGCAAGACTCGGAAAGTCGCCTCTATAGTCGGGCGAGCAAGATGGTTGACTTGGGCGCGGATGTTGACGAGTTAATGCAAGAGTGTGATCTCCCCAAAGCAGAGGCTGAATTGCTGCTTAATCTGCGTAAGCGGCAAGCTGCCAATCAGCAGCGCTAACCGCTAAGCCTATCCTACACCAACGTATCGATAGGTGTGTGTCCCTGCCAACCTGGCGGGGTCTTTCCCTCCAATACCCAAGCGTAAGCAATCAACTCGGCAATCACTCGATAGAGCTCGGGTGGGATCTCATCATCTTTATCCAGTCGATCTAGCCAGGCGAGCAAATGGGCGTCTTGATGAATGAGCGCACCTTGTTCACTTAAGGCCTCGATCAGTTCATTCGCGAGTCTATCAGTGGCTTTTGCTTTGACCTTGGGGGCATGGTAGCCGTCATATCCGAGAGCGACCGCTCGTTTTTTATCTTTCATCACTAAACCCTCATAGAAATGCCAGCGGCGAGCACGTCATCCTCTGACGCCGGCCCGGTTTCGTCGATGTCTTCATTAACGTCTACATCCAAGGTAATCGCTTGATGTATAAGCCGTTCATTGAGCCAATCAAGTGTTTGATGAATGCGTTGCTTAAGCTTAGCGGTCGGTGCGGTCAGTGTCAGCGCCCTTTCTTCCTTTGATAGCGATAAATCAGCCCGGACAAACTGATGGCCGACAGGAAGGTAAAGCCGAACTTGCCACTGAACCTTATCCTCTGAGGGAGACGCCGATTGTCCGGTTTGTTTACGTGCAGTGACACGAACAGGGGGGCGTTGTGGGTCAGAAAAGGGTAAGACCCATTGCCACTCACCCGGGCGTGATGATTCTGCCACTCTTTGCTCTGCCATCAGTCTTAATGCCCCCGTAAGATTATCGCCCTCTGACTGGGGCGAGAGCCATTGTCTTAGGAGTGTGGCAAGCAACTTATCGGCAGGGCGTTGGGTGAGCCACTGGGCAATTGTTTCAGAACTGGGTCCCTGTTGATGGCCGGGAGTGGGAAGCGTCCAAGCGGTAAGTAGTGATTGCATTAACGTTTGGCTCGACGCGGGCTGTTGTCTCATGGTGGCAGTCAGTGCAGGCAACAAATGTAACTGGGCTAACACATCGGCCAACCCTGTACTGGCCGCGGTATGTATAAGGGTAAACTGTGCTTGCGACAGTGCACGGCCATCGATTGATGGCAAGGACGGTGAGGCTAAACCCGCCGGCTTTATCACCAGTTGTTGTGGATTCGTTGGGGCAATCTTCATGGTTTCTCACAATTATTTACGCGAGTCACACTTTGCAACCCTGTGGTAACTAACAGTCATTTTGACCATTGTGGTACTATGCGTCCACTTTTGTAACACAAGCAGGATGCAACATTTGTCATGTTGGAAGTGAAACAGCTTTGCTGTGTTCGTGATGACCGAGTGTTGTTTGATGCGCTGACATTCTCTCTGTCTCCCGGTGATCTTGTTCAAATAGAAGGCCCAAACGGAGCGGGCAAAACCACGTTATTGCGAATTATCGCGGGTCTGGGGCTCGCGGACAGTGGGGAGGTCTGTTGGCAGCAGCAGGCGATCACCCTACAACGCGACGCCTTTTATCGCGATCTTCTATTTTTAGGCCACACCACAGGGGTTAAGCGCGAGCTGACGGCCTTCGAAAACTTGGCCTACTACATGCAGATGCACGGCCGCACTGATCATGATGCGATCTGGCAAGCACTGGCTAAAGTGGGGTTAGCCGGGCGTGAAGATATTCCCGCCGGGCAGCTGTCAGCGGGACAAAATCGGCGCGTTGCGCTCGCGCGACTGTGGCTAAGCGACCGCCGATTGTGGATTCTTGATGAGCCCCTGACTGCGATTGATAAACAAGGGGTAAAAGTGCTTGAAGCTGTGTTTGAGCGACACGTACAGCAAGGAGGGATGGTACTTTTTACCACTCATCAAGATATGTTTGTCGGCCATCCGTTATTGCGTCGTATTCGTTTGGGGGCGCAATGATCAAAGCGATGTGGTTGATTATTCGCCGAGAGCTGAAAGTGGCGTTTCGCCAGCCGGCTGATAGCCTGAATCCGTTGTGGTTCTTTATCATTGTGATCACCTTATTCCCGCTTGGTGTCGGGCCAGGTCCTCAGTTACTGCAGACCATCGCACCCGGTATTATCTGGGTCGCGGCATTACTCTCTGCGCTGCTGTCCTTGGAGCGTTTGTTCCGAGACGATTATTTGGACGGATCGCTTGAGCAAATGATGCTGATGCCCGTTCCCTTACCCTTACTCGTGATCGCTAAGGTGATCGCACACTGGCTACTGACTGGTTTGCCTTTATTGTTAGTCAGCCCGGTGTTGGCGTTATTACTGTCACTCGATGTTATCCAGTATCAAGCGGTGGTAATGACTTTGTTGTTGGGGACCCCAACATTGAGTTTTGTCGGTGCGATCGGGGTAGCTCTGACAGTAGGGCTGCGTAAGGGAGGTGTTCTTCTGAGCTTGCTGATCCTCCCGCTTTATATCCCTGTACTGATTTTTGCTACCTCAGCCATTGATATGGCGGGATTCGGTGCAGACATCAATGGACAGCTGGCTATTCTGGGCGCCATGCTGGTTGGGTCCGTCACCTTGGCCCCCTTTGCTATCGCCGCCGCGTTGCGTGTGAGCGTGAACTAATTATTAATCAGGAAGTAGAGCAATTGTCATGTGGAAGTGGCTTCACCCTTACGCAAAGCCGGAAGTAAGCTATCGGCTGTGTGGAAAACTCCTCCCTTGGTTTGCTGTGTTGGCAGGCTTGAGTTTGGTTACGGGCATGGTTTGGGGCTTAGCCTTCGCGCCGGCCGATTACCAACAAGGCGATAGTTTTCGGATTATCTATATTCATGTTCCCGCTGCCATTTGGTCGATGGGTGCGTATATGTCGATGGCGATCGCGGCGTTTGTTGGCCGTGTTTGGCAGCTAAAAATGGCCGATTGGGCCGTGGGAGCGATCGCGCCGGTCGGCGCGGTGTTTACCTTTATTGCCCTAGTGACCGGTGCGATTTGGGGTAAGCCCATGTGGGGCGCTTGGTGGGTATGGGATGCTCGCCTTACCTCAGAGTTGATTCTATTGTTCCTCTACATTGGCGTCATGGCTTTGTATAACGCCTTCGACGATGCGCGCACGGCCTCACAAGCCGCTGGGATTTTGGCGATGGTGGGCGTGATTAACCTGCCTATCATCCATTTTTCCGTAGAGTGGTGGAATACCTTGCATCAAGGCGCCACCATCACCAAATTCGCTCGCCCTTCAATCGACCCTGGGATGCTTTGGCCGTTACTTGTTTGTTTATTAGGCTTTGCCTGCTTTTTTGTCACCCTGACCTTGATGGGACTGCGAAATCAAATTCTCTTAAGAGAGTCTCATCGGCCTTGGGTGCGCGCTTTGGTGGAGGGTAACTAATGCATTTTGACAGTTTTAGTGCGTTTTTAGCGATGGGAGGCTACGCCGCCTATGTATGGAGCGCATTCGGTATCACCGCGGCGGCCATGTTGGCACTCATTGTTGGTTACCGGCGTACACATAAAAAACGTCTGCAAGCGGTTAAACAACAAATCGCACGTGAGCAGCGAATAAAAGATGCACAAGCACTGGAGAACACATTATGACGCCTCGACGCAAAAAACGGTTGTGGATCACTTTAGCGTTGCTAATTGGTGTCTCGACCACTATCGGCCTGGTTTTGTATGCCTTAAATCAAAACATGGATCTGTTCTACACTCCGACTGAAATCGTGCAAGGTAAGCCCGATGGAAGCAAGCCGGAAGTCGGCCAGCGTCTGCGCATTGGCGGCATGGTGGTGGAAGGATCGGTGAAACGCGATCAAGAGTCTTTGCTTATTCAGTTTGATGTCGCCGATGTTGGCCCAGCGGTCACCGTGACCTATGAGGGCATCTTGCCGGACCTTTTTCGGGAGGGACAAGGTATTGTGGCTCAGGGGGTATTGGTTGACGCTCGCACGGTAAAAGCAAGCGAGGTGTTGGCTAAGCACGATGAAGAATACATGCCGCCTGAGATAGCAGAGGCGATGGAAAAGAGCCATCAGCCGCTTGAATACACAGAAGAGCAAAAACAAGGTAGTCAGTTATGATTGTTGAGCTCGGGCATTACGCGTTGATCCTCGCATTGGGACTGGCGCTGCTACTCAGTTTTTATCCACTGTACGGTGCCAACCAGGGCCATGAAGGAATGATGAAAATGGCGCGTCCTCTCTCTTTGGGGATGTTTGCCATGCTGCTGTTTTCTTTTGTTGCGTTAAGTTGGGCGTTTTATACCAATGACTTTACGGTGGCCTATGTCGCCAGTAATTCCAACAGTGCCTTGCCTTGGTACTATCGCTTAACCGCAGTTTGGGGGGCGCACGAGGGCTCACTGTTACTGTGGGTGCTGATTCAGGCGCTTTGGACCGTGGCGGTGGCGGTATTTAGCCGCGGTATGCCGTTATCGTCAGTCGCGCGTGTGCTCGCCGTGATGGGCATGATATCGGTCGGCTTCTTGTTGTTTATTATCCTGACTTCGAACCCGTTTGACCGCACTCTGCCATACTTCCCTGTTGATGGCCGTGACTTGAACCCATTGTTGCAAGATCCTGGACTCATTGTGCATCCACCTATTTTGTACATGGGGTATGTAGGTTTTTCGGTCGCCTTTGCTTTCGCCATTGGCTCATTGCTCGCGGGACGCTTAGATACCGCGTGGGCGCGTTGGTCGCGTCCTTGGACCACGGCTGCATGGCTTTTCTTAACCTTAGGCATCGCGCTCGGCTCTTGGTGGGCCTATTACGAGCTTGGCTGGGGCGGCTGGTGGTTCTGGGATCCGGTCGAAAACGCCTCATTTATGCCGTGGCTGGCGGGAACCGCTTTGATGCACTCTTTAGCGGTGACAGAAAAGCGTGGCACCTTTAAAGCGTGGACGGTATTACTCGCCATTTCTGCGTTCTCACTCAGCTTATTAGGGACATTCTTGGTGCGCTCCGGGGTGCTGGTATCGGTGCATTCGTTCGCCTCCGACCCGGCGCGTGGCCTATTCATTCTTGGCTTTCTTGTGGTGGTGATTGGTGGCTCACTGTTGCTCTATGCACTGCGTGCCTCCGAGATCAAAGGGCGAACCAAAGTGTCGTTCATTTCTCGTGAGAACGCCTTGTTGGTCAACAATACCTTGTTGATGACCGCGCTTGTGATTGTCTTGATTGGTACCTTATTGCCGCTTGTGCACAAGCAGTTGGGCCTTGGCTCAGTGTCGATTGGCGAGCCCTTCTTTAACTTCCTGTTTGCGTGGCTGATGCTGCCATTTGCCTTTTTCCTTGGGATTGGACCATTGATTCGTTGGAAGCGTGACAAGCTGTCAACCTTAGCCAAACCGATGATTATCAGTGGTATTGCTGCTGTCATTTTAGGTGTTGGTGCCATCGCAATCTTAGCCGATAGCTTTAAGGCGATGGCGGCGATGGGCGTGACCATGGCGCTGTGGATCACCTTCCTACATGGCTATGAGCTTCATTTACGTGCCACCCACCGTCATCCATTTAGCGTGGGAATCAAAAAACTGGGACGCAGCCACTGGGCTATGGTGTTGGGCCATATCGGTTTAGCCATCACCATTATTGGGGTGGCAATGGTCGAGAACTATGACATTGAGCGCGACGTTAAAATGGCTCCAGGCAGCAGTGTTACTTTGCAAGGGTATACGTTTAACTTCACCGATTTGTCGGAAAAACAAGGCCCCAACTACCAAGGTTACGTGGCCTCATTTGATGTATACCGTGGTGACACCTTTATCAATCACTTGGATGCCGAAAAACGGTTCTATTCAGTGCAGCGCTCGATGATGACTGAGGCGACTATCGATCGTGGCTTAACCCGTGACCTATACATCGCCATGGGTGAAGAGTTGCCTGATGGCTCATGGGCAATGCGACTGTACTACAAACCCTTTGTGCGTTGGATTTGGTTTGGTGCCATTGTCATGGCGCTGGGTGGTGCGTTAGCGATCAGTGATAAGCGCTATCGGTTCCGTCGCACGCTGTCTTATAAGCAGGAGGCAAAGGCATGAAGAAGCTCTTCTGGTTTCTGCCGTTGTTGGCATTTGTCGCGTTGGCAGGTTTTTTTGTTGCCCAGCTCGATAAGAATGCTAAAGGCGACGATCCTACCAAGCTAGAGTCAGTGTTAGTGGGTAAGCCCGTGCCCGCTTTTCACCTTGAGGACCTACAAACTCCGAGCAAGGAATACGATCAAGCCATTTTCACGGGCGAGCCCTTGCTGCTTAATGTCTGGGCCACCTGGTGCCCGACCTGTTATGCCGAACACCAGTTTTTGAATAAATTGGCGGCGCAAGGGGTAAAAATCATTGGGCTTAATTACAAAGATGATCGGCAAAAAGCGGTCAAATGGTTGAACAACCTGGGTAATCCCTATCAGATCAGTTTATATGATGGTGATGGGATGCTAGGGCTGGATCTTGGCGTCTATGGTGCGCCGGAAACCTTTTTGATTGATGCCAACGGCGTGATTCAGTACCGACACGTGGGTGATGTGAATGCACGTAATTGGGAGGAGACCCTCAAGCCAAAATTTGATGCATTGAAGGGGGCTGACAAATGAAGCGATTGATCCTGCTTGGCGCGTTGTGGCTGAGTGTAAGCTTGGCATTTGCCAACGCGATTGACGTGTATACGTTCGACTCGGCGGAGCAAGAAGCTCGATTTCGTGCCCTGACCAGTGAGCTGCGTTGCCCCAAGTGTCAAAATAACAGCATCGCGGACTCTAACGCCGAATTAGCGCAAGACTTGCGTCAAAAAGTGCACCAAATGCTGCAGCAAGGGCGCACGGATGAAGAAATTCGCAGCTTTATGATTGCGCGTTACGGCAACTTTGTGACGTACAATCCGCCCGTCACCGCATCAACCCTGATTTTGTGGCTTGCGCCGGCGCTGGTATTGGTGTCCGGTATGGTTGTGATGATAGTGCGCAGCCGACGTGCCAAGCAGACTGTCAATCACGCGTTGAGCGATGAGGAGGAGCAACGACTCAATGCACTGTTGTCATCGCCAGAACAAACCGATGTGTCGTCAAACGGCTCGTCAGCGACGAGCGTCGATGAACAAGCGGAACAACCGATGTCATCTGAGCATGCGTCAACCCAGCAAAATAAGGAGCCAAAATGATTGAATTTTGGGGCGCGACCTTGGTGTTTTTTGTCCTTGGCGTGGTGATGTTTTTGTGGCCCCTTTGGCAAAAAAGTGAGCACGATCATCAGGGAAGCCGTGATGCACTGAACAAAGCGTTTTACTATGACCGTGTTGAAGAAATTCAAGCAGAAAGCGCTGAAGGGTTAATCGATAATGAAAAGGATCTGACGCGCGACCTTCAACAGTCCTTGTTAGACGACATCCCAGAAAAAGAGAAAGCCAAACAAGCCCGCCATTTGCGACTGACGCCGATGCAGTGGGTGCCAGGTTTAATCGTGCTAGCGGTGGTCAGTTTCGGCTTGTATGGTATTGAGGGCAGTGCCAATCAAGTGGCGCAGTGGCAACAAACCGCCCAGCAGTTGCCGTCGTTATCTAAGCGCCTGCTTAACAATGAACAGCCGCTGACGCAACAAGAGATGCAAGACTTAACCTTGGCGCTGCGCACGCGCTTGCAACACGAACCAAGCGATAGCACTGGGTGGCTGTTGCTGGGTCGTATTGGCCTTGCTAATCGAGACGGTGAGACGGCTAAGGGAGCAATGGAAAAAGCCTATGCATTGGCACCTTCGCAACCTGAAGTTCAAGTCGGGTTGGCGCAAGCCTTGTTGTTTGCGGGCGATGAGGCAGACAGTACGCGGGCGCAGAACTTGTTGAAATCTGTGGTGAAGGACAACCCGTTCAATTTGCAGGCGATGTCATTGCTCGCCTACCAAGCGTTTGAGCAAGAACGCTATCAAGATGCGATCGCGACATGGAAGGCGATGAAAACCTTGATAGGCAGTGACGATCCGCGTAACCAGACGTTAGATCAGTCGATTGCACGTGCAAAGTTGGCCCTTAATAGTGCGGATGGGGCCAAAGTAGACATCACGGTGGCGCTCGGCAGCCAAGTGCAGGTACCGAAAGAGGGGGTGGTGATCATTTCCGCGCACGCGTCGACCGATTCACCGATGCCCATTGCAGCCAAACGCCTGCCTTTGTCAAAGTTTCCACTCTCGGTGACGTTGGCGGACACTGACAGCCTGAACCCCAATCAAGCGTTATCCTCGCAAGAGACGGTGGTGATTAAGGCGCGGGTTGACCGAGATGGTAACGTCGCCACCAAACAAGGTGACTGGGTTGGACAAAGCGGTACCGTGAGTCTAGGTAACCACACAGAACTGGTTATCGACAAACAGCAGTAACCGAGACAGAATAGCCAATATTGTTAACAAGGCTGGGCATACCCGGCCTTTCACTGTATAGAGGAATCCCATTTGATGTGGAAACGTCTTTGTTTGGTGGTGGTGGCACTTAGCCTGTTATCTGGCTGTGTATCGCGCCCACCAGGTGTCGAACCGCACCCCGAGGACCCGTTAGAGGGGTTCAACCGTGCAATGTGGACGGTTAACTACGATTATTTAGATCCCTATGTCGCACGCCCCGTTTCAATCGCTTATGTTGATTACGTGCCAAGCCCTGTCCGTACTGGGATCTCTAACTTTCTCGGTAACCTTGAAGAACCGGCGAGCTTTTTGAATAGCCTCATCATGTTAGAGGGCGAGAAAGCCGCGACCCATTTTAACCGTTTTTGGATAAACACTTTTTTTGGTTTGGGTGGCTTGATTGATATTGCGTCCGCGGCTGATATTCAAAAATATGACCAGCGCGAATTTGGTGACGCGATGGGGCATTATGATGTGGGGACCGGTGCGTATATTATGCTGCCTGGCTATGGGCCTACCTCTGTGCGTGAAGGGGCTGGGGAGGTGGTCGATGGTTTGTACCCGCCGCTCGCGTTACTTACCCTGCCGCAGTCGGTTTTAAAATGGATGTTTGATGGGATGGAGTCGCGCGCCGCGTTAGTGTCTCAGGAGTCGCAATTGGATAACTCGCCGGACCCTTATGCGTTTGCCCGTGAGGCTTACCTGCAAAACCGTCGCTATCGCGCCAAAGGGGATGAAGCGCTTGAGCAACAACCTGCTTTGGATGATGAGTTTCTCGATGATTTTATCGATGATATCGATGCTGCACCGTAAATCAGCGTAAGCGAGTTAGGTAAAACGCGATAAAAAACACCACGGCCAAAGCCGTGGTGTTTTTGTTGGATAGGGCATGATGTTCAGAAACGATAGCTGGCTTGCACGCCGACTAACCACACATTACCGGTGGTCTCGCCTTCAAAATTACCGCCAAACGCAGAGCCTGATTTGTCGGATTCAATGCCATCACGTGGCTCTTTTACCGGGGCGTCTTTGGCAAAGACATAGGTAAAGGCAGCATCCAGGGTGAGTTTAGGTGTCACGTCATAGCCGGCACCCACGCTTAACCAGGTACGGTCAGTTTCTGGGATGGTCAGGGTACGGTTTTTATCGCTCACTGCCGAGGTATCGTAGGCAACGCCTGAGCGCAACGTCAGTTTTTGATCCCACTGATAAGTGGTGCCAATGGCAAAGCGATAGTTATCCTCCCAGTTTTCCACTTTCACCATCTTTGGATCGCTAGAAAGGGAAGGGATGTTCGCCTCAAGTTTGTCAAAGCTGCTCCAATCGGTCCAGTTAATGCTGGTATGTACCGCCCACTGTTCAGTCAATTGATGCAGCGAAGAGAGCTCGGCGGTGGCCGGTAAGGTGAGATCCATACTCCCTGAATAGTGGTTGCCACTCAGATAATCACTTCCAGTAAGTTGACCTTTTTGAATGGCTACTAGGTTGTAAGTCAGTCCTTCTGCATGTCCATCTAATGTCAGGTTTACTTCTGAGCGATAGTTTACGCCAACTCGGTGCTTGTCATTGAGATCGTACACGGCGCCTAATTGCCATCCCCAGGCACGATCATCGCCTTCCATGTATTTTAGAGTGCTGTGGGCAGGAACAGGGCTGCCGGCAAGTGCACCTGCGCTAGTAGGTAGCTGAGAGCCCTTACTACTTGTCGCGCCAATACTGCCTTCCCCCAACACATAGCGGATACCAACGCCGAAGCGCATTTGCTCGGTGGCTTTCCAAGCGATATTAGGGTTGATTTCAAAGGTGGTGACCGCCGCTTCGTTACCAAACTGGGTACCGGTAAAATCGTCGCCTAAATCGGTTTCCATGCCAAAGTTGGTCGCGAGAGCGAGGCCGGCGGTAAAGCGGTCGTCGATTTGATGGGCAAAATAAAAGTTAGGGATCACGGCATCATGGGCAACATCATCGGTTGATGTGCGCCCAGTTGAAGAGTTTTCGCCATCAATATCAACGTTAGGGTTCACGTAGATACCACCGACTGATACTTGTGTATCGGCAATGTAGCTTAGTAGCGCAGGGTTACGAAATTGCGCACTGGCGTTATCCGCCATTGCCGCTTCCCCTGCGAAAGCACGGCCCAGTCCGGTTGCTGAGGTTTCTGCGAGCTGAAAACCGGCACTGTGTGCGGTGGTGGAAAGAGAGCCGAGCGCGGTGGCGACGGCAAGATAAACGATCTTATTATTTTTCATCTGCTTACTTGTTCGCTGTATAAAGGGAGGCCTAGAGTAAAAGCTCGCGGGCGTAAATCAATTTATCGCTACGATAAAGGGTAAAAACGAAATAATAAAACTAAAAAATAAGGATTTTTAGTGTTTTTATCTACTGTCTTGGCGGAGATTTAAGCTATGAAGGATGAACTCAGCGAACAGCTGTTACACATTACTAGGCGAAAAGTTGTTGGCACGGAAGGAAAAATCACAGCATGCGCCCTCTCTGCCAGTCAAGAGGGCGCACAATACGCGGTTAGATCGCTCTGGGGGTGAGTTGCTGTTGCAGTTGCTCGGCAATGGGGGCGGCGGCGCTTTTCGCCTCGCCGACCACAATCACGCTCGCTGAATGCACGGGGCGGCTGACGGCTTGCATTTTTCCGTCACTTTTTTGTGCGGGCGCCTGACTGGCAGACGGGACCACAAACACTGTATAGGCTTGTCCATCACTCTCCATCACCATGTGTAGGGCATGTTGCTCACCAAAACTACAATGGTTGATGTAAGTCACTTCGCCGGGGAGCGCATTAAACGCTTTGCCAAAGGGTTGTAACTTCGCGTTGACTTGCTCAATGGTCGCCCCCTCGTTAATACCTTCTATAAAGGCATGTTCGTGATAATAGTGCGCCAATGCCGTTTGATTAAGGTCGAGCGTCGCGTGCCCCCAATTAAACTGACCAAGTGCAATACCAAACACAAAGGCAATAGAGGCGGCAATAGCGAGATGCCAGCGCGGACGTTTGGCTCGTTGCTCAACGTCGGTGGTTTGCGAAAACAAAATTTTATCGGCTAAGTCTTCCGGCACATCCACGCGAAGCGCTTGGTCGATTTTACTGTCCAACTCGGCGATATCGTCCGCATAGTTTTGGTGACGTTCAGACTCGGCCTTGGCGGCTTGCAACTCAGGATCAGTATCATAAGGGTCTGCAAGTAGGCGGCGGCGAAATTCAAGATCGTCCATACTGTTGGCCTCCTGAGGTAGCGGTGGTGTCCAGCGCTTCTTTGAGTTGAGCGCGAGCGCGAAAGAGGCGAGTCATCACCGTGTTTTTGTTTAAGTCCAAGATTTGCGCGATTTCGTCGCCACTAAAGCCGGCAATCACCTGTAAGACCAAGGGTTCTCGATATTCCGGTGCTAAAGCGGCAATCTGCCGGTGTAGCCAGCGCTGCTCCATAGACGCTTCTTCGCTGGGACGGGTTTTATCTTCCAGTTCGCCATCGTCAATATCGACGTGGTCAAATTGTTTGCGCTCGAAGCGTCGGGCGTTTTCTCGGCGTAAGATGGTAATTAGCCAGGCTTTGGCTGCCTTGTCATCTTGCAGGCTGTCTAGCGATCGCCAAGCGCGTAAGCAGGTTTCTTGAACCAAATCCTCTGCGATATGTGGATCTTTTGCTAGCCAATAGGCATAACGGTAGAGGTCGCGGTGCCACGCGCGCACCAATGCCTCGTATCGTGCTTGTCGGGTCATACCGGATGAGCCTTTATCCATGTATTAGTCAGCCTATAAAGACCGAGTGATTTGTCATTTTATTTCATATTAGGTGAAAAATCGGTACAAGTTTGATCTGTTTCAATATTAGAACCCAGCAAGTCGGTAAAGTGACTCCTGTCGTTATCGGCCATGTGTCGACACTCGTGAGGTTGAGTGAACGGCGTTTCCTTTTTGAATGATATGACTTTCTGTTCGGATCTGGGTGCGGGAAAAGCACTGCACACTTCCCAGATTATCGTTTTGCTTTCCAATATTTTTGGGGCCTGCGTTCGCGCAAGGCCCCTTTTTTTATTTTTCTTTTTGCTTCTCCGGTTGTTTACCATGAACCATTGTGGTGACACTGGTAGCGGATCTGTGCGCCTGTTGGCAATCTTACCAATCAATTAAAACGGATGTTTTAAGCTGGTAACAATTTGGTTACACTCGTGGTCAGACCTGTAGAACATCCTAAGGAGCAGTGATGACGTCTCAGCAACACCTCAAAACCAGCAATGGTGATCGCATTGCTATTGTGTCTGGGCTACGTACACCCTTTGCCCGCCAATCGACCGCTTATACTGATGTGCCAGCGGTCGATCTCGGCAAGATGGTGGTACAAGAGATGCTCAACCGAAGCAGTATTTCCCCGAAAGACATTGATCAAGTGGTGTTTGGTCAGGTGGTGCAAATGCCTGAAGCGCCAAACATTGCTCGCGAAATCGTGCTGGGCACTGGCATGGATATTCACACCGATGCCTACAGTGTCACCCGTGCCTGTGCCACCAGTTTTCAAGCGGTTGCGAATGTGGCAGAGAGCATGGTCGCAGGCAATATCCAGGTGGGAATTGCTGGTGGGGCGGATTCATCCTCTGTGCTGCCTATCGGCGTTAGCAAAAAACTGGCGCGGACATTATTGGATTTGAGCAAAGCGAAAACCATGAGTAAGCGGTTAAAGCTGCTCAGTAAGCTGTCGGTCAAAGATCTGGCACCGGTTCCGCCTGCGGTGGCTGAATATTCCACAGGCCTGAGCATGGGGCAAACCGCCGAGCAAATGGCAAAGTCGCATCAGATCCCACGGGAAGAGCAAGATGCGCTCGCGCTTCGCTCGCATCAACTCGCCAGCAAAGCTTGGGATGAAGGCTTGCTCAGTGATGAAGTGATGACCGCATACCCCGAACCTTACAAAACATGGATTGCACAAGATAACAACTTGCGTCCTGACTCCACGCTTGAAGATTACGCTAAGTTGCGTCCTGCGTTCGACCGCAAGCATGGCTCGGTGACGGCGGCGAATAGCACACCCCTCACTGACGGCGCCGCCGCGGTCTTGATGATGCCAGAAAGTCGTGCGAAAGCGCTGGGTCTTGAGGTATTGGGTTACATCCGCTCGTATGCATTTTCCGCTATTGGTGTGGAAAAAGACATGCTGATGGGGCCGTCTTACGCCACGCCACTTGCGCTTGATCGCGCGGGCATTTCTCTAGCGGATTTAACTTTGATTGATATGCATGAGGCGTTTGCCGCTCAGACCTTGTCTAATGTCAAGATGTTTGCCTCTGACGCATTTGCCCGCGAGCATTTAAATCGTGACCGTGCGATTGGTGACATCGATATGGATAAATTTAACGTGTTAGGAGGCTCAATCGCCTACGGCCATCCATTTGCCGCGACAGGCGCGCGGATGATCACCCAAACCTTACGTGAATTAAAACGTCGTGGCGGCGGGTTAGCATTGAACACAGCCTGTGCAGCAGGTGGCCTTGGCGCAGCAATGATCTTGGAGGCAGAATAATGACCACAGACACCCATCAAGCCTTTCATTTAACGGTTGCTGATAACCAAATAGCCTGGCTGACCATTGATGTGCCGGGCGAGAGCATGAATACGCTGCAGGCGAGCTTTGTCGAGGGCGTTTCCGCGGTTTTAGATCAACTCGAAAACGATAAAAGCGTCAAAGGGCTAGTGATTCACTCTGGTAAGCCCGATAACTTTGTGGCTGGTGCCGATGTGCGCATGCTCGAAGCTTGTGACAGCGCCGAGCAAGCACGCGATATTGCCGCGCAAGGGCAGACTCTGTTTTCACGCATTGAGAGACTTCCATTTCACGTGGTGGCAGCCATTCATGGCCCTTGCCTAGGTGGTGGGCTGGAGCTCGCGCTTGCTTGTCATAGCCGTGTGGCGACCGATTGGGAGAAGACGCGCCTTGGCCTGCCAGAAGTACAATTAGGTTTGTTGCCAGGGTCGGGCGGTACACAGCGACTACCCCGTCTTATCGGTGTGCCTGACGCACTTGATATGATGCTAACGGGCAAACAGTTACGCGCCAAAAAAGCCAAAAAACTTGGTGTGATCGATGATTGCGTGCCGGATACCGTTTTGCTAGATGTGGCTGAGCAGCTCGCGCAGAAATCGAAACCCAAACGTAGCCGCAGCTGGCAAAGTTGGATGCTGAATGGGAATGCGGTTGGGCGTAATATCGTCTTTGATCAAGCGGGCAAAAAAGCGCGAGCAAAAACCCGTGGCAATTACCCCGCCGCTGATGCCATTTTATCTGTGGTGAAAAAGGGCCTCGATAAAGGCTTGAAAGCCGGATTTGAGGAAGAAGCACGCCAGTTTGGTGAGCTGGTGATGACGTCAGAGTCTAAAGCACTTCGTAGTATATTCTTCGCGACGACGGCGATGAAAAAAGAAAACGGTGCCGATGCAGAGCCGGGTGATATCAGTCGTATTGGTGTACTTGGCGGTGGCTTGATGGGGGCCGGTATTGCCCATGTCTCGGTCGCTAAGGCCGGCTACCCCGTACGAGTAAAAGATGTGAGCGAAGATGGCATTTTGAATGCCCTGCGTTATAGCTACAAATTGTTAGACAAAAAACGCAAGCGCAAACAGCTTAGCAAGGCAGAGCTTCAAGCCACCATGATGCAGCTATCGGGTGATACACAGGCGACAACCCTATCGAACTCGGATGTGGTGATAGAAGCGGTATTTGAAGACTTATCGCTTAAGCACCGCATGGTGGAAGAGATGGAGTCCATCACCGAGAAGAACGCTATTTTTGCTACTAACACCTCGTCATTACCTATCCACCAAATCGCTGAAGGCAGCCAGCGTCCAGAAAACATTGTTGGCTTGCACTACTTTAGCCCGGTAGAAAAAATGCCGCTGGTGGAGGTGATCCCCCATAAAAACACCAGTGATCAGACGATTTCTACTGTGGTTAAGCTGGCGCGCCAGCAAGGTAAAACGCCGATCGTGGTCGGTGATAGCGCGGGCTTTTACGTTAACCGGATCCTTGCCCCTTATATGAATGAGGCCGCGCGGGTGTTGTTGGCAGGAGAGAGCATTGAGCATATTGATACCGCCTTGCTGGACTTTGGCTTTCCGGTTGGGCCAATCACCTTGCTCGATGAGGTAGGCATTGATATTGGCGCCAAGATTGCTCCTATCCTGACCAAAGAGCTGGGTGAGCGTTTTGAAGCACCGGATGTCTTCGATGTGCTGCTGAATGATGATCGAAAAGGGCGTAAAACAGGCAAAGGCTTCTATCGCTACGATGCCAGTAAGAAAGGCAGCAAGGCCAAACAGGTGGATAAGAAGGTTTATAGCTTGCTAAATATCACCCTAAACGCTCAGTTGTCTGGCCATGAGGTGGCGCAACGTTGTGCGTTAATGATGCTCAATGAAGCGGCACGTTGCCTGGATGAGGGCGTGATTCGCTCTGCGCGTGACGGTGATATCGGTGCGATCTTTGGTATCGGCTTCCCGCCGTTCTTGGGCGGGCCTTTCCGCTATATGGATCATATTGGCATCGACCGTGTGGTCAATTTGCTCAACGAGCATCAAAATCGTTACGGTGAGCGCTTTGCCCCTTGTGAGCGATTAACCGTGATGGCCAAAGAAGGGCAGGTGTTTTACCCCGAAAGCTAACCGTTAGGTTAGCCAGTCAATGAGCGAAAGGGCAGCCAGTGGTTGCCCTTTCTATTGATTGGGTGATCAATCCTCACTACGCTGACATAACGCGCGGAAGGCAGCGATATCTGCAATCGGATAGGCACCGTCTAAGTGTGCATCTTGTTGATGTTCGGTTCCGCAACTGTGCATGACCAATCTATCTGCGGTTCTCGGCTTGAGGGTATTGACCACAAACCGCACCATGTCAGCACGGGTAAGCGTCGCCATTGCTTCCGCCACTTGCTCACGGCGCTGATAGTGATAATCCTTATTACCGATGCTGATCCAGTAGCGCTGGGCTCGCGCTCGCAGGTTATTGTCTGGTTCTCTCACTTGTGCCAATAAGCTTTGTTTACTGCTTTGCCAGCGAGCCTCCGTCATTTCTAACAGCACCATGAAAAACGCATTGAGAAAGTCGTCAATCGCTGCCATTAACTGGTTCGGGCCTGCCATGGGGGACTGAACATAAAAGATCAGTCCAGGGTGGCGGTTTAGCGGTAAGTTATTGGCCCCAACCATATAGCCTAACTGCTGTTTGGTGCGCAACTCGTTGAAAAAAGTCGCCGACATCAGGTGGTTGGCCAAAGTATAGGTCGCCACGGCTTGAGGGTCGGTTGATGGGCTTTGGTAATACACTAAAAGCGCTGACTCAGCATGCGCAAGGGGGCGCTCAAAACTGACGGTGCCGACACCCTCAAGTAAGGTCAACGGACGCACAGATTCCTGATACGCTTGTCCTTTCACGCGCAAACTGTCTTTGACAGTTTCTGCTAAGGCCTTGGCATGATGGCGGTGCCAATTACCATACATAAACATATCGACATGCAAGGTGGCGAGCATGGCATCGACAAAGTGAGGTAAGTCACTCAGGGTCACCGTTTCCAATGCCGCTAAAAGGGCGTGATACGGTGGATTATTAGGCTGAAGTAGCCCGGTCATGCTGTTATATAATTGGCTCAGCGGCTTGTTCTTTTCTGCGTTTTCCCAGCTGCGTTGCAGCTGCGCTTTTATCGTTTCGAAGCGCTCAGGATTGAAACTGCGCTGAGAGAAGGTTTTCAAGATAAGTTCGAGCAATAGCGGTTGCTTGTCATTGAAGCCACTGAGCGTCAATGTGACCCCGCCTTGATGCGCGTATAAGTTGTAATTAATGCCTGCAATCTCAGCTTGGTACGCTTGCTCATTGAGCGCCTCGAGTAACATTTCGACACTTAAGCGGGTCATGACAATGTTTTTTACCGTCGCCACGGCATGTGGGCTATCGATGGCGATATAAATGTGGCCTTTGGGCACGCGAAAGTGTGGTTCTTGGCCATGCCAGAGGCGAAAACCAGGCAGCTCTTCAATTAAGCTTGGCACCTCACTGGCATCTTGCTCGATAGCCAGTGGATGCAGGGCATCGGCAATATACGGGTTGGGGTCTGGCAGTGTCAGTGCCGGAGAAATATAGTCAGTTTTCCACTTGGCTAGCTGTTGAGCAGAGAAGCGTTTCACTGCATACGGCGTGTGGTACCAATCGGCCTTTCGATCGTAGCTAAGCCCTTTGGCCACCAACATAACCCGGAGATTATCGACACTCATATGTTGCAGCATGGTTTGAATGTGGTGGGCATCAAATCCTGTCATCATATAATCGCCGTAAAGCAGATCAGCTGGCGCATAATGCTGCATGTTCATCACCAACTGACTGACGGTATCAATGGGCCGGTGTGAGTCTTGATAGTGAAAAGCGAGCTCTTGAACTTGCCGTTTCTCTTGATAGCGCCATGGTTGTAGCCCTTCGCGTCGAATCAAAGCGATAGCTTGAAATACATGAGTGATAATATCGTCGATGTGGCTAAGACCTAATGGCGTTAAAGAAAACCCCAAGGTAAATTCACGGAAATCTCGCCCACTGATCCCCCCACCTGCAGATAAGGTGTTGATATAGCCTTTGTTCTTCAATAGCGACATCAAACTGCCTGGCCCCTCATAACCGAGCAGGTGAGCGATGTAAGACAGCGGTTTGGTTCGGTATTGGTCGGGGCTTTCGGGTACGGAAAAGGCCAAAGTGAGCTTTCTCACTTCTTTTAAAGGCTCGATGTTCACCCACTGGTGTTGCTCATTTTTGGTCACCAATGGTGCTTCAATGGTCAGCGCAGGGTAGCTATGATTGGCAATGGCGGCAAAGTGTTGGTTGGCTAGGGCCTCAAGATCATCCAGTGACTGAGGGCCGGTTAGCGCGACCGTCATAAGGTTGGCGCTGTAGTTCGCCCGATAAAAAGCGATGAGGTCGTCGCGCACATCATGAGCGTCACGATCGGCGAGTGTTTCCTCGCTGCCCACGGAAAATTTGGCAAATGGGTGGTCAGGGTTGATGGTCTCTTTATGAACTTGATAGATCCGTCGCACGTCGTCATTGAGCTTCATTCGATACTCAGCGTCGACAGATTGGCGCTCTTTATCCACGGCGTCGGCATCAAAACGCGGTGAAATAAAAAAGGCACTGAAACGATCTAATCCAGCTGCAAATTGATGAGGGCGAATATCGAAAAAGAAGGTGGTGTGCTCGGTGCCTGTCCACGCATTATTGTGCCCTCCGTGCTGGCTGATAAAGCGCTGAAAGTCGCCAATTACCGGATAACGCTCTGTGCCCAGAAACAGCATATGCTCAAGAAAATGCGCCAACCCTTGTCGCTCTTTAGGGTCATGGAAGTGGCCAACATTCACCGATAAGGCGGCCGCACTGCGGTGCGCATGTGGGTCATTCACCAATAAGACACGTAAAGCGTTAGGAAGCGTGATATAACGGTAGTGTTTATGGTCGTTAGGACTGACGTGCACAAGCATCTCACTATCACAGTAAATAAGTTAATAGTAAGTATGACTACCAGTGACCAGAGTCGCAAACCACTTATTTGGTCTTTTGGCATTGACCTTGGTAGCATGCAGCTAATCGCAGCATATTAATGTGGGTATTAAGGCAATGAAATTAATCATCATGCGTCACGGTGAAGCGCAAGCATTTGCCGCCAGTGACAGTGACCGCGCGCTAACTGCTAATGGTGAACAGCAAAGTAAGCAGATGGCTAGCTGGCTGAGTCAACAGTTAGATGGGCAAGCGATTGATAAAGTACTGGTGAGTCCTTACTTACGTGCGCAGCAAACATGGCAAGTCTGTGCGCCTTTATTACCCGATGCAGGGGAGGTGATCACTGAACAAGAGATCACCCCTTATGGGCAAAGCGGCCGTGTTTATGATTATTTGAACGCGATGATTGAGGTAGAAAAACTCAGTGTCGTCTTGGTGATATCGCACTTACCGTTAGTCGGTTATCTCACCAATGAGTGGGTCCAAGGAGGACAGCCACCGATGTTTGCCACGTCAGCCATGGCGGTGCTTGATGTGAATACCTCGACCCAGCAGGCATCAATGAGCGCACATATGTCGCCGCGACAGCTTTAATCGGCGAGTGGAAAAGGGGCGTGAGCCAACCACGGCTTCTAGCGCTCGGGCACTTCTATCAATACCAGCAAGGCGCCATCACCACCAAATTCTCTTGGCGCTTGGTGGAATGCCATTACACTAGGGTGTTGCGCTAACCACAGGGGGATCTTGTCTTTAAGTACCCGTTTGCCGATCCCGTGCATCACGCTGGCACAGCGAATACCGTCTTTGACGCAGGCTGCGAGCATCGCCCCCAGCTCTCGCTTCGCTTCTGTTTGGGTCATCCCGTGTAAATCGAGATAGATATCGGGCACATACACACCACGACGAAGCCGCTTGACCTCGTATTTAGAGACATCCTGGCGGGCGTATTGCATCGGGCCTGATTCACTGAGCAGCGGCTCGAACTCATCGGAAAAATAAAACGCATGATCGCTACTTTGCCGTTCAAACTGACGTTGTTTGCGCGGCTTGGTCGTCTGGCGTTGTGGCGGGTTTATGGTATCCTGCTCCAACTTTTTTGCGCCTTTGACGGCATCGCGGAATAGCGCTAAGTCCTCTTCCGTCATCGATGGTTTTTTGCTCATAAAAACTGTCTCCGAGGTGATAACCTGAATTGTACATTCAGCCAGCTCAAAATGCTGCTTATTGTACTGACCTCGCGTCAAAGGGCGACCCCAAATTGCATGAAGCCGATGGAGGCCAATGTGGATACGATTTTTACTGAAGAAGTGGTCAGCGAGTTACACACGCTGCAAGACATGCTGCGCTGGACAGTCAGTCGCTTCAATGCGGCGGGGCTGTTTTATGGCCATGGCACTGACAACGCGTGGGATGAAGCGGTCCAGCTGGTGTTACCGACACTGTACTTGCCAATTGATGTGCCCTCAGAGACGCGCTTTTCCCGCCTGACCACCAGTGAAAAACATCGTATCGTTGAGCGTGTTATCGCGCGTATCAACGATAAAACCCCAGTCGCATACTTAACCAACAAAGCGTACTTTTGTGGTTTGGAATTTTTTGTCGACGAGCGTGTGCTGGTGCCACGCTCTCCGATAGGTGAGCTTATCCAGCAAGAATTCGCTGGCATCTTGCCTCAACCTCCACGCCGGGTTATGGACCTGTGCACTGGCAGTGGTTGTATCGCTATTGCCTGTGCCTATGCGTTCCCAGAGGCAGAGATCGATGCGGTAGATATCTCCACCGATGCGCTGGATGTGGCTGAAATCAATATCCAGGATCATGGCTTGGAAGAGCAAGTTATCCCGATGCGGTCGGATCTGCTTAAAGATGTGCCACAAGATAAATACGATTTAATCGTAAGCAACCCTCCCTACGTCGATGCGGAAGATATGGACGATTTGCCGGACGAGTTTCGCCACGAACCTGAGCTGGGCCTTGCCGCGGGCACTGATGGGTTGAAACTGGTGCGTCGGATGCTTGCCAATGCACCCGATTATCTGACAGACGATGGCGTGTTGGTTTGTGAGGTCGGTAATTCGATTGTACACATGCAAGAGCAATACGGTCATTTACCTTTGCAGTGGATTGAGTTTGAAAACGGTGGCCATGGGGTGTTTATGATCAACCGACAAGACCTCGTTGCGTGTGCCGATGAATTTGCCCTTTATCGCGATTAGAGGCAGTACCCGCCGATCATGATATAAAGCCAGCCTCGTGCTGGCTTTTTAGCATCTAGCGCTTGCAGTCGCTCCGTTGCTCACCTGGATTTTCTTTGCGTCTTTGATTGCTTTATGGTTAATTGCTAACAAAGTACGCAAAAACACAACAATGCCCATCAGGCAAACAGAGGAAGGCATGGCAGGCAACACGATAGGACAAATTTTTCGCGTTACGACCTTTGGAGAGAGTCACGGTGTCGCACTGGGCGCTATTATTGACGGCTGCCCGCCTGGATTAGCGCTGAGCGAAGCGGACATGCAGCATGATCTAGACCGACGCCGTCCTGGCACGTCTAAATACACCACTCAGCGGCGTGAGCCTGATGCGGTGAAAATCCTTTCCGGGGTGTTTGAAGGTCAAACAACGGGCACATCGATAGGTCTGATGATCGAAAATACCGATCAGCGCTCCAAAGATTACTCCAAAATCAAAGATGTGTTTCGCCCAGGTCACGCAGACTACACCTATCACCATAAATATGGCATCCGCGATTACCGCGGGGGCGGCCGCTCGTCAGCGCGTGAAACGGCGATGCGCGTGGCTGCAGGCGCGGTGGCTAAAAAATACCTGGCGCAAGTGCACGGTATTCAAGTGCGTGCTTACCTGGCGCAAATGGGAGAGGTGACCATCGATACGGTGGATTGGGAACAAGTTGAGCAAAATCCCTTTTTCTGCCCAGATGTGAATAAGATCGATGAACTAGACGCACTTATTCGTCAACTCAAAAAAGACGGCGACTCGATTGGTGCCAAGCTCACCGTGGTGGCAGAAAACCTTCCTGTCGGCCTTGGCGAGCCGGTATTTTATCGCTTAGATGCGGACATTGCTCATGCGTTGATGGGCATTAACGCGGTGAAAGGAGTCGAAATTGGAGATGGTTTTGATGTGGTGAATCAGCGTGGCAGTGAACATCGCGATGAAATTCACCCTGACGGCTTTGCCTCAAACCATGCGGGAGGCATTCTTGGTGGGATCTCTTCAGGCCAGCCATTGGTGGCACATTTAGCGTTAAAGCCTACTTCGAGTATCACCGTGCCGGGCAAAAGTATTGACGTTAACGGAGAGTCTACCGATGTGGTGACACGTGGTCGTCACGATCCGTGTGTGGGGATCCGGGCGATACCTATCGCTGAAGCCATGGTAGCGATTGTGCTGATGGACCACTTGCTCCGTCATCGCGGCCAAATGGGCGCATAGCGATAACCCAAACGTTTCATCTTCCTTAAACCCATCTGTCGTTTTGGATAGATGGGGTGTTGTTATTGTTTTAGATTATGACCCACGATTTTCACGACTTGATCCAACTTTTTAACCAAACCTTTCTTGCCTCTTTCAATACTGAGCTGGTGCGTGGCGGGGATGAGCCTATTTACTTACCTGCCGATGCAGATCATCCTCATCATCGTGTGATTTTTGCGCGTGGTTTTTTTGCTTCCGCATTACATGAAGTGGCGCACTGGACCATTGCCGGTGAGAAACGTCGTCAACTTGAGGATTATGGTTATTGGTATCATCCAGACGGTCGTGACGCTGACACGCAAGCCGCCTTTGAGGCCGTAGAAGTGAAGCCACAAGCGATTGAGTGGATTCTCTCTGCAAGCTGTGGGTTTCGCTTTCAAGTAAGCTGCGACAACTTAAGTGGGGTGGAGCCCGATCGCCACGCGTTTACTGATAAAGTCCGCCAGCAAGTGATCGCCTATATCTCTGACACTGAAGCAAGCCCAGCTTTACCCGTGCGCGCCAAGCAGTTTTCTGATACCTTGCGAGACTTTTATGGTGTTGCACCGTTGACGCCAGATACCTTTACGTTGCCAAGCCAAGGTTAAAAAGATGAAAGTTCAAGACTACGAAGCACGCATTTTAGCGTTAATCGATGAGATGGTAGAAACCGCCTCAGACGATGAATTGTTTGCCAGTGGCTATTTACGTGGCCACGTTTCTTTAGCGGCAGCGGACTGTGAGTTGGAAGGCGTTGATGAGGTATCAGCATTGAAAGCGCGCGTCGATGCCAGCCTATCTGACAATGCCAGCGAGCTGTCTCCTGGCGACCAGCGCTTGGTGGGCGCGCTTTGGGATTTACTGCAGCAGCAAGTGGAAAAAGACGCGTAACTCGCTGTTTTAAAATGGGGCACTAGGAGGTATTGCATACGATACCTCTTGGCAAAAGGAAAGCCATCGCCTTGACGATGGCTTTTTTGTTGACCTTGTTCGAGGGCTGCTATAGTGCTTTGCCTTTTAGCAGCTTACGGACCCACATCCGTCCTGGATGCAGCGTGTCCAGAACCGACTGAGGTAAAGGCAAAGGCTCGTCACACAGCTGCGCAGCTAGCACTTCTGCCACCAATGGGGCGGAGGTGAGGCCGCGAGAGCCGAGCCCCAGTAAGCAAAATAACCCTGGATAAACGGGAACGGAATTCGCTCTTTCTTTGTCTTTTTGCAAGGTTTGGTAGGCGGAAACCAAGGCGTCGTAATCACACACGTTGCCCACAAAAGGTAAATGGTCGCGACTGGCGCAGCGTACGCCCACACGTCCTTGTTTTGCAACCGGCACGTCACGCGCCCAGCCGGTATCAATACAACCGGTGAGACGCTGTTGGTTTTCGGTTTGGTCGTCAGCTTGGAAAGTGAGGTCGGCATTATTTCGACTGTAACTGGCCCCCAAGCAATGCTCTCCTGCTTGATTGACCGGCGTTAAATAGCCTTCAAAACACAGTACCGTATTTAGCTTACTGAGGTCGGTATTGGTAGGCACATGGCTGACTTGACCGCGCACCGGATAGACCGGAATAGGTTGTGTTTGGCTGAAGCTATCTGCTTGATGACCATTAGCGATCACCACATTTTGGTGACAAACATGACCAATGCTGGTATCGAGTGTCCAACCATTGTTCGATTGCGTCAGCGCATTCACAGGGCAATCAAAATGGGCACGTAGCTGTCCGCTGGCAATGGCTTTATCGATTACGCCCGCGGTAAACTGTTGCGGGCTTATCCATCCCCCTAACGGGTAATAGACGCCCGCATGCCCGGTTTCTAACCCGACTTTCTTACTCACGCCATCGACATCTAACGGTGTGACCAATGCCTCAGGGAAGGCACCATCGGCCATCTTAGCAAGCTTAGCGGCACTCTTGTCGTCGTAACCCAGCTGTGTCACCCCACACCAGTCGTGTTCAAAAGCAACGCCTTGGGCGTTTTGTCGTTGAATAAATTGCCGTGAAAACAAAAAGGCGGGGGCAAAAAACTGACTTAAGTTATCATTATTGCCATTTAAAAGCGGGTAAATAGCGCCTTGATGGTTGCCTGATGCGCCAGCAGCAGGGCGCGGGTCTTGGCAATACAGCGTGACTTGCTTGCCCCGTTGCAGCAATGCGGTGATTAAGGCAGCACTGGCAATGCCGCCACCAATAATGGCGATGTCGTCCGCTGTTGGGGCGGGCGGGCGCGCATACCAAGGCTGGTAGCTGGCATGGGTTTGGCGAACAGGTAGTGCGCCTGCCAACATGTCTCGCTTGTGGCCAAAACCTTTCACCTTTTTCATTTCAAAGCCTGCCTCGATAAGGCCACGACGCACAAAGCCAGCGGCGGTGAAGGTGGCGCAGGTACACTGCTCGCGTGCAAGCCTTGCCATACCGTTAAACAAATCTTGATTCCACATTTCTGGATTTTTACTCGGGGCAAAGCCGTCTAAATACCAAGCATCCACGATCCCTTTCGGGCCCGTCGGCACTTGTGGTAACCAATCTTTAATATCACCAAACCACAAATCGAGTGTAATCTGACCTTGAGCCAACACGATCCGTTGACAACCGGCTAGCGGCACAGGATAGTCGGCGCGTAGCTGTTCAGCGTAGTTCGCCAGCTCTGGCCAGGCTTGATGTGCACGGGCAAGATCCTCTACTGTCAGGGGGTACTTCTCAAAACTGATAAAGTGAAGCTGGGTGACAGACGCGTCGGGATGGGCTTGACGGAATTGATCGAAAGCCGCCCAAGTGGCGAGAAAGTTGAGCCCAGTGCCAAAGCCGGTTTCCGCAATCACAAACCGGGGCGATGTGGCGGTTTGCCAACGTGCGGGAAGTTGATTTTGTTCGATGAACACGTAGCGGGTTTCGGCCAAGCCGTCGTGATTGGAAAAATAGACGTCATCGAACTGATCCGCAACGGGCGTGCCCGTGTCATTCCAGCTGATTTTTGCGTGGTCGATCGAGGGAGTGCTCACAAATGCCTCTTACACAGGAAAGGAAAAGGGAAATTGTACTGGCTCAAAGGAAAGCTGACCACTTATCAGCTTTAAAAACGCTATCATCCACTGCGAAATTAACGTCTAGGAAAGCATCATGAAACGAGCTGTCATTACAGGCATGGGGATTGTTTCCAGTATTGGTAACAACGTCAAAGAAGTGCTGGAGTCGCTCAAAGCGGGAAAATCTGGCATTAACTTTTCTCAGCAGTTTGCAGATATGAAACTGCGTAGCAATGTTTGGGGTGATCTCAAACTCAACCCAGCCGACCATATCGATCGCAAAAGAATGCGTTTTATGGGTGACGCGGCTGGCTTTGCCTACTTGGCAATGGAGCAAGCAATTGAAGACTCGGGCCTAGCACCTGAGCAAGTTTCTAACCCACGAACTGGCTTAGTGGCCGGTTCAGGTGGCGCGTCATCGGTTAACCAAGTTACCGCGGTTGATACATTGCGGGAAAAAGGCGTGAAGCGCGTAGGGCCTTACATGGTGCCACGTACCATGTCATCCACGGTCTCTGCGTGCCTAGCTACCCCATTTCAAATCAAAGGGGTGAATTACACCATGAGCTCAGCGTGCGCGACCTCGGCGCATTGTATTGGTCACGCCCTTGAGCTGATTCAACTTGGCAAACAGGATGTGGTCTTTGCCGGTGGCGGTGAAGAGCTGGATTGGTCACTGACCATGATGTTTGACGCCATGGGGGCGTTGTCAACCAAATACAACGACGACCCGCAGAAGGCATCTCGCACCTATGACGCGGACCGAGACGGCTTCGTGATCTCCGGTGGTGGCGGCATGCTGGTCGTGGAAGAGCTGGAGCATGCGCTAGCTCGTGGTGCGACCATTTATGGTGAAATCGTCGGTTACGGTGCAACGTCCGACGGTTATGACATGGTGGCGCCGTCGGGTGAAGGCGCAGTGCGCTGCATGAATATGGCGATGCAAGATGTGGATGGTGACGTTGATTACATCAACACCCACGGCACCTCAACCCCAGTCGGAGATGTGAAAGAGCTTGGCGCGATCCAGGAAGTGTTTGGCGGTAAGAGCCCTGCGATTTCTGCGACTAAGTCCATGACAGGTCACGCGCTCGGCGCGGCAGGGGTGCACGAAGCTATTTACTCAACCCTGATGCTAGAGCAAGGTTTTGTCGCGCCAAGTATCAATGTTGATAACTTGGATCCTGCGGCTGAAGGGCTAGATATCGTCACACAACCGCGTGAGCAAGCACTGACGCGTGTCATGTCAAACAGCTTTGGCTTTGGTGGAACCAATGCCACCTTAGTGATTGAAAAGTATCGCGGTTAATACAATCGTCCCTGTTTCCAGGTATGCAGAGATGCTCTGCCATCAGACACGGGCCATTATCGTTGAGAGCCTTTAATGGCCTTTTCAGGTCCTGGATTTACCCGGCTCCGGCCGGGTTTTTTTATACCTTTTGCTGGTGTCTGTGCACCACTACTGGTGTTGATGATGGGTGTTTTCTTGCGGCCAGGTAGATACAATAAGCCCCCTCACATTTTGCATCCGATACATGGTGCACCGACTCACACGGGACGTTGAACGTGAAAATTGTTGTAGACGAAAATATGCCTTACGCCCAAACCTTGTTTAGCCAATTGGGTGAGGTGGTCGCATTACCGGGGCGCGCAATCCGTGCTGCGGATTTGATTGATGCTGACGCATTAATGGTGAGAAGTGTCACGCAAGTGAACCATGCGCTGATTGATGGTGCGACGCGCTTACGCTTCGTTGGTTCAGCCACTGCAGGCGAAGACCATCTCGATTTTAGCGCGCTGCAAGCGCAAGGTGTTCACGCCACGGCGGCGCCTGGCTGCAATAAGGTTGGGGTAGCGGAATACGTAATTAGCGCGTTACTCGTATTAGCGCAACAGCAAGGGTTTAACATTACAGACCGAACGGTCGGTATTGTGGGGGTTGGTCATGTGGGTCACTACTTGTCTGAGCGGCTTGCGGCACTTGGGATTAAAACCTTACTTTGCGACCCACCTCGTCAGGCGCGAGAGAACCTTGCTGATATGGTGGACATTGACACCCTGATCGCACAATCGGACGTGGTCACTTTCCATACCCCTTTGACCACGACCGGTGCGTACCCCACTTATCACCTCATGAATCAAGCTCGATTGGATGCGCTCGCATCAGGAAGTATTTTGATAAACGCCGCTCGTGGTCCGATTGTTGATAATCAGGCACTTAAAGCGCGGTTAGCGCGAGGCGATATTGATGCGGTGTTGGATGTTTATGAACATGAGCCTGAGGTCGATCTGGCCTTAATCGAGCGTTTGGCGTTTGCAACTCCTCATGTCGCCGGTTATGGGTTGGAAGGCAAAGCACGTGGCACCACCATGGTGTTTAACGCATTGTGTGAGCATTTAGGCTTACCCGAACGTGCACACGCCTGTGAATTGCTCCCCACCGCACCGATTCCACACGTTGCCTTGGCACAGCCATGGCAACAAAGCGACCTGATGGCGTTGACACAACTGGTCTATGATATTCGCCGAGATGACAGTGATTTTCGTCGTGCCATGCATGCTGCAGGCGACGACAAAACAGCTCAGCGTACAGCCTTTGACCAATTACGGAAAAATTACTGGGATCGACGTGAGTACAGTGCGATCACGGTAGCCGGGCAGGCAGATTTCGGGTTACAGTCGCTGGCTAAGCTGGGCTTTAGTATTGAGGAACACGCATGACACAAGCATTTGATGTTGCCATTTTGGGCGCAACCGGTGCGGTAGGCCGCACCATGATCGAGATTTTAGAAGAGCGCGACTTTCCTATCGGCACGCTACATCTCCTTGCTAGTGAGCGAAGTGCAGGAGAAACCATCAGTTTTAAAGGTGAGAGCCTGCGTGTACAAAATGTCGATAATTTTGATTGGACACAGGTTCAGCTTGGCTTGTTTTCGGCAGGAGCGCAGGCTTCCGCGCATTGGGCGCCGATAGCTGCAGATGCTGGGGTGGTGGTGATCGACAATACCTCGCAGTTCCGCTATGACTTCGACGTGCCCTTGGTGGTGCCTGAGGTAAACGCAGCCGCGATTGGTGACTTTCGTAATCGTAATATTATTGCTAACCCTAACTGCTCGACGATTCAGATGCTGGTGGCCTTAAAGCCCATTTATGATGCCGTTGGGATTGAGCGCCTCAATGTGTCTACGTACCAGTCGGTATCGGGGTCAGGGAAAGAAGGCGTCGATGAGCTTGCCGGACAGACGGTTAAATTGCTTAACAGCCAAGATGCGGAGCCTGCGTTATACAGTAAGCAAATTGCCTTTAATTGCTTACCACACATCGACCAGTTTATGGAAAACGGCTACACCAAAGAAGAAATGAAAATGGTGTGGGAAACCCAGAAAATTCTCGCCGATGAAATGATAGGGGTTAACCCAACGTGTGTGCGTGTGCCGGTGTTTTATGGTCATGCTGAAGCGGTACACCTGGAGTGCCGTCAACCAATTGACGCAACAGAAGCGATAGCAATCTTGAGTCAACATGAGCACATTGAAGTGTTTGAAGGGGAAGATTACCCCACCCAGGTGAAAGAAGGGACTGGCTCAGATAAGGTGTTGGTTGGACGTATTCGCAACGACATTAGTCACCCTAACGGTTTAAACCTCTGGGTTGTGGCAGATAACGTGCGTAAAGGCGCAGCGACTAACTCGGTGCAAATTGCTGAAGTGTTGGTTCGCGATTATCTTTAATCGAAAAGCCTTTAGCGACGGCAAGAGCGTGATAGTTGACGCACCGCGACCTTAGACTGATTGATACCCCATCCGCCGATGGGGTATTTTTTTAGGCATTAAACTTGCAACGCCGAGCGATACATTGAGCGTGGTGATGGTATCATCGCGATAAAACTGAGGCAGAGCGCCCACAGTTTGATCGAACAACACACTTTTATATCACCAAACTACAGTTTTTAGCATGGCTTCCGATATAGTTAGATATTTAGTGAGGCCATTTCTGCCATAAGGGAGTGCGGGTGTGTCCAACGCACAGCAAAGTGAACAGTCTTCTTCTCAAACACGATTGAACCTAACCCCGCATCGCATTAAGCGGCACCTCGTTGCCGTTGCTGGGTTGGTGGCGGTTGCGCTTGTCAGTGTTTCAACGGTGCCAGTCGAAGCGGCAATACGCATCTTGGGTCCGCAAGATGAAATGGTGGCGGAAACCACTTCGCCCCAGCCGACGTCAACGGTTGAATCAGCACAGCAGTATGGCCCCACAGGGGCCAACGAAACCTTGTGGTCGATTGCGACTCAAATGCGTCCTAATACGCAAGTGAGCGTTTACCAAACGCTGGGGGCAATTTTCCGTTTAAATACCGACGCATTTGCTAATAACAATATTCATAGCTTGCAACCCGGTAGTACGCTAGTGATGCCGACGTTGACGCAAATCGAGCGCGAGAGTACCCAAGATGTGATCAATCGGCTTGAAATCGATGAGGCACGCAAGCAGGCAGAAAATACGGCACCGCTAAGTGCACAGGTTGATCAACCCAGCCAGCAAACGTCGCCAGCGTCCTCAAACAATACCCAGCCGGAGCAGTCGCAACCGGAGCAAACAAACCAAGACGCTTCTCCATCAAGTGGCGAGAGCCAGCAAACCAGTGCGCCTGAGCCTCAAGTAGTACAAAGTCTACAGTCTCAGCTGCAAGCGTCTGACCAAGAAATGACGCGTTTGGTTGAGAGTAATCATGTGCTTAAGGTGCGTCTTTCAGAGGTTCAGCACGAGCTCAGTGCACTGAAAGAGCAGATGAGCGGTGATGCTGAGCTCAATAAAGAGATCCGTGCATTTTTAGAACAGCAGCGCCAACAGCAGGTAGAAAAAGAAACGCAACCCCCATCTGCGGTTGAGTCTTTACTTGATAGCCCACTATTACTCGCAATGCTTGCAATCATTCCGGGGGCGTTAATCGCAGGGGCGATTTTCTTTTTCCTTGCACGCCGTAAAAAACAAGAAGAAGACAGCGAAGAGCCAGCAGCTCTGGATCACGATGACATGGACGATATGCCCGTGGTCATGGTACCGGATCCTGATGAAGGGGATGGCGAGGCAGAAGAAGAGCAGGACAGTGATGAACTTGAAATCACTGATGATGGCATGGGGGATGAGGAAATTGCCTTTGGCGATGATACCGACCTCGACGACCTGGATCTGGACGATGAACTCGATGGTATGTCTGGCAATGAGTCGAGTGTTGCGCCAACCAGCGATGATGCAATAGGCCTAGAAGACATGGAGCGCGCGCTGGATGAATTAGCGGATGCGCCGCCAGCGGATACGGAAACCTCGCAGGAGGAAGAGGCCGCAGAAGATGATACCGAATCAGACGCGAGTGACTTAGAACAGCCTGAAGAGGAAATGAGTGCTGACGAAGCACTTGCCGCTGAGTGGGCTAAAGCACTGGAAGAAGGCAATGACAGTGATGTCGACGACATCGATGCCTTGTTGGCAGGAGAAACGGGTGAAGACACGGCCGCCGATGAAGCATCTACTGCTGATGTGCCTGAGGACGAAAATGCCGAGACCAAAGAGCAAGCCTCACAAGAGAGCGAAGACAATGACGAGCAAGCGCCTAATGACGCCTTGTTTGACTCGGTGCTCGACGATGAACCTGAGCTGGATTTAAGCCAAGACATTGATTTATCTGATGATGATAACGATGACGTTTCTCTCGATAACACAACAGAGTTGCTTGATGAACTTGTCGGTGATGAAGAGGACGAGGATAGCTGGCTAAATGAAGAGGATGATACCGAGGGCGAATTCGATGAAAGTAGCGACGCCTTACTGGATGAAGTCTTAGACAAAGACGATGATCCTCATTTAGAAGACTCTGACGCTTTACTGGAAGAAGTGTTAGGGGATGATGACGAACCAGATCCACTTGCTGATGAGGACGATCCGGCACTGTGGGGAGAGGAAGATGACAGTGATCCGAACGAAGCGGAGCTCGAGCAACTTCTTTACGCGTCGGATGAGCAATCAGAAGAAACACCTGACACTGAACAAGGATCACAGGCTCGAACCGAGCAAGACAACGAAGCGGAAGACGAACCGCAAGCAGAGCTAAGCGAAGACGATGCGCCGACGGACGAGCCAGCCGCGCCAGAGGCTAGCGAGGCAGATGAAGAGTCAGCGGACGACGGTGACGACGAGCCGCAAGCCGAGCTAAGCGAAGACGACGCACCGGCGGACGAGTCGGCTGAGCCAGAAGCGACCGGCGAGACAGATGAAGAGTCAGCGGATGACGGTGACGACGAGCCGCAAGCTGAGTTAAGTGAAGATGACGCACCGGCGGACGAATCGGCTGAGCCAGAAGCTACCGGCGAGGCAGATGAAGAGTCAGCGGATGACGGTGACGACGAGCCGCAAGCCGAGTTAAATGAAGACGACGCATCGGCAGGCGATTCGGCTGAGCCAGAAGCTACCGGCGAGGCAGGTGAAGAGTCAGCGGATGACGGGGACGACGAGCCGCAAGCTGAGCTAAGCGAAGACGACGCACAGGCAGGCGAATCGGCTGAGCCAGAAGCTACCGGCGAGGCAGATGAAGAGTCAGCGGATGACGGTGACGACGAGCCGCAAGCCGAGTTAAATGAAGACGACGCACCGGCAGGCGAATCGGCTGAACCAGAAGCTACCGGCGAGGCAGATGAAGCACCAGCGGGTGACGGTGACGACGAGCCGCAAGCCGAGTTAAATGAAGACGACGCACCGGCGGACGAATCGGCTGAGCCAGAAGCTACCGGCGAGGAAGATGAATCGTCAGCGGGTGACGGTGACGACGAGCCGCAAGCTGAGTTAAGTGAAGATGACGCACCGGCGGACGAATCGGCTGAGCCAGAAGCTACCGGCGAGGCAGATGAAGAGTCAGCGGATGACGGTGACGACGAGCCGCAAGCAGAGTTAAATGAAGATGACGCACCGGCGGACGAATCGGCTGAGCCAGAAGCTACCGGCGAGGAAGATGAAGAGTCAGCGGATGACGGTGACGACGAGCCGCAAGCCGAGTTAAATGAAGACGACGCACCGGCGGGCGAGTCGGCTGAGCCAGAAGCGACTAGCGAGGAAGATGAATCGCCAGCGGCTGACGGTGACAATCTCGATGACATTACCGAAGAAGACTTACTTGATTTAACCAGCCTACCTGAGTACGACGAGGAAGCGGCGTTGGCGGACGCTGAACCGGTTGACGAGCAAGAGCAAGCGGATTTAGATAGCGTGCCAGAGCCAGAGCCAAACAATAAGCGTGACTATGAATTTGACTCCTTCTCGCTTGATGAACTTGGCGAGTTTGGCGAAGACGACGCACTAAGCGCTGCGCTTGAAGAGCAGCGAGAGCTAGAGTCTTATTTAGACGAGCAGCACGATGGTGACGCCAACGCGGAAGCGCCTGAACGTGATGAGCGAGATATCAGCGATCTCGACGATGACGATCATCAAGTGGGTGGCTTAAACATGGAGGCGCTGCTCTCCGAGTCAGACGATGACACGCCTCTGGATCTTTCCTCACTGTCCGATGAAGAAGCGGCAGTGTGGCAGGCTGATAATGAACCTGAGCCTGAAGCAGAGAGTGAAGACTGGAGTCAGCAACCCGCAATAGACCCTGCCTCGCTGGAAACCTTTGAACTCGAAGAAGCCTTAGACGAGGATCTACTGAGTGAGGGGGAAGCAGAAAGTGAGCTGATTGGTGAAGAGCAAGAAGAAGATGACTACATCAGCATTGAAGAGCTCATGCGAGATGATGGTTCTACGCCAGATATCGATCCTGATAAAGCGGAAATGAACCTGAATGTGGGTTTAGATGAGTTTCCTGATGTGTTAGAAGATATCAGTGCCATTGATGTGGACGGTGATACTGCAAGTACTGAAGCATCAACGAATCTTGACCTCGCCAAAGCGTATTTGGAAATGAACGATGTCGATGGGGCGATTTCTTTGCTCGAAAAAGTGATGCAATCGGGCAACAAGACCTTGCAGCAAGAAGCGCGTCAGTTGTTAGAACAGTTGAGGTAGTGACAAAAACAGGTAGCGAAAGCTGCCTGTTTCTTTATGACGGCAGTGATGGCGAAGCACGCGCTTTTAACCTGCAACTCGAAGGCTTTATGGGTATAATGCGGCGCCTTATTGACGAGTAACGAGAAGGCAGGGCATGAGATTCGCGTTAGGCATTGAGTATGATGGCGCTCAGTTTTACGGTTGGCAGAGGCAACGAGAAGTCACGAGTGTGCAGGAACACCTAGAGCGTGCTTTATCGACGGTTGCCAATCATCCTGTCGCCGTACAGTGTGCGGGACGTACCGACTCTGGCGTGCATGGAACAGGACAAGTGGTGCACTTTGACACTGACAATCAACGTCCTTTAAAAGCTTGGACGATGGGTGTCAATGCGAATTTGCCGGATCCGATTGCGGTGCGATGGGCGAAGTCCGTGACAGACGAGTTTCATGCCCGTTTTAGTGCCACTGCGCGACGCTATCGTTATGTCATTTATAATCATCCCTTGCGCCCGGCGATCTTAGCCAAGGGAGTCAGTCACTATCACGCTGAACTTGATGAAACCTTAATGCACCGAGCAGGTCAGTATCTACTTGGGGAGAATGATTTTTCATCATTCCGTGCCGCTCAGTGTCAATCGAACTCCCCTTGGCGGAATTTGATGCATTTATCGGTCAACCGTCAAGGGCGCTTTATCGTGATTGATATTAAAGCCAATGCGTTTGTGCATCATATGGTGCGCAATATAGTGGGGAGCTTAATGGCGGTCGGTCGTCAAGAGCAGCCTCCTGAGTGGATGGCTTGGCTGCTGGCACAAAAAGATCGGACCCAGGCTGCTGCGACCGCGAAAGCTGAAGGCTTGTATTTGGTTGAGGTGGACTACCCCGAAACGTTTGGGCTGCCTCGCTCACCCATTGGCCCCTTGTTTTTGCCGGATTAGGTGATTGTGTCGGCAAGTACGCTGTACTCAAACAGCACGGAGAGAGAATAGGTAGTACCAGTTTTTTATCCCAAGTCTGACAGACTTGTGATTTAATTCGGTCTAATTTGTTACGAATCCAAGATAGCTGTCCGTTCGCGATAGTTATTACTAAGTAAAGGTTGTCCATGAGCTGGCTAGAAAAAATACTAACCAAAAGTAATATTGGTTCATCACGCAAGGCGTCGATTCCAGAAGGTGTGTGGACCAAGTGTACGTCGTGTGATCAAGTCCTCTATCACGCAGATGTCGAGCGTAACTTGGAAGTATGTCCAAAGTGTGAACACCATATGCGCATGCCAGCACGGCGTCGGCTCGACGTATTTTTGGATAAAGACGGGCGTGAAGAGATTGCCAGTGAGCTTGAACCCAAAGATGTGTTGAAGTTTCGCGATTCGAAAAAGTACAAAGATCGCTTAGTGTCGGCGCAAAAAGCGAGTGGCGAAAAAGACGCCCTTGTGGTCATGAAAGGCAGCGTGTTTGATGTACCTGTGGTGGCTTGTGCCTTTGAGTTTAAATTTATGGGCGGCTCGATGGGAGCCGTTGTGGGTGCTCGCTTCGTGAAAGCGGTGGATGCGGCGATCGAAAATAACTGCGGTTTGGTGTGCTTTTCTGCCAGTGGTGGTGCGCGTATGCAAGAAGCACTTATGTCACTGATGCAAATGGCAAAAACAAGTGCTGCATTGGAACGCCTTTCTCGCCACAACCTGCCGTTTATCTCGGTATTAACCGATCCGACTTACGGCGGAGTGACGGCAAGTTTTGCCATGTTAGGTGATATCAATGTGGCCGAGCCTAAAGCGATTATCGGTTTCGCGGGGCGCCGAGTCATTGAACAGACCGTGCGTGAGAACCTCCCGGAAGATTTCCAAACCAGTGAGTTCTTGCTTGAGCATGGCGCGATTGACATGATCGTCGACCGTCGAGAAATGCGTCAACGCTTGGCGGGGCTGCTTGCCAAATTGAATAATGTTCGCTCACCGCTTGTGGTCGATGTAGAGCAAGACAAGCCTAATCTTGAGCCTGAAGCGGCATCGCCTTCTCAAGACCAATAATTGACCGTGTCCCACGGCGCTATCCTTGGTATCATTTGCTCATCATGGAGTAACTGACCAAGTCAATGTCTGAACTACAACATCCAACAGCCACGTCCTCTTTAACGACGTGGCTGTCTTATCTAGAAAGCATCCATACCAGTGCCATCGATCTTGGCCTTGAACGCGTTGCGGCTGTGGCGGAAAACGCACAACTGACCAAGCCTGCGCCGACAGTGATTACCGTTGCGGGAACCAATGGTAAAGGCACAACCTGTGCGCTGCTAGAATCGATTTTGCAGCATGCGGGTTATCGCACCGGTGTTTATAGCTCCCCGCACCTCACTCACTATAATGAGCGAGTGCGCATTAATGGCAAACGGCTAGACGATGGTGCGCACAGTCAAGCGTTCGCGACGATTGAACAAGTGCGCGGTGAGACCAGCCTGAGCTTTTTCGAGTTCGGCACCTTGGCTGCATTGCACCTGTTCAAGCAGCATGCACTGGACGTCGTGATTTTAGAAGTTGGTCTGGGTGGACGCCTCGATGCCACCAATGTGGTTGAGCATGACGTATCGGTGATCACCAGCCTTGCGCTCGATCACTGTGATTGGTTAGGTGATGATATTAACCAAATCGGCTACGAAAAAGCAGGTATCTTCCGAGCGGATAAACCCGCTGTTTGCGGTCAGCCTTCTCCACCGGCGAGTGTGGCTGCACACGCTGACAGTATTGGCGCCGAGCTACACCAGCTGGGCTATCAATATCACTATACGCTCACTGATGATACCTGGTGTTGGGCGGCAGGGGCGTTTGAGCTGACTGCATTGCCTATCCCAGCAATACCATTACAAAATGCCGCCACTGCATTGATGGCTTTGGGCGTTGCTGATCTGGAGATTGCAGACACGCACATCTCTGACGGGTTAGCCTCGGTGTCGGTACCGGGGCGAATGCAGGTTGTCGCCAAGGCGCCTTACACTGTGTTTGACGTTGCTCATAATCCGCACGCGGCCGCTTATTTGGCAGAGAAATTGGCTGAGTGCAAAGCTGAACGCGGCGGGCACGTGCATGCGGTGGTGGCCATGTTATCCGATAAAGACATGGCGGGTACCTTAGCCTGCTTGGATGGTATCGTGGACCACTGGTATCCGGCATCATTATCCGTGCCCCGAGGCGCCCCCGCCGATAACTTGCCTGTGTCGGCACCACAACAGTTTGCGTCACCTAGCGAGGCCTATCAGCATGCGTTAAAACACGCTGAACCTGCGCGAGACTGTGTGGTCGTATTTGGGTCGTTTCATACCGTTGGACAGGTAATGAGCGAGCTTAACTAAAACGGAGTCATTGTGGCCAGTAAGTTACAAAAAAGAATCGTTGGTACCTTGGTGTTGGTGTCTATTGGTGTGATAGTGCTGCCAGATGTGCTTGATGGCAAAAAAGAGCATTATCAAGAGAGCTATGAGAGTATCCCGCTACGGGATGATTTTGACAGTGAGGTGAGCCAAACACCGATTCAAGCACCACAAGTGGTTGAGGTGGAGGCGCCAGACACCAAGGTTAAAGAACGTCAGACAAAGGCAACGGACAGCGAGCCTGCGTCTAAACCGGTGTCTAGTGAAACTGCCTCTTCGCCAGCCAGTGACCAAAAAGGGGCGTGGATGATCCGGCTCGGCACCTTTCGCAACCAAGACAACGCACGACGTTTGGTCAAACAATTACGCGAAAAAGGCTACCAAGCACATATCTTACCCAAAGACATTCAGCCAGATGACTTAGCCAAGGTGGTCGTGGGGCCTCACGTCTCCAAATCGGCGCTAGAATCGCAACTGACTGATTTGCAATCTTTGACAGGATTGAAGGGTCAATTGCGTAAATTTGACCCACTCACCCAATAAGAAAACGTTTGCGTGAGCATTTTTTCTGTTAGAATGCGCACGTCTCGAGCAAGTGAATACGATGAATTGGATTGATTACCTCATTATTGGCGTCATTGGTTTTTCGGCGCTAGTTAGTGTGATTCGAGGCTTTGTTAAAGAAGCATTGTCATTGGTGATATGGTTTGGTGCGTTTTTTATCGCCAGTCAGTTTTATACGCAACTGGCGGTTTACCTGACCAATATCGAAGATGCCGTTATTCGTAATGGTAGCGCAATAGCCTTGTTGTTCATTGCCACCTTAATTGTGGGGGCGGTGGTCAATTATGTGATTGCTCAGTTGGTAGAGAAAACCGGGTTGTCTGGTACCGATAGGGTGCTGGGTATGGTGTTTGGAAGTGTGCGTGGTGTACTCATTATTGCCGCGATGCTCTTCTTCCTGGATGCCTTTACGTCGGTGGCTCACACCCAAGCATGGGGGCGGTCGCAACTTATTCCTAACTTTGCGGTAGTGATTGAATGGTTTTTCCACTATCTCGAGAACAGTTCCAGTTTCTTACCTGAGATCGCCGGATCTTAGGATGATATTCGCGTAACAAGGAATCGCTGACATGTGTGGTATTGTTGGAATCGTTGGTAACACCCCGGTCAATCAGTCCATTTATGATGCACTAACGGTGCTACAACACCGGGGGCAGGATGCCGCCGGGATTGTCACTATTGACGACAATCGTTTCCGGCTTAGAAAAGCCAATGGTCTCGTAAAGGATGTGTTTCAACTTAAGCATATGCAGCGCTTACAAGGCCAAGTTGGCATTGGGCATGTGCGTTATCCAACCGCGGGAAGCTCGAGCGCGTCAGAAGCGCAGCCGTTTTATGTGAACTCGCCATACGGCATTACCCTGGCGCACAATGGTAACCTCACCAACGCACAAGACTTGCGTCAGTCGCTATTCGAAAAAGACCGTCGTCACCTTAATACCACCTCTGATTCTGAAATCCTTCTTAACGTCCTTGCCCACCAGTTATCAACCGCGACATCGCATCCATTAACGGTTGACGATATGTTTGCCGCGGTGGCGTCGGTGCATCGACAAGTGTCGGGGGCTTATGCGGTCGTGGCCATGGTCATCGGCCACGGAGTGATAGCGTTTCGTGATCCTAAGGGCATTCGGCCACTCTGTTTAGGTAAACGCGATACAGAGGCCGGCACTGAATACATGGTGGCGTCGGAGACAGTGGCATTGGATGCAGTCGGGTTTGATTTTGTCCGTGATGTGGCACCCGGTGAAGCTATCTATATCACGCTGGATGGGCAACTGCATACCAGCCAATGTGCGGATGCGCCGAGTTTAAATCCCTGCATCTTTGAATTTGTCTACTTCTCTCGCCCAGACTCCTTTATTGACAAGGTCTCGGTTTACGGTGCCCGTATTCGCATGGGGCAGAAGCTGGGCGCTAAAATTCAACGTGAGTGGGATGACGTTGATATTGATGTGGTGATCCCCATTCCAGAGACCTCCTGCGACATCGCCTTAGAAATCGCCCAAGTACTCGGAAAGCCTTATCGCCAAGGCTTTGTCAAAAACCGTTACGTCGGTCGAACCTTTATTATGCCCGGGCAACAAATGCGTCGGAAATCGGTGCGCCGTAAACTCAATGCGATTCGTTCTGAATTTAAAGACAAACGCGTTCTGTTAGTCGATGATTCGATAGTCCGCGGCACCACCTCGGAGCAAATAATCGAAATGGCGCGCGAGGCCGGGGCAAAAGAAGTGTATATGGCGTCAGCCGCCCCCGAAGTGCGTTTTCCTAACGTCTATGGCATCGACATGCCCAGCGTTAATGAGCTGATCGCCCATGGTCGTGAAGTCGATGAAATTGGTCAATTGATTGGTGCGGATGGCTTGGTCTACCAAGATCTTTCTGACTTGGTGGCAGCGGTTGGCGAAGCGAACCCGGCGATTGAGCGCTTTGAGACGTCGGTGTTTAGCGGTGAATACGTCACTCAGGATGTCGATCAAGCTTACCTCGAGTATATACAAAGCTTGCGGAACGACGATGCGAAAACGGTGCGCGAGCAGCAGCAAGAGCTGGCTAACTTAGAGATACATAACGAGGATTAATTGAAAACGCCGCGACAGATATCGCGGCGTTTTTCAGTGTTAGCCCGTTGAATGCATGTCGATTAATGGGTAAAGACAGGTCCCATGCCGACATTCCAAAGGATGACAGAGGCTGCAAGGATCGCGACCAGCAAGACTAACCCGCAAGTGACGACAGAGCTCGCATAGATAAACCCTCGCTCTTCAGGGATTTCCATCAATATCGGTACCCCTGTGTAGAGGAGGTAGACAGAGTAGGCAATACCAATTAAGCCGACGATCATCACAAACCACACCACTGGGTAGAGGGTTGCAAGCCCCACCATGAAAATCGGCGTTGCCGTGTAGGCCGCAAGCTCCAAGCATTGGGTATAAGTCGGGGCTGAACCGAATGTTCGGCTCATCCATAGGGTGAGATAAGCAAGTGCCGCAACACCGCCTAACAACGCAAGATACATAGCACTGGCGATAAACAGTGCGCTTTGCGGGGTCATAAATATGGGATCCCCCGCGCCTATCTGCCAACCAATATGGACGCTCGCGTAATAGGCACAAACAGGCGGGATTAACGCCAGTAACAACGCGTGGCCAATGCTGTTTGAGGCGGCCTCATGGCGTTCGCCAATCGCTTTCCATTCCTTTTTGGGATGGGTATATAACCCCAATAAATGACTTAAAATCATAGTAACCCCGCTCGTTATTCCCTCAGTGAAGTCAGGTGCAACGGTCGGCGCACGACGCCTCAAGTAAAACGTCTTCTCTGCTAGCGTGCGGAGACAGATGCCGTATACACTCTCCTTTAATAAGGAATAGTTGTTGGTGTCTCAATTGGCAAGTTTTCCTCCCGACAAAAAAATCGCTTTTCTGTGCCCTTCTAACTGGCTCGAGATTTAGACAATACCGATATACATTCTTGTGATAGACATCATGTATTAATTGTTATAAGTCTTACTTTTAATACAGAGTAGCGTACTCTTATAGTGTCATTGATTTTCAAGCCTTTTTTATGCTGCCGATAAATGGCTTTGACGGTTCACCTGCTTGAACGCTAAGAATATTATTATTTTAAACAGCTGTTTATAGATCGCTACTGAATTAAATATCATTAGCGGTCACAGGTGTGTCTGAATTCAACTACGATTAGTGCAGTGAGAATGAAACAGCCGCTGCTTTGCAGTCCTGGAGGAGAGCGTCGTGTTGCATAATAAAGAGATTTTAATCGTCGAGGATGATCCCGTCTTCAGTCGGATGATTGCGTCTTTTCTCGAGAGAGAGGGAGCGGTAGTTCGTGAAGTCGAAAATGGTTTAGAAGGGTTGCAAGCGCTGCGAAAGTCGATTCCTGACCTATTGATTAGTGATCTGTCGATGCCGGTGATGACAGGCTTAGAGTTCGTTGAGGAGGTGAGCCTCGAGTATCCAATGCTACCTATGATTGTGATCTCTGGTACCGGAGGGATGGCTGACGTTGCCCAAGCGCTTCGCTTTGGGGTAAAAGACTTTTTGATCAAACCGATCGAAGATATCAACGTGGTTAAAAAAGCCATTGAGGCGGTGGTTGATGATGCGAACGACGATGTACACGCCAGCGATGATTTTAGTCAGCAATGGTTTAAGGTGAGCGAAGATACAGATCGCGGTGCGTCAGAGACGGAACTCAAATGGCACCTTGATGCGTTACGCCACAACCCAGGTAGCGCACGTGAATTATTAATGGGGCTGATGCCAGAGCCCGACTCGCAACAAGGTGCGTGGCGTCTTTCTTATCACTCACTGCAATCGGCAGATGCCAATCCCATTGTGCTGGATTATGCGTGGTTGATGGGCGGGAAAATGGCATTTTATGTGGTCGACTCTGCCTCTGCAGAGGAAGACGGCACCGCGACCACCTTAATGATCCGTGCGTTTTTTAATGATTTCGTCCGCTCAGGTGATGTTAATGAGAGGGGGTTTCTCACCTTGGTAAAACGGATCGAGGATGCGATTCGAGCCTCAGCCTACACATCGCCGGTTCGTGCGATGTTCGGTGTGTTAAACACCGCCGACAATCAGCTTGATATTTTACCGGCGGGGGTAAAAGCCACGGTCGATAGCTGTGGAGCGACAAGCCTTGTTCACAGTGATCATTGGTTGGGGCGCGATGCCTTCTCGAGCCAGTTTCAAAGTGTCGATCTTCAATCAGGTGATGCGCGTGTGTCGTTGAATGAAGTTGGCTTGAACAGTTTCAGCGTCGATATTCAAAAAATCGCCTAATAACTCAGCGATACCATGTCGAATCGTTAACCCTATGCAAAGGTGAGTGGCTGCGATTAGCGCTCGCCCTTGTTGCTGTGCGGACTTAACATCCGTATACTCACGTGGCTCTGGACAGGTTGCCACTGTCGATAGACATCAGGGACAGAACGACATGAAACATTGGTATCTACTTTATTGTAAGCGCGCGGAACAGCAACGTGCAGAACAAAATTTAAAGCGCCAAGGCGTTGATTGTTACTACCCGACCGTGACGGTGGAAAAGTTGCGCCGTGGCAAGTGTCAGCACGTTGAAGAGCCGCTCTTCCCCAACTATATTTTTGTCTGCTTTGATCCCGACCTCGTGCAATATACCAGTGTGCGTTCCACACGTGGTGTGGTTGATTTCGTTCGCCAAGGCGCGTACCCGATCAAGGTCGACTTGGCGTTGATCCAACAGCTGATGATGGTGGAAGACTGTGACGAACAGCGTGACGCACTCTATCAAGGGTTCAAGCCCGGACAGTCAGTGATGATTGAGCAGGGGCAGTTTGCTGGCACGGAAGCGATCTTCAAAGAAAAAGACGGCGAGAAGCGCTGTATTTTGCTGATAAATATACTTAGCAAGCAAACTGAACTTTGTATCAATAACGCCGATATCAGCGCCTCTAGTTAACATTACCTCCTAGTTAGCGCTATCTCCCTGTTTGGCTGCTACACTCGTCAAAGTGTAGCTTTAAATGGGGAGGCAGTCGTTGGAGCCGGTACTTATCGTTGAAGACAGCCGGTCTTTTCGCATGCTGGCTGAACAACAGGTGAGAAAAGCGGGTTTTGCCACTAAGACCTGTACCTGCCTAGCAGAAACGAGGGATGTGCTAGATCATCACACAACCTTTCTCTGTGCGATCCTCGACTATAATTTGCCGGATGCACACCACGGCGAAGTCATCGATCTCTGTTTAGCCGCCGGGCTGAAAGTGGTTGTCCTCACTGCCTCGCAAACAGAGAAAACGCGTGATGAGATATTATCAAAGCCCATTATCGATTATATCCCCAAAGACAGTAGCCATTGTATTGATGCAGTGTGCCGACTCATTAAGCGATTGGCTGACAATCAAGGACACCGCGTGCTGGTGGTTGATGACTCAGCCTCGATACGTAAACGCATCTCTGCGTTGTTAGCGCGTCAGTATCTAACCGTATTGGAGGCTGAAAATGGTGAGCAGGCACTTGACGTGCTGGAAAGAACGCCAGATATATCGCTGATTATTACTGATTACGAAATGCCCAAAATGGATGGCCTTCAGCTTGTGTATGCGCTTCGTAAGAAAGATACCGAGTGTTCACAGGCGATCATTGGTTTGTCTGGGCACAATGATGGGGCGTTGACGGCACGCTTTCTCAAGGCAGGTGCCAATGATTACCTCCCCAAACCGTTTAATCAGGAAGAGTTTTTTTGTCGCGTTCATAGCTGCTTAAATGCCATCGATACCGAATGGCGGCTATTTAAATTAGCGAACACGGATTTCCTGACTCAGCTTTGGAACCGCCGATATTTCTTTGAACGGTGTGAGCAGTTAGCGACTGAAGAGCCTAAACAGTTAGCTATCATCGATATAGACTACTTTAAACGCGTTAATGATGAATTTGGCCACCATGTGGGTGATGATGTCCTAGTAGAAGTGGCTCATAGACTCGCAGATTACTGCCCGGAAGATATGGTTGCGCGCTTGGGCGGTGAAGAATTTTGTGTCTTATCCTGCCGTGATTTAACCACGTTTAAACAATCGTTAGAGCGCTATCGTCAAGCTATCGCCGCTAATCCTATCCGAGTGTTAGGGCAAACGCTTAACATTACGGTGAGTATAGGGGTAGACGCTCAAGCGACAACCGTGCCACAGCTTTTACAAATGGCAGATCAAGCCTTGTATCAAGCTAAAGCATCTGGTCGAAACCAATTGGTTGTTTCTCAAAACTAACAACCTTTCTTTTTGTCTTTATTTTTTGTCTTTTTGAGTAAAAAAGTAGCCATATTGATACGGTTTTGCGTCAAAATCCTGCGAGATGTGTATCAGGGGTGAGAATTTTGCGCAGTTTCTATCTATGCGCGACGTGTTGCCCTTAACCTGTACCGATTCTTGCCCCGTTGCGCGCTTTGCCGCGCAAAATTTACGTGAAGACGTGGTGCGTTGCAGATGGAATATAAAGTGTTGGTTGTGGAAGATAGTCGACCTTTCAGGCGGTTACTTGAAGCCGAGATACGAAAGGCCGGATACATCCCATGTATAGCAAACTCAATCGAACAAGCAGAGACGATTCTCAACCAAGAGACTGACTTTCTTTGCGCTATCCTCGACTATTGCCTGCCCGATGGGCAGGACGGTGAAATCATTGATGTTTGTTTGTCATTGGATATAAAAGTGATTGTACTCACTGCGATGATGGATGCACGGACTCGAGAGCGTGTGCTAGCCAAAACCGTGATTGATTACATCCCTAAAGATAGTCCCTCGTGCGTGTCATCGATAGCGCCGTTACTCAACCGCCTGGAAAAGAACCATCAGCACCATGTGTTAGTTGTTGATGATTCGCTGACGGCACGTCGTTACGTGCGCAGCTTATTAGAGCGGCAATACCTCAATGTCCTTGAGGCACAAAATGGTCAAGAGGCATTAGCTATGGTGCGGCGTGATAAGCGAATTTCTTTGGTGATTACCGATTACACCATGCCAGAAATGGATGGCGTGAGTGTGGTTAAGGCATTACGCAAACTGAAAACAGACGGCCAGTTGGCAATTATAGGCTTATCGGGTGAGGAAGATCCCAGCTTAACGGCGCGATTTTTAAAAGCGGGTGCGAATGACTTTTTGGCCAAACCGTTTAACCAAGAGGAATTTTATTGTCGCTTGCACAGCACACTGAATGCGCTCGATACTGAGCGTCGCCTATTCAATATGGCCAACACGGATTATTTAACCCAAGTGTGGAATCGACGTTACTTTTTCGAGCACCCTCACACACGTTCACACAAGGGGCCGCGGAGTTTAGCGTTGATCGACGTCGATCATTTTAAAAAGATCAATGATCAATTTGGTCATCATATCGGCGATATTACGCTGATTGAGCTGGCAAAGATGATGAAACGCTATTTTCCGGAGGGCATGGTCGCTCGTTTCGGTGGCGAGGAATTCTGTATCCTCTATGGCAATGACGAGCTGGGCTTTGTGCGCCGACTTGAGGCGATGCGGGAAGAGTTGGAAAAGACCGTTTGGTCACCCTACGATAAAGCGTTTTCAATCACCATCAGTATAGGGATGGTCCATGCCGATGCCCGCATTGATGAACTTGTTCAGCGCGCGGATAGGTGTTTGTACCAAGCTAAGGCTGGTGGACGAAACCAGCTCATCCAAGATAGCCAAACGGATTTAGTATCCTGAAAAAAGAGGGCCAGTTTGACCCTCTCTTATGCTAGTGACTATCGTGGTATTGCTCACAGGCCATGAGCGTATTTTCAATCAAGGTCGCGACAGTCATAGGGCCCACGCCACCTGGGACAGGGGTAATATGGCTAGCCTTTTCATAGGCGAGCTCATATTCGATGTCGCCGATAAGCTTGCCGTTTTCCATGCGGTTAATGCCCACATCAATCACAATGGCGCCGGGCTTGATCCAATCGCCAGGGATAAACTTAGGCTTACCGACCGCCACAACCAGCACATCGGCTTGTCGAACATGGGCTTCTAAATCCTGGGTGAAACGGTGGCAAGTAGTGGTTGTACAGCCTGCTAACAAAAGCTCTAACGTCATCGGGCGGCCAACAATATTGGAGGCACCCACAACCACAGCATGTCTACCACGAAGAGGCACATTATAGCGGTCTAGGAGGGTAATAATCCCTTTTGGTGTGCAAGAGCGCAGGGTTGGCATTCGTTGACATAAGCGACCGACATTGTAGGGGTGAAACCCATCGACATCTTTGTCTGGGCGGATGCGCTCCAATACGGATGTGGCATCAATCCCTGCAGGTAAGGGCAGTTGGACGAGAATCCCATCAATGCTGTCATCGTCATTCAAGGTGTCAATGAGTGATAGCAACTCTTGTTGAGAGCATGAAGCAGAGAGGTCGTAAGACCGTGACACAAACCCGACTTCATCGCAGACACGGCGTTTACTGCCAACATAAACCTGTGAGGCGGGGTCGTCTCCGACCAAAATTACCGCCAATCCGGGGGCTCTGCGCCCAGCTTGAGTACGTGCGGAGACGCGAGCGGCAACCTCCCGACGCACGGTTTGCGCGATCAGCTTTCCATCAATGAGTTGTGCGGCCATAACTATCCTTTGGCTAAAGCAATGTTGGCAATAGTGTGACAAAAAACGCATCTAAAAGCTATTACGCAAACGTTTGCTAATGCAGTTTAATGAGTGGGAAGGCAAAAAGAAGCAATAAGCCCTCATGCTCGCACGATGCTTTTTTTGCTGGACTGAAACACCAATAGAACATACTAAGCGCTCTCGCCTCACCGCGTGGCATGAAGACATAGCCAGTAAATGATGTGGTTTTGAGCAACCACGTCAAGATTTTAGGGAAAAGCGTTGACGACGCCTAACGTCGCTTTATAATCCACGCTGCGTAAAGACAGTGCGCCCTTAGCTCAGTTGGATAGAGCAACGGCCTTCTAAGCCGTGGGTCACAGGTTCGAATCCTGTAGGGCGCGCCATTTCGCTTCCTTTCCCGTTTTTCTCACCGAATTGCTCTGAAAATAACCAAACGCACATAAAACCGTAAAAACTGTGATCCTACGCGGTTGAATTGTGAGATATCACCCCAATTTTGATATTGAAACGCCATCGGTCGCCCCTTGTCTCGACTCAGTTGACGGGTGCCGCTATAATAGCGCGTCTTAATTTTCAGTCTCGGATGAGATAGCTCGATACGCCAGTTGCGTGTATCCGGATTCGCAGGGGCTATGACGGATTCATAGCTCAGATGATGCCACCAGTAAAACTGGTATACATCACTCAGTACCCCTGAGTAAATTTGAGGTTAAATTTATAATGCAAGTTACCGTTGAAACCACCGAAGGCCTTAAGCGCCAAATGACCATCACAGTGCCTGCTGCCAACATTGATGACGCAGTCACTAAAGAGCTACGCAATATCGCTAAGAATCGTCGTTTTGATGGTTTCCGTAAAGGTAAAGTTCCATTGAAGATGGTGTCACGCATGTACGGTGACACAGTACGCCAAGACGTGCTGGGCGAAGTGATGCAGCGTCACTTCATCGAAGCCATGATTCAAGAAAAAGTGAACCCAGCAGGGGCGCCAAGCTTTACACCGGTTGAAAACGAAGCAGGCCAAGATTTGGTCTTTAAAGCGGATTTTGAAGTGTACCCAGAAGTGGAGCTTCAAGGTCTAGACGCGATTAGCGTTGAGAAGCCAAAAGCCGAAGTGCAAGAAAGCGATGTGGACGAAATGCTGAATACTCTGCGTAAGCAACAAGCAAGCTGGGTAGAAGCAGACGGTGAAGCGAAAGAGAACAGCCGTGTCACCTTGGACTTTGTTGGCACCATCGACGGTGAAGAGTTTGAAGGCGGTAAAGCCGAAGGCTTCCAGCTAGAAATGGGCCAAGGTCGCATGATCCCAGGCTTTGAAGACGGCCTTGTGGGTAAAAAAGCAGGTGAAGAATTCACTATCGATGTGAACTTCCCAGAAGACTACCACGCTGAGAACCTGAAAGGTAAAGCAGCACAGTTCGCGATTAAACTGCATACAGTGGAAGAACAAGAGCTACCAGAGCTGACTGAAGAGTTTGTTCAGCGCTTTGGCATTGCTGATGGCAGCGTAGAAGGCCTGAAAGCAGAAGTGCGTAAAAACATGGATCGCGAACTCAAGCAAGCGATCAAAAACAAGGTAAAAGAGCAGGTACTTGATGGCTTGGTTGAGCAAAACCAAATCGACGTACCTTCAGCGCTGATTGAGCAAGAAATTGGCACCTTGCGCCAGCAAGCGGCACAACGCTTTGGTGGCAACATGGACAGCGCTTCTCAGCTACCACGTGAGCTATTTGAAGAGCAAGCCAAACGCCGTGTAAGTGTTGGTCTGCTGCTGGGCGAAGTGATCAAGTCAGAAGAGCTTGAAGCGGATGATGAGCGTGTTAAAGCACTGATCGAAGAGATGGCATCTGCGTATGAAGACCCATCAGAAGTTGTCGCTTACTATGAGAAAGACGAGAAGCTGATGGAAAACATGCGTAACGTTGCGCTTGAAGAGCAAGCCATCGATGCGCTGCTAGCAAAAGCCACTGTCACCGAAGCTGAAGTCGGCTTCAGTGACCTGATGAATGCTTCTCAGCAAGCTTAATCAAGGTTAAAAAACGTTTGTGTCGCATTGACACTGCGTAAATGGATTTGCTTACAATGGCCCTAATGACTTGTCATTTGGGCCATTTTTTCCATCTACTGGTTAGCACTTGCCGTGCACGTGTTTGTCGATAGTGAGAGACGTTTAGCCACAAAAAATCTCGTTGGATCATTAAGCTGCGTTCATCGATTTAAGATTTTAGTGACCTGTTACAGCGTTTTGTGCTAAACCTTGGTTAAGGCAAGAGTTATAACGAATTCGATTAGGGATATTACGCTATGAGCCATCAACACAATAATGCCATGCCGCCAATTATGGACGCCCTTGTCCCTATGGTGGTGGAACAAACCTCGCGCGGTGAGCGCTCTTACGATATTTACTCTCGCCTGCTAAAAGAACGCATCATCTTCCTCACTGGGCAAGTGGAAGATCAAATGGCAAATTTGATTGTGGCGCAGATGCTGTTCTTAGAGTCAGAGAATCCAGAAAAAGACATTTACCTGTACATCAACTCGCCAGGTGGTGTGGTGACTGCGGGGATGGCAATTTATGACACCATGCAGTTTATCAAGCCGGATGTCAGCACCCTGTGTACTGGCCAGGCGTGCTCAATGGGGTCGTTCCTGTTGGCAGGTGGCGCGAAAGGCAAACGTTATTGCCTACCGAATTCACGGGTGATGATTCACCAACCGCTGGGAGGCTTCCAAGGCCAGGCGTCTGATATTGAAATTCATGCCCAAGAAATGATTAAAACCAAACACCGCCTCAACACCCTGTTGGCTGAACACACAGGCCAACCAATGGAAGTGATTGAGCGTGACACCGACCGTGATAACTTCATGGCGGCACAAGAAGCGGTGGACTATGGCTTGGTTGACGCCGTATTGAGTCAACGAGACTAAACCCACGATGTCGTAGGACATCGAAATCGAGCGAGCTTTGTGGACAAACGCAAAGCTTGTTGGTTGTTGGGTCGGAAAAAGTGGCCGATTTGTTGTAAACTCAACATAAGGCAACGACGGGCAAATGCCCCAAAGAGGTTAGCGAATGACAGACAAGCGAAAAGACGGTGGAAGCGGAAAGCTGCTTTACTGCTCATTCTGTGGTAAGAGCCAACACGAAGTTCGTAAGTTAATTGCCGGGCCATCGGTCTACATTTGTGATGAGTGTGTTGACCTGTGTAATGACATTATCCGCGAAGAAATCAAAGAAGTGATGCCGAAGCGCGAGGGAGATACCTTGCCCGCGCCAAGTGAAATTCGTGCACACCTTGACGATTATGTCATTGGCCAAGAGCAAGCGAAAAAAGTGCTCTCGGTTGCAGTATACAACCACTACAAACGCTTGCGAAACGGCGACAAAAGCGCAGATGGCGTGGAGCTAGGCAAGAGTAACATCCTGCTTATTGGCCCTACAGGTAGTGGTAAGACATTGCTGGCTGAGACGTTAGCGCGCTTTTTGGATGTGCCATTTACTATGGCGGATGCCACCACCTTGACCGAGGCCGGTTATGTGGGTGAAGACGTCGAAAATATCATCCAGAAGCTGCTGCAAAAGTGCGATTACGATGTTGCCAAAGCAGAACGCGGTATCGTGTACATCGATGAGATTGATAAGGTCTCTCGTAAATCCGATAACCCATCCATTACCCGAGACGTCTCCGGGGAAGGGGTGCAGCAAGCGTTGCTGAAGCTGGTAGAAGGGACAGTGGCTTCGATTCCACCCCAAGGGGGACGTAAGCATCCACAGCAAGAATTCTTGCAAGTGGACACATCGAAAATTCTGTTCATCTGCGGTGGTGCGTTTGCTGGGCTCGATAAAGTGGTTGAGCAGCGTGTCGACACAGGCTCTGGCATTGGCTTTGGTGCGCAGGTCAAAGGGGCGACCGATCGCTCAGCCGACGAGTTCTTTGGCAAAGTTGAGCCTGAAGACATGGTGAAGTACGGCTTGATCCCTGAATTTATCGGGCGTCTACCCGTCACCGCGGTGTTGAGAGAGCTTGACGAAGACGCCTTGGTGCAAATTCTACGTGAACCTAAGAACGCACTCACGAAGCAGTATGGTGCCTTGCTTGAGCTAGACGGTGTTGAGCTTGAGTTCCGAGACGACGCACTGAGGGCTATCGCCAAAAAAGCGATGGAACGGAAAACCGGTGCACGAGGTCTACGCTCGATTGTTGAAGCTGTGTTGTTGGATACCATGTACGATCTGCCGTCGATGAAAGACGTGAGCAAAGTGGTGATCGATGATTCAGTGATCCGAGGCGAGTCTGCACCTCTACTGATGTATGAACACACTGATAATCAAGCAGCCGGTGGCGAGTAAGATCGTTACATAAGGTTATCAGCGAGATAGAAAAAGGGAGTGACAACTCCCTTTTTTATTTTCTGACGGTTGAGCCGTTGAAACCTGTCCAACAGACCCCATATACTCATAATCAGATTGAACGGAAGAGAGAAGCATATGAACTTGGAGCGTTCCGAGCGCATTGACATTCCGGTGCTGCCACTTCGGGATGTGGTGGTTTATCCTCACATGGTGATCCCGCTTTTCGTGGGAAGGGAAAAGTCGATACGCTGCCTTGAAGCGGCGATGGACAATGACAAACAGATTCTACTGGTTGCGCAAAAAGATGCGGCAACTGATGATCCAAGTATCTCAGATTTATACACCGTTGGTACGGTGGCAACCATCCTCCAGCTTCTTAAACTTCCAGACGGTACGGTTAAAGTCCTGGTTGAAGGGATGCAGCGTGCGCGCATCGATCAGTTTAGTGAAGATGATTTCTTTACCGCTCAAGCGGAGTATTTGACCACGCCGAGCTTGGATGAGCGTGAACAAGAAGTCCTCGTCCGTACTGCGATCAGTCAGTTTGAAGGCTTTATCAAGCTAAACAAAAAAATCCCGCCGGAAGTGCTGACGTCGTTAAACGGCATTGAAGAGGCTGCGCGCCTTGCTGATACCATTGCCGCCCACATGCCGCTCAAGCTTGAAGACAAGCAAAATGTGTTGGAAATCGTCGATATTTCCGAGCGTCTTGAATACTTGATGACCATGATGGAGTCTGAGATTGACTTACTCCAGGTCGAGAAGCGCATTCGTGGACGCGTCAAAAAGCAAATGGAAAAAAGCCAGCGCGAGTATTATCTCAACGAGCAAATGAAAGCCATTCAGAAAGAGCTGGGTGAGCTGGATGATGCGCCGGATGAGTTTGAAGCGCTGAAGCAAAAAATCGAAGAGTCAAAAATGCCGCAGGAAGCTCGGGAAAAAACCGAGCAAGAGCTGCAGAAGCTAAAAATGATGTCTCCGATGTCGGCGGAAGCCACCGTGGTTCGCAGCTATATCGATTGGATGATCAGCGTGCCGTGGGCGAAGCGCTCAAAAGTGAAGAAAAACTTAGCCCGGGCGGAAGAAGTCTTGAACGCCGATCACTACGGGCTTGAGCGTGTCAAAGACCGCATCTTGGAATACCTCGCGGTACAGAACCGGATGAAGAAGCTGAAAGGTCCGATTCTTTGCTTAGTGGGGCCGCCAGGGGTGGGTAAAACCTCGCTAGGCCAGTCTATTGCGCGTGCCACCGGGCGTAAATATACCCGTATGGCATTGGGTGGTGTGCGTGATGAAGCGGAAATCCGTGGTCATCGACGGACTTATATCGGCTCATTGCCCGGCAAGCTGATTCAGAAGATGTCTAAAGTGGGAGTGCGAAACCCACTGTTCCTTCTCGATGAAATCGATAAGGTGTCGTCTGACATGCGCGGTGACCCTTCATCGGCGTTGCTTGAGGTTCTTGACCCTGAGCAAAACAATGCGTTTAACGACCACTATCTAGAGGTTGACTACGATCTTTCAGATGTGATGTTCGTGGCCACGTCTAACTCGATGAATATCCCTGGCCCATTGCTGGATCGGATGGAAGTGATCCGCCTTTCTGGTTATACCGAGGACGAGAAGCTCAACATTGCTAAGCAACATTTGATTGACAAGCAAGTGGCGCGCAATGGCTTGAAACCGCATGAGATCACGATAGAAGATTCGGCAATCATCGGCATTATTCGTTATTACACACGCGAAGCGGGCGTACGTAACCTTGAGCGAGAAATTTCTAAGCTGTGTCGCAAGACGGTCAAAGAAATTCTGCTTAATAGCGAGCTCAAGCAAGTGACGGTGACGGATGAGAACCTGCAAGATTACTTAGGCGTCCGCCGCTTTGATTATGGTAAAGCGGATGAGCAAAACCGAGTGGGTCAAGTGACTGGGCTTGCCTGGACCGAAGTGGGTGGCGATTTGCTCACTATCGAGACTGAAGCAATGCCAGGTAAAGGCAAACTGACGCACACAGGCTCGCTGGGCGATGTGATGCAAGAATCAGTGCAAGCGGCGATGACCGTGGTGCGTAGCCGTGCTGAGAAGCTGGGTATCAATAGCGACTTTTACGAGAAGCGTGATATTCATGTCCACGTCCCAGAAGGCGCAACGCCCAAAGATGGCCCAAGTGCGGGCATCGCGATGTGTACTGCCTTGGTCTCAAGCTTAACCGGTAACTCTGTCCGCTCTGATGTGGCAATGACTGGTGAGATCACCCTACGTGGTGAAGTGCTCCCGATTGGTGGCTTGAAAGAAAAGCTACTCGCGGCACGTCGCGGTGGCATAAAAACAGTCGTTATCCCAAAAGAAAACGAGCGTGATTTGGAGGATATTCCTGCCAACGTCAAAGAGGACTTATCGATTCACCCAGTGCGTTGGATTGATGAAGTTTTAACCATTGCGTTAGAGAATAATCCGCTCGGTATTGAGCTGGTTAACGCCGAAAAGAGTGACATGCAGCAAAATTAAGCAACGTAAAACGCTGACAGGCAGTAAAAGGCTTGTCAGCGTTTTTTTTGCTCGCTAACGTTGCTCTGACGCATTGCCTGCATGGGGCGGGCAAGCGCGCTTTCAACGTCTTTCGTCGACAAAGCGTCTGTTATTGAATACCGCAACATTGATAGGTTTGCGGAGATGTAATCTAAGGGGATGAAAAAGTGAATAAGTCGGAACTGATTGATCATATTGCAGAAGGTGCGGATATTTCTAAGGCCTCAGCAAACCGTGCATTGGATGCCTTCGTCGAGGCGGTGTCTAACACATTGAAGTCAGGTGACCAGGTCGCGCTAGTGGGCTTTGGCACCTTCTCTGTACGCGAACGCGCCGCACGCAAGGGCCGTAACCCACAAACGGGCGCTGAAATCGATATCGCAGCGGCCAAAGTGCCTGGCTTTAAAGCAGGTAAAGCGTTAAAAGACGCCGTTAACGAGTAATGATCACGTGACTCGCTGCCGAATTATTCGCGTTTGACGGGGCGTTGGAGCTGCAAAGCCACTAACAACCGCGTATAATTCGGCACACAAGAGCGTAAAGGCGCATCACATGATGCGCCTTTTTAGTTGAAAGACAACCAGCCCAAACCAGTTGGAGTACCGGCCAGTTATGATGGAACGTATACGCGAAGGCACCAATAGTCTTGCGGTGAAGATCATTTTAAGCCTTATCATCTTTTCCTTTGCTTTTGCCGGTGTCGGCAGCTATCTGGCAGGCGGTTCCAACCCGCCCGCTGCAACCGTCGGTGATAAAGAAATCAGCCGTGCAGAGCTCGATCGAGCTTATCAAAACGAACGTGCTCGTATGCAGCAACAAGCCGGAGAGCAGTTTAACCAACTGCTGGGCAACCCAGAGTATGTGAAGCGTTTTCGTCAAAACATCTTAGATCGAATGATCAATGACTTGCTGTTAGAGCAGGCGGCTAGCGAACTCGGTTTGCGCGTGAGTGATGCGCAGGTCAAAGCGGCTATTCGTGCGATGCCACAGTTTCGTCAAGGCGGGCAGTTTAATAACGATCGTTATCAGGCCGCTCTGCGCCAGACGGGTATGAGTGCCGATGAATTTGCCAATTATATGCGCACAGACTTAATGCGTCAGCAGCTGGTTAATGGCCTACAAGGCTCAGGCTTTGTCTTGCCCAGTGAGTTAGAGAATTTGTATCGCCTAGAGGCGCAAAGCCGCCAAGTGCGCACCATCACGCTCCCAGTGGATGATTTTGCCGAGCAGGTATCGCTAACGGACGATGAGCTGGAAGCATACTATCAAGCTAACCGAGACGATTATATCCAGCCTCGCATGGTCAAAGTCGCTTATGTGGAGCTCACAGGCGAAGGGCTGGCCAGTGACATTCAAATCTCTGATCAAGACATCGAAGCGTATTATCAAGAGAACCAATCCCAATATGGCTCGCAAGAGCGTCGCAAAGTCAGCCATATCTTGATCGAAGGGACCGGTGAAGAGGCCAAAGCCAAAGCTGAGCAAGTGCTAGAGCGCCTGAACCAAGGCGAAGCATTTACTGCGCTGGCGAAAGAGGTGTCTGATGATACCTTCAGTGCTGAGCAGGGCGGATCACTCGATTGGATTGAACCTGATGTGATGGATCCGGCGTTCGAGAAAGCCGCGTATGCGCTGTCAGAGAAAGGTGATATTTCTGGGCTGGTTCAATCTGACTTTGGTTATCATATTATTCGTTTGGATGATATTGATCTGGCGGATGTGACACCACTTGCAGAGGTAAAAGACGATATTCGTACTGAACTGCAACAAGCGCGTGCGGCGGATCGTTTCTACGCGCAGTCTACCACACTGGCTGAAGTCGCTTTTGAGGAAGCCAATGGCCTTGGGCCAGCCGCGGCCGCGATAAACAGTGACGTGCAATACACTGACTACTTTGCCTTGGATGCTGCAACGGGGTTAATGGCCCGCCCTCAAATTCAGCAAGCACTTGACAGCTATGACGTTCGTGAAAACGGGCTCAACTCAGAGTTGATTGAATTGTCTGGTGAGCATGCGATTGTTGTACGCCTTGATGATGTGAAGCCGGAAAAACAGCTTAGCTTTGCGGAAGTGAAAGACCAAGTTCGTGAAACACTCGCCGCCGAGAAAGGCCAAGAGCAAGCAAAACAAACCGCTGGAGACTTGATTGCCCAGCTTGAGCAAACAGGTGAGTTGGCAGGCAGTGATTACACCTTCAGTGCGCCGATCACACTCAACCGTGTGTCTCAGCAACAAGCAGTAGCCGAATTGGCGTTCTCTCTGCCACAGCCTGAATCTGATGCGGCAAGTTATGGCGTTACGCAAAACCGCGAGGGTGATGTGGTCGTGGTGGCACTAGATAAGGTTATTGAGCCTGAAGTGCCTGACATTAGCCCGCAAAGCCAGATGGCGGCGCGTGTTCAACGCGCGATGAGTAACATGTCATTGTCTGCAACCTTACAAGCGTTGCGCGAAGAGGTGGATGTGACTTACGCGGAGTCAGATAACCAGTAAGCAAGTGCGTAGCAGGAGTTCGATCTCTCTCGCACCCTCTTTGCTTGAGTAAGAAAAACGGCGCTAGGACTTTGTCCTGCGTCGTTTTTCTTTTATAGCTTACATGCAAATAGGGGCGCGTGGACTTAGGGTAAGGCTGACATTTCTACAAGGAGTCAACCATGAAATACCTTTTATCCTGTCTGTTATTCACCATGGTGCTAATCACCGCCCCGGTGGCGTGGAGTGCTGACGAAAACACCGCGCAAGCGGCGGAGCAAGTTGAGCGTCTTTCAGTGAATATCAACACCGCAAGTGAGCAGCAGCTGTCAGAACAATTGAGTGGGATTGGTCCTGCAAAAGCAAAGGCCATTATTGAATATCGCCAAGATCATGGTGAGTTTAGCTCGCCAGAGGCCTTGATGGAGGTGAAGGGCATTGGTGCGTCGACTTTAGATAAAAACCGGGATCGCATCAAAGTGTAAAGGATGCTCGCGCAAAGCCGCTCATTGTGCTTTGCGCGAATAATACTTGTGTCTGCTGGCTTGAATGCACACAATGAAAACGACGTGTAGTAAGGTAGCAGGATGCGATGACTCAAAAACAAAGCCACTTTTTTGCCCACCTTGCGCGAATGAAGCTAATTTACCGTTGGCCGCTGATGCGCAATGTTTCCGCCGAAAACATCTCTGAACACAGCTTACAGGTTGCCTTTGTGGCGCATGCGTTAGCGTTAATCAATAACAAGCGTTTCAATGGCAACTACCAACCGGAACGTATCGCGGTGTTAGCCATGTTTCATGATTGCAGTGAGGTGATCACGGGTGATTTGCCTACCCCAGTCAAGTACTTCAATCCTTCGATTGCTGGCGAGTACAAAAAAATTGAGAAGATGGCCGAGAAAAAACTGATCGCCATGCTTCCCCCTGAGCTGCAAGAAGAATATATCGGACTGATTGACTCCGACCACATCGCGCCGGATGATTACCAACTGGTTAAACAGGCCGACACCCTGTGTGCCTATTTGAAATGCTTGGAAGAGATTGCTGCAGGTAACCATGAGTTTGAGCAAGCCAAGAAGCGGCTGGAAGCATCGTTAGAAAAAAGGCGTTCCCCGGCGAGCGATTACTTTATGGCCACTTTTGTGGATAGTTTTACACTGTCGTTGGATGAGATCAGTGATGATGGATTTTGACCTGTCTGACGCCTGGCAAATTCGCCAGATGACAAACGAGCAGAAAAAGCGTCGTCATGATAAACGCACGGCGTACCAACGCGATCGTGCGCGGATTCTGCACTCAGCTGCCTTTCGACGCTTGCAAGCAAAAACCCAGGTGCTCGGTGCCGAGCACAGCGACTTTTATCGGACTCGGTTAACCCACTCGCTTGAGGTCTCGCAAATTGGTACCGGCATTGTCGCGCAGCTCAAAGAGAAACAACCAGCATTTCGCCCTCTGCTTCCGTCGACCGGCTTGATGGAAAGCTTGTGCTTGGCACATGATATTGGCCATCCGCCTTATGGGCATGGCGGTGAAATCGCATTGAATTACATGATGCGCAATGAAGGTGGGTTTGAGGGGAATGCGCAAACCTTTCGCATTGTCACGCTGCTTGAGCCTTACACGCAGCATCATGGGATGAATTTGGCACGCCGTACCTTACTGGGTGTGATGAAGTATCCGGCATTAATCAATACTGCACACAAGGGAAGCCAGCCAGCACCCGTTAATGATTTTCGTCATCTTAAAGCGCGAGATTGGCAGCCTGCTAAAGGGATCTATGATGATGATAAAGGTCGGCGAGACTGGGTTCTGAGTCCGTTAAGTGAGGCAGATCGCGCGCTGTTTTTAGCGTTCCGAGAGAATACGTCAGCGGACCAACACCGTAAAACACGCTATAAATCAATCGATTGCTCCATCATGGAACTGGCCGATGATATTGCTTATGGCGTCCATGATCTGGAGGACGCCATCGTGATGGGCTTGGTCACCCGTGAGCAATGGCAAGAGTCAGTTGCAAGCCATTTGGCAGAGTGTGGTGACCCATGGCTCGAGGCCAATATTGGTGAATTGAGTGAGCAAATGTTCGGCCCCCCGTACGAGCGTAAAGACGCGATTGGCGCCCTCGTCAATACGTTATTGACCTCCGTGGAGATCGCGCCAACCAATCAAGATGGCACCCACAGTTTTATCTCTCCGCTATTGGCGTGGAATGCCTATTTAACCGAGGTAATGGCCGGTGTTTTGGAGGTGCTAAAGCGCTTTGTCAGTGAGTTTGTGGTTAAACAGCCGGAGTTACAGGTGGTGGAGTACAAAGGCCAGCAGTTGGTGATGGAGTTGTTTGATGCCTTTGCGTCTGATCCCGAGCGTTTGTTGCCAACCGACTATCGACGCGATTGGCTGGCCGCTCGAGCAAACGGCCAATCAGGGATGCGAGTGATTGCTGATTACCTGTCGTCGATGACCGACAGCTTTGCGCAAAAGCTCCACAGCACCATGTTTACCGCTGCCAGTAATGGCCCGCTGTACGCGATTCGTTAGCCATGGGCAGAGCGAAAAGGTTGATGGTTTAGCCCCCACGAGCAAGATAACAAGTACCTTGCGTGCTCAGTCGCAGCGTTTGCGCGCATCGGGCAGGAAGGCGAGTTGGCGGGCAATCATGGTGTCGAAGCTATCGAGCAAAGGCTGATAGCGTTTGGCATTGCCCTCCAGCTGACTCAGTGCCATATAGCCGGCCTCGAGGGTGGAAAGCGCCCCGGGCTTTCGGCTTTTACGGATCTGATAGTGGCTTGGCGCACAGGCGTCAATACTGATACTCGGAAGTACCTGTAAATTGGTAGATAACTGATATATTTTGTAGGCTTTTTTCCAGGTCCCATCCAGCAAAATAATCCCTTGCTTGGCATTTGCATCTCGGGCCGTCATTTCACTGAGTGCCATCGCGTTTTCACCGGGGTAGAGCACGGCATACGTGATGTCAGGGTCCGCCAATAACGCATTCAGCTGAGGATGCTGGCTAAAATCTTCTCCGACTAAGGTGACGCAATGTTGTAGCGAAAGGCTCAGCAGGCAGGCACTGTTCTTTGGGTGCGAGACTTCATCAGGGTGCTGAAGCAGGATCACGGGATTGGGATTATCAATCTTGGTGATGGCATCGCAAATGCAAATGGCATGGGCTTTATGGCAGTAAGAGCAGTATCGAGACATACGAATAAAGGCGCTATAACCGAATACGGTGATCAATAACATAACGCAAGCCGTGTCGCACGTGCTTGCGTTATCTAAAGGTACGTGATTAGCCCTCTTGGCTGTATCCGCTTAGAAAGCGTTCAAAGCGACTGATAGCCATCTCCAAGTCATCGACGCGTGGCAAAGTGACAAGCCGGAAGTGATCAGGTTGGTGCCAATTAAAGCCAGTGCCATGGACCATAAGCACTTTCTCTTGCAACAGGAAATCGAGCATGAGCTTTTCATCGTTATGGATGTTGTAGCGCTTGGTGTCGATTTTCGGGAAGAGATAGAGCGCCCCTTTCGGCTTTTTACAACTCACCCCAGGAATTTGGTTGATAAGCTCATAGGCTTTGTCGCGCTGCTCCAGCAACCGACCGCCGGGTAAGATAAGCTCATTGATGCTCTGGTATCCCCCCAAGGCGGTTTGAATCGCATGCTGCATCGGGACATTGGCACAAAGCCGCATTGATGCCAGCATCTCAAGGCCTTCTATGTAACCGCGTGCGTGTTGTTTGGGGCCGGTTACCAGCATCCAACCGGCGCGAAACCCGCAAACCCGGTAGGCTTTGGATAAACCGTTGAAGGTCAGACACAGCACATCTGGCGCCAAGGTGGCGATGGAGTAGTGTTGCGCGCCATCATAGAGAATTTTGTCGTAGATTTCGTCCGCAAAAATGATCAGATTATGCTGGCGCGCGATCTCCACCACTTGCAACAAAAAGTCGCGGCTATAGACAGCCCCTGTCGGGTTATTGGGATTAATCAGGACAATCCCCCGGGTGCTGGGGGTGATTTTACGTTTGATATCGTCTAAGTCTGGATACCAGTCCGACTCTTCATCGCAAAGGTAATGGACAGGCTTGCCACCAGATAAAGATGCTGCTGCCGTCCAAAGTGGATAGTCGGGTGAGGGCACCAGTAACTCGTCGCCATTATTAAGCAGCGCTTGCATGGCCATCACGATAAGCTCGGAGGCACCGTTGCCCAAATAGACGTCTTCAACGTCTAAGTCCATCAAGCCGCGCTTTTGGTAGTGCTGCACCACGGCTTTACGGGCGGAATAGAGCCCTTTTGAATCGCAATATCCTTGCGAGGTGGGGAGGTTTCGGATCACATCCACCAAGATCTCATCAGGGGCATCAAAGCCAAACGGAGCAGGGTTACCGATATTCAGTTTAAGAATGCGGTGGCCCTCTTCTTCGAGGCGTTTCGCTTCTTTCATCACTGGACCGCGAATGTCGTAGCAGACATCATCCAGCTTGGCGGACATTCCAATAGGTTGCATTAACGTTCCTGTAAATAAAAAGGTGAAAATTGTTATTAGGCTTTTTTGGTAACTTACACTATTTGTTTGCCAATTCGAAAGACTTGGGCAGATAAAGTTTCACTGCCAGGAATGGAACAAAAAAATCGACCAAGTTTGACAGATAACTGATCTAGCGCATATTCGCAAAAGACGCTCACAGGTAGACTGACAAGCAAGAATAACGTGCTACATAAAAAGAGTACGGATTGACTTGCAAAGAGCACTGCCGCCTAGGCGGTTGGAGGATGTCGTGACTACCTTGATTCAAGCGGCTAATCATTTACAAAGCCAAGTAGCGATCAGTCAAGCGCCTGCACAATTGACCATGGCGTTTACTTGGCCAGGTGATTTGTCGCCCGTTGCTTGGTTGGATGCACAGCCTGTTTACCCGAAGACTTATTGGCAATCACGCGATGGTCGTGAAGAAGTATTGGTACTGGGCGCTGGCCGTCAGTTTTCTCAGCTACAAGCGGCCCAAGCCAGTCTGTTGCCTGACCAGCGCATTTGGGGCTGTGTGGCCTTTGATGATGCCCCCGGAAGAGGAGATTTTTTCTTGCCGGTGGTGGAGCTAATTAGGCGTGATCATCAGTGGCAATTGAGCATCAACCTTACTGCAGAGTGCGACAGTCAAGCGGTACTTAATCAGGTGATTTGGCAAGGCCGTCCTTTGGCGGCAGGGCAAACGGTAGTGCGCGATGAAACGCACACCCCCAACCATCACCAATGGTGTCAATCAGTGCGCTGTGCATTAACACAAATGGCGCAGACGCCGCTCAAAAAAGTCGTACTGGCGCGCCAAACGCGGCTAACGCTTGATGCACCGTTGAGCGCAGGACAGCTTTTAAATCACAGCCAACAACACAATGTCGAGAGTTTTCACTTTCTTTTTTCGACGAGTCCTGATGACGCGTTTGTTGGTTCAACCCCAGAGCGGCTATACCGCCGCCGCGATTGTCGTGTGACCACAGAAGCGGTGGCAGGGACAGTTCGTCGTGGCGCAAGCTTTAGTGAAGATCACCATCTTGGCGAGTGGCTATTAAGTGACACGAAAAACGTGCACGAGAATCAGCTGGTGGTGGACGATATTTTCGCCGGGCTTCGCCGTCATGCCTTAACCATTACGGTTGACCCTGAACCGCATCTGATTGTACTTCGCCATCTTCAGCATTTACGTCGTCGTATCAGCGCCATCATCGGGCCAGGTGTCGATGATGCTGTGCTGCTCAGTGCCTTACAGCCCACCGCCGCGGTGGCCGGTTTGCCGCGTGAAAACGCGCGCACCTTTTTAGCCGAGCAAGGCATCGCACGTGGCCGTTATAGCGGTGCGGTCGGTTATCTGTCTCAGCGTGAAAGCCAATTTTGTGTGGCGATACGCAGTGCCCAAGTGACCGAGAATACCGTGGACTTATATGCCGGCGCCGGTATTGTCCCTGGGTCGGATCCGGATGCTGAGTGGCAAGAGCTGGACAATAAGCTCACGACTCTCCGTCAGTGTTTGCCTGCTTGCACGGTGCCTGAAAAAGACGCCATCAGACTCGGAGCCTGCTAATGTCGCTTTCTCTCACACACACCTGGGCAGAGGTTGTGATAGAAGAACTATCGCGCCTAGGCATCAGGCATATTTGTGTCGCGCCCGGTTCACGTTCCACACCGTTGACGCTGGCCGCGGTGAAACAAAGTCAGCATCCCCAACGTTCGGTGACAATCCACCGTCACTTTGATGAGCGCGGGCTAGGTTACCTTGCCCTTGGTTTGGCCAAGAGTGTCCGAGAGCCTATCGCTGTGATCGTGACCTCAGGGACCGCGGTGGCAAACTTGCTGCCTGCTGTGGTGGAAAGTGGTTTAACCGGTGAACCGTTAGTGATTCTTTCTGCTGACCGCCCGTTTGAATTAATCGATTGTGGCGCGAATCAAGCGATTACCCAATCAGGCCTGTTTTCGTCCCATGTGACCGCGGAATTGGCGCTTCCGGCACCGACCGCTGAGCTCCCTTTGCCGGCGTTACTCACCAGAGTGGATCAGCTACTTGCTCGCCAAGCAGAGCAGGGCGGAAGCGTGCATATTAATTGCCCATTTCGAGAGCCCTTTTATGGCGAACGCGATATGGTCGAAGAGGAAAGAGTGCGAGCACCTATCGCGCGCTGGTGGCAAAGTGATAAGCCTTATATCCACCACCATCATCATGGGCATCGTGTTTCTGTACCGGATTTACCGTCTTTTGGGCAGAAAGTTGATGGATATCCACGAACCGTGATTGTCCTAGGTGCGGTACCGGAGGGCGTTGCTTCTGTGGTAGAGCAAGTGGCACAGTCTCTTCATGCCATTGTTCTGGCCGATCCCCAATCAGGGGTGGCAAGTAGCGCGCCCGGTTACGATCTTTGGCTTAATCATTCGGATCTTTTCCAGCAGTTGAATCAAGCCCAATGGGTGATTCAGCTGGGTGGGCGCTTAGTATCTAAGCGTCTTAGCCAATGGCTCGCGCAAAGCACTGCCCATTATTGGTTGCTGACCGAACACTCGCAGGCACTTGACCCTAACCATCTGTCTTTAGAGCAATTTGTTGTGCCGCCCCCTCATTGGTTGCTTTGGCTCCAGGAGTTGGCTGAGTCAGTGGCTAACGCTTACTCGGCACCTGGCGAGGGTATTGATAGCGTCAAGACATGGCAGCAGACTTTGATACGAGAAGCCAACTATCAGATGCAGCAGGCTGCCACAACCTTTTCCCACAAGGCATTGTCGGAGCATAGCGTGTTTCAACAGCTCCCTGCTTTGCTTCCCAAACATGCAGATATTTTTATCGGTAATAGCCTAGCGATCCGCTTAGCCGATATATGGTCTGATCTTTCCGGCCATCGAGTGTTTGCCAATCGGGGAGCGTCGGGCATTGATGGTTTACTCGCCTGCGCTGCTGGGGTGCAGCGAGGTCGTGCTCATCCGATGTTGGTGGTGCTGGGTGATACCAGTGCACTTTACGATCTTAATAGCCTTGCATTATGGCGGGAGACGTCTGCGCCGGCCGCCATCCTTATCCTGAATAACAATGGCGGTGGCATTTTTGATGCGCTGCCGGTTGATCAAACCCTTTGTGATACCTACTACCGGATGCCGCATGATCTCGGGTTTGAACACATCGCGGCACAATTCTCTTTGGGTTTCCATCGACCCGCTACCGCCCATGATCTCGTGCGAAGCGTGAATCAGGCACTCACCACCCCCGGCGCCGATGTGATTGAAGTGGTGACACCGGCCGGAGAAGCGGGACAGGCACTCAGCGAGTGCTTAGCTGCCATGGCAGCCAGGGGGACACATGCTTAGTTACCAGCAAGGCGGCGATCGGCATGGAAAGAAAGTGGTGTTTCTCCATGGCTTTTTAGGCAGCGGAGAAGATTGGCGCACGGTGACGGATAAAATGTGCCATTGTCATTGGCTGTGCATTGATCTGCCTGGTCATGGTGGCAGTGTGAACTATCAAGCCGTTAACTTTGCCACTGCTGTGGCAGCAATACGGCAAACGTGTCATCAGGTGTGGGGGCACCAAAGGGCGTGTTTAGTTGGATACTCGCTCGGCGCGCGCCTTGCCATGCATCTTGTCTGCACCCAACCCAGCATCTGGCGCGCGGTCTTCTTGGAGGCAGGTCACCCAGGTTTGATGGATTCCAACCAATGTAAGCAGCGGCTTGAGCACGATAGAAACTGGGCGGAACGTTTCGCTCATCAAGCAATGGATGTGGTATTAGCCGAATGGTATCGACAACCGGTGTTTCATTCATTAACCGATGCGCAGCGGGCCAATCTTGTCGCGGCGCGTCGTGATAATCATGGCCCTGCCGTGGCGAAAATGCTGATGGCGACCTCCTTGGGTCGCCAGGCCAATTTACGCGCGGGGTTGGGTGAAGCCTTTCGACAAGGCGTCACGATTGACTACCTTTGTGGAGAGCACGACAACAAATTTACCTCACTTGCACATTCACTATGGCAACACACTGGCATCCCCGCCACGTCGATAGAAGGAGCGGGGCACAACAGCCATGTTGAAAACCCAGATAGATTTGTGCAGGTACTGACGCAAAGTCACGCGCTCGCCTGACTTTTTATCTTTATGACGGGCCTTGTCCCAAGCAACCGAGAAAAGGGAGACACTATGGCTGTCACGCCGGGAATGACCGAACAAGAACTTTATGCCCCTATCGAGTGGGTGCCGACTGCGCTGACGTTCAGCGATATCCTTTACCATAAATCAGCCGACGGCATCGCTCGGATCACCATTAACCGCCCCCAGGTGCGCAATGCATTCCGGCCACAAACCGTTAAAGAAATGATGCAAGCGTTGGCTGATGCGCGTTACGACAGTCGAGTGGGCGTGATTATCCTTACTGGGTTGGGAGAGAAGGCGTTTTGTTCTGGTGGCGATCAATCCGTGCGGGGCGACTACGGCGGCTATCAAGATGATGAAGGTACGCATCATTTGAATGTGCTGGACTTTCAGCGCCAGATCCGCACCTGCCCCAAACCCGTCATCGCCGCTGTTGCAGGCTATGCTGTCGGCGGTGGGCATGTGTTGCATATGATGTGCGATCTAACCATTGCCGCCGACAACGCTCAATTTGGCCAAACGGGTCCCAAGGTCGGCAGCTTTGACGGTGGTTGGGGGGCGTCTTATATGGCCCGAATCGTAGGGCAGAAAAAAGCGCGAGAGATCTGGTTCTTGTGTCGATTCTACAATGCGCAAGAAGCGCTAGATATGGGGTTGGTGAACACCGTCGTGCCGCTGGATGAGCTTGAGCGTGAGACAGTGCGATGGTGCCGGGAAGTTCTCCAGCACAGCCCTATGGCACTGCGCTGCTTAAAAGCCGCTTTAAATGCAGACTGCGATGGCCAAGCAGGGCTACAAGAGCTTGCTGGTAACGCCACCATGATGTTTTACATGACCGATGAGGGGCAAGAAGGGCGCAATGCCTTTAATGAAAAACGCCGCCCTGAATTTGATCGTTTCCCACGTAATCCATAGAGGTTACTATGAGACAGGCACGGATTTATCACTACACCTTGCCAGTCAATGCCGGTTTATTTGTCCGTGATCAGCCGTTAACGGAGAGAGAGGGCTTGGTGGTTGAATTAAGCGAGGGAGCACAACGTGGTTGGGGCGAAGTAGCGCCCCTCCCCGGTTTTAGCCAAGAAACCTTTGCTGAGGCACGTCATGCGTTAATTGCTGCCACCGCGGTTTGGTGTGATCATCGTAATATTGCCATGCCACAACTGCCTCCTTCCGTGGCATGGGGGCTAAGTATCGCGCAAGCCGAGTTAGACAAGCGTTTGCCCACTCAGTCAGGCTTTCGTCATGTGCCCGTGTGTACGGGGGATCCTGATGCCTTGTTGGTGACGCTGGGACAACAACCGGCGGGCCAGCCTTATGAGGCAAAAATTAAAGTGGGGGAGTATGAGGTCGCCCGCGATCGGTTAATGATCGCGACCCTGTTAGAGGCGTTGCCGGACTTGAGGTTGCGCCTTGACGCGAACCGTCGTTGGCAACCTGAGCAACTTGCCAGCTTTTGGAATGGGCTCAGTGAGGCGCACCAGGCACGAATTCACTGGATTGAAGAGCCTTGCCCCGATCCTAACCAGTCGCTCTTACAAGCGCAGGCATTAGGCTTTCCTTTGGCGTGGGACGAAAGCTTAACAGATAGACGCGACATTGCGTTGCTTGAACACGATTTGGCATCTGCCTGGGTGATTAAGCCCAGCTTACTCGGCGATCTGGCCACCATTGAGCAATGGGTGAGCCGGGCGCAAGCGCTGGGGAAAACGGCGGTGATTAGCTCGGCATTAGAAACCAGTTTGGGCTTAACGCAATTATCACGATTGGCCGATTGGTTGACCCCTGGTGTCGTGCCAGGACTCGATACATTGGGGATTTATCAGCATCAACTCGATCGCACCTGGCCAGGGGCGTCGCAGCCATTGATCCCGCTCCACGACCAGCCACTCGTGTGGATAAACACCTTGTGAGTCAATGCATGTTTGGGTTTGATACGTGGCCATGGCAGCACTGGGCGGCTGTGGCACCGAATGCGAAAGCCATTGATAGCGAGATGCCGCTCACTTGGGGTGAACTCACCGCACTCGTGGCTGGCCAACAAGCTCGACAGGGTGAGGCGCCCATTGTGGTGCTTGACAGCACCTTGGCGCCACAAGATCTCGTGATAGGGTTGTTGTCCGCTTGGCAGGCAGGGAAAAAAACGCTGGTATTGAATCAAGCTTTAAGTGACGAGGTGCAAGCCACAGTGCTGAGTCAACTTGGCGTCTATCAATTTTTGCCTGACCGTTCGTGTGAACCACGTGTCAATGTGCTGCCAACGATGAGCCATTGGCAACCCGATCAGCCTTTGACGTTAACCTTAACTTCCGGGTCAACGGGGAGTCCTAAGGTGATTGCTCACGCGGCTCACCAGCATCTCGCCAGTGCTGCCGGTTTAACCCAAATGCTGCCTTTTTTGGGCTTGGCGGATAAGACGACACCTCTAGAAAACCGCGTCGATCGTTGGCTCTTATCGTTGCCACTGTTTCATATCTCCGGCTTAGCCATTGTATGGCGTTGGTTGTATAAAGGCGCACAGCTGGCTATCTATCCATGTCGTGGGGAAAGCATGGCATCGGCGCTCACACATGTTAGCCACGCCTCGTTAGTGCCCACGCAGCTCTATCGCGTGTTGCCTGCACTGAGAAAATTCCCAGATACTTCCACCTTATCTCACGTGTTGCTCGGTGGCGCTGCGATTTCAAGTGCACTGACGGAGCAGGCAGAACAACAAGGGATAAGCTGTTGGTGTGGGTATGGGATGACGGAAACGGCATCGACGGTCACCTTAAAGCGAGCCGATGGACGGGATGATGTGGGCACCACCTTGCCTTATCGCGATCTGATGGTGGCGGATGACGGTGAGGTAATCCACCGCGGAGAGACGTTAGCTTTAGGGGTTTGGCAAGCGGGTGCCCTGCATCCAATTGATGCTTCTACAGGACTGGCTTCGCGCGATTTAGCCAGCTGGTGTACAGACGTTCAGCCGCCGACACTGCGCATCATCGGGCGGAAGGATAATCAATTTATCTGCGGTGGGGAGAACGTTCAGCCCGAGGTGATTGAGGCACATTTGCAACAGTGTGCCGAGATTCGTCAGGCCATGGTCGTTCCGGTTGACGATCGCGAATTCGGGGCGCGTCCGTTGGCGATTATCCAGAGTCGGTGCCATCTCAACGCCCAGCAGCTGGCTGACTATTGTCGGCGCTTGCCCGCTTATCAACGCCCGGTCGCGTTTTTACCTTGGCCACCTTTATCGCCCGAGGCGGGGATTAAACCGTCTCGAGCGCAATTAACCCAATGGGCGCAACGCCAAGCGATTGACTAAGGTCGGTCGGCGCGCAGGCGAATGACTTCATTGCGCATATGCTCTGAGGTCGCTTGCTCAGGCTCAACGGCTGGACCGGCGACGACAGTGACTTTAGACCAAAACCGCTTGGGCAGTTTTAACATGGCTTTCCCGCCATGACGGCTAAAATAGCTGCCCCAAAGGCCCTGTAACGCCATCGGTACCACAGGCACCGGAGAGCGTTGCAAAATCATATCCATCCCGCGGCGGAATTGGTCGATTTCGCCGTCATAACTAAGATGCCCTTCTGGGAAAATCAGCACCACTTCGCCATTATCAAGCGCCTTTTGAATCTCGTTCATGGCGGCCCGGATCGTGCGGCCACGATGGCTAATGGGGATCACTTTTGAGGTACGGAAGAACCAATGTAGCACTGGTAATTGATATAAATCTTCAAACATTACAAAGCGGATAGGGCGGTGACACGCGCCAGCTAACAAGAGCGCGTCCATATAGCTGACATGGTTACAAATCAGCAAAGCCCCGCCTTTTTCAGGAATATGGTGTAAGTCTTGGTGTTTTACTCGATACAGGGTATGGGTGACCATCCAGGTAAAAAAGCGCAACGCAAAGATGGGAACCAGTTTGCTAACGTACACCGCCACTAAAAGGTTAAGCACCGCCAATACCAAGAAGAATTGCGCAATAGATAACTCCACCACCACCAAGAGTGTGATACCGAGTATCGCACTGCCCACCATAAATAAGGCATTGAAAATATTGTTGGCGGCAATCACACGCGCACGCGCGGCTTTATCGGCGCGTTGTTGCATCAGACTATACAGTGGCACAATAAAAATCCCGCCACACACGCCAATCATCAATAGGTCGATAAACACCCAGGTCAGGGCTGGATCAGTGATAAAAGCAAGCAGGCTGGTATGGAGCGTTGGAGCGGCTGGTGTGGCAAAAAACAAATGTAAGCCAAAGCCGGTTAATCCTAAACTGCCCAAGGGGACAATGCCGGGCTCGATACGATGACCAGAAAGCTTATCGCACAGCAATGCGCCCACAGCGATGCCAACAGAAAACAAGGTGAGCAGAAACGACACGCCAATTTCACCGCCACCGATCGAGGCGGTGAATTTGGGAAACTGGGTTAAATAGCTGGCACCTAGAAACCAAAACCAGCTGATCCCGAGTATCGCTTGCAAGGTGACCTTGTCTTTACGCGCAAAGCGCAGGGTTTGCCGCATTAAAGCTACCGGCCGGTAACGTAAATTGAGTCCAGGGTTTCCTGCGGGGGCGGGAGGGATGGCATGGGCAGACATGACGCCGAGCAACGCAAAACTTAATACGGCTATCCCAGAGATCAGGTTAGAGTCAGGGTGATGGGCAATAAAGCCCGCCAGCAAGGTACCGAGCAGAATCGATAAAAAGGTGCCGGTTTCCACCAAGGCATTGCCTGAAACAAGCTCTTTGTCATTGAGCGTTTGTGGTAGTAATGCGTATTTCACCGGACCAAAAAAAGCCGATTGGGTGCCCATCAAAAACAGTAAGCCGAGTAACACATTCCAAGCGTGATAATACAGTGCGACAGCGGCGCTTGACATAATAACGACTTCCAACCATTTCACCCGCCGCATGATCAGCGCCTTGTCGTATTTGTCCGCCAGCTCGCCAGCAAAGGCAGAAAATAGGAAAAAAGGAAGAATAAACAGACCAGCGGCGGCGTTGATAAACAGCGTGGCATCCATCGGCAGTTGATCGGCCGAGGCGAACGCGACCATGATCACCAACACATTCTTATAGACGTTATCGTTAAACGCGCCTAATGCCTGGGTAATAAAATAAGGCAAAAAACGTCGCTCGCGTAAAAGCTGAAACTGTTGGCTCATGTAGGCAGATCCATTTCGCGTTGCAGTAAGCGACTTATACTAGCAGCGAGCGAGGTGTGCGCAACCTTGAATGCGTTGCGCATCATCCAGTTAGTTAACAAAAAGGAGGACTAAGAGAATTTTTGCATGTTTTTTATCGACACCTGCTCATTGAGTGTCCAAAAATCATACAGCACACCAATTAAGAAAAAGCCACCGGTAAATAGGTAAATAAAGCCAGTGATCCATTTACCCATGTACATACGGTGAATGCCAAACACACCCAGAAAGGTCAGTAATAGCCAGGCAATGGTAAAATCCGTGGGGCCACTGCGAAAACGTAGATCGGCTTCTTTGTCCATGGAAGGAATCAAGAACAAATCCACAATCCAGCCAACAAAGAAAAGGCCTAGAGTGAAAAACCAGAGGGTGCCAGTTACCGGTTTTCCGTAGTAAAACCGGTGGGATCCGAGAAAACCAAAGATCCAGAGTAAGTAACCAACAAATTTACTGTGGGTATCATTCATGGCTTGGTCCTATTGCAGTGAAAAGAATACTAATGGCTTGGAGTACAGGCGAGGCAAATGGTTCCTACTGACCGCAAAACAGCGGGGCTAGGATGACGTTTGGTAACAATTATTCTCGCACTGATAATTGACTTCATCACCCGAAAATCTAGCATGATAACAGTCTAAAACCACAGATGATGCAATAATGAAAAGATTACTCTCTGTTGCTGCCTTGATGTTTGTCTTTGTTGTAACAGCACCTTATGCAGAAGCAAAACGCTTCGGTGGCGGCAAATCGTTTGGCAAAAGCTTTAAAACCGCGCCTGCACCCAAAAATACCACCACCAATACTAACACACTCAAACAAAACACCTCGAAAACCAGCAAAAAAGGACTCGCCGGTGGTCTACTCGGTGGCTTGCTCGCCGGTGGTTTACTGGCCGCTTTCTTCGGCGGTGCCTTTGAAGGTATCCAGTTCATGGACATCTTGATTTTAGGTGTCATTGCTTACTTTGCGATGAAATTTCTTCGCGGGCTTACCCAAGCCAAAGCGGGCGCACAAGCGCAAGGGCCAGCGTACGCGGGACAAAATAAAGGCTATTACCATGAACAGCCTCATGCCTTCCGACAAAACGCGGCAGATACAGGCGCGGCGTCTGGTGGGTTTGGTGCTGCAAACAATGATGTGCCGTTTAATTTCCCTCCGCAGTTCGATATGCAAAGCTTTTTAAGTGGTGCTCGTGAACATTATCGTATTTTACAAGGCGCTTGGAATCATAATGAGTTGGATAAAATCCAAGAATATGTGACGCCCGAGCTTTATAATGATTTAGCGGCAGAGCGTGCGAGACTGGATGAAGAGCAGCATACGGAGGTCATGTATGTGGATGCAGAGATTGTCCGCGCCGATTATGACAGCCGCACCGCCCAGCTGAGCCTGAAGTTCACCGGCCGTTATTGTGACCGTGTTGAAGGCGTGGAAGAGGACATTACCGATATTTGGCACCTAGAGCGTGACTTACGCCAGCCGAACGCACCTTGGCTAATCGTGGGTATTCAAAGCTAATCCGTTGCTCTGAAAACAACCGGAGAGATCAAGCGCTGGCTAGGGTAAGCCAGCGTTTTTTTATGTCGCCGCTTCCAGATAAATAAGGTTGTCGAGCGCTTGCTGATAGGTATTACCACACACATCAGGGTCGGCATCGAATGCGGCACACACATCGGGGCGGTTGTCAGAGCCAAATAGCTTACATAGGTTGCGATCATCCAGCTGCACACAACGGGTGTCAGCGGGCTTACCGTTTGGCATTCCGGGGATCGGTGACGAAATGCTAGGCGCGATACAGCAAGCACCACACCCAAGGCGGCACGAAAATGGCGATGCAGTTGGCATAGTCATGGCCTCCGTCAACGTGCAAAGTCGGGCACTCTACCACTCACTTTTGCACTATCCAACCCACAAAAGCCTTGCTTGCACTTTAGGGCTATGATGGTTATAACAAGCGCGCAATGTCGTTGCCGTGAAAAGGCGGCAATAAAAAAGAGATTAAACATCATGAGCACGCCGTTTTGGCAACAAAAAACCTTAGCGCAAATGAGCGATGAGGAGTGGGAATCTTTATGTGACGGTTGTGGCCGTTGCTGCCTACACAAATTGATTGATGAAGAGACAGACGAGCTTTACTACACCAATGTCGCTTGTAGTTTGCTCGATGATAAAACCTGCTCGTGCAAAGACTATCCCAACCGCTTTTCGTATGAAGAGTCATGTTTGAAGCTTACCCGCGATAAAATTGATGAGTTTTATTGGCTGCCGGAAACCTGTGCGTATCGCTTGTTGGCGGAGAATAAACCGCTGCCTGAGTGGCACCCTCTGATCACAGGATCAAAAGCGGCGATGCATAAAGCGGGGATCTCGGTCAAAGAGAGCGTGGTGTACGAAATCGATGTGATTGATTGGGAGGATCATATCCAGTTGACTCAGCAACCGCGATAACGCCAAAGCGTTATCACCCCGTGGTGCAGACTAACCCATTGTTTATTTTCTGCTGTTGGGCATAATGATCGCCAACTCGACAGGAGGTGGAATGCAAAGGTACACGCGTCGTTCAAAAGCTGGCTGGGCCCTCGCGATTGCGTTATGGGTTCTAGCAGTGTGTGCCTTGCAAAACCAACTGAGCTGGCAATCAGGGGCGCAAGCGGTTTGCCAAGCAGTCAGTATTGGTGACGCCGAGGGAGCAAAAAGCGCACTGGGTAAAAAGTGTTCGCTTTCTGAGCAGTTGATGCATCCGTCTGCGTTGGCATTAGACTGGCTACCGTCACCACTTTGGTGGCTGATTGTGCTACTTGCGGTGATGGCGACCGTTAGTGTATCGATCACCTTACCCACTCACGACCCACCCACCTATCGACGACGGCACCTTTGCTTTTGTGTGTTCCGAGAATAAAGCGCCAGCTTCCTAAATAGCGTATTTATTCTTAACAAGGAACAGACTTATGAATCGACTCAAAAACTATTGGCGCTTTGTTAAACACGGCTATGTTTGGCAAGGTTTTGCTTTACTGCCGCTTTTGTTTTTGTTCTTACTGCTACTCAGCCCGGCGGTACGAGCCACTGCGCCTGATACAGGTTGGCTCAGTAACCCCGACCATCCGCCCGTTGAGGCGCGCCTCGCATTAACTGGACAAGGTCATCCAGAGACTCAACACCTCGATGGGTTGCTCTCTATCCGGTTACAAGGCCATTGGAAAACGTATTGGCGCTCGCCAGGCGAGGGCGGGGTGGCGCCGGAACTTATCATCAACGACAGCCAAAACCTGGACGATATTACTTGGCATTGGCCGGCCCCTAGTCGCCATGAGCTACTTGGCCTGACCATGTTGGGCTACAAAGGGCAGGTGACTTTCCCGCTGACCTTTGAGGTTAATACGTGGCAACAGCCGGTATCGCTGGATGCCACCTTACGTTTATCTTCGTGCACCACTGTGTGTGTGATTACTGACTATCCGCTCTCTCTCGATTTTACCCCGAGCACGCTTGAGGCTGATGGTGAGCGGATGTATCAGTTCAACCAAGCGATGAGCCAAGTGCCTAAGCCGCTACCCAGTGTACAGATTGAGTCCGCGGTGTGGGATACCAATCAGCAACAGCTCGCGGTCACTGTGACTGGGAGCCAAGCTTGGCAGCAACCCGATATGCTGGTGGATGGTGATGCGGTTATCGATGATACCTTTGGCGTGCCGAGTATCCAGCGTGATGGCGATACCTTGACCGCGACCTTTGATGTCACCAATTGGATTGAAACGCCCAACCTTACCGATAAACCGGTTCAAGTGACGGTCATGGATAAGCAACTGCTGGCTGAGCATGCCACTATCGTGCAGGCGGGCAGTGTGGTTTCGCAAGCCGGATTATCGATTTGGATGATTGGCGGGATTGCCCTCTTGGGTGGCTTGATTCTCAACGTAATGCCCTGTGTGCTCCCCGTACTTGGGCTCAAGCTCAACAGTATCGTGGCCAATCCAAGTGCCACACGTGGCGCTATTCGCGGCCAGTTTTTGGCCTCAGCGGTGGGGATCCTGGTGTCCTTTTGGGCGATTGCGGGTCTGTTAATGGCATTAAAGCTCACCGGGCAAGCCGTCGGTTGGGGGATCCAGTTTCAAAGCCCGATATTTATTGGGGTGATGACGCTGGTGATTTGGCTGTTCGCCCTGAGCTTATTTGATGTGCTGCGTCTTGACTTACCGCCCAGTTGGCAGACGTGGCTAGCGACACGCGGCGGCCACACCACCAGCGGCCACTTCGTTCAAGGCGTGTTTGCCACCTTACTGGCCACACCGTGTTCGGCCCCTTTCCTTGGTACGGCCGTGGCGTACGCGCTGGGTGGGTCCTTGACCTCTTTGTGGTTGATCTTTACCGCTCTGGCGGTTGGCATGGCACTGCCGTGGCTATTGGTCGCGGCTTTTCCTGGGCTGACGCGTGCATTGCCCAAACCTGGCCCTTGGATGAATCATGTCAAACGGGTATTCGCGTTATTGCTGGCCGGTACCACGGTGTGGTTATTCTGGTTGTGGATGCCATATCTTGGCGTTGCTGGCGCTATCGCAGTGGGCACGCTGCTGCTGGTTGCCAGTGTGTGGCTAACATATCGCACCCTTGGAAAACTAGCGGCGATTAAAGGCACGGCTGGGTTGCTAGTGGTGGTGGTGCTTGGGCTGATTGGTGCGTCATTGACCGCGCAGCGATGGGCAACGCCATTAAACTCGGAACCAAACTGGATGAGTCTTGATGAGGCCGCGATCGATCAAGCGGTGGATCAGGGTAAATTGGTGTTTGTTGATGTGACGGCGGATTGGTGCATTACCTGCCATGCCAACAAAGTGGGTGTGATTTTACAATCCCCCGTGTATGACGCCATCACCGCACCGAATGTGGTGTCAATGCAAGGTGATTGGACGCGCCCGAGCGATACCGTGACGCAGTATTTGCAAAAGCACCAGCGTTATGGGGTACCGTTCAACATTGTTTATGGCCCCGGTGCGCCTGAAGGGATCGCCTTACCGGTTATTTTGACTGATAGAGCGGTGATGGCGGCGATTGAGCAGGCGAAAACACCATGACAGCCAAGCAAATGAAACGGTCTTGGCGTCAACGGGTCAAACGCGGTGCGCGTGACATTTGCTGGCTCATCGTGTTTGTGCTGATATCGAGTACCGCGATGGATTGGTGGCGAAGCCGCGATATCGACACCAGTCAGATGCCGGTCGAGTCGATGCGTTTGCTGGATGGCCGCCAGCAGGATTTGATCGTCATGTCGCAGCAAAAGCCCGTGCTTGTCTATGTATGGGCAAGTTGGTGCGGTGTCTGCCGTTTTGTGACACCCTCGGTAGATTGGTTAAGTGGTCATGCGCAGGTAGTCTCGATCGCGTTACGCTCAGGCTCAGATAAACACGTTGCGGGATACCTTGCTCATCATGGTTATGATTTTCCTGTAGTGAACGATCAAAGCGGGGCGCTTTCTAACGCATTTGCGGTGAAAGTGACGCCCACCGTGATGGTGATCGAGCAAGGAAAAATCACGTCAATCACAACAGGCTTCACGACACCGCTTGGCCTATGGTTAAGGCTGGTGTTATGACTTTATATTTATCAAAAGGAAACCCAATGTCCTTATCTCGCTATATCGCCCCTTTTTGGGCTCTACTGCTTCTGGCTCTTCCTGTCAGTGCGAATACGTTGTCGGATACTGAGCAAGCGCAACTGGACGAAATTGTTAGCTTGTTGGAAGAGAACCCCAAACTGATTGCCAACCTCAACCAGAGTTTGCAAAAGTTTGTTGAACAACAAAAAACGTTAAAGGAAAACCTTGCTGCACGCCGTGATTGGTTTGAATCGGACACCCACAGTTGGATTGGTGCTGAGAACCCTGACGTCACAGTGGTGAACTTTATGGACTACAACTGCCCATACTGTAAAAAGCTGGAAGAAGAGTTACAGAAATTGGTCGCCGCGCATGATGATGTCAAGGTGATCAATATTGCCGTACCACTCAAACAGCAGAGTATCGAATCACTCGGCACCAATTCAGCGGTGTATGCGATGAATGTGTGGCTGGAAAAACCTGAGGCCTTTGCGCAGGTTCATCAATTATTGATGAATAAACGCGGTATGCATGATGCCCGCTCATTAGAGAAAATTGCCAAGAAAACCGACACAGAGGCGTTACTAGAAGGCAAAGAGGTGACCGGGAAAGCGGTTGCAGAAAACTATCGCGCCTTTGTTGAGCTGGGGCTCAGAGGCACTCCAGCAATGATCATCGGCGAGCAGGTCGCACCTGGCTATTTGCCTTACCCACAGCTAGAAGCCATGGTTGACGCGGCAAGAGCCGACGGCTAACGCCACCGGTGTCGCTAACGATATGAAAGCCAGTCATTTTTTGACTGGCTTTTTTGTTAGCTGCGCTTTGGCGAAAAAGCTGGCAAAATAGCGCGCCTTAATCGCAAAGGTATGGCATGAGTCAAACACATCAATCACCACCACGTATCGTCTTGGGCCCGATGGAAGGGGTACTCGACCCGTTAATGCGCAAGTTGCTCACCGAGATTAATCACTACAGCCTCTGTGTCACCGAGTTTGTGCGCGTGGTCGACCAACGCTTGCCAGAAAAAGTCTTTCATCGCTTTTGTCCGGAACTAGCGCAAGGGGGCTTCACCACCGCGGGCACGCCGGTCCGGGTGCAGCTTTTAGGACAAGACCCCCACGCGATGGCGGGTAACGCGGTGCGTGCCATCGAACTGGGCTCGCAAGGAATTGATATTAATTTTGGCTGCCCATCGAAAACCGTCAACGGCAACCGTGGTGGGGCAGCGCTGCTTAAAACCCCAGAGCATATGTTTGATGTGGTCAAAGCCGTGAGAGATGCGGTTGACCCGGCTCATACGGTAAGCGCTAAGATTCGCCTTGGCTTTAACGATCTTGATGACTATCTGAGTATTGCCCAAGCGGTGGCCGATGCGGGGGCGAATGAGTTAGTGGTTCACGGACGTACCAAGCGAGATGGCTACAAAGCGGGGACCATTCGTTGGGATTTAATTGCCGATATCAATCAACAAGTGGCTATTCCAGTGACGGCTAATGGCGATATTTGGCACCGTGACGATGCACTTCGCTGCCAAGCCATGACCGGTTGCGATACCTTAATGGTGTGCCGTGGGGCGTTAAACATGCCGAATCTCGGTCAGCATATCCGTGATGATGCCGCACCGATGCCTTGGCCTGCCGTGCTCGCATTGCTGATTCGCTATGCCGAGCAAGAGCGCCAAGGGGATAAGGCACAGTATTTCCCCAACCGCATCAAGCAATGGTTTAAGTATTTGCGTCAGTATTACCCGCAAGCAGATGCGTGTTTCAAAGCGATTCGTGTATTGAATCGCGCTGATGAAATCGTTCGAGAGCTGGATAAAGCACGTCAACAAACAGAATTCATGACACAGGAAAGCTTATGTCAACACTAGTAACACTCTCTGAGCACTGGGAGGGGATGCCCGCCAGTTTTATTGAAGGTGCCCTCCTGGCCGCGAATATATGTCCGGCTCCTTTAGATCCTGATACCTGGCTGTCGGTGTTAGTGACTGCAGGCATTGAAGAGGAGGATGAGGTCGTTAGCCTCAATCAAGACGATAAGCAGGCAGTACTGGCGCACCTTGAGCAGCAATATCACGCCCTAATGCGTAATGATTATCTATTGCCGGATAGCTTAATGTTGTCGATGCGCGGTGAGCACGCCCAAGCGTTCGCCGAGGGGTTTTTAGCGGTGTGGCCCTATGTTGAGCCGCACTGGCACGAGGTGACGCTCAATGATGGCAGTCGCCGGATGCTATCCGCCTTAGTCACCAGCATGTTGCTGCTGCACGATGAAGCAGGCACGTTAGCGCAAATGAAAGAGGTCGGCATTGACGTTGAGCCCGGGCAATATATGGAGCAACTGGATTTAATGATCCAAGAAGTGGCAAAAGCGGCGGATGAAGCACAACAAGGCACGCATGGTGCGCACCAGGTTAATCCATTTAAGTCGATAGGTCGCAACGATCCTTGTCCATGTGGCAGTGGCGCAAAATTTAAAAAATGTTGTGGGCGTTAATTAGATGAAGCAGTCAAAACAATGCTCTTCCCTTCGTGTTGTCGCCGGTGTTGCGACCCAAGATCACCAAGTGTTGGTGGCTCAACGCCAACCGGATGCGCAGTTTATTAGTTGGTGGGAATTTCCGGGTGGCAAAGTCGAGCAAGGCGAGAGCGACCAGCAAGCACTTGCGCGAGAGTGGCGAGAAGAGTTTGGGGTAGATATCCAAGTTGGCGCCCCAATTTTGGAAACCGAATTCGATTACGGCGATAAAGTGATCGTACTTTGCAGCTTTTGGTGTGACGTAATTGATGGAACGTTAGCACTCAACCAGCATCAGGCGATGTATTGGAGTGAGCCTCGTCGCCTCGATGCTGGAGTGTTCAGTGCCGCTGATCGTCCTTTGATTGAAAAATTACGTCATCAGTTTGACACTGAGTTGACCTGCACAGGCGCCGATAAAGCCGACGCTATGATGTAGCGTCGTTACGAAAAAATGCGGCGTGGGGGGCGGCCAATAAATTGGGCAATGACCACTAACGCCCAGACAAACAACATCGCGGTAAAGATCCCCACTAGCCATTGTGGCATTGACCATCCCAGCCACTGCCACATCACTTTGCTGCAATCACCGTAGGCTTCAAAGACGGATGGCAGCCATTGGTTGAGTGGCGCCCAAGAAGGGAAGTTCACCGCCACATCGCAGGTGGCACCGAACAACTGGTTCGGATCAGGAAATTGATAACTTACGTGCTCTAACGAGAGCTTTAGCGCCCACCCGGCTGTGACGCCAAAGCCAATTAAGCCGAGAGTACGCCAAAAAGGGTCGTTGGGCGCGATCAATCCAAGTAAAGCGGCGACACCGATACCCAATAACGCGACGCGTTCATAAATACACATTACACAAGGTGCAAGCCCTTGATGGTGTTGAAAATAAAGTGCTGTGGCTTCTAACCCGACAACACATAGAAGCAACAACAGCCAGGACGCTCGGCTGCGAGAAAACTGGTTTAAGGCGCGCCACATAACTCACTCCTGATAAAAAACAAGGCTCTATATTTAGAGCCTTGCTATTCAATCGTTTGTTGAGACTAAGGTCAATGGTAGAAGTGTGTTAGTGAGCGCTAGGTATTGCTTGCTGAGTCATATGTATGGTCTCGGAAATCCAACCTTGGTGCAGCATCCATTCGGTGGCAGGCACCAAGAAAAACTCAATGCCAATCACACCCAATACGCCCATCACAATGGTATATGGCAACGCCATGTACACCATGCGACCGTATGAAAGACGCAGTAGTGGCGCCAGCGTAGAGGTCAGCAAGAATAAGAAAGCGGCTTGGCCGTTGGGCGTGGCCACTGAGGGCAAGTTAGTCCCTGTATTGATTGCCACGGCTAACATATCAAATTGCTCGCGGCTAATGACGCCATTGAGTAGGGCGGTTTTTACCTCGTTGATATATACGGTGCCGACAAATACATTGTCTGACACCATAGAAAGCAGGCCATTGGCGATATAAAACATGGTCAGTTGCAGGTGGCCTTCCAGCGATAGCACCATATCGATGACAGGCGCAAACAAGTGTTGGTCAATGATCACCGCCACCACAGAGAAAAAGACCGCTAATAGCGCGGTGAACGGAAGCGCTTCCTCGAAGGCTTTGCCGATATGGTGCTCATCGACGACGCCCGTAAACGCGGTGGCAAGGATAATGATACTTAAGCCAATTAAGCCGACGGCGGCCAAATGTAAAGCCAATGCGGTGATCAGCCACACCGCAATCAGTGCTTGTACCACCAACTTGGCGATATCCTGCGGCGTACGTTTTGCCCGCTGTGCTTTATCGTACTCCACCAAGATTTTTAATACATTTTGAGGCAGATGTGCGCCATAACCGAACCAAGCAAACTTTTCGACCAGAGCGCAGGTCAGTAAGCCGGCGACGAATACCGGCAGTGTGACGGGAGCCATACGGAGAATAAATTCACCGAAATGCCAGCTGGCTTGATCGGCAATGATCAAGTTTTGTGGTTCGCCAACCATGGTCATCACGCCCCCGAGGGCGGTGCCTACGCCAGCATGCATTAGTAGGCTGCGCAAAAACGCTCGATAGTTTTCTAAATCGTTGCGGCTAAGCTCGTCGCTTAAGCTTTCATCCGAGGTATGATCATGGTTAGCGCCAAATTCTTTGCCCGATGCCACACGGTGGTAAATCGAATAAAAGCCCACGGCGACACTGATCACCACGGCAATCACGGTCAAGGCGTCCAAAAAGGCAGAGAGTGCCGCCGCCGCGCCACAAAAGGCCAATGACAAGGCAATTTTGGAGCGGATGCCCAACAGGATTTTGGTGAAAATAAACAGCAGAAGCTGCTTCATAAAGTAAATCCCCGCCACCATAAAGACCAGCAGCAGTAGGACTTCAACGTTGGCAACCAGCTCATGTTTGACCTGCGCAGGACTGGTCATCCCGATTGCCACCGCTTCGATCGCCAACAAGCCACCGGGTTGCAGCGGATAGCATTTCAAGGCCATCGCGAGGGTGAAAATAAACTCGACCACCAGTAGCCAGCCAGCGATAAAAGGGTCGATCGCGAAAATGACAGGGTTGAGAATTAAAAAGCCGACAATGGCTAATTTATACCAATCAGGCGCTTTGCCGAGAAAGTTTTTAAGAAACGCAGTGCTGAGTGTCATGGTCTTCGCCATAGTGAAAGTCTCATTGTTATCTATGCCTACCTAGCGCGCGGATGGGCGAGTAACGTGCACCGACACAAACGCACAATGGGCGACCGAGTGCATGGGCACAGTAAGAGGGTGACAGATATCAGTGATCAAGGCTTATCAGGACGCGTCGTGTAACCATAACGCGTGGATGGATAGCCTTGTCACGCATAAGTGTGCGCTAGTTTGCCTCAGACATATTTTGTTACATCTTGTATGGGTTAGTTTTGCGATTTATGCCCAGTTTTTCATTGATCTGGTACAAAAAGATAGCAGATGTCACGCGATATCCGGTGATCTCACTCAGCGGTTTCTGCTGGTGGCGTCTGGTGGTATGATGAGTTATTAATCAGAGCAAGAAGCAAATTGGAATTTAGATTCAATGGTTATAAAGGCGGATAGCCCAGCAACATTTGCTGAAAAATATATAATTGAAAGTATTTGGAATAATCACTTTCCTAAAGGCTCCATTTTACCTGCAGAGCGTGAACTGTCTGAACTGATTGGGGTCACTCGCACCACCTTACGTGAAGTGTTGCAACGCTTGGCGCGTGATGGCTGGTTAACCATTCAACATGGCAAACCCACACGCGTGAATGATTATATGCGTACGTCGGGGCTGAGTATTCTTGATACCCTGGTCACCCTAGAGGGGCAAGATGTCCATGGCGTACTTGAGGACTTACTTGCGGCGCGCACCGATATCAGCGGCGTGTACATGCGTTATGCGGCGAAAAACCGCCCCGACGACTGCTTGAACCTTATCGATTATGTGATCAAGCGCTGTGAGCAAGTGCTCGAATGCGAGAGCTTTGAGCAGTTCTTGGAGCTTATTGATGAACAAAGTGAAGTTTTAAAAGACGTTAAAAAGATCCAGGACAAATACGGTAAGCAAGATCCCGCCTTGTGTGAGCGCATATGTATGGGGCGCGCGTTTAATCACTTTGACTATCGTTTGTTCCAAGGCATGGCGCACTTTTCTGGCAACAAGGTGTATGTGTTAACCATTAATGGCATGCGTCAGATTTATTCGCGTGTGGGCGGATATTACTTTATGGATCGCCGTGCCTGTGAGAACGCATTGAGTTTCTACAGTGATTTACGGGAGATGGTGGCCAATAACCAGCACCCCATGATTGGCGATCGGGTGAAACAATACGGTCGCGAATGTGGCGGATTGTGGTTTAGTAATCGTGAAACGATTGCCGCGCACATGGCCGAAGAAGAAGCTTAACGCGCTCGATACTCAAAACGTGAAAAGCCGCCGTGAATAGGATTCATGGCGGCTTTTTGTTTGGTTCACAGTAGTGTCTTAGTGACTGCCCATTAGCATGTCAGGGTCAAACTGCGGCCGTTTGGGGCAGCTGCTCAGTATTTTTCCTCTCCCTTCGCTTGTTTCCTCTTCAAGGATCACTTCAAACCCCCATAGTCGGTGGACGTGCTTGAGTACCTCTTCATAAGATTTGGCGAGCGGGATCCGGTTATGAGGGACGTAGCGAAGCGTGAGTGAACGATTACCGCGTAAATCGACATCAAACACTTGAATGTTCGGCTCACGATTACTGAGATTGTACTGCGCAGAGAGATCTTCACGTAACTGGCGGTACCCTTGCTCGTTGTGAATACTGGTCACTTCAATATAGCTTTGTCGGTCATCGTCATTGACGGCGAAAAACTTCATATCTCGCATCACTTTGGGCGATAGAAACTGGCTGATAAAGCTCTCATCTTTAAAGTTTGCCATGGCAAAATGCACGGTTTCTAACCAGTCTTTTCCCGCGATATCAGGGAACCAGTATTTGTCTTCTTCCGTGGGGTTTTCACACATTCGGCGAATGTCCTGAAACATGGCAAACCCGAGCGCGTATGGGTTAATGCCGGAATAGAACTGGCTGTTGTAAGGCGGTTGTGCCACCACATTGGTGTGGCTATGTAAAAACTCCATAATGAAGCTGTCAGTTACCAAACCCTCGTCATACAGATGATTGAGTATGGTGTAGTGCCAAAATGTCGCCCAACCCTCATTCATGACCTGGGTTTGCTTTTGCGGATAAAAATATTGGCTGACCTTACGCACTATCCGCACGATTTCTCGCTGCCATGGCTCAAGCAGTGGAGAGTGCTTTTCAAAAAAGTACAAAAGATTCTCTTGTGGCTCGGCAGGGAAGCGACGCTTCTCTTGTTCTTGCTCTTTTTTACCGCCCGGAATGGTACGCCAGAGTTCATTGACTTGCGTCTGCAGGTAGTCCTCTCGGGCCTTTTGACGTGCTTTTTCTTCAGCAAGAGAGATCTTTTGCGGCCGCTTATAGCGATCGACCCCATAGTTCATCAGCGCATGGCAGGAGTCGATCAGGTTTTCTACTTCTGCCAGGCCGTACTTTTCTTCACATTCACTGATGTAATTTTTTGCAAACAGCAGGTAATCAATAATGGAGCCTGCGTCTGTCCAAGTTTGAAACAGGTAATTGCCTTTGAAAAAGGAATTGTGGCCATAACAGGCATGTGCCATCACCAGCGCTTGCATGGTGATGGTGTTTTCTTCCATCAAATAAGAAATACACGGATTGGAGTTAATCACTATCTCGTAAGCGAGCCCCATGTACCCGTGTTTGTAGTTGCGTTCGGTCTCGATAAACTTTTTACCAAACGACCAATGATTGTAATTGATGGGCATCCCGACGCTTGAGTAAGCATCCATCATTTGCTCGGCGGCAATGATTTCGATTTGGTTTGGATAAGTATCCAGCTTGTAGTGTTCTGCGACTCGTTTGATTTCCTTGTGATACTGCTCGAGCAGGTCAAAGGTCCAATCGGGTCCATCATGAAGTGGAGTGTTACGTTTACCTTTGGTGACAGCCATACCATGTCTCCCTGATAAAATACGTCTATGCCGGTATGGCGTCAGGCTTCGACCTGACGCTTAAACAATTCGCGAAACACGGGGAAAATTTCCTCCGCTGAGCGAATGTTTTGCATTGCAAAGTTGTCATGGCTTTGCGCCAACGCCTCATATTCACGCCACAGTGTTTGATGCGCGCGGCGGGTGATTTCGATATAGGCGTAATAGCGGCTGACCGGCAACAGAGTGTTTTGCAGTAGCTCTCGGCAACCGGGTGAGTCATCGGCCCAATTGTCGCCATCCGAGGCTTGTGCCGCATAGACGTTCCATTCTGTCGGGTCATACCTATCTTTGATGATTTCATCCATTAGGCGCAGAGCGCTGGATACAATCGTGCCGCCCGTCTCTTGTGAGTAAAAAAACTCGTGCTCATCGACTTCTTTCGCCTGCGTGTGATGGCGAATAAAGACTACTTCCACGTTTTTATAAGTGCGTGTAAGGAAAAGATAAAGCAGGATATAAAACCGTTTGGCGATATCTTTAGTCGCTTGGTCCATCGAACCAGACACATCCATCAAGCAAAACATCACGGCTTGGCTACTTGGCTGTGGCCGCTTTTCGTAGTTTTTATACCGTAAGTCAAAGGTATCGATGAACGGAACCGCGGCGATTTTGCGCTTCAATACCGTGATTTCTTCTTCGAGTCGTTTCACTTCAAGCGGTTGTGCAGGCTCGGCCTCGCGCACGCGATCAAGCGCTTCTTCAAGCTCTGCCAGTTCTCGGCGTTTGCCGGCTGACATTGCTGTGCGTCGTGCCAGTGAGTTTTGCAGTGAACGTACAATGGCAATGTTCGAGGGCACCCCATTTGAGGTATATCCTGCGCGATGCGTTTTGTACTCCACCATTTTATTCATTTGGTTTTTCTTCAGGTTCGGAAGCTCAAGATCTTCGAACAAGAGATCCAAATACTCGTCTTTTGATATTTGAAAGACGAATTCATCTTGGCCTTCGCCATCAGGACTGGCTTGTCCTTCTCCGGCTCCGCCACCTCCCTCGCCGCCAGGTGGGCGAGCAATACGGTCACCGGGGCTGAATTGGTCGTTACCTGGGTGGACAGCGTCACGCTGTCCCCCTTTACCTTGGTGGAAGGTCGGTTCACGAATATCGCGAGAAGGGATAGAAATATCCTCTCCACTTTCGACATCCGTGATCGAGCGGTTGTTGACGGCGTCAGCAATGGACTCTTTAATTTGCCGTTTGTGTCGGCGTAAAAAGCGCTGTCGATTGACAGTGCTTTTATTTTTGCCATTGAGACGACGATCAATAAAATGCGCCATATCTCTCTCCCGTCATCTGCGTCAGCCCGAGGGCTACGATGATTTACGCACGCGCAAATACCACTCTGCGAGCAAGCGAACTTGCTTGCGGGTATAGCCTTTTTCCATCATACGAGCGACAAAGTCGTCGTGTTTTTTCTGCTCTTCGCTCGAGGTTTTGGTATTGAAGGAAATCACTGGAAGCAAATCTTCGGTATTGGAGAACATTTTCTTCTCAATGACGGTTTTCAGTTTCTCGTAGCTGGTCCAAGCTGGGTTTTTGCCTTCGTTATTAGCGCGCGCGCGGAGGACAAAGTTGACGATTTCGTTGCGGAAATCTTTCGGGTTACTGATGCCCGCCGGTTTCTCGATTTTTTCCAATTCAGCATTGAGTGCTGAACGGTCAAACAACTGGCCCGTATCTGGATCGCGGAATTCTTGATCTTGGATCCAGAAGTCAGCATAGGTGACGTAACGGTCAAAAATGTTTTGCCCGTATTCGGAGTACGATTCGAGATAGGCGGTTTGGATCTCTTTACCGATAAACTCGATGTATTTGGGGATCAGGTAGCCTTTAAGATGCTCAAGATAGCGTTCAGCGACTTCTTGCGGGAACTGCTCTCGCTCAATCTGTTGCTCTAATACGTAGAACAGATGAACAGGGTTCGCGGCGACTTCCGCATGGTCGAAGTTAAACACCCGTGACAAGATTTTGAACGCGAAACGGGTTGATAGCCCGTCCATGCCTTCATCAACACCGGCAAAATCACGGTATTCTTGGTAGGACTTCGCTTTGGGATCCGTATCTTTCAAGGTTTCGCCATCATACACGCGCATTTTTGAATAAATGCTCGAGTTTTCAGGGTCTTTTAATCTTGATAGCACCGAGAAGCGCGCCAAAATATCTAAGGTGCTGGGCGAACAAGGTGCGTGGCGTAGCTCACTGGAAGACAGCAGCTTATTGTAGATTCGAATTTCGTCCGACACGCGCAAGCAATAGGGCACTTTGACGATATAGACACGGTCAAGGAAGGCCTCGTTGTTTTTGTTGTTGCGGAACGATTGCCACTCAGACTCATTGGAGTGCGCGAGAATGATGCCATCAAACGGCAGTGCTGACAGGCCCTCGGTGCCGTTATAGTTACCTTCTTGGGTGGCGGTCAACAGTGGGTGGAGCACTTTGATAGGGGCCTTAAACATCTCCACAAACTCCATCATCCCTTGGTTAGCGCGACAAAGCGCACCGGAGTAAGAGTAGGCATCAGGATCGTCTTGTGAATAGTGTTCGAGCTGACGGATATCAACTTTACCCACCAGTGACGAGATGTCTTGGTTATTCTCATCCCCAGGTTCAGTTTTTGCCACCCCGACTTGGTTGAGAATCGATGGGCGCAATTTCACTACTTTAAACTGGCTAATATCGCCACCAAACTCTTTTAACCGCTTCGCCGCCCAAGGTGACATAATATGGCGAATATAACGGTTGGGGATATCGTACTCTTTCTCGAGTAGATGGCCGTCTTCCTCGGCATCAAATAGACAAAATGGGTGATCGTTCACTGGACTACGTTCGCCGTTTGCCGTCAGCACGTAGATAGGCATTTGCTGCATCAAGCTCTTCAGCTTTTCAGCCAAGGACGACTTACCGCCCCCGACCGGGCCCAGTAAATAGAGAATTTGTTTACGCTCTTCCAAGCCTTGGGCAGCGTGCTTGAGATAAGAGACGATTTGCTCAATCGAGTCTTCCATGCCATAAAAGTCTTCAAAGGTCTTATAGCGGGAAATCACTCGGTTGGAGAAAATACGGCTGAGTCGAGGATCAAGCGAGGTATCAATCTTTTCTGGCTCGCCAATGGCCATCAGCAAACGCTCTGCCGCATTGGCATAAGCGCCGCGATCCTCTCGGCACAGATCCAAGAATTCTTGAAGGCTCATTTCCTCGTCTTTCGCTTCTTCGTAACGCTGACGATAGTGATCGAAAATAGTCATGGTCCTGCCCCCTAAATCGTCTAATAACTCAAAAAGAAAAGGTGCAAAATTGGCTGAATAGTCCCTTTCCTTGTAATAAGGTTAGACCTGATTTGCCGATTTTGCGTGAAAGAATTGTTTGTTTTTTCGATAATTTTTGTTGCCGTATCCGTACACTTGTCTTGTCAAGATATTGACAGCTGGCGTTCAAGCTAGTGAGGTATGCTAACAGTGATAGTTTTACCAGTTAGGGCGATTAGGCTGACGGTTGCCAGCCGTCAAACAAGAAGGGAATAGATGATGAACATAGCGAGAGAAACGGCTTGGGTCGCTTGCGCCCTCATGCTAACCACCAGCAGTGCTTACGCTGAAACGCGTGTTTCTGCTGGTGTGATAGGCGCATTTTCACCTCAGGTTTATAAAGACACGGATACCGACCCGCTAGTGGTGCCCACAGTCAATGTTGATACCGACCATTTTTATTTTCGTGGCCTGACTGCGGGCGCGCGACTGGCGCCGAAAGGCTCGACCCATAACCTTGTTTTGTCTGCTACTTATGATCCACGTCGCTTTGATCCCGCAGACACTGATGACCCACAACTGAGCCAGCTCGATAAACGTGATACATCCATCGTTGCTGCGTTAGCTTATCAGTACCATTCTCCGATAGGTCGTTTCCAGGTGCTGGCTGGGGAAGGCGTCACGCATGACAGAGACGGAGTCTATGGCGAGGCTAGTTGGAAATACGCGTTCAACCATCCTCGCTGGGGCGTATCACCGGAAGTGGGTTACTCCTATAACAGTCATGAGCTCAATCAGCATTTGTATGGGATCAGCGAAGACGAAGCGGCACGGTCGGGATTGTCCGCTTATGAGCCGGGTTCGGCTGGCCATTATTTTATTGGTGCCAGTGGTTATTTTATGCTGACCGAGCGTATTCAGCTCATGGGTGGTGTGCGCTACACCAATTTGGATGATGATATTGCCGATAGCCCAATGGTGGATCAATCCACCGCCGCCTCGGGCTACTTGGGGGTAAACTATATTTTTATGTAGTTTTACCCATTAAAACAGGCCGCTTGGGTGTAAAGCGGCCTGTGACGCGCACTTAGCTTGAGTGGCGCTCATCCATTAACTGGGTTGCTAACGTGTAGCTTTCGCCTGGGTGGACAACTTGTGTGGGCTGTTCAATCGCCGCTTCAACACAGACAAACTTGAGGTACCCGTTATCGTCCATATCCGCCATCTGAATGGACGCCGCTTGGCCTGGATTCCAGACGACGGCGCTGGTTGCCCCTTGGTTGTTGACCTTGAGACGGCGGTTTCCCACTGGATCGGTTAAGGTGAGGGTGTTGTTAGCCCCCGTATAAATCCTATCAACTGGCTCCTCGAAGGTCACTTTTCCCGTCGCTGGCACGGCGTTGCCTGCCGCAAAGTTATCAAGATACTGACAACCGAGCCCTTCCACGTTAGCTTGTTCGCTATCTTCTACCGCAAGGTAACTGTGCAAAGCACCGCCCATGGTCCAAGGGTGGTGGTCTGTATTGGTCACGGTTAGGGCGATGTCGGCGTGATGAGTAAGCGTAAAGGTCACTGTCGCCTGGAAGCGATGAGGCCAGAGTGCTCGAGAGCTTGCTGAGTCTGTCAACTGCAATTGAATAGTCACGCCCGCAGGCGCTTCTTCAATGTGTGCTAACTGCCACATTTGACGGCGAGCAAAGCCATGTGAGGGTTGTCCCGTATTGCCAAACCATGGCCAGCAAATGGGGACACCACCTCGTAGTGGCGTCTTGGCATCGTAGATAGCGTTGTCACTCATCCAGGTGAGGGAGGTTTCGCCCGTAGGAGCGAACGTGATGAGGTGGCCACCAAATAAGCTGATGGTCGCCGAGCAAGCTGGATGCGAGACACGCAAAATAGGAACGGACTGGCGGTAGCATAAGTCGACAGATGCAGAAAGGTGACGCTCAACATGCACAGTGGAAGAAGTCATAGCCTGATCCTCTTGGGTAAGTGTTCCTTAATCAGTTATCGAAGACACGTTCACAGAAAGCGAGGCCCCGAGTCATGGGGCCTGATAAACAAAAGGCGGCCAATGGCCGCCTTTACGTTGGATAGGGTTACATGCGCATTACTTAGCGATGTGTGCAACCAAGTCCAATACTTTGTTTGAGTAGCCGATTTCGTTGTCGTACCAAGAAACCACTTTCACGAAGTTGTCAGTCAGTGCGATACCTGCTTTAGCATCGAATACAGACGTTTGTACTTCGCCGATGAAATCTTGAGAAACAACTGCATCTTCAGTGTAACCTAGAACACCTTTCAGCTCACCTTCAGACGCTTCTTTCATCGCCGCACAGATTTGCTCGTAAGACGCTGCTTTTTCAAGGTTTACAGTCAGGTCAACAACAGAAACGTTGGCAGTTGGTACGCGGAACGCCATACCAGTCAGTTTGCCATTAAGCTCTGGCAATACTTTACCAACGGCTTTCGCTGCGCCAGTTGAAGATGGGATGATGTTCTGAGACGCACCACGGCCACCGCGCCAGTCTTTCGCAGAAGGGCCGTCAACGGTTTTCTGCGTTGCAGTGGTTGCGTGAACAGTGGTCATCAGGCCAGACTCAACACCAAACTTGTCGTTCAGTACTTTTGCGATTGGCGCCAGGCAGTTAGTGGTGCAAGAAGCGTTAGATACGATGTCTTGACCTGCATAGTCGTTGTGGTTAACACCCATAACGAACATTGGCGTTGCGTCTTTAGATGGGCCAGTTAGAACAACTTTCTTCGCACCCGCTTGGATGTGTTGACGTGCTGTTTCGTCAGTTAGGAAGATACCGGTTGCTTCTGCAACAACGTCAACGCCAGCTTCATCCCACTTAAGGTCTGCTGGGTTGCGCTCTGCAGTTACGCGTACAGTTTTGCCGTTAACGATTAGGTTGCCACCTTCTACTTCAACAGTACCGTTGAAGCGACCGTGGGTTGAATCGTACTTCAGCATGTAAGCCATATACTCAACGTCGATAAGATCGTTGATTGCGACTACGTCGATGTCGTTACGCTCGACAGATGCACGGAATACGAAACGGCCGATACGGCCAAAACCGTTAATACCTACTTTGATAGTCATTATGTTGCTCCACAACTTAATTTCTAGTGAGATGAAACTGGTAGTAAAATTACAGAATAGGACCCCGCCATGCAAGGGTAATCGCAGCCAAAATTGTTTAAAGTCAAAAAAAAGTACGGATTTTTTTTACATCGCCTAAACATTTGGCTCCCTTGCGGCCATGTCTGTATGCGCTTTAACCGCGAGCGATTTAAGCGTTGGCTACAAACACGGAGCGACTGCTGGTAATTGTTAGCGTAGAAGTAGAACCGCGATCGTGAAAGTTAAACTGGTATGACAAGCGATGGACAGGAATGAAGGTGGCGCTATCCGTGCAGCTCGCGGGTACAAGAGCCGCACGGAAGTGTTGAGGTGACTTGTTTACGAGGAGGCTTGAGTCTCTGTATCGATAGCTTGTAGCAAGGTGGCTTCGAACTCACCGTCTCCGATGGCGGCCGCGATCTCAAACGCAAGGCGTTGTAGCGACTCTTGCTGCTGTTCTGTCAATGGATAGAGTCGAGCGAGGCGATCAGCGCGTGCGATCGGAAGGTTGTAACTTTCCCCCACTTTTGCCCATAAATAAGCATGTTCGAAGCGTTTCAATGCATGGTTAGTGGTTGCCAGAGATTTTATCGCCTCTGGGATCACCTCTTTGCGGACCGTGTCATTGTCACCGTCATAAAGTTCTAACGCATGGAGTAGGATCTCCACCGTTTTCGCTTTGTTGCGTGACACATAATAGGTGGCAAGTCCCAGCTGCAATTGTGGCGTTTCGAGGTGGCGTGTTCCCTCTAGCTTTAAAAACTGTGGTAACGCACTGTTATCGCCTTGCGACCAGCGATAGTAAATCACGGGCGGTTGGTAAGATTCTTTCAGCTCTCCTTCTAAGCGCTCAATGGCGTCGTAAGCGTGATATACCGCCTCGGTACGCTTGGTTTTGCGCTCTTTTAGGGTAGTGGGCTCTATTTCCGCAACCAGTTCCATACAGCGCAGGTAGACTTTGGTTTGTTTAAGCTCGGCAAGCTTATTCAAATCACTGGGGTTTTGATAGACAGATAAGCGATCGAAAATCAAATCGGAGCGTTCAAATCGGCATTGCCCATCACCGGTGTTTAGTCCTGCACATAGCTCTGGGTGAGTTTCGCAGACTTGATTCGTGGTGGGTTCACCTTCACAGCCGGCGAGTAGCAGTAAGCTCGCAATCAGACCCAACGGGTAAAAATAACGCGTGAGTAATCGTAAATCCATGGTTTATCGTATCCTGAGTCAGTTGCGATGAGTATACGTGATCTTTTAGTGTAGTTGATGGCCTAAAGCGTGATACAGCGCACTGAACCAAGCATGCCGTCCACCTACCAAGTTCAGGCATAATAGCCCAATGAGGATCGCCAAGAGGTAATCATGGATATTGAACAAGTGTTAAAGGCAATGACGCCTGAAGTATATGATCGGTTATGTTATGCCGTAGAGACGGGCAAATGGCCGGACGGCACGACGTTGAACCAAGCCCAGCGTGACCAAGCGTTACAAGCGGTTATGCTTTATCAATCGCGTCACAATAGCCAACCCCAACACATGACCGTCGCGAAAGGCGGCAATGTGACGTGGAAGTCGAAAGCTGAACTCAAACGCGAGTTTGCGCGCCCAGATGAAGCTCGGATTGATATCGCCACACAAAGTGATGAGACCAAGCACTAGCCATCAATCCGAAACCAAGTCCTTGCGTCTTGGTGTTACCGATGAGGGGGTAGCACTGAAGTGGTGGCTAAACTGATCGGGCTGGCAAAAAACGGCGTTAGCTGATGGTTTTCTTCTTGCGCGTAACTGTTGAGCATAGGGTGTTGCTCGAGTGCGTCAAGATATTGGTTGAGTGCTGAAAACCGATCGTCGAGCACCAAACCGGCCATTTTGGCGCAACGGAAGAGACTCCATATGCTGATACTGGCGATCGTTATCGTCTGTGTAGGCAGTGCTTCGACACGGTCACCCAAGTAATGGCAATAAGCGGGCAAGGTTTGTAGCGCATGGTTCACGGCTTGGTGATCAACGTCTTTGTCTAAAATATGGCCACGTACCACGCGCTGGTAGAACAGCGTATCCGTGATTAACGGGTCAAGCTGGTAGCGGCAGAACCATTCAATCCAGCGGAGCTCGGCGCGATAGGCGGCATTACCTGGATATAGGAGTGGATCTGGGTACGCATCATCCAAGTAGGCGGTAATCACAGTGTCTTGGTAAATGGTTTGCGCCTCATCGGACAGGGCGACCACGGTTTGCATGGGCGGGTGGTGAATAACTCGCTCGTGTGCCTCGAAAGGGGAGGTGGGGGCGAGTTGATAGTCTAAATACTTCAATCTCAGCGCCAGTGCGATCTTTCGCGTATGGGGCGACAGCGAGTCACCATGTAATACCCTCATAATGCGCTCCTTTTAATGACTACCAACAGTATGATTGCCCTCTCGTATACGTTAGCAAATAAAAACGCCGGCAACCTTGCCGGCGTCACACACTGAAAGATTCGTGAAATAGTAACAAGCTAGTAATAACTGAGCTCACCGCGGAGGTCTTTTTGTACCAAGGTACGTAGGGTCTCAAATGGCAGGGATTGGCTCAGCAAGAAGTGAAGCTTGGCCAACGCCGCCTCAGGGGTCATGTCGTAACCGCTTAATACGCCGGCGTCTGCTAATGCACAGCCCGTCGCATAACCGCCCATATTCACGCGTCCTGCCAAACATTGGGTCAAGTTAAGCACCAAAACACCTCGGTCGGTGGCTTGTTTAAGCAAGTCCAGCAGATCGGGCTGTTGGGGCGCGTTGCCCACCCCAAAGGTTAACAAAATCATGGCATTCACTGGCTGCTTAAGTGCGTTTCTTACCACATCCGGTGAGATGCCGGGGTACATCATGATCACTGCAACCGGCTGATCATTAATGGTATGCACTTTAAAAGGGCCTGCTGAGGGTTGATTGAGCTTGTCTGCTTTTACCTCGATATGAATGCCGGCTTCAAGCAGCGCGGGTAGGTTGGGCGAGGTAAAGGCATTAAAGCCATCGGCATGGGATTTGGTACTGCGATTGCCACGTAATAACTGGTTATTGAAGAACAAGGTGACTTCATTTACCGGGTAATTGGCCGCAATATGAAGTGCATTTAATAGGTTGGCTTGCCCGTCTGAGCGCAACTCTGCGATTGGAATTTGCGAGCCGGTCACGATCACTGGCTTTTCTAAGTTTTCAAGCATGAACGACAGGGCTGACGCGGTGTAAGCCATGGTGTCGGTGCCATGTAAGATCACAAAGCCATCATATTTGTGATAATTTTCGCCAATATCGTCCGCAATCCGTTGCCAATCCGTTGGCGTCATATCCGATGAATCAATGAGTGGTTCGTACTCATGAATAGTAAAAAGCGGCATTTCTGGACGATGGAATTCGGGCATTTTCTCCAACTGTTGTTGCAGAAAACCAGACACAGGGACATACCCATGATCGGACTTTTGCATACCGATCGTGCCACCGGTGTAAGCGATATAAATGTGTTTACGTTCCATCATGTCAAATCTGCATTAAATGAGCGTGAGCACAGTATACATGTAACGGTTGCATCGATAACACCGAGCGGCACACAGAATAGAAGAAAAACAGGAAAAAGCCCTGACTGTATGGTCAGGGCCAGTCGATTTTATTGGTATTGACAGTTCAAACAGAACAAGTAACGGCCTTGAGGGTCATTGAATTTCTCCAATAAGGTCAGTGACTGCCACTGTGGTGAGGACGCCAGTTGTTGAGCTATCGATGGCATATTCGCCTGGACCGTTTTGCCAAGCACGCTCGCACTTTGTCCGAGCATGTCGTTAATAAACTGCTCAAAGGGAGTGAGTGGCTGTTGCATCCAATCGAGCTGGTAGTCCTCAATGCCAGCGAGCTCGGCAGCGGTTGATACCGCATCGTCAAAGTCACCCAACTTATCTACTAAGCCGAGATTCAATGCGTCTTGTCCCGTCCAAACGCGGCCTTGCGCGACCTGATCGGCTTGTTCCATCGACATGTTACGGTGGTTGCTGACAACGGAGAGGAAGCGGTGGTAACCGTGCTCGATGCCGAGTTGCATGATGTCTCCTACCTCGTCAGGGAGCGCGCGAGTCAGCCCCACACCGGCAAACGGCGTGGTGCCCACACCATCCGACTGAACACCCAAATCATCGAGCGTGTTCTCAAAGGTGGTGAACAGGCTAAAGATGCCAATGGAGCCGGTGATCGTGGTAGGTTGAGCAATGATTTGGTCGGCGCTGGCTGATAGCCAATACCCACCCGAGGCGGCCACGCTCGACATCGACACCACCACAGGTTTGCCGGCCTCTCGCAATGCATCCACTTCATTGCGAATCACTTCAGAGGCGAAAGCGCTGCCACCCGGGCTATCAACACGTAGCACCACAGCTTTAACACTGCGGTCTAGGCGTGCATCGCGAAGTAAGGCCGCAGTGGTATCACCACCCACCGTACCCGGACGTTGTTGCCCGTCCATGATGGGGCCGCTGGCGACGACGACAGCAATGTTATTGTCGCCCGGCAAGCTAAAGCTATTTTGTATCTTCGGCAGGTAATCGTAATAACCTGTGTACTCAAAGCTGTCTTTGCCATCGCTCCCGAATTTTTCAGCGAGATAGCGACGGATTTGCTGGCGCGTCATTAACTGATCGACGATCCCCACATCTTTAGACAACGCGGCGAAGTCCCCCTCGAAGCGGCGTAATCGTGTGAGCAATTGCTCAGCACTAGGCGAGAGCATATCCGCTTGGATGCCGCGGTTCTCGGCGACATCACCGACATACGCGTCCCACAGCTGAGAGAGCCAAGCTTGATTCGCCTCGCGGGCAGCATCAGACATATTATTACGCGTATAAGGCTCGACAAACGATTTATACGTTCCCACGCGGAACACATGGGTAGAGACATCCAACTTATCGAGCAGATCTTTCCAATACAGGTTATAGCTGCCGTAGCCTTGCAGCATCACCATGCCATCTGGTGACATCAACACTTCATCGGCATAGCTGGCTAAATAGTATTGGCTTTGGCTATAGGTTCCGCCGATGGCGATGACGGGTTTGCCGCTCTCTTTAAAGGTATTGATGGCTTTGGCGATATACCTCAGCTTGGTCAAGCTGGTAGACGGCATATCACCCAAGCTTAATACCAGGCCGTTGATTTGCTCGTCGGAGGCGGCATGGCGCACGGTGTCGACGATATCAAACAGCACATTTTCTGTTTCAATCGGCTGGCCTAGCGCGTTGCGTGATAAGGTATCAATTGGGCTAAGTCGCTGACGCTGCTCGACAATCGGACCGTCAATATTGAGTAAAAGGGCACGTGGTTCGGGCTCAGATTGAGCGACCTTGACCGACTCAGCGTCCTTTGGCGTCAAGGGTGTATCTGATGTGATCGCCAAGTAGATGGCGACGATGACGCCGATAAAAATGACGTTCAACAAAAGCTGCCGTGCGAAACTTAGCGCACGCCACAGCCATTTAAAAAGGGATGCAATAAAGCGGAACAGTTTTTTCATACTTGAGTCCATCGGTGCATGTCGTTGATATCCTAGCTGATAAGAGCCAAGAGCGATAGGTGCTAAACGGTTGTGGATAACCAGTATTACTGGGTGAAAGTCCTACCCAGATCATAAATCGCGACACCATGTTGCCAGATTGTAAACGAATGTTTGAAATCACGTGTGCAACAAGGCTATAGTCTGGTCAGACCACAAATAATAAGTGAGCAAGCGATGGAACAGCACCCTTATCCCAACATGCTAGCCCCACTCGATCTGGGGTTCACCACCCTAAAAAATCGCGTACTGATGGGCTCGATGCATACTGGACTTGAAGAAGCGAACGATGGTTTTAAAAAACTGGCGGCTTTTTACGCAGAACGAGCGAAGGGCGATGTAGGGCTGATTGTAACCGGCGGGTTCTCACCCAACTTCCGCGGGCGTTTAACGCCGTTTAGTGCTCAATTTAGTTCGGGACGCGCTGCACGCGCCCATCGGGCGATAACTGAAGCCGTCCATGCCCATGGTGGTAAAATCGCATTGCAATTATTACATGCAGGGCGTTATGCCTTTCACCCTTTCGCGCAAAGTGCCTCTGCCATTCGTGCACCTATCAGCAAGTTTACACCGTTTGAAATGAGCGAGCGGGCAATTTGGCGAACCATTAAAGCCTTTGGTCGCAGTGCCGCACTCGCCCGTGAAGCGGGTTATGATGGCGTTGAGATTATGGGATCGGAAGGTTATCTCATTAATCAGTTTTTCTGTCATCGTGCTAACCGCCGGTATGACCAATGGGGCGGGGCGGTTGAAAATCGCATGCGCTTTGCCGTTGAAGTCATGCGCGCGGTTCGTCAGGCTGCTGGCGATGACTTTATTGTGATATTCCGCCTATCGATGCTGGACTTGGTTGAACAAGGCAACACGTTCGAGGATGTGATTGCTTTAGCGAAGGGCCTTGAACAAGCCGGCGTCACCATCATTAATACAGGCATCGGCTGGCATGAAGCTCGTATTCCTACTATCGCCACCCAGGTGCCGCGCGGTGCATTTAGCTGGGTGACGGAAAAACTAAAAGGTGAGGTATCGGTGCCCCTGGTCACTTGCAACCGAATTAACACGCCGGAGGTCGCCGAGTCGATTTTGGCAAGCGGGCAAGCGGACATGGTGTCGATGGCGCGACCATTTTTGGCTGATGCTGAGTTTGTTGCCAAAGCTAAGGCGGGGCAGCCGGATGATATTAATACCTGTATTGCTTGTAACCAAGCCTGTCTTGATCACGTGTTTAAAGGAAAACGGGCAAGTTGCTTGGTGAACCCGAAAGCCTGTTATGAAACCGAACTGATCGCCACGCCTGTCCGGCAAGTTAAACAAGTAGCCGTCATAGGTGGGGGAATGGCGGGGATTAGCTGTGCCACTGAAGCGGCCGAGCGTGGCCACGATGTCACCTTATTCGAAAAGTCGGATCGTCTAGGCGGGCAATTTAATTTGGCGATGACGATTCCAGGAAAAGAAGAGTTTAAAGAAACGATTCGCTATTACCTTCGAAGGTTGGAAAAAGCGGGGGTGACGGTCAAATTCAATCAAACAGTGGATGTGGATACACTGCGTGCATTTGATGAGGTTGTCGTGGCAACAGGGGTCAAACCACGTCGTCCTGCCATTGAAGGTATCGAGCATCCAAAGGTGATTGACTACCAAACCTTTATTCGCGAGAAGCCAGCCCTTGGCAGCCATGTTGCCATCATTGGCGCAGGAGGCATTGGGGTCGATGTTGCCACCATGATCACCGAGCCCAAGGATCAAAGCCTGGATGATTGGCTAAATGAATGGGGCATCGATAAAACCATAAGCCACGAAGGCGGCTTGTATCCTGGTCACGATAGTCACAGCGATAAGCAGGTGTGGGTGCTACAGCGCCGCGAGGGCCGAGTTGGCAAAGGGCCGGGTAAAACCACCGGTTGGATCCATCGTAAAACCTTGCAAAAACGTGGTGTGAACCTTTGTGGTGGCGTGACGTATCACAAAATTGATGATGAGGGGCTGCACGTCAGTATCAAAGATGAGGCGCACTTGATTCCTGCCACTGAAATTATCTTGTGTGCTGGGCAAGAGTCCGTCAACCAGCTCGCTGAGCAGTTGAAAGAAGCCAATTTGTCATATCACTTAATTGGTGGGGCAGAGCATGCTGGCGAGTTGGATGCGAAGCGAGCGATCCGCCAAGGGATTGAAACGGCGTTGGCGCTTTAACCCATACGATTTGCACGATTTTATCCGTTCACGGCTGTGTTAACCTGTGGTAAATAAACTATACATGGCCGTTTAACGGTAAAAAGGATAAGTCATGGATGCACTTGATTTGCTCTTACAGCGCCGCTCGATACCGCGTCTCGCCGCGCCTGCCCCGAGTGGCGAGGCGCTTGAAAACATTATTCAAGCAGGCTTACGCGCCCCTGACCACGGCGCGTTAACACCGTGGCAATTTGTGATCTGCGAAGGTGAGGGCCTTACCCGGCTTTCCACCATTCTTGCTGAGGCCGCACAAACAAATGGCGCGGATGAGGCGGCGATTGAAAAAGCGCGTAACGCCCCGTTTCGAGCGCCTATGGTGGTGGCAGTGATTGCGCGCACGCGTCCGCACGATAAGGTACCAACCATTGAGCAACATATCTCTGCGGGTTGCGCCACGCAAGCGATGCAGATGGCAGCGGTGGCACAAGGCTTCCAAGGATTTTGGCGTACGGGGGCATTTGCCTATCACCCTGCAGTGCGTGAAGCACTGTCGGTAGAAGGTGACGATCAGATTGTGGGCTTTTTGTACTTAGGGACGCCTGATTGCGCCCCAGCCAATGCTCCGAAGCGAGATACCAGTAAGTTTGTGACCTACCTGTAAATTAGGATAAATCGCGTTCACCTCGAAAAACCTGTGCATATGTACAGGTTTTTTATTGCGCCTCGATCGGCCTTTGCATACCATGCGCCAGAGACAGTAAAAAGGCTTTGTCATGGCACGATTATTCATAGCGGAAAAACCCAGCCTTGGGCGCGCAATTGCGGCAGGGCTGCCTAAACCGCATAAAAACCAAAAAGGCTACATCGAGACCGCACAAGGCGACGTGGTGACTTGGTGTATCGGCCATTTGCTCGAGCAGGTTGAGCCGGACGCCTATGACAGCCGTTATAAAAAATGGGATCTTGCCGATCTGCCTATCGTACCTGAGCAATGGCAACTTCGTCCCCGCAAAGCGGCAGCCGGGCAACTTGCTGTTGTCAAAAAACTGATCAAGCAATTTGACCAACTGGTTCATGCAGGCGACCCCGATCGAGAGGGGCAGTTACTGGTTGATGAAGTGATTGACTACGCAAAGGTCAGTGCCAATAAAAAAGCCAACATTAAGCGCCTTTTAATCAGTGATTTAAACCTCTCTGCGGTGAAGAAAGCCCTTGCGCAACTGCAAGATAACAAAGCATACATGCCTCTTTCGGTGTCCGCGTTGGCGCGTTCGAGAGCTGATTGGCTGTATGGCATGAACCTGTCCCGTGCTTATACGTTATTGGGCAAACAGGCTGGCTACCAAGGGGTGTTGTCGGTCGGACGCGTGCAAACGCCAGTGTTAGGGCTGGTGGTGCGCCGTGATCAGGCAATAGACAGCTTTGTGCCACACCCGTACTTTCAATTAGATGCAATCATTGCCTATCCAGAAGGTGAGATACGGGCACGCTGGCAGCCCAGTGAAGCGTGCGCAAAGTGGCAAGATGAACAGGGTCGCGTGCTGTCTCGCCCCTTGGCAGAAAACGTCGCACAACGCATCGCAGGACAAACAGCGACCGTCACTGAAGCGGAGCGTCAACAACGCAAACAGGCCGCGCCGTTACCGTACAACTTGTCCGCACTGCAAATTGATGCCTCAAAGCGATTTGGTTTTAGTGCACAAAAAGCACTGGATGTGTGCCAGCAGCTTTACGAACGCCACAAACTGATCACTTACCCACGCTCAGACTGTCGCTATTTGCCCAAAGGCCATTTCGCCGAGGCGAATAAGATACTCGGTGCCATTAAGCAAGGTTGTGAGGCGCTTGGCCAAGCATGTGAGGGGGCTGACACCAAGCGTAAAGGGAAGGCATGGAACGACAGTAAAGTAGGGGCTCACCATGCAATTATTCCCACGGCAAAAGTTGCACCAGCAAGCTTGTCAGCCGATGAAGCCAAGATCTATCAGCTCATCGCGCGCCAATACGTGATGCAGTTTTACCCGGCCGCTGAGTACGCGGAAGGGAAGCTCATCTTTGATATCGCAGGCGGATGTTTTATTGCTAAAGGGAAGGTGCTGACACACGCTGGCTGGCGTGCTTTGTTGCCGACAAATAACACCGCAGACAGCGACGCAGCCCCGCTGCCGCTAATGGAAAAGGGCGAGCAAAGACGGTGTGAGCGAGGCGATATAAAAGACTGTATGACAGAGCCGCCGGCAGCGTTTACGGAATCTACCTTGTTGCAGGCAATGACCGGGATTGGTCGCTACGTGCAAAACAAAGCGTTGAAAGAGATATTGCGTGAGACCGACGGTTTAGGCACCGAAGCAACCCGTGCCGGTATCATTGAGTTATTGGTGAAACGTGGCTTATTAACGCGACAAGGGAAAACATTGCACGCCAGCGCCAGTGGTAAAGGGCTCATCGCGGCGTTGCCAGACAGTGCCACCTATCCAGATATGACCGCGGATTGGGAGCGACAACTGCAAGATATGGCGGATCGTCAGTGCGCCTATCATCCCTTTATGCAAGGGTTAACGGCACAAGTGACAGGCTTAATTGAAACCGTGAAGACATCGCCACCGCCGGCGTCGTTAAGCGATTTGCCCGCCGCCCCTACTAAATCGTTCGCACGTAAAGGGCGGAGCACGTCCGGATACCGAAAGCGGACAGCGAAAGCAAAGCCGGCGGCTAATCCAACGTCAACCGCGACATCAACGCGTACCACGAAAGCGAGACGCAAAACCGCAAAATAATGTTGTTGGTGCGGTACGCCATATTACCACCAGGGTGGCGACAACTTGCACGTGAAGTATGCGGCGAGCAAACATACAAGGTGAGATGTTAGAACGCATAAGCGGCAATACAGCCAACCAGTGTCATCACAAACAGGAAGCCTTTAAGCACCTTGGGGTTAGCTGAAATGGCAAAGCGAACGGCCACTCGAGCGCCCAACATGGTGCCAACGGCTAAAATCAGCCCTGGCACCCAGCGCACAAGATCATCAGCGATAAACACGATTAAGGACAAGGTGGTGAAAGCGAGTGTACAAGCCAGTTTCAGAGCATTACCGCGGACTAGATCGTAGTTAAGCGTACCACACAGGGCTGCCAACAACACAAATCCGACCCCGGCTTGCACGAAGCCACCATAAAACCCTGCGAGTAATAAGCCCAGCCAGGCAGAGGGAGTTGACGAGACTTTTTTGATAGGCGTGCCTTCGGGAGAACCAAACGTCGCCGGCTTGATAAGCATCACCAGCGTCATGGTTAGCAAGGTGCCAAGCAACAAGGGTTTTACCCAGCTTGCCGGCAGCCACGCAGCCGCTAAAGCACCGCATAACCCGCCGACTAAGTTAGGGACTAAAACAGGGATAATATCTTGGGTGTCGAGTTTATTGTGCTGGCGAAAGCCCGCCATGCCTGAAGCACATTGTAACCACACTGCCACGCGATTGGTGGCATTGGCGACATCAGCCGGCATGCCCATCACCATCAAGGCGGGTAAGGTTAAGTTAGAGCCGCCGCCTGCCAATGTATTAATTATCCCGGCGACAAGCCCCAAACTGACCAGTAGCAGGCCATACTCTATGGTGATTGCCATGTACGCTCCTTGTCTGGAATCGCTGCGTGTGATTTTGGCTACGCCTGATGAGTGGTGTAACCGCTTGATAGCAAAACCACTTTAAGCATACTGTTTATGCGCGATGTTGTGAAACCTAGTAGTAATACTGGCGAATCTGTTCACGCCCTTTATAATCACGAGCTACATCTGAAATTTGGTTATTTTTCGCTCCGCTAGCCGCGCGAAATAAGGTTATATCACGTCATGCAGCAAGCTGTTCCTTCAGCGCTTGATAAAGTTGCACGCCGCTCCGCGCGAGTGGGGTTTGTTTATAATGTGCTTATTTCCATTTTGGTCTTTGCTTTCTCTGTGGCCTCAGTGGAGTTTTGGCTGTACCAACAAGCGCATGATCAAGAAGTGAAAGAGGTGCAACGGGCGCTGCTGGCCTATCGCTCTCGTATTGAGCTGAAAGTGACACAGAATTTGGATTTAAGTCACGGACTTGCCACCTATATCAGCTTGAACCCTGAGCTTGACCAGGATGAATTTTCCCGCTTTGCCGGCCAGCTTAGAGGTAAAACGCCCTATATTCTTAATTTTGGCGCGGCGCGAAACTGGGTGATCAGCCACGTTTACCCTAACACGTTAGAGTCCTCCTTATTGGGCACCCATTATCATGATATTCCCGAACAACTAGAGAGCGTTCGTGCGGCTTATGCCTCAAGACAGCCTGTTATATCCGGACCTGTTGAGCTCATACAAGGTGGGACAGCGTTGATTGCCAGGCAGTCGATAGTCAACCAAAACACCGGTCTGCCTTGGGGGGTGTTATCTACGGTGTTAGATATCGATAGTTTGTTCTCCGCCAGTTTTAAGCAAGGAGAAAACTATCCTGTCCGTGCGGTATTACAGGAAAAACGCGAATCTGAGCAACTATTTACCACGGTTTATGGTGACACGTCGGTACTGAGCCAGTCGCCTGAGACGGTCACGGTCAATTTGCCGTCGGGGGATTGGCGTTTACTGGGAGTGCCTCAGTCGGGGTGGAAAGGGCTACATCCTCACCCCTCGGTGTGGGTTGTCGGTACGATTATTTTGCTTTTTTGGCTGGGAGGGCTTTATGGCCGTTACAACGCGGGGCGCAGCTTTGCCCAATCGATAGGGCGAGTGGTGGATGATAGCTACCGCTTCAGAAGCATTTTTAAACGTCACGACGCTGTGATGATGCTCCTCGATGCGAAAACGGGCGATATTCTTGATGCCAATGACAGTGCGCAGCAGTTTTATGGCTATGACCATGCCTCACTGACGTCGATGCGGATCAGTGATATCAATACTCAAACCGGTAATACCCTTAAAGAAAGCCTCTCGCAGGCGCAACAGCGTGCGAAAAACTGTTTTATCTTCTCGCATCGGCTTAAAAGTGGTGAGGTGCGGCAAGTGGAAGTCCATTCTTCACCGATTACCATTGGCCATGCCAAGCTGCTTTTTTCTGTGATTCATGATGTGTCAGAACGTCTTGAAGTAGAAAGAAAGCTAATGCTCAATGCAAAAATTTTCGAGCAGTCCAGTGAAGGGGTGCTGATTACCGATGCGGAAGGGAAAATTGTCGCAGTGAATGGCGGGTTCAGTGCCATTACTGGCTATCAAGAAAGCGAGGTCATTGGTGCCACGCCGGCCATTTTGAACTCTGGTCGCCATGACAAATCGTTCTTCACTGAAATGTGGCAGCAAATTGTCGACCACGGGCGGTGGAAAGGCGAAATATGGAATCGACGCAAAGATGGCGTAGTGTACCCCCAGCGACTCTCTATCAGCGTGGTGAAAGATGAGGCTGATAATGTGGTTAATTATATTGGGGTGTTCTCGGATATCACCAAGCTTAAAGATTCAGAGAAAAAACTGATTGATTTAGCCCATTATGATTCGTTAACCGGGCTGCCAAATCGTCTGTTGTTAACGTCCCGGGTTCGTCAAGCGATGAGCATGCAGTCGGTTCAGCGCAATCAGATAGCCTTGATGTTTCTGGACCTTGACCAGTTTAAGTTCGTCAATGACAGCCATGGCCACGCGGTGGGCGATGAGTTGTTGAAGTTGGTCAGTGAGCGCTTACATGGCTTGCTTGCTGAGGGTGACACTTTGGCGCGTTTGGGGGGCGACGAGTTTGTCATCCTGCGCTTGATTCATACTGATAACGCAGCTTGCATTCGCTTGTCGGAAGACGTGATCCACGCCATGAACCGCTTGTTTGTCCTCGACGGCGGCATTGATGCGCAAATTGGGGTAAGTATTGGTATTGCGCAATACCCAGACGATACGTCGAGTACCGAAGAGCTCCTCACGTTCGCCGATTCGGCCATGTATCATGCCAAAAAGTCGGGCCGCAATACTTATGCGTTCTATGATGATGCATTAACCATTGATGCCAACCACAAGCTACGTTTAGCGGTGGAGTTGCGACAATGCGTGCAAAATGAAGAGCTAGCGCTCTTTTATCAGCCGCAAGTGGATCTGGTGACAGGGCAAATTGTAGGTGTCGAGGCATTACTGCGTTGGCATCATCCTGAACGCGGCTTGCTGTCTCCCCTTCATTTTATCGAGGTCGCTGAAGAGCGCTCAATCATTCATGATATTACCCGATGGGTGGTGGAAACCGGCTGTCGCCAATTAAAAGCGTGGCATGATGCGGGGGCGCTGATCTCCATGGCCGTGAACATTTCGCCGCGCAATCTCGCGGATGTTACTTTTACCCAAGTGGTAGCCGAGGCATTAGAGCAAACTGGCGCAGATCCACGCTTTTTAGAGCTGGAGATCACGGAAAACACTTTGATCGAAAATCAAGCCAATGCGTTACGTGTTCTCGAACAGCCGCGTGAAAAGGGGGTTGGGATAGCAATTGATGACTTTGGTACGGGCTATTCTTCGATGGCGTACCTAAAACGTTATCCGATCTCGAAACTAAAAATTGACCGTCACTTTATCAAAGATATTCAAAGCCAGTCGCCCGATGAAGAAGAGGTTGCCATTGTTTCAGCAATGATTGCGATGGCAGATAGCTTGGGGATTGGCGTGGTGGCGGAAGGGATTGAAACGCTACATCAACAGACCATACTGCATGAGCTAGGCTGCACCTTTGGACAAGGTTATTTATATCGTCGTCCAGCTCCTGCTGCCGATATTGGCGAGCTTTTGGGGGTGGAGAATGATTGATGTTTCACCATGCTGTTGCCAATAAAGCGAGCAATGGATGATGGATTAGGCTCATCCTTTGATGGTCATCGCTCACAGTTTTAGGGCGCAGAAGCGGGAATGATGTCAACCGCTTGCGGGTTTTTTATCCTATAAGAAAATCGCAAGGAGTACGATCATGACCCCTGTATTTACTTGGCAGCGGCTCGCTATCGCGATAGCCGCTTCGCTTTCAATGACAGCCGCAGCCTCTCCTCATATCACGGTGACCACCTCAACCACACAAGCCGATAAGCCACTCAGCGCAGACGCACCTGCGGTCTTCGCATTGGGAAAAAACACGTACCAAGTCACGGTGGACGGTGTTGACGGTGAGTGCCAAGCGAATACCCCCTCGAAGGCTAAGTTTAATACGCCGATACCGCTTAAGTGCGACACTGCCAGCACCTTTGATCTCACTATTCGTTTTGCTGGTGACTATGGCTTTTATTATCAATCAGATACACGCACATTACGCGTAAAACGTGAGCCGAAAAAGACGGCCTCCACCTTTAAACGGCCTTTGCCGGATGTGCAATGCCAGCAGTATCAAGGCGGGCCTGTCACTCTGCAACTTGGCGATAGCTTTGCTGAAGGTACCCAGCTAAAAGAGGCGCTCAGTGGCCAAGTGGTGAGTGTAAAAGATCAACGTGTCACACTGACGCCGGCAGCGAACAGCGGTGGCTTGGTGTTATTGGCCCCCGTTGACGCGCCTTCTTCTACGTTTAGTTACCGGAATGCCAATATCTATTTTGTGATGGTAGACAGGTTTAACAATGGCGATCCGAGCAACGATCACAGTTATGGGCGTCATCAAGATGATGCACGGAACATCGGCACTTTTCATGGTGGGGATCTGCAAGGGGTAATCGATAAACTGGATTATATCCAGTCGCTCGGCACAGATGTGATCTGGTTATCGCCGATTGTCGAGCAAGTCCATGGCTTTGTTGGAGGCGGAAGCAAAGGTAGTTTTCCTTTTTATGCCTACCACGGTTACTGGTCACGTGACTTTACCCAAGTAGACAACAACTTTGGTGATGACGCCGTGCTCAAAACCCTGGTGGATGAAGCGCACCAGCGCGGCCTAAAAGTGTTTCTTGACGCTGTGGTCAACCACCCAGGTTATGCCACGCTGGCGGACTTACAGCAAGACGGGATTAATGTCGTCAATGACGCTGACTTGCCAGAAAGGTGGCAAGATTGGCAGCCCGATAAGGGGCAAAGTTGGCATGACTTCCATCAGGCAATTGACTACAAGAGCACCCACTGGCACCAGTGGTGGGGCAAAGACTGGGTGCGAGCTGGGTTACCTGGTTATGATCAGCCCGGCAGCAGTGATAAAACCCTGACACTAGCAGGGCTACCGGATTTTAAAACGGAATCCGATCAGCTAGTGACGCCACCGCAATGGCTACTCAACAACCCAGGTACCCGTGTTGAAGCGCGCGATAACTATACCGTGAGTGATTACTTACTTGAATGGCAAACCCAATGGGTAGAGCGTTTCGGTATTGATGGTTTTCGGGTGGATACGGTCAAGCATGTCGATGGCGAGGTTTGGCGAGCATTGAAATCGCAAGCCTCGGCGGCGTTAGAGACGTGGCGGCGTGAACATGACAAAACGGGAGAGCCGTTTTGGATGATGGGAGAGGTATGGGGCCACCGTGCTTATCGCAGCCCGTATTTTGACCAAGGCTTTGATGCGCTGATTAATTTCGATTTGCAAAAGCAGATGGACAAGGGAGCGTATTGCCTCAGTGAAATGCAAGACACTTATCAAGCATATGCCGACACTATGGCAAAAGAGGCCGATTTCATTCCGGTAAGTTATATGTCTTCCCATGATACTGAGCTCTTTTTCAGTCGCTTTAAAGACGCCAGCATGCAGCGGGGGGCTGCCAATGCACTGTTGCTAGCGCCCGGTGCGGTACAAGTGTTCTATGGTGATGAAGTCGGACGTGACTTGGGCCCTTACGGGGACGATTTCCATCAAGGCACTCGTTCAGACATGATATGGCAGCGCAACGCTATGCAAGCGGACTTACTAAACCATTGGCGTAAAGTGGGCCAGTTTAGGCAAGATCACCCGGCTATTGGTGCAGGCAAGCATCAAGCCATCCCCCAAGCGGGTGCCTATGTGTTTTCTCGCCAACTTGGCGACGATACCGTGGTTGCGGCGTTTGTCGGGCGACAAGCGAAGTAACTTGTCCTTTATGCGCACATACGAAAAAGCCCACCGTTCGATGAACGGTGGGCTTAAATAGTGGTCGGTCTGACTGGATTTGAACCAGCGACCCCTGACACCCCATGACAGTGCGCTACCAGGCTGCGCTACAGACCGACTAAACGCTATATTACGAATCGGCCTGGTGGGTGTCAATTGCCAAGGGGAATTGTTTTTCGGTTTTTCAACCGTTTGGCTATTAAAGCGTCAACATAGCGAGGTGAAGTGACGCTTTCCTCTGCGCTTTTCTTATCACGACGACGGCTCTTCGGGATAATAAAAGCGTTTCAGTTCATGCATCACTTGCATCAGCAGTGACAATTGCGGTTTCCCTTCTGGCAGCGGCGTGTAGTGTTTATCAAACACTTTATAGTTGCCAAATTTATCCACCACGGTGGTTTTTTGCGGTTGCACCACCACGATATCTCGGCTATCGCCAGCGAGCACCCATTTACGTGGACGGTTTTTAAGCTCGAACAAGTTGGTTCCACTGCTATACGTCTCCGCCGGAGAGCTGACCGATAGCATGGATTCCATCAGCGTAGGAGCGACATCAAGATGGCTGCTATAGTGCTCAATTTGCTCCGCATCTTGGTTGGGCCAATGCATAATCATGGGCACTTGTAACTGATATCGACTGTAGTTTGAGTTTGAGCCCCAACTGTTGAGCCCGGTTTCGTTAAACTCCATCCCGTGATTGGCAGTGATCATCACTACGGTGTTGTCCAACTGGCCTGACTGCTCTAGGTGCTTAAGCAAGCGGCCAAGTTGATCGTCAACATAATGTGCGGCGTTATTATAACTGTTTTTCAATACCAAGCTTGTCTGGGTATCGACCCCTGCCATGGCACTATCCAGCGCCGGCTGAAAAGGCTGTGGGTAGCCACCACCTTGCTCATATTCATTCACGGTTGCCAATTCCAGGTAACCAAACCATGGCTTGTCGGTTTCGCGACTTCCCAGCCAATTTTGCATCGTGCTGACGGCATTGGCATCGGCTTGCCAAGCGGGTGCATCCGATTGGCTATCGCGTTCAAGCGCTTGGCTGAAAATGCTTTGATAATAAATGGGGTTGGCGAAATGATCGCCACTAAACAGCCCCAGTTGATAATCACGCTGTTTGAGGGTTTCTATCAGTACCGGACGCAGCCCCTCGGTACGGGCGCTTTGCGCATAACTGCCAGGTAGGCCATAGAAAAAGCCAAACAATCCCGCCATGTCATCATTGCTGCTGCTAAAGTGATTTTTAAACCACAGGTTTTGGTTAGCAAACTGGTGAAGGTGAGGCATGGTCACTGGATTTACCATGTCCGCGCGTAGCCCCTCTACCATCACCATCAGTAAGTTTTTCTGATACTTGTTGGCATCCGGAGCGAACGCAAGTGGCTTGAGAGGGTAGCGAATCACTTCGCTGGTTTCCTGCCCGCGTTGTTCACGTAAGCGCTGATACTCTTGCCTGTCGAGCAAGCCATACTTTTCCATAAAGGTTTTCGCGGTCATCGGATAGGAGACCGGGAAGGTGGAGCGTTGTGCGGTGACCGGGCTATAGATAAAGGCATCCGCCCAAATATGGATAAGATGGCTAGAGATAAAGCAAAGCGCGAAGGCGGCAGCAACCGGGATACCAATACGCTTGCGCGTCAGTTTGCGCAGTTTGCGCCACACCCATTCGGCAATAATCAGCTCTAAGATAAAAATGGCGGGCACGGCAATAAACAAGTACTGCCAATGCGCATTCATATCGGTTTTTTCGCCACTTAACAGCAGCTCCCACACCAATGGGTTAAGGTGAAGGTGCAGGGTTTGGTAAGCGTAAATATCAAGCAGCAGCACCATCATCCCAACGGTGGCAACCAGTACGGCAAACAGCCGCATTAACCGCTGGGAGGGGATAAGAAAACTGGCCGGGAAAATAATCAGAATATACAGCGCAAACACCAGAAAGCCAAAGTGCCCAACCCAGTTGAACACTAAGTAGCTTTGCCCTAATAGCGTTTCAGGCCATCCTGATTGGCTGATGTAGCGCGTGCCCAGCAACATAGCGGCAATGATGTTAAAAAAGCTAAACCAATGCCCCCAACTGATTAGCTGGGATACTTTGTCACGATACGATGTTCCGCTATCAACCATACAAATTAATTCTTCTCTTAGTAGCGTCTGCTGCTTTATGCATTATTGCTTATCGATAGATGCCATTAATGCCTGGGCAAACTTGTCGGCAAATGCCTGGCGTTGGGCGGCAGGGATATTGTGATTAAGGATGTTGGTGGCGACATTCCCGATCACCATCAGCGATAAATCCGTTGAGGCATCGTGTTGCTCTAACACGTTGACAACATCGTTGATAATACGTTCCACTTGCTCGTCGTCATATTTTGAAGTTACAGGCATAAATTCGTCTTTTCTTCTTAAAACCAAAGCAGCGTATAATAACTCACACTTTAGTCTTACTGAAAATCTTTTCAATCATGACCCTCACGCTTTCTAACGTAATATTGCATCAAATCGTTAAGCAAGATGATGATTCGCTTAACGTTCACCTTCGAGACGGCCCGTTGCCGCTGACTGAGCAAACCGAAAACCTGATGGGAGACATTCATCGGGTTTATCATGCAAAAGCAGGCAAGGGGTTTGCTTTGTTTGATACCGAGAGTGACTTCCAGCAGTGGTTAAAGGCCTATCGTACTGGTGAGCTCGACTTTCAAACATTGTCGGAAAAGGCGGTGGAGCGCTTGCGTGCCGAACTCGCAAAATATCCTTTTGCCGATAACGGCACCTTGGTGATGGCACACTACCGAGCGCTAGCGACGGATTATCTGTTTATCGGTGTTGTCGAGTCTAAGCACAGTTTACGCGTTACCGATGAATTGGAGGTGAATGCCACCGAGTATCTCGATGTCAGCAAGATGGATATCGCTGCGCGCATTGACTTATCGACTTGGGAGACGGATGCCGAGTCAAATCGCTACCTTTCCTTTATCAAAGGTCGCGTGGGGCGCAAAGTCGCTGACTTTTTCCTCGACTTTCTACAAGCGGAAGTGGGGATGGATAGTAAGCAGCAAAACCAGGTGCTGATGCAAGCAGTAGAAGACTATTGCGACGATGCCCGTCTCGACAAGGAGGAAAAGAACAACTACCGCAAGCAAGTTTTTGATTATTGTAATGATCAGCTTAAAGCCGGCGATGAAGTGGTGGTAAAAGAGCTTGCGGGCGAGTTACCGGCCACGCCCGAAGGCACTGACTTTTATCAGTATGCTAACCAGCAAGGGTATGAGCTTGAAGAGCAATTCCCGGCTGACAGAACCACGATGAGAAAGCTCACCAAGTTTGTTGGGGCAGGCGGTGGCTTGTCGGTAAACTTTGACGCCATGTTATTGGGGGAACGTGTTTTTTATGATCCAGAGACAGATACGCTGACCATAAAAGGCACACCGCCGAACTTGCGCGACCAGCTTCAGCGCCGCTTGTCGAGCCGTGATGACGACTAGGGTTTAGACCATTGATCGTGGCTGGGTCAGTTTGATCTGTATGATAAAAAAGCGGGACACCATCAGGTGTCCCGCTTTTTCTTTAGGTTGCGTAGAGAAGCGCTCGCTATACTGTGTTATTTGCGTTTTACGCGCGCTCAGGCTCGGCGTCTAGGGTCGTTGCGTCATCAGTGGGCACGGCTTGTGCTGGATCGACTTTGTCAACAAACCAACCCATGTAGCTGGTAACAATAGTCACAGCGATACAAACAAAGCTTAGCCACATAAATGGCGCATACGACAAGGTAGCGACCCCTAAGATGCTTGCCATATAGATGCCGTTATCACTCCAAGGCACCATACCGGATGTCAGCGTGCCACCAAACTCAGCGTTACGGGACAAGTTCTTGCGCTGATAACCCAAGCGGTCGTAGTTTTTCGCGCAGATTTTGGGGGTTAAGATCAGTGATACATACATCGCTGAGCCAAAAATATTCCCCATAAAGGCCGTGCCGATCGTGGAGGTGGCCAAGCTTCCAGCACTGTTGACGCGACGTTCAAAGAGGCTCGCGATAGTATGCAGCACGCCCACTTTTTCCAGTAAGCCACCAAAACCGAGACCAAATACAATCACTGCCACAGACCCAAGCATGGACGACATACCGCCGCGATTGAGGATAGCATCAATAAAATCCACCCCTGATGCGACAGAGAAGGGGGCCCAGGCGGTGTTAATCGCCGCAACAGGGGCCATATCTTGCAACATCACTGCCCAAACAACCCCGAGTAATGAGCCAAAGCTAATCACCGGGAACGATGGCAGGCGCATGGCGAGCAGCGCGAGTACGATGAGCACAGGGATAAATGACATCGGGGTGATCACAAACTGATCCTGCATCGCTTGTTTCACCATTTCCACCTGGCTCATATCGACATTGCCAGCATAGTGCCAGCCGACCAGGGTAAACAAAATGCCGGTAATGATGTAGCTAATAAGCGCAATTGGAAGCATACCTTTAATATGCTCGACAATTTCCACGCCTGACATGGATGAAGCCAGGATCACCGAGTCAGACAGCGGAGACATTTTGTCGCCGAAATAACAGCCAGATAGCACCGCACCCGCTGTCATCGGCGCTGGGATCCCAAGGCCTTGGCCAATACCCATCATTGCAATCCCCGCGGTACCCGCCGCGCCCCAAGAGGTTCCTGTCGCCAAAGCGGTTAACGAGCAAATCAACATGGTCGCTAAAAGGAAGATAGAAGGATGGATAGCTTTCAGACCATAGTAAATGATAGTGGGAACAATGCCGCCAGCAATCCAGGTGCCCACAAGTGCGCCAACGGAAAGGAGAATTAACACCGCCCCAAGACCGTTGGAAATACCTTTGGTCGCTGCTGACTCAAGATCTTTGTATTGATGGCCTAATTTGAGTCCCAAGCCCATGATCACGAACCAGCCAATAAACAATGCTAGTTGGATAGGTAAATCGAGCTTTGCGGTAAACGAAAACGCGAGCGCCAAAAATGCACCAAGCGCGAGAATGACCTGAACGATGGATGGTAATCGAATTTGATGTGTTGTCATAACTGAACCTTCTTCACGTCGCACTCGGTGACAACCGATATGGCGAACGTATCAATATCATTATCGGAAGGTGGATCGTCTGTGATTGCGCGACTACTCCCTGCGCGATTTAGCGATGCAACTAGCAACAACCAAACTCACATCACTGTCCGTGTGTCAGTATCCTTTGTTCCATTTGTGAGGCGTCATACTCTAGCTAACAGAACAATGAGATGGGAAACATTTTTGTCGCTTATGTGAGTCAAACGCGAGCTGGGTTAATTGTCGCTGTGACTTGTTGGTATCTTGTTTTATTAAGGTTAGTCATATGTTTTTCATTAATGGATTTTATGTGTATGAAGGCGGTGTTTTTCGGCGTATGTACGTTAAACCACGTTAGGTATTCGTGACGGAAGGTTTAAAAAATGGTGGATAATTGAGCAGAAAAAGGGGCTAACCTGACGACTGTGAAAAGACGTGTTAGTATCAAAAACGTTTTTTCACTGACTGTCGAACTAAGAATGTGCTTTAAACGGCGGTCACACAACATGGAGTGTGAAAATTATGATGCGAGTAGGTTTAGTTGGCTGGCGAGGCATGGTGGGATCTGTGCTGATGCAGCGTATGGTAGAAGAAAAAGACTTCGACCATATCGAACCTGTATTTTTTAGTACCTCTCAGGTTGGTATCGACGCACCGAACTACGGTAAGGATGCAGGTACCCTAAAAGATGCTTACGACATTGAGATGCTAAAAACCCTCGATGCTATTATCACCTGCCAAGGCGGAGACTACACCAACGATGTTTACGCGAAGCTGCGTGAATCAGGTTGGAAAGGCTATTGGATTGATGCGGCGTCATCACTACGAATGGCAGATGATAGTATCATCACCTTGGATCCGATTAACTTCAAACAAATCCAAGCGGGAATTCATAAAGGCACGCGTACCTTTGTTGGTGGTAACTGCACTGTTAGTTTGATGCTAATGGGCTTGGGTGGTTTATACCAAAACGGGTTGGTTGAGTGGATGACCGCCCAGACTTACCAAGCCGCGTCAGGCTCAGGCGCTAAACATATGCGAGAGCTGATCAGCCAAATGGGGGTGATCAACGATGCCGTTAATACTGATTTGGCCAGCCCTGCCACTTCTATTTTAGACATTGACCGCAAAGTCGCGCAAACCATGCGCTCAGGCGACTTCCCAAGTGACAACTTTGGCGTGCCGCTTGCCGGCTCACTGATCCCTTGGATTGACGTGAAGCGTGACAATGGTCAAAGCAAAGAAGAGTGGAAAGCCTCGGTTGAAACCAACAAGATCTTAGGGCTAGACAACAACCCGATCCCTATCGACGGCACATGCGTCCGTGTGGGGGCAATGCGTTGTCACAGCCAGGCACTGACCATTAAGCTGAAAAAAGCGGTGCCAATGGATGAAATTGAAGACATGATTGCGTCACATAACGATTGGGTCAGTGTGGTTCCCAATGAGCGCGATGTCACCATGACGGATCTGAGTCCGGCCAAAGTGACAGGCACCATGTCTGTGCCGGTAGGTCGCTTACGTAAACTGGCAATGGGTGGCGACTTCCTGAATGCCTTTACCGTGGGTGACCAGCTGTTGTGGGGCGCGGCAGAGCCTCTGCGTCGTACGTTGCGTATTATCTTGTCGGAAAAAGCGCAAGACTAATCACCGAGCGCTAACCGTAGCAAGCCGTCAACGGAGTTGGCGGCTTTTTTGTGTCCGATTTTCTTTGTCGCTTAATCTCTGTCTATCAAGCGTGCATAAAAAAGGAGGCGATAAACGCCTCCTAGCTTTTAGCTTATTGTCGTCAGTTGACTTAGCCTGCGAAGTTTTTCGCGACGAAGTCCCAGTTAACCAGCTTCCAGAAGGCAGCCAGATAGTCTGGACGTACGTTACGATAATCGATGTAGTAAGCGTGCTCCCAAACGTCCACAGTCAGTAGTGGCGTTTCACCGTCGTGAGTCAGTGGGGTTTCGGCATTTGATGTGTTGACGATCGCCACTGAACCATCTGCTTTTTTCACCAGCCAGGTCCAGCCAGAGCCAAAGTTGGTAACTGCTGCGTTGGTGAATTGAGTTTTAAACTCGTCGAAAGAGCCAAACGCTTTAGTGATTGCGTCCGCAACGTCACCAGTTGGCTCACCGCCACCGTTAGGGCTTAGGCAGTGCCAGTAGAAGGTGTGGTTCCACACTTGCGCGGCATTGTTGAATACACCGCCTGAAGAGTTCTTGATGATCTCTTCGAGTGACTTACCTTCAAAATCAGTCCCTTCAATCAGACCATTAAGCTTCACAACATAGGTGTTGTGGTGCTTGTCGTAGTGATAGTCCAAGGTTTCTTTTGAGATATGTGGTTCTAGTGCATCTTTTGCGAAAGGGAGTTCTGGTAGTTGGAATGACATTGCTTATATCTCCGTTTTTATCGTGAGAGTGCTTCCTGTAGTCCATCACCGGCGCTCGTGTGTGTTGTTGGCCATGAATGCTCACGCGAACAACTCAGCACCTAAGCATCGGGTGTGGCTACTATTTTCGTTTTGCTGAGTGTAGTTTAGCAAGTTTTTACTTTATTAAAAGGATCGCAGTAAAATTTTTATGCCTAATCCCACAAAAGATTTAGGCATTTTTTTCCGGCTTGTTAACCAGTAGAATCAAGGCAAGATTCACAGACAGTGTTCGAGGAAGCAATGGAAACAACGGACAAAATCAAGCAGCAAATCGAAGAAAATGCGATTCTGCTTTACATGAAAGGGTCGCCAAAACTGCCAAGCTGTGGTTTTTCGTCACAAGCCTCTCAAGCGCTTATGTCGTGTGGTGAAAAGTTCGCATACGTGGATGTACTACAAAACCCAGATATCCGCGCAGAGCTGCCTGTATACGCGCAGTGGCCAACCTTCCCACAACTTTGGATTGAAGGTGAATTAGTTGGCGGTTGTGACATCATTTTGGAAATGTTCCAAAAAGGTGAGCTACAGCCACTGGTCAAAGAAGCGGCCGAACGCCGTGATGCGAGCGAAAACGAATAACGCTGTTACTGATGTGACAGGTATTGAAAAAGCCACGTCTTAGACGTGGCTTTTTAGTATTCATCAATGCGTTAAAGCGCACTTTACGTCTTTAGAGCGTCCGCTTAGAGCACCATAGCGGCAAGCCAACCAAAGGCAATCAAGGGCAAGTTGTAATGAATAAAGGTGGGGACGACTGTATCCCAAATGTGTTCGTGCTGACCGTCAGCATTAAGCCCGGACGTGGGGCCCAAGGTGGAGTCAGAGGCCGGTGAGCCTGCATCACCTAGCGCAGCGGCTGTGCCCACCAACGCAATCGTTGCCATCGGTGAAAAGCCGAATGCCAGTGAAAGTGGCACATAAATCGTCGCGATAATGGGAATGGTCGAGAATGACGAGCCAATCCCCATGGTGACCAGTAGACCCACCACCAACATTAGAAAAGCCGCCAGTGGCTTATTCTCACCAATTGAGCCAGACAGGGACGCGACCAAGGATTCGACGCCACCTGTCGCTTTCATGACGGCGGCAAAGCCCGCGGCAGTGATCATGATAAAGCCAATCATCGCCATCATGTGCACGCCTTTGGTAAACACATCCTGGGTGTCTTTCCAGCGGATCACGCCACCAAAGGTAAACACCATAAAACCAGCCAGCGAGCCGACAATCATTGAGCCGGCCATTAGCTGAACACTTAGCGCGGCAACAATCGCAATGGCGGCGACCCACAAGTTGCGCGACTGAATGCCATGGTTTTCTGGCTCAGCGCTTAAGACCTCTTTTTCACTGTATTGGCGCGGCTGACGGTAGCTAATAAAGGTGGCGATCAACAGGCCAACGACCATACCCGCTGCAGGCAATAACATGGCGGTAGGAACCTGGCTTGCGACCACATCAAGACCATTGTCATTGAGATTTTTGAGCAAAATATTGTTCAAAAAGATGCCGCCAAAGCCGACGGGTAACACCATATACGGCATGATCAAGCCAAAAGTAAGCACACAAGCGACCAATCGACGGTCGAGCTTTAAGCGTTGGAACACATGCAATAGTGGGGGGATCACAATAGGGATAAAAGCAATGTGGACCGGAATCGCATTTTGCGACGAAATCGCTAACAGCCCTAAAAGGACTAAAACAACGTATTTAAAGGTGGCGGTATTGGCATCGGTTGGACGCGCATTTAACTTGCGGATCACCGAGTGCGCCAGCACATCCGTAATTCCTGAGCGGCTAATGGCGACGGCAAAGGTGCCGAGCATCGCGTAGCTGAGCGCAATGGTGGCACCGCCACCCAACCCGCCCTCAAAGGCACTGATGGTGTCGGAAATACTGAGGCCGCCGACAAGACCGCCGAGGACGGCACTGAACGTGAGTGCGACAACGACATTCACACGCATAAGCGCCAATGCCAGCATGACGCAGACTGAAATGACTACCGGGTTCATTAAACATTCCTGTTATGGGTGTTGTGACTGCAGCTTCACTGCAGGGATATCTATGGTTTTGTAATTAAGCTACCCAGTTTGCGCAAAATTTTGCCCATGTCGAGGGGAAATCGGCTTTTTTGGTTACTTTCTTTCATGCTTGTCAGCCTTGCTAAAAGTCGCGACCAGTAAAGTAGACAAATAGGGGCGATGGAAATGTTGGTGGTGTGAGGGAAAGAGGAAAGCAATTGCAGGCCACACGCAGGCACGCTATTAACCCATCCCTGGGGGCTCCGCCGCGCCGCCCTTAGCGCGGAGGGCCTGCTTAGCGGCCAGCCATCGCTTCTAATGTATTTCAGGGCGGGACACTAGATCGAAAAAAGCTGGCCTATGTGGGCCAGCTTTTGGGTTATGGTTAAGTTGCAGGGCTTAGAACAAGTAGTTCAGCTGCAAACCATAGATGTAAGCATCACCGCCGGCTGAGAAGTCTACAGTTGAGTCGCCCAAAGCGCCCTCAATAGAGGAGTTTTCAGTCAGTTTTTCGCTACCATCTACTTGCTCACCATCAAGGAACGCGAAACCCGCATCGATAGAGAGGTTTTCATTAGCAGTATAAGTGGCACCTAAGCTCCACCACTGGCGATCAGAGTCTGGGATACTTAACGTACGTTTTTCCGCCGGTACTGGGCTCTCATCGTGAGCGTAACCAGCACGGAACGCCCAGTTATCATTCATGGTATAAGTGGCACCCAACGCATAACGCCAGCTGTTGTCCCAACCTTCTTCTTTTTGGAAACACACACCATCAGTTGCTGAACAGCCAGAACCTGTTGCTTTGAGTTCTTTAAAGCTATCCCAGCCAGTGTACATGGCGCTATAGTGAAGGGCGATTTGTTGATTTAGCTGGTGGAAGCCGGAGAACTCAATAATATCAGGAAGGTTCAGTTCTAGTTCGCCATCGACGGTGGAACCCGGGCTACCTGTTTTCGCCCCTGTACCGTCTGTAAACTTACCATCAAGGGTGACGTCGGTTTGAGAACGATAGGTTAGGCCAAAACGGTTATCCTCGTTAACCTCCCAAAGCACGCCGAGGTTCCAGCCAAATCCCCAGCCATCGCCAGTCAGCTTAGCTGTCTGATCTGTGGCGCTGTCTAATGCAGAAACAGCAGCAAATAAGGGGCCGGATTGTCGCTTAAGTTCTGCGTCTGCATATATGGCGCTAATACCCGCACCAATGCTCCATTGATCGTTAAGCTTATAGGCAATATTAGGGTTAAAGTTCATGGTCACGAGTTCAGTTGACCCCGCAATAGACCCCGCGTAAAAGTCTTTCGGATAGTCGGTTGATAGACCAAAATTCGAGAAGGCAGAGAAGCCCACCGCTAGTTTGTCATTAATCGGCTGAATAATATGAATGTTAGGTACATATTCAGTGGGGGCAATATCTTTGGCGTCTAGTGATGTTGAGCCTTGAGCGTACCCTGGGCTAGCGCTCTCTTCCACGTCCGCATGCACATCTGGGTCAATGATGCTCAAGCCGCCCGAGAAAGCGGTGGTGTTAAAACGGGTTAGGGCAGCGGCGTTGCGTGCACCCACTGCGGCATTATCTGCGATAGCGGCTTCACCGGCAAAAGCACGCCCCAAACCGGATACCGAGGTTTCTGATACTTGAAAGCCGGCACTGTGTGCTTGCACGGCTAACAAAGATAAACTGGTTGCCACTAGCGATTTCTTAAATAGTGATGACATAACGCGCCTCACTCCTTTGTTAATTAGCTTCTTGTTCTTTGGGGCCGCCGCTTCAGTGCCCATCTTACGTGGGCGAGAGAAGTGGTCGGATGTTCTACAGGTTCAATAGTGGCACCAATTTCCCGTTTGTTAAAGGTTGGTTTCAAAACTGGTAACACGGTATTTCACCTGGTTAGGCTGACATTGTTTCTATCGGTTGTTTTAAGTAAAAACTCTATTTGAGTAATCACTATGCTCAGCCCCTATTTAACGTGATTTTTACATTTATATTTTGTCGCTCACTCCTTATGTGCCTGTTTAATAGTGGTTAGTCTGATAGCCAGATAAAGGCCAAAATAAGATCACAAAAATGTGACCGCAAACAAATTGTTAACAAGCCTAAGCGGAACTTTTTGTGGTTAGTGAGCACGTTTGGTGTCAATCATGCAGGGTCGATAGCAACGCAAAGGTTGCGTTGTTGTCGACCTAACGGTGCGCCCCTAGCCTTTACATTAGCGTGATTAGGTAGAGGGGGACGCTGTGCTCTCCGAAGTAGAGGGAAGCGGCCAACCGCCCAAGCGTTTCCAACGGTTGACGATTTCACAGAATAGCTCAGCGGTGCGCTCGGTATCATAAAGCGCACTGTGTGCCTCTTTATTATCGAACGGGATTTGCGCTGTTTGGCAGGCTTTCGCCAATACCGTTTGCCCGAGCGCCAGTCCGCTTAGTGCGGCGGTATCAAAGGTGGCGAAAGGGTGGAACGGGTTACGCTTTAATTGCGCACGCTCGGCGGCGGCCATCACAAAGCTATGATCGAAGTTGGCGTTGTGAGCGACCATAATGGTGCGTTGGCATTCCGCTGCTTTTTGCTCTTTACGGATCAGTTTAAAGATTTCCCGCAAGGCTTCGCCCTCATCAACCGCGCCGCGCAGTGGACTATAAGGGTCGCGGATGCCGGTGAACTCTAGGGCGGCTGGCTCAAGGTTAGCGCCTTCAAAGGGGGTGACATGAAAGTGCAGTTTTTTGTCTGGCATTAGCCAGCCCTGCTCATCCATTTTTAGTGTCACGGCACATATTTCTAGTAGTGCATCGGTTTGGGCATTGAAGCCGGCTGTCTCAACGTCGACAACGACAGGGAAATAACCACGGAATCGGGCTTTGAGACTGTTTGGATCATTTGCTTGGCTCATGCTGATGTCACTTTACTAACAATAAGAAAAGCGTGATTATCGCAAATAGTGGCGTTAAGCTAAAGTCGGCGTGTAACGCGTCGATAACTTTATAATCATTTGTTTGTGTCTTAGTCATGTTTCGGTCACTGTCCCAGCGGTGGCGTGCGCAACCTTGCAAGCAGTAAACTGTGCGTGAAGACAGAATCACGCGACGTACGGAGTCTGTAATGGCGTTTTGTCCTGTTGATTTAATAAAATGGCGCTTTACCCCAGTGGTGGTGTTGTCATGTGTTGGTCTGCTTTTGCCCAGCCAAGCGTCTGCCAACAAGCAATACGTGGCATCGTTGGGAAAGTCGAGCTGGACTGTGACGATTGATACACCCATTGAGTGCCGATTAGAGCATGACGTGCCAGGGTACGGGCAGGCCTCGTTTACCTCTCGCGCGAGCAAAGATATGAATCTTGACTTCTCACTCGACATGCAGCGACCTATGGGTGAGACCGCGCAGGTGTCACTGCTTTCCATGCCAGCGGATTGGATGCCTGGTGAACCCGCACGCTATATGGATCAGCTCAAGTTTTTCAAGCAATTCGATGGTTATGTGGGCGGCCAAACTGCGTGGGCGATGCTGAGTGAGCTAGAAGCAGGTCGGTTTCCGACATTTAGCTTTAAAGATTGGCAGCGTCAGCAGCGACAAGTAGATGTGGCGTTGTCAGCGGTGGCATTTGGCGCGCCATATAATGAATTCAGCCAGTGCCTGAATAAGTTATTGCCTTATGCGTTTGAGGATATTTCTTTTACGGTGTTGCGCTATCAAGAAAATAGCGATGAGTTGACCAAAGCCAGCCGCCAGCGACTCACACAGATAGCGGAGTTTGTTCGTTATAGTGATGATATCGACCTTGTGTTAGTGGCGACATATTCAGATGCACGTGGCACACGTGAAGCCAATCAGCAAATGTCAGAGCGGCGGGCGAAGAAATTGCGCGACTACTTCACCTCGCTGGGCCTCCCTGAAGATAGAATTACCGTTGAGGCCTATGGCGAACGTCGCCCGATTGCTGACAACGACGACCCGATTGGACGCAGTAAAAACCGCCGTGTGGTGATTTCGTTGGGAAGAACCTTGTTGTAGGCGGTGGCCACAGAGGTTATCACAGACAGCGTTTACCCCCCCCCCGATAATACAAAGACAGTACAAAAAAGCCCGGCATACGCTCGATGCCGGGCTTTTCTTTGTGACGTGTCTTGTTGTGTTAGCCGTTCAGACCCGCAGAAGCACTTTTGTTTTGGATAAGCTCCAATTTGTAGCCATCAGGGTCGGTGACGAAGGCGATTTCAGTGCTACCGCCTTTGACTGGGCCTGGCTCACGGGTGATGTTGCCGCCTGCTTGACGGATTTGATCGCAAGTTGCGTAAACATCATCTACTCCAATGGCGATATGACCAAAGGCGTTACCATGGTCGTACTCGCTTTCGCCCCAGTTGTAGGTCAGCTCAATCACGGCACCTTCTGATTCATCGCTATAGCCGACAAACGCGAGGCTATATTTATACTGCTCGTTTTCATTGGTGCGTAACAAACGCATTCCCATTACTTCGGTATAAAACTTGATAGCACGGTCTAGATCACCGACGCGGATCATGGTGTGTAGAATTCTGCCGTTTGACATGACGTTGCTCCTTTTTTGCTTGCCAGTGCTCGCCTCCGATGGCGTTAGCTATCTGGGTAAACTTTTTCTTTGTACTCACATAAATCTTCAATGATGCAACTGCCACAGCGAGGTTTTCGTGCCAGGCAGGTGTAGCGTCCATGCAGAATTAACCAGTGGTGCACATCGACCTTAAATTCTTTCGGCACCACCTTAATTAGTTTCTCTTCCACGTCATTGACGTTTTTACCCATCGCGAACTTAGTACGATTGGACACGCGAAAAATATGGGTATCGACGGCGATGGTTGGCCAGCCAAACGCGGTGTTAAGCACCACATTAGCGGTTTTTCGTCCCACCCCAGGCAGAGCTTCCAACGCTTCTCTGCTCTCTGGTACCTCGCCATGGTGTTGCTCAATCAAGGCGCGGCAGGTTTTAATCACGTTCTCGGCTTTGGAATTAAACAGGCCGATGTTTTTGATATAGGACTTCACCCCATCCACGCCCAATGCCAGTAGCCCCTCGGGCGTATTGGCCACCGGATACAGCTTGTCGGTCGCTTTATTGACACTGACATCGGTCGCTTGCGCAGACAGTAACACCGCGATCAGTAACTCGAAAGGGGTTGACCAGTTGAGTTCCGTTTGCGGATTTGGGTTGTTATCGCGCAGGCGCTCCAGAATGTGTCGTCGTTTTTCTTTATTCATTTACCCTATCCTGTGGATCACTGACTACCCGTCACCCGTGCGCGCTCAATCACCGGCTTGTCGTCTTTTTCTGTTTTACTGGCAAGGTGTGTATCAATGATGTTCTTTAATGCGATCAGAAAGCCGACCGCGAGAAACGCGCCCGGTGGCAATATCGCTAACAGAAACTTGGTGTCGAATTGAAATATTTCAATCCGCAATGCGGCAGCCCCGTCGCCGAGCAAGAGGTCGGCGCCATCAAACAAGGTGCCATTGCCGATAATTTCGCGAATAGCGCCAAGTACCACCAAGGCCGCTGTCATACCAGTACCCATCCAAAAACCATCGCTCACCGACAAGCCAACAGGGTTTTTGGAGGCAAAGGCTTCGGCGCGGCCGATGATAATACAGTTGGTGACAATCAATGGGATAAAAATCCCCAGTGATTGATAAAGGCCGTAAGCATACGCATTCATGACCAATTGCACGCATGTTACCAGTGAGGCGATGACCATCACGAAAATGGGAATCCGTACCTCTTTGGGTACCCAATCCCTAATCAGTGACACAATTAAATTAGAGCCAACGAGGACGGCCAAGGTGGCGATCCCCAGGCCAAGTGCATTGGTGACGGTAGCGGATACCGCCAATAGTGGACACAAGCCCAGTAGCTGCACAAACGCTGGGTTATTACTCCATAAGCCATTTTTCATTAGCTCTTTGTGGGCGCTATTCATGACGCTCCTCCGCAATTCACCGGTTGGTTGACCAATGCTTCTTGATGTTGACTCACAAACCAAGCCGCTTTTTTGACGGCACCGACAACCGCACGCGGGGTAATGGTGGCACCGGTAAACTGATCAAACTGTCCGCCGTCTTTTTTCACCGCCCAACGTGCATCATCCTCACTGGTGACCGTTTTGCCGCTAAAGCTTCGGATCCAATCTGACACCCGCAAGCTCACTTTATCTCCCAGCCCTGGGGTTTCGTTATGCTCGAGAACCCGCACACCCAGCACCTGATGGCTGGTCGCATCCATACCAATCAATACCTTGATGGCACCATTGTAGCCATTAGGCGCGATGGCTTGAATGGCAACGGCGCTGATCTCCCCGTTCAGGGTGGCAACATAAAAAGGCTGAGCGTCATCGGTTCCTAACGCTTCCTTATTTTCGATAAGGCGGCAGCTTTGATGAAGTGCATTATCGTGCTGGCTTTCAGGGATCACCTGATTGAGCGCTTTTGATAATTGGATTTGCTGCTGCTCTTTAATGGTATCTTCAGTTAGCGCATTAGTGACCGCAACCAGTGCTGTCGACAAGAGGGCAGCAACAGCGAGGATGCTCCCATGTTTTTTTATGGTATCAATCATGACTGTGACTTCTTCTCTGCACGGTTTGTGGCATGCCCATACGTTCTTGGCTTGGTGTAATAATCAATCAAAGGAACGCATAAGTTAGCAATGATCACCGCAAACGCGACACCGTCAGGGTAGCCACCCCAAGTACGAATTAAATACACCAACACCCCAATCAGTCCCCCGAACCATAAGCGGCCACGGTCGGTGGTGGAGGCCGACACCGGATCGGTGGCGATAAAAAACGCCCCGAGCATGGTCGCGCCAGACAACAAGTGGATCAGTGGCGAGGCGAGTTGATCGGGCGCGATCAAGTGGCCGAGCAATGAACAGGAGAACAAGGCAGTGAGTACCGCGACCGGAATATGCCAATTGATAATGCCACGTTGGATAAGCACCAAACCACCGAGTAGGTAAAGCGTGTTCACCCACGCCCAACCTTTACCGCCGAGCGCAGAAAAAATGGGCTGCTGCAAGGCTTCACTGACGGTTTGGCCGCCCGCTAGCGCGGTTTTAATGGTATCCAGAGGCGTTGCCATGGTGGCGCCATCCACGGTCATACGTAACTGGTTGACGCTAAAACCATCTAAGGTATAGCCGCCAAAAATCGCCGCGAGGGTATCGGTAATGGTCAAACTATGGATGGCGAGGCTTTCCGGTGGCAACCAAGTGGTCATTTGCACCGGAAAAGCGATGAGCAGTACCACATAGCCAACCATGGCGGGGTTGAAGAGGTTCTGTCCTAATCCGCCGTAGATATGCTTGGCAACAATAATAGAAAACGCGGTACCAATAACGATCACCCACCAAGGTGCCATCGGCGGGATCGCGACGGCCAATAAAAACGCGGTGAGGAGCGCGCTATTATCGCGAAGGTAAGCCATTACAGGGCGACGGCGCAATCGCATGACCAATGCTTCGGTTGACCATGCCGTGATAACTGCCAAGGCTAATTGAACAAGCACGCCCCAGCCGAAGAAATACCACTGTGCCGCCAAACCGGGCAGAGCACAAAGGAGCACCGTCAGCATGATATGGCTGGTAGAGCGCTTATTATGGGCGTGTGGTGAACTTGCAATGAAAAACGCCACGTGGGTTATTCCTTATCTTCTTGTGTTTGTTTTGCCGCTTTACGCGCTTTGGCGCGTGCAACTGCTGCCGCGACGGCGGCTTTTTTATCGTTAGCCTCGTCAGTTGGCGACGCGGTGTTCTCAGAGTCGGATGACGTATCGGCAGCCGTCTCAGATTGTGCCTTGGCATCACCTTGCTGCGCGGCTTTACGCGCTTTGGCACGGGCAACGGCGGCAGCGACGGCGGCTTTTTTCTCGCCAGCGTCATCCGTTTGTGCCTTAGCATCTTCTGAGGTGGATGATGGTTCGGCTGCTGGTGTCGACTCTGAGTTGGCATCACCCTGCTGCGCGGCTTTGCGTGCTTTGGCACGTGCAACGGCGGCTGCGACAGCGGCTTTTTTATCGCCAGCGTCATCCGTTTGTGCCTTAGCATCGTCTGAGGTGGATGATGGTTCGGCAGCTGGTGTCGACTCTGAGTTGGCATCACCCTGCTGCGCGGTTTTACGTGCTTTGGCACGAGCAACCGCGGCAGCGACAGCGGCTTTTTTATCGCCAGCGTCATCCGTTTGTGCCTTAGCATCTCCTGAGACGGATGATTGTTCGGCAGCCGGTGTCGACTCTGAGTTGGCATCACCCTGCTGCGCGGCTTTACGTGCTTTGGCACGAGCAACCGCGGCAGCGACCGCATCTTTCTTACCGTCTTCACTGTCGGTGCTGTCGGATGTTGCCTGTGAATCGGTTGCATCTGAGGCTTTTTGTGCCTCTTTGGCCGCCTTACGTTCACGCGCTTGACGTTTACGCTCTTCGCGCAATTTCATCATTTCACTGTTGTCTGGCTCATCACTGCCCGCTTGCGCCGCCTCGGCCTGTTTCGCTTTCGCTCGGGCGATTGCCGCTGCAACGGCAGGTTTGACATCACTCGATGCCGCTTGTGCGGCTTTTTTCGCTTTCACCCGCTCTACTGCAGCGTTAAGTGCATCATCGGAGCCCGTGTTTTGTTGCGCGGCTTTTTTGCGACGCTCCGCAGCTTTGCGGTGTTTTTCTTCTCGCTCCTGCTTTTCACGTTCCATGCGCGCTTTTTTGGCTTCAAAGCGCTGACGTGCGCGTTCAGCCGCTTCTTTTTCCGCTTCAATTTCACGAATTTCCGCTTTAGCCTGGCGATAGTATTGAACCAGTGGGATCTCACTCGGACACACATAGGCACAGGCGCCGCATTCGATGCAATCGAAAAGATCATAGTCTTGGCACTTGTCGTAATCCTGATCTTTGGCATACCACTGCAATTGCTGAGGTAAAAGGTGAGCGGGACAGACATCGGCACAGGCACTGCAACGAATGCAGGCCATTTCTTGCTTGGCTGGGGCAATTTCTTTACGTGTGGGCACCAACACACAGTTAGTGGTTTTGGTAACAGGCACTTGTGTGTGGGGAACGGTAAAGCCCATCATCGGGCCGCCGATGATCACCCGTGGCAGTTTTTTTTCTGCCTTATAGCCATGATGTGCCAACAGCTCACCAATTGGCGTGCCGAGAAGTGCCCACCGGTTTTGCTGGGTTTTGAGTGTTTTCCCAGTCAAAGTGACCACACGCTTAATCAGAGGCTCGCCATCTAGCACGGCGCGTTTGATCGCATAGGTAGTACCAATGTTTTGCATTAGCACACCAATACTGGCAGGAAAGGCTTTGGCGGGGACTTCTTTACCCGTGATGATTTGAATCAGCTGCTTTTCACCGCCAGAGGGGTACTTGGTAGGTACCACTTGGATGAGTATGTCCTCATCAACGGCCTCCACCGCGGCTTTAAGCGCTGCGATAGCCTCTGGCTTATTATCTTCAATGCCAATCACGGATAGCTTAGGCTTCACAATGTGATTGAGGATTTGTATGCCCGCGATGATTTCGTCTGCGCAGTCTTGCATCAGACGATCGTCGGCAGTGATATAAGGCTCACACTCTGCGGCGTTGATGATCAGCACTTCCGTACGCGCCAAACCGCTTTGTAGCTTTCTTGCGGTTGGAAAGCCTGCACCTCCCATCCCAGCAATGCCCATAGAGCGGATATGATCGATCAATTGCTCGGGTGGTTGAGTGTGGTATGCGGGTAAAGCCGCTTTAGGTCCCCACGTATCTTTACCGTCGGGCTGAATCACTACGCAACGGTCGGACAAGCCTGAAGGATGTGCAATGGTTCTATCTTCAATCGCAACCACAATGCCAGAAGTGGGCGCGTGCACAGGCACACATTGTTGAATATCTGTTTCGGTAAGCGCTTGGCCAGCGAGTACGTGATCACCTTGGCTAACGCGCAATTTCCCCTTGCTTCCGATATGTTGTTTTAACGGTATTACAAGCTCATTAGGGAGGATGTTTGGCAGGATTTCTCCCTGGTTCGACTGCGTTTTGTGCTCAGGCGGATGAATGCCCCCATGAAAATCCCATACTTGGCCATGTTTGATTTGTTCTATCAGGCTTTCCATCAGGCACGTGCTCCCTGACTCTCGGTTACGTCTACAACAGGAATTTGTTCAAGTTGCCATTTCCAAGTTTCAGGCGTGTCTTGAACGGGGATCATTTCAATACAGTCGGTTGGGCAGGGCGCGACACATAAATCGCAACCCGTGCAGTCTTGCTCAATCACTGTATGCATAGCTTTGGTACTGCCAACTATGGCATCGACCGGACAGGCCTGAATACATTTGGTGCAGCCAATACAATCTTCTTCGTGGATGAAGGCGACTGTCTTAATGCTTTTTTCCTCATCATGAGCGAGCTCGGTGGCTTCTACGCCCATGAGATCTGCGAGATTCTCGATGGTTTGCTGGCCACCTGGTGGGCATTTGTTTATGTCATCGCCATTGGCAATGGCTTCAGCGTAGGGACGACAACCAGGATAACCACATTGACCGCATTGCGTTTGGGGAAGAATAGCGTCTATTTGATCGACAATCGGATCCGCCTCCACTTTGAAGCGAATCGATGCGAAACCAAGAATTGCGCCGAATATTGCGGCGAGGGCGGCGATAACAACTACCGCTATCACTATTCCACTCATGATAAGGTCACCAGTCCAGTAAAGCCCATAAAGGCAAGCGACATTAATCCTGCAGTAATCATTGCCACCGACGCGCCCTTAAAGGGAGCGGGGACGTCAGCGGCCGCGATGCGCTCACGCATCGCGGCAAATAAAACCAGCACCAACGAAAAACCACACGCGGCACCAAAGCCATAAATAATCGACTCGATAAAGCTGTGCTGTTGCTTCACGTTGAGCAGTGCAACGCCCAGCACCGCGCAGTTGGAGGTGATCAAGGGTAAAAAAACACCCAGTAGCCGATGCAATGTGGGACTGGTCTTATGTACCACCATCTCAGTGAACTGCACCACCACGGCGATAACCAGAATGAAACTCAGTGTCCGTAAATATCCGAGGTCGAGGGGGATGAGAATATAGGTTTCAACCAGATACGAGCTCACTGACGCCAAGGTCAACACGAAGGTTGTGGCAAGCCCCATCCCAATTGCTGTTTCCAGTTTTTTTGATACGCCCATGAATGGACACAAGCCCAAAAACTCCACCAGTACGAAGTTATTGACCAATACCGTGCCCACCAGTAGCAACAAATACTCAGCCATGCTGTTTAATCATTTAATGTTTTTGTGATCTGCCTATTATCGACCTTTGAGGCGGCTATAACAACCGCCATCAAGCAGGGTTTTTGCTTGGTTTGCTGTAAGCTGTTAGTGACGCTTTACGCGTGTACCTTATTCTAAGGGTAGTGGCAGCGTAGCGTGTGCGATCACGGTAAGAGTGTGTGATGAGATCATGAAGACCGTAGGATAGGTCAAGGAGAAGGGATATATAAAATTGGCTCCCCCAACTGGACTCGAACCAGTGACATACGGATTAACAGTCCGCCGTTCTACCAACTGAACTATGGGGGAATCGTGTAGCTATTGTTCTCTGTGGTGTGGTGTCTCAAGAAGATGGCTCCCCCTGCGGGACTCAACGGGACGCCCAGTCCTGCGACATATTCTGCGCAGCAGAACGGATGCCAGCTTTTGAAACACTTATTTTTCTCAATAAGGATGGCTCCCCCTGCGGGACTCGAACCTGCGACATACGGATTAACAGTCCGCCGTTCTACCAACTGAACTAAGGGGGAATTGCCTTGAGAACGGAGCGAATGTTAGCGAGCACCTCGAAAGGTGTCAACTCATGAGAAGCAATAAAATCTGTCTTTTCAATCGACTGCTGAAAAGCTAGCCAGCGACGATGATAAAAACATCATAGTGTCGATTGATTGAGCATAGAGGCTAATTTTGTCTTGACTTTTTACACAGCCGATTCTGAAAGGGCTCTCAGCGGTTACCCACAGATTCTGTGGATAACCATGTGTGTGGATCTTGATCAACTGACTATATGACTGATTTTATACAAGCTTGATGCAGCCATGGTAGGTATGGAGATAACTGTAAAGTGTTGATTTTTAGTAGGTGTGTTTTTTTAAAGCAATAAGTTTGAAAAAAAAATCGAGCGTGGATTATGCACAGGTCGCTATTTGTTCAACCCTTGAGTATCGGGGATAAAACGGTCATAAGGGAAAATGTTCAGTAGAAATATGCGCGAAAACGCATGATTCAGAGGCTTTATCTTTATAGCACTATAGTTACTTAGCGCTTTGTCTTCGCTTAGAGAGGCTGGATGCATTGACTGCATGCCAAAAGAGGAACGATAGGTTACCTAGACACCCTCATGAGATCAAGCACTCAAGACGAAAAAGATCGCAATTGGTGGTTTGTCAGTAGTTAACCGCAATCGTTGACTCCGTAGGGCGAGTCAGGACAATAGATGTTCCGCTTTAGCGCCCCATGCTGGACATCGTGGTCAGCCCCAAACAGGATAGTTTCATGAGTAAAACATTTACGCTGCATTCTGCTTTTAAGCCATCAGGCGATCAGCCTGAGGCCATCCATCGTCTGTGTGAAGGGTTAGAGGCCGGCCTTGCCCATCAAACGTTGCTGGGGGTAACAGGGTCGGGGAAAACGTTCACTATGGCTAATGTCATAGCTGAGCTCGATCGCCCGACGATGATATTGGCACCTAATAAAACCTTGGCGGCTCAGCTCTATGGGGAGATGCGCGAGTTTTTTCCTGACAACGCGGTAGAGTATTTCGTCTCCTATTATGATTATTATCAGCCAGAGGCGTATGTCCCGTCGACGGATACCTTTATAGAAAAAGATGCATCGATAAATGATCATGTCGAGCAGATGCGCTTATCGGCGACTAAGGCATTGATGGAACGACGTGATGTGGTGATTGTGGCGTCGGTCTCTGCCATATATGGTTTGGGCGATCCCGACTCATATTTAAAAATGATGCTACACATTCGTCGCGGTGACTTTTTAGACCAGCGCACCATTTTGCAACGCCTCGCTGAACTGCAGTATACCCGCAATGATTTGGCCTTTGAGCGGGGGACATTTCGTGTCCGTGGTGAGGTTATTGACATTTTCCCCGCCGAGTCTGACAAAGATGCCATTCGCGTTGAGTTATTTGACGACGAGGTCGAAACCATCAGCGTGTTTGATCCCTTGACGGGACAGGTCAGCGTAAAAGATATGCCACGTTGCACCATCTACCCCAAAACGCATTACGTGACACCGCGCGAGCGAATCCTCGAAGCTGTCGAGCAGATCAAAGTGGAGTTAGCTGACCGTAAAAAAACATTGCTTGAGCACAATAAGCTGCTTGAGGAGCAGCGCATCACACAGCGGACGCAGTTTGATATTGAGATGATGAATGAGTTGGGCTATTGCTCGGGTATCGAAAACTACTCGCGTTATTTGAGTGGTCGTGCAGAAGGCGAGCCACCACCAACCTTGTTTGACTATTTGCCCGCCGATGGATTGTTGATCATCGATGAGTCACACGTCACTGTGTCGCAGATTGGTGCCATGTACAAAGGCGATCGCTCGCGTAAAGAGACCTTGGTGGACTACGGGTTTCGGCTGCCTTCAGCGTTGGATAACCGACCGCTAAAATTTGATGAGTTTGAGGCACTCGCGCCACAAACCGTGTATGTTTCCGCCACACCGGGTAACTATGAAGCTGAGAAATCGGGCGCGGATATCATTGATCAAGTGGTGCGTCCAACGGGGCTTATCGATCCTGAAATAGAAGTGCGTCCGGTCGCCACTCAAGTTGATGACTTGCTCTCTGAAGTGCGCGCGCGTGGGGAGCGAGACGAACGTGTGCTGGTGACGACCTTGACCAAGCGTATGGCAGAAGACTTAACCGAATACATGCAAGAGCATGATGTGCGAGTGCGTTACCTTCACTCTGATATTGATACGGTGGAGCGCATGGAAATTATTCGGGATCTCCGTCTTGGTGAGTTTGATGTCTTGGTCGGGATTAACTTACTTCGTGAAGGGTTAGATATGCCTGAGGTGTCTTTGGTCGCAATTTTGGATGCGGATAAAGAAGGCTTTTTGCGCTCTGAACGTTCATTGATTCAAACCATTGGCCGTGCAGCGCGTAACCTTCACGGTAAAGCGATTTTGTATGGCGACTCTATCACCAAGTCGATGAAACGCGCCATTGATGAAACGGAGCGACGCCGGGCGAAGCAAATTGCACATAATGAGGCGCATGGCATCACGCCACAGAAATTGAACAAGAAAGTGATGGACGTGATGGAGATAGGCACGGGTAAACGGGGTAAAACCGCGAAACCAGCAGCCAAATCGTTGCGTGCCGTTGCCGAGCCTGATGCGGACTATGCGTTGAAGTCACCACAACAAATTGATGCTGAAATCAAAAAATTGGAAAGTCAGATGTTTGAGGCAGCCCAGAACCTTGATTTTGAAACCGCGGCACAATTGCGCGATCAGTTACAAGCGCTGCGTGAGCAGTTTATCGTAAACAGTTAATGGGATGAAAAAGCACTGCTTGAAGTAAAAAAAAGCCAACCTAAATGACAGGTTGGCTACAGTGTTTCAGTGAGTGAAAACTCACAAACAACGTCAGTTGGCTAGGTGACCCCTTAGGGTCACTGGAACAGATGCATTTGGCGTGCCAAAAATAAAAGATAGCCATTACATCGACAAAACGTGTGGTTTTAACGGACTCGCCCAGCTACAATGGGGATAAAATTGCATAATGCAACGCATTTCGCATACGCTCGTGCAACTGAGTGAGTTAACGCTACACGCGGCGATGCGATTCTTGGAGGATACATGCCAGCACTATCACCCAGTAAACGAATATTGATGGTGGAAGACACGGCGTCGGTTGCGGCGTTGTATAAGTCCTACCTCAACCCCTTAGATGTGGATGTCACCATCGTTGGGACGGGGCAGGATGCAATGACTTTTTTCGAGCAAGCAGGCGATCAGTTATCACTGATGATCTTAGATTTACGTCTGCCGGATATGTCAGGCATTGATGTGCTGGCTAAAGTGCGTGCGGTGGCGCCTGAACTTCCCGTAATTATCATGACCGCTCATGGTTCCATTGATGCGGCTGTTGATGCCATGCGTCATGGCGCCAATGACTTTTTGATCAAACCTTGTGAGGCAGATCAATTACGCGTCACGGTCAATAAGTCACTAAAACCCAAACCGACACACCAGGGCAAAGCCACTAAGCAAGAAAGCGAATACCACGGGTTTATTGGCCGCAGCTTGCCAATGCAGGCGGTATACCGTGTGATCGAATCGGCCGCACCCAGCAAAGCGACCGTGTTCATTACAGGTGAAAGTGGCACAGGTAAAGAAGTCTGCGCAGAAGCGATTCACGCTGCCAGTACGCGAAGCAACAAGCCGATTATTGCATTAAATTGTGCTGCCATCCCCAAAGATCTTATTGAGAGTGAGTTATTTGGTCACGTGAAGGGGGCATTTACCGGGGCGGCGTCTGAGCGTGAAGGTGCGGCGGAGATGGCCAATGGCGGCACCTTATTTTTGGATGAAATTTGCGAAATGGATATGGATTTGCAATCCAAACTGCTTCGTTTCATTCAAACGGGTAGCTTTCAAAAGGTGGGGTCTTCGCAAGTCAAATCGGTTGATGTTCGATTTGTCTGTGCCACTAACCGTGATCCCTGGCTCCAAGTTCAGCAGGGAAAATTCCGCGAAGATCTTTACTACCGCTTACACGTTATCCCGCTTGAATTACCTCCTCTGAGAGAGCGCGGAGATGACGTTATTGCCATTGCCAATGCCTTGCTTGCTTTGTTTTCCGCGGAAGAAGGCAAAGACTTCTGCCGGTTCAGCGAGGAGGTGACGGCTCAGCTGCTTCGCTACGATTGGCCCGGTAATGTTCGGCAGCTGCAAAATGTGATCCGCAACATTGTTGTGCTTCATAACGGTGAAGAAGTCAGCAAAGAGATGCTACCGCCACCGGTCATGCGAATTTCTGGTGCTGAAATTGCATCGAGTGAGGACAGTTTTCGGTCAGAGCCCACGATAAATGCGCGCGCAACAGGTGAACCACCTCATGCGGCGTCATCAGTGGTGAGGAAAACGGACATTGAACCGTTATGGAAAACAGAAAAGCGCGCCATCGAAGTGGCGATCGACGTGTGCAATGGCAATATCTCGCAAGCAGCGGGGCTGCTCGAAGTAAGTCCTTCAACCTTGTACCGAAAGTTACAAGCTTGGCAAAAATCTGCGGCGAATGAATGATAGGAATGGATGTATGGCGACCACAATAAACACTGAAACATTACGTCGACTAAAATCAGAAGTGGGAGAGGATACGGTGACTGTGCTGCTCACCGTGTTTAGTGATGAGCTATCTCAATATCATTCTCAGTTGTCTGGTTCACCGTCGATAGAACAAGTCCGAGAGATCAGCCATGCTATCAAAAGCAGCGCTGCCAGTTTTGGCGCCGATGACCTGGCAGAAATGGCTCGCGAGTGTGAATCACGGGTGAAACAAGGGCAACAAGACTGGATGACACATCACTTAGATGAGCTCACCGAGATGTTACGTGGAACCGCATCTACCTACCGTGAGATGGCTGTCGAGCAAGACTTCATCAACAGCTTGACGTAGTTTATCCCTGTCATGACGCCAATGATGATTTGAGGAGGCCAATTGGGCCTCTTTTTGTTGGTAACGTGTGGCGAGCTGCGACGCATGTTGTTCACCAATCACAATGTCAATTTCTTTCCCGCCCATCGCGCGCTCACACCAAGTAAGCATAGTCGCTAAAGGCATCTCGCCGGCTGGCCCTGTTTCTTTGCCGAGGTTTCTCACAAAAACCAGCCTCGCCTGCGTATGTTTCAGTGCTCGGCCTAGCTCAGGAACCAGCAGTGGCGGCATCACACTGGTTAAAAAACTGCCAGGGCCGAGCAAAATCAAGTCAGCCTGCTCAATCGCATCAATGGCCTCGCGGGTCGCGGGGACGGTTGGGGACAAAAAGAGACGTGTCGGGGGGGCGCTTAGCTCATCAATATGTGTTTCTCCCGACACTGTCTCACCCTCTGGCGTTAACGCGGCAAGCTCAGCAGGATGCTCAGACATCGGTAGCAAATTGGGACGGATATCTAACAGATCGCGAATAAGTTGGATGGCTTCAAGCGGACGAACTGAGAGGTTATCCAGTGCGGTAAGGATCAGGTTGCCCAAATTATGCCCGTTCAACTCACCTTTCCCTTTAAAGCGATATTCAAACAGCATGGAGCCGACCGAGGGCTCGGTGATTAACTGGTTGAGGCAGTTACGAATGTCGCCCCAAGCTATTCCACCTTGGCAGGCACGGATACGGCCAGTTGACCCGCCGTTATCGGTTGTGGTGACAATGCCTGTTACCTGTTCGCCATAGGCTCCCAATGCCGATAAGACGCGCCCCAGACCATGTCCGCCACCGATCGCGACGATACGTTGTGAATGCTGATCTGCAACCTGTTGGCTCATCGCTTAGTGTCCTGAGAAAAAATCAATGCGCCTAGTTTACCTGAAGCGTGAGCGACAAGGTATTTGTTGGAGCCGTAAAGTGTGAGCAAATCAGGGAAGTGGGATAAAAAGGTGAAGAAAAAAAGAGGTAACGCGTCGCGTTACCTCGCCCAATCAAGCAGATGAATAAACAGGGCAAATAGCAAGGCAGCAATAAAAACGGTTTAGTGTGGATCTTGCATCATACTCAACAGGTAATCCCGTGTGGCGACACAGGAGCTGTTTGCCATTAACTGTTGCTTTTCCCCAGTGGGGAGTGGCAACAGTTCTAACCAGCGCTGGCATAACCACGTCAAGTTAGAGAATTCGGTTTCTCTGTGCATTTGTTGTAGTTCAGGGTAGCGTTCAAACATCGACTGTAAGCGCTCCACCAGAGGCTCACTTTGTTTGTCGACGTGACAATCAGGCCAGCGGGGTAATGCGTTGACCGTGGCAAATAAGATGTGGTTGTGCTGCTGGTTAAATGCTTGAATAGCAAAGCGTGCCGTACCGCGAGCGGTAATCACCAAGCAACCATCTTCTTGGCTCCTTGTGTAATCTTCAATCTCGATAAAGGTACCGATATCGACGTGAGGGCGCTGAGCCTGAGTCTCGGCCATACATACGCCGATTGGAAGCCCATGCTTTAACGCGAATACGAGTGTGTCTAACGAGTCGCCTGATGGGATCCGAAGAGGTATCCGGCCCCCAGGCAAGATATGACGATCATTAAACAAAATTGGTGTGGATTGTCCCATGTGACCCCCCCTGACAAGCAATGACGTTGGTCTAGTAATCTAGATATTGCAAAAGGGGTGCCTACTTTTTTAAAACGCCCTATACCAGCGGTTCGGCATCGTGATGTCGCGATTACGTAGCGCTTGAAAGCGAGAGCTCGCAATTTGCAACGCAAATCCGCTCGCGATAACGCATTGTGCGAACGCTAACTCGCTCGCATTGTGGCCGCTTGTGAATAGGACTACGCCCTGACTCGTCGTCAGCGTCGCAGCATAAAGACAAAAAAATAGCCTCCATTTGGAGGCTATTAAAGAGGTGTTTTAACATCAACACCGCGTTAGCGGTTAACCTGTGGTTTTTTTCCTTTATTTGGGTTGTAACCATGGCGAACGCGTGCGCATAAAGGGCGCGAGGTTGAGCTTTGAGGTCTCATAGTCTTGCTTATTACTCTCTTGTCGGAAGAAAAATCACGTTAATGATCGGGAACATCTCATCAACAACATAATGATGGGGGATATAGCGTCGAATAACAACATCGTTTGCTTAAAAAAGCGTCAATATTGGTATTTCGTCTAAACAGTTTCTTATTATCAGCAAATGTTATTAAACTAAGGCAAGAGCGGGCCGATATCCGCTATGGTTCAGGGTTGAGAAGTCGAGATGCTGTGACGATGCTGTCTGGCGAGCCTTTTCGGCAATTTTTTGCTTTATTGACGATGAGGGTGTAGCTTAAAAATTGCACAAGCGGTTTGTACTGGCGTAATAGCTGAGTGTACTCGTTGGTTGTTACGCGAGTGACTGTGCCAAATACTGATGAGTTCAGGAGGACACAATGAAACACAAGCGCTATAGCAACAAGAAAATCAAAGAAATGCTCAATGAGGTCATGCCAGAAATGGAAAAAGCACGTGAGGACAACCGTGCTCTGCACGATGAAGCCAATGCTCGCTCATCCGATAGTGGCCCCGTTTTTAGTCCCGACGATGCCAAGAAATAGTGGTGTATAGGACAAAGCCAGCCTGCGAAGCTGGCTTTGTTGCGATGTTATCACCGCTCAAGCCTACTGAAGCAGCCATTTCTACCTTCCTCCTCCGTTCTACATCTGAGCGTGACCCTCGCCCCTATTCGGGATGAGCGCTGCCGCTGACAGGCACCATGACCGCTTACTTGACCCAGATTTTGTGACCGTGATAGCTGTCTGACATCACGTACATGTATTTCTGTTGAGTTTTTTCGACAAATAACGTTTAGTATCGGCTTTACAATTAAGTAACATTTGACGCATATTAGCAGTCAAAGTCACTGAGATTGCAAAGATACAAAGAGGCTTGTGTTTTTTTTAGACAACAAGCTAGTTAAGCATTAGTGCCGATATCCCCAGATTCAGTATAAATAGCAATTTGTTCCGTATTTTGTTTCTCGTGGTGAATAAAGCGCTAATGATGCCTCATCTTACCAGCTTGAAATTCTCTTCTGTGGTGATTGAGTAGTGAAAGATGAGTTTTTAATCTCATTCTGTGGCAAAATACTTCAGATTTATGGCAAAACACAGCGTTGCTTGATAATGTTTTGCCTCTAATCGCGCAGCGAGGCGTAGCACAGCTTTTTAGATTGTGCAAAACGGATTCTCCCGTCACGTAGCGTCGATTGTCATGGATGCAATAGCGATTGTTATGGAGTTACACGATGAAGCTAAACACGATCACCCGAACCCTCTTTATGGGCGCTGGCCTTTCTCTGGCTCTAGCAGGATGCAGCGAACCAGAGCAAAAACAGACCTCTCAATCCAACCCTGAAACCAAACAAAAAGCCGAATCCGCGACAGGCGAACCGAAACTGGCGGCAGAGCAAGAGCTCGTACGTGGTAACGGTGCCGAAGTGGCGTCGTTGGACCCACATAAAACCCAAGGTGTGCCTGAATCGCATGTTATTCGTGACCTGTTAGAAGGCTTGGTTAACCAGGATGCAGACGGTAATGTCATTCCAGGCGTTGCTTTGCGCTGGGAAAACGAAGACAACAAGGTGTTTACGTTTTACCTTCGCGAAGATGCTAAGTGGTCAAACGGCGACCCTGTTACCGCGCAAGATTTTGAGTACAGCTTCAAGCGCGTGGCTGATCCAATGACGGCGTCACCTTACTCTTGGTACCTTGGCTACACCCACATGGAGAATGCCAAAGCCATTATTAAAGGTGACAAAGATAAAGACACATTGGGTGTCGAAGCGCTGGACGATCACACCCTTCAGGTAACGTTAGATACCGCGGTGCCTTATCTTGTGAAGATGATGGGCCACACCACCATGAAGCCGGTGCATAAAGAAACGGTAGAAGAATATGGTGATCAGTGGACCAAGCCAGAGAACTTCGTGGGTAATGGCGCATATGTGGTTGACGAATGGGTGATTAACGAGCGTCTTGTATTAACACGCAACGACCAGTATTGGGATAACGAAGACACCACGCTCGATAAAGTCACTTTCTTACCTATTGAAAACCAAGTGGCGGAAATGAACCGCTACTTGGCTGGTGAAATTGACATGACGTATGAGATCCCGAACGAGCATTTCCGTCGCTTGAAAAACGAGCACCCAGAAGATTTATCTATCGTGGGTAACCTGTGTAGCTACTACTACATCTTTAATACCAAGCGTGAACCTTTTGATGATGTCCGTGTGCGTAAAGCCTTGTCTTACGCGATTGACCGTAACGTGATTACCGATGCGCTACTGGGTCAAGGGCAAAAGCCCGCGTATTTCTTGACGCCTGAAATTACCGCTGGGTTTGATCCTGAGCTGCCAGCGTACGCCAAGATGACACAAGAAGAGCGTGATGCAGAGGCCAAGCGTCTGCTCAAAGAAGCTGGGTTCGGTGAAGACAATCCGCTCGACTTCTCACTGCTTTATAACACCAGCGAAAACCACAAAAAGCTGGCGGTTGCCATCGGTCAAATGTGGAAAGATAAGCTGGGTGTTGATGTTGCACTTAATAACCAAGAGTGGAAAACCTACCTGAACACCAAAGATGAGGGGAACTTTGATGTGGCGCGTGCCGGTTGGTGTGGTGACTACAATGAAGCGTCTACTTTCCTTAGCTTGATGCGCAGCTCCAACACATCAGGTGGTGTGCATTACGATAGCCAAGCCTACGATGCGATCATGGAAAACGCCATGACCACCACAGACGATGAAAAGCGCACACAACTGTACTTGGATGCAGAAGCCCAAATGGCAAAAGATATGCCGATTGCGCCGATTTACCAATATGTAAAAGCGCGTCTGCTTAGCCCACAAGTCGGTGGCTTCCCTGCCAATAACGCTGAAGAAAAGATTTACTCAAAAGATCTTTATATCAAGGCCGAGTAACGCCTGATTCACAGCTGATAAGGGAGCCGCTCGATGCGGCTCCCTTGGCTGGTTGTCGCTATGTAGGTATCGCCTAGGTAGCGGACGCTGTGAGGCTCAAAACGAAACGGTACAGTTATGTTGAAATTTATCGCCAAGCGCCTTTTGGAAGCTATTCCAACGTTGTTGGTCTTAATTACTATCTCTTTTTTCTTGATGCGGTTTGCACCAGGCAACCCTTTTTCAAGCGAACGCCCATTGCCCCCTGCCGTAATGGAAAACATTAATGCCAAATACGGTCTAGACAAGCCTGTGTTTGAGCAATACACCACCTACTTGGGCAATATCCTACAAGGGGATTTTGGTCCCTCATTTAAGTATGTGGATTACTCAGTCAACGAGTTGATCGCGGGCTCGCTCCCCGTATCAGCCCAGATCGGTGCTGTTGCATTTATCTTCACCCTCTTATTCGGTGTGACGATTGGCACCATTGCTGCGCTTAAACAGAACACCTGGATTGATTACACCATCATGTCCACGGCGATGTTAGGGGTGGTGATGCCATCCTTTGTATTAGCCCCCGTGCTTATTTATATCTTCGCCATTAACCTTGGTTGGTTCCCCGCCGGTGGCTGGCAAGGTGGCGGTTGGCAGTTTATGGTGCTGCCAATGATCGGTATGTCTTTGCTGTATGTGGCCACTTTTGCGCGTGTGACCCGCGGCAGCATGATCGAAACCCTAAACAGTAACTTTATTCGCACCGCGCGTGCCAAAGGGCTCAGTTACCCGAAAATTATTGTTAAACATGCGCTCAAACCTGCGATGCTACCGGTTGTGTCCTACATGGGGCCCGCGTTTGTGGGCATTATTACGGGGTCGGTGGTGATCGAAACCATCTTCGGCCTGCCCGGTATCGGTAAGCTGTTTGTCAATGCCGCGTTTAACCGTGACTACTCATTAGTACTTGGCTGTACCATTTTGATCGGTACGCTAACCATTCTTTTCAATGCGATCGTCGATATCCTGCTGGCGTATATCGATCCTAAGATTCGTTACTAGGGGTGACATGATGCTGACGAAAAAAGAAAACATTGACGCCCTCGAAAACTTTGCTGAAGAAGTCGATGTCAAGGGGCGTAGTCTTTGGCAGGATGCGGCGATTCGTTTTAAACGTAACCGTGCTGCAATGGCGAGCTTGGTGATTCTGGTATTGATTGGTTTGAGCGTGATCCTTGGGCCGTATATCAGTGCCTACGCGTATGACGCGACCGATTGGTATGCCATTCATGCGGCTCCCTCATTGGGGTTAGATGGACATTGGTTTGGTACCGATGCGTTAGGCCGAGATCTCTTTACTCGCACCATGATGGGCGGGCGTATATCGATCATGGTAGGCGTCATGGGCGCCTTTGTCGCCGTCTTGATTGGTACCTTATATGGTGCTACATCAGGCTTTATTGGCGGCCGCACCGATGCGGTGATGATGCGCTTGGTGGAAATCCTCCAATCGATTCCGTTCATGTTCTTTGTGATTGTACTGGTCACCTTCTTTGGCCGTAATATCGTGCTGATCTTCGTGGCGATTGGCTGTATTGCGTGGCTAGATATGGCACGTATTGTGCGCGGTCAAACACTGAGCTTACGGAGTAAAGAGTTTGTCGAAGCGGCTCACGTTTCAGGGGTGAGCACGCGCCACATCATTACTCGCCATATCGTGCCAAACGTACTCGGGATTGTTGCGGTTTACTCGACCTTATTGGTGCCGAACATGATCTTATTTGAATCTTTCTTGAGTTTCTTGGGGTTAGGTGTGCAAGAGCCAATGACCAGTTGGGGCGCCTTACTACAAGAAGGCTCGCAAACCATGGAAATTGCGATTTGGCAGCTGCTGTTCCCTGCCGCCTTTATGGTGATGACATTGTTCTGTTTTAACTATGTTGGCGATGGGCTTCGTGACGCCTTGGATCCAAAAGACAGATAAGCGACGTTTTTTGCCATCGTAAAAAACGCAATAATATGAAAAGCGCAGGTTTATTTCCTGCGCTTTTTTGTTACTGTTAAATGCGTGTTTCAAGGATGAGAATCGATAGCAGTGGTGGCTGTCGATAGAGTGACAAAGGAGCTGTCATGCGATCCCTCTCAATTCAATGGAAGGTCACCCTCGTGGCCAGTTTGTGCGTTGCTGTGACCGCGGTGACGTTATTAACCTTCTCAACATACGTTAATAACCAGTTTCAGCAAACGGTGGGGCAAGCGAGTACCCAAACGCTGCGTAATGCGGCCCAACGTCTCGCGACCAGTCAAGCCCAAGTTCAAGCGACCCATGTTCAACGTTCTTTAGATGAAGCGGTGTACCGCGCGCAAATGCTGGCGCAAAGTGTGGTGTACCTTCAGTATAACGCTGAGCAAAACTTTACCGACAGTGGTGAACTTCGCGGCTCAATCAATGAGCTGGTGCGGCGCTCCGTGGAGAACTTTGATACGGTCCAAGCCGCGTTCGTGGTGTTTAAACCCAATGCGCTTGACCAAGAAGATGACTTTTATCAGCTCGATACAGAGCGGGGCGCCAATGCCACAGGGCGTTTTGCCAGCCGCTGGCAAAAGCGGGATGGCGAGCTGCAAGGCAGTGTGCTCAGTGAGAAGCAAATTAACAACGACAACAATAATGGCAGTGGGCAAGCAGCGAATCATTGGTACCAGTGCCCATTGAGCCAAGGCGCGGCTTGTGTGTCTGCGCCCAAACAAGCGGGTAGCAGTATGAGTGTCACCATTTCCTCACCGCTGATGCGTGATGGACAAGTGCTGGGGGTACTAGGCATTGATATTGCCCTTGGCAGCTTACAGTCAGTGATCTCTGAGGCGGATAAAGCCCTATTTGACGGTGCCGGGAATGTCAGTGTGCTGAGCCAAGGTGGGCGAGTGGTGGCGTCTGATAACTCGCAAGCAACGGGAGGGAAGGTTGATGATTTGCCGTCGGCGCCCGACAACATGGGTAGATGGCTGACGCAAGGTCAACCACAGACCATGTGGCAAAAAGGCCAGTTGATGACCTACGTGCCGATTGCCTTGCCTGGTACCACGTGGGGAGCCCTGATCACCTTACCGGAAGATGTCTTACTCTCTGAGGCAAACCGATTAAGCCAACAAATTACCGCGCAGCGCAGTCAAGCCGCGTGGACAGAACGTAGCTTAGGGGTTGTGGCAACCCTGCTTGCCTTGGTTATCGTCGGATTAGCGGCGGGCCAAATCGTTAAACCCCTGAAACTATTGGCAGAACGATTAGCAGAGATCGCCGACGGCGATGGCGATCTTACTCAACGTATCCAGCTTAAAAATCGCGATGAAATCGGGGTACTGGCGGGGCGTTTTAATCGCTTCCTCGACAAGCTGCAGCCTATTATGGCGAATGTGATTAATAGCGTTGAAGAAGCAGAGCATACTGCCAAAGAAGCCGCGCGCGTGGCAGCGCAAACTCGAGATGGTAGCCGTGAGCAAGTATCAAGCTTGGATGCAGTGGCGACGGCATCAGAAGAGATGACGCAAACCGCCTCACAGGTTGCCAGCCATACTGAGTCAGCGCTGACTGCGGCCAACGCGGTCAACACCGCCACAGAGAGCGGTGAAAAAATTGTGACTGGTTCATCGCAAGCGATGACGCGCTTGGTAGAGACGCTTAATGGTGCCACCGAGGATGCACAAGCTCTGCAAAAGAGTAGTCAGGACATTACTGAAATCTTAACCGTGATTGATACCATGTCTGAGCAAACTAATTTGCTGGCGTTAAATGCGGCGATAGAAGCGGCGCGTGCGGGTGAGCAAGGGCGCGGGTTTGCGGTAGTCGCTGACGAAGTGCGTGAACTGTCACAGCGTACTAACCAGTCAATCACCCAGATCCGTACCGTGATTGATTCGTTGCAGTCCGGCGCACAATCAGTGGTAGCGGCGATTCATGATGGAAATCAGCTAGCGGATGATACCGCTGAAAAGGTGCAAGAAACCGTCACCAGTTTGGACCAAATTCGTACTGCGATGCAGGATATGATGGGGCTTAACAGTGAAATTAGCGCGGCGGCGGAACAACAAAGCGCGGTGTCAGGCGACGTGACGCAAAACGTGACCCATATTCGTGAGCGCAGTGATGAACTCTTGTCGCATGCCGAATCGGCGGCGAGTATTGCCAGTCAACTGGAAGCGCTGGCTGGCCGTCAGCGTGCGCTAACGGCCCAGTTTAAAGTCTAACCTTGGTGATCCGCGGTTACTCTGGCGCTTCCTCTAGAGGATACCAGTAGCCGCGGTTTACCCACAGCGTGAGCATCGGCCAAAACAGACTATTGTCAGCGGCTTTACCGAGCGTTTGCCAATCGATAAAACGTTGATTGCACAGCTTAGGGGTCAGTGACTCACAGCCTTCCGGTAAGTCAAAGCTCTCACCGAGCATAAAAATCATCTCTGGCTGATCGGCGTGATAGAACGCACGCAAGCCACTGAGTTTTTCTAAGCAAACTCCATCCTGCATGGCGGCTTTGAGACTGTCTGTTTGCCACTGCGGATCGGGGCTAAGCAAATCGAGCTCGTGTCGAGCCTGAGAGAGAAATTCGCCAATCCAGCGCTTTTTACGGGTCTTATCGTGCATTAATGCCATCATCATTTCGTCCATCTGGGCGAGATGCTGTGGATCCAATGCCGCAGGCGCGTCTGGTTGGGCTGACATGGCAGGCCAATGGAAATGATTATCGCCAGCTTCGTCGACAATCACTTGGTCTGCATAACTGCTCAGTAGCTCGCGGGCTTTTGGTGAGCGGTAGCCAATTGAGTAGCTGAGCGAAGGCTCAAGGGTATCGCCTTCGTGTGGAAAGCCTGGCGGGATATAAAGAATATCACCTGGCTCTAGCACCACATCGATGATGGCATCAAAGCCGGTGATCTGCTTGAGCCCGGTGTCTAAGTTGGCTTCTTGGTAATCACCTTTTGGCCCAACGCGCCAACGGCGGCGGCCTTGGCCTTGCACGATAAACACATCATACTGGTCAATGTGTGGCCCGACGCCGCCCTGAGGCTGGGAATAACACACCATGACATCGTCAAATAGCCACTGCGGTAGCGAGGTAAATGCATCAGCCAGTTCACGTACGCCTGGGTGCCAATGGTTAGCGGCTTGTACCACCAGTTGCGCATGTGTCTCTGGGAAATCGTCGAAGTGCTCGAAAGGGCCGTTCGCGACTTGCCACTTGTCATTGGCTTGGGTCACCAGGCGTGAGTCAATATCCTCTTCCATCGCGAGCCCTGCGACCTCTTCAGGCTCAATCGGGTCGTCAAAATCGGCTAATCCCTGACGGAGAACGGTGGGGCTTTGATGCCAATGTGTGGCCATAAATTCGGCGAGTGAGAACTGAAATTGATACATAACGACTTAGTTTACGAAATTTGCGGCAGTATAACGTGACGAGCGGGGCGGTGCGAGTGGGATAAAAAACGGCCTCCAATATGGAGGCCGCGAGTATTGGAAGTGTTGTACTTATAGTTTGTCCGTGAGCTTGACTGCATCACCAATATAATTGGCGGGTGTCATTTGCTTGAGACGCGCTTTCTCGTGCTCAGGCAAATCAAGGCTATCAACAAAGGTACGCATCCCTTCGCCATCAACCCGTTTGCCACGTGTTAGCTCTTTGAGCTTCTCGTAGGGCTTTTCTATCCCATAACGACGCATCACGGTTTGAATAGGCTCGGCAAGGACTTCCCAGTTCTGATCCAATTCCGCCTCGAGCGCGGCTTGGTTGACTTCCAGCTTGCTGATCCCTTTCAGAGTCGACGCATAAGCAATCATGGTGTATCCCACACCCACACCGAGGTTACGTAACACGGTGGAGTCAGTCAGGTCACGCTGCCAGCGAGAAATCGGCAGCTTTTGCCCAAGGTGAGAGAAAATGGCATTGGCTAGGCCGAGGTTACCTTCCGAGTTTTCAAAATCAATCGGGTTAACCTTGTGCGGCATGGTCGATGAACCAATTTCACCGGCAATGGTTTTTTGCTTAAAGTGACCCAGTGCGATATAGCCCCAGATATCACGATCAAAATCGATCAAAATGGTGTTAAAACGTGCGACCGCGTCAAATAGCTCGGCAATATAGTCATGCGGCTCGATTTGAGTGGTGTACGGATTCCAGTCGATACCTAATGAGGTCACAAAGGCTTCGCTGTAGGCATGCCAATCGATCTCTGGGTACGCGGACAAGTGCGCGTTGTAGTTGCCCACTGCGCCGTTGATTTTACCCAGGATCTCACTGCTTTTAACCTGCTTGATTTGGCGCGCCATGCGGTACGCCACGTTTGCCATCTCTTTACCCATGGTCGATGGAGATGCAGGCTGGCCGTGAGTGCGTGAAAGCATGGGTACGTCGCGGAACTGCTGAGACAGATCTTGAACAGCGTCGGCCAGGCGCTGCATTTCTGGCACAATCACGGTGTCACGTGCTTCTTTGAGCATCAGTGCATGCGATAGATTATTAATGTCTTCAGAGGTGCAGGCAAAGTGAATGAATTCACTGACCGCGTTGAGTTCAGCGTTGTCGGCAATCTTTTCTTTTAGAAAATATTCAACCGCTTTGACATCATGATTGGTGGTGCGCTCAATCTCTTTAATACGCGCGGCGTCTTGCTCATCAAACTCAGCAGCAATGCGGTCGAGTTGGGCGTTGGCGTCATCGCTAAAAACGGGCACTTCAGCAATGCTGTCTGTGGCTGCCAGTTTTTGCAGCCAACGGATTTCCACGATGGTGCGGTATTTAAGCAATCCAAATTCACTAAAAATCGATCGCAACGCAATCGTTTTCGTACCGTATCGGCCATCGACCGGTGAAACAGCAGTCAGCGCTGACAGTTCCATTTTTTGTCTCCTGAGTTCAATCTGATTAGCTTCGGGCTAGAATGAGTTTGGCCTGCTCAACCATTTGTTTGCGACCAAAGATAAGGTGCCGGCGCTTGCCGCCTACTTGACGCCATAGGACAGCACTGCGGATACCGGAAAGCAAGATGGCACGCACGCGATGTTGTACGCCAGTTTGCTGTAAATGTTGTGGGTCACCAGACACTTGAATGCGCGGCCCAAGAGGGCTGATCACGTCGAGATAAATGCTGGCAAGATTGCTGATCATTTGCTCATCAAGCAAATCAAAATGGCTTACTTGACGCTCAATCGTTTCAATGCGATCGCCCAGTTGTGCCATGGCATCACGGCGGCTAGACAGTTTACGCTCCAGCGCCAACAAATTAATCAGGTAGCGCATGGTTTCGCTACCATTGCGGCTATTATCGAGTTGGCCAATGAGGGTTTCTAAACCAACGTGAAGGCCTGACTCACCGCCACCGGTGACATTCCCCACTTCTCCGCGAAATACGTCTAAGGTAGAAGAGGGGTTGGTGATGATAATGCTGCTCAGGCTCGTATTTAATGCGTCTTGGTCACAATACCCATTGCGAGATACGTCTTGCACCAATTTTGCTGCCTGACAAATGCTGGCAAACGCCAGGGTGCGATCATAAATCGTCTCTGCCACTGATCACGGCTCCTTAAATACGTTGCTCGATAATGCCACCGCCTAGGCAGACATCGCCATCGTAAAAGACAGCAGATTGCCCCGGCGTTACCGCAATTTGCGGCTCGTCGAAGATAACTTTCACTGTATCATCATCAACGGGCGTGATAGTACACGATATATCGTGTTGACGGTATCGGGTTTTTACCGTGCAACGGCGGGTCTCAGTCACAATCTCGCGATCGACCCAGTGTAATTGCGCCGCGATTAGCCCTTCAGAATAGAGCCGAGGATGATCATGGCCTTGACCGACGAGCAGTACATTACGCGCGACGTCTTTATCGACCACATACCAAGGTGCTTCGCTACCGTTGCCGCCTTTAAGACCACCAATGCCTAGACCTTTACGTTGACCCAAAGTGTGGTACATCAACCCTTGGTGCTCACCAATCACGTCGCCCTCAGTGGTTTCGATAGGGCCGGGCTGCGCAGGTAAATACTGCGACAAAAAGTCAGTGAACTTACGCTCGCCGATAAAACAAATGCCGGTTGAATCTTTTTTCTTCGCCGTCACCAAACCTTGCTCTTCAGCAATTTGGCGTACCTGCGGTTTTTCTAAATCGCCTACAGGGAACAAGCTGCGCGCCACCTGAGCGTGGCTGAGCGTGTACAAGAAATAGCTTTGATCTTTATTGTTGTCCAAGCCGCGCAGCATTTGCGCTTTTTCGCCGTTTTCAGGGAAGGTGCGACGGACATAATGTCCCATGGCAATATAATCGGCATCCAGCACTTCGTCGGCAAACTCGAGAAACGCCTTAAATTTGATTTCTTTGTTGCAAAGAATATCAGGATTGGGCGTGCGACCCGCTTTGTATTCGGTTAGAAAGTGCTCGAAGACATTGTCCCAGTACTCAGCGGCAAAGTTAATGGTGTGTAGCTCGATGCCAAGCTTGTCACACACATCTTGCGCATCGGCCAAGTCTTCTGCAGCAGAGCAGTACTCTTCGTTGTCATCCTCTTCCCAGTTTTTCATAAACAGGCCTTCTACCTGATAACCCTGTTGTTTCAACAAGTAGGCAGAAACGGAGGAATCAACACCGCCGGACATTCCGACAATCACTTTTTTGCTGCTGTTATCTGACATGGTGATCACAAATGCTGCTATCAATAAACGGATGCTGAGTTTAACAGAATCAAATCGCCGGATACAGATGTGATAGGGCTCACATGTTAGCCGTTATCCAAAGTGAGTAGATGGGCGCGTGGCCTGCGATCGGCCTCCCACCTTTGTCACGTTACTATTTGGTGGATGTTAGCTTCTGTGATTGGATGCTGCGCAAAGACCCTCCGCGCCATGGATGGCGCGGCGGAGCCTCCAGGGATGGATTTACGGCGTGTCTATGTGTGGCGTCCAATCTTAGCGCGGTGACGACAATTGCTGTGGAAGCTTGGCTTTATCGAGCCTTCTTAAACGGTGCGCGCTTGGACGAGCGAGTGCGCCCACGTGGTGCTTTCCCTTTTGCGCCTTTGGGTTTAGGGGTGAATTGCTCAAAGCCTTTCGGGGGAGCGACCTCACGCCATTGGCCCGGTTGCAAATCATCCAGCTGCCATGGGCCGAGTTGGGCGCGAATCAAGCGCAGCGTCGGGTGGCCGATATGCGCGGTCATGCGTCGTACTTGCCGGTTTCGCCCTTCTAGCAGCACCACTTTTAACCAGGTGGTGGGAATGTTAGCGCGATAGCGCACCGGAGGGTGGCGCTCCCATACGGCGGGCGGCGCTATTCTGGTGACTTCGGCGGGGAGCGTAAGGCCATCTTTCAGTTCGACACCGTCACAGAGCGCTTGAATCGCCTCATCGCTAGGCTCGCCCTCCACTTGTACCCAATAGGTTTTGGGCGACTTGGATGAAGGCTGGGTGAGTCTGGCTTGTAAAGCGCCATTATTGGTGAGCACCAGTAACCCCTCGCTGTCTTTGTCGAGCCGACCGGCTGGGTACACGTCTTTCACCGATACGATGTCGGCCAATGTACTGTCGCCTGGCTCGCCACTGAACTGGGTCAACATGTTATAAGGTTTGTTAACAAGTATCACTTTGGTGGTGAGCGCGGCCGCTCGGGGTGTCTTTCCACCAGTGGCCGATTGAGCTTGGGTGTTTGAAACAGCCTTTGACGCTGGCTGGGGGCGGGCTTTATATGGCATGAGGGCTGTCAAATAGATTAAACGGCAAATGAGACTTCCGTATTATACACGTAATAATCTGTTTGGCGTGTTGTATGAATTCGAGTATCCTCGACTCGCATCTTACACAAAGATAACAAATGGACGCTAGGAGATTAAAATGGAAAGTAAAGTAGTTGTACCGGCGGAAGGTCAGAAGATCACACTCGACGGCACAAAACTGGTAGTCCCTAACCACCCTGTGATCCCTTACATTGAAGGGGATGGCATCGGGATGGATGTTAGCCCTGCAATGATCAAAGTTGTTGATGCAGCTGTTGCTAAAGCCTACAACGGTGAGCGTAAGATTTCATGGATGGAAATCTACACCGGTGAGAAGTCCACCAAGGTATATGGTGACGATCAGTGGCTGCCAGCTGAAACCCTCGACTTTATCCGCGAATATAAAGTGGCGATCAAAGGCCCTCTGACGACCCCAGTTGGCGGTGGTATTCGCTCATTGAACGTGGCACTTCGTCAAGAGCTCGACCTTTATATCTGTGCGCGTCCTGTTCGCTACTTCACTGGCGTTCCTAGCCCACTGAAAAAGCCAGAAGACACGGATATGGTGATCTTCCGTGAAAACTCAGAAGACATCTATGCGGGTGTTGAGTTTAAAGCAGGCACCGCCGAAGCGGATAAAGTGATTAAGTTCCTGCGTGAAGAAATGGGTGCCAACAAAATCCGTTTCCCTGAGCAGTGTGGTGTAGGCATTAAGCCAATCTCAGAAGAAGGCACCAAGCGTCTGGTTCGCGCCGCTATTGAGTACACCATCGATAACGACCGTGACTCACTGACTATCGTCCACAAAGGTAACATCATGAAGTTTACCGAAGGGGCGTTTAAAGACTGGGCGTATGAAGTGGCCAAAGAAGAATTTGGTGCTGAGTTGCTGGACGGCGGTCCTTGGATGACGATGAAGAATCCAAAAACCGGCAAACAGATCACTATCAAAGACTCCATCGCAGATGCGTTCTTGCAGCAAATCCTGTTGCGTCCAGCGGAATATGATGTGATTGCCACCATGAACTTGAACGGTGATTATGTTTCTGATGCGCTTGCCGCGCAGGTTGGTGGTATCGGTATCGCCCCAGGTGCCAACATTGGTGACGGCGTGGCGCTGTTTGAAGCCACTCACGGCACGGCGCCGAAATACGCTGGCCAAGACAAGGTGAACCCTGGCTCACTCATTCTGTCGGCAGAAATGATGCTGCGCCATATGGGCTGGTTTGAAGCGGCTGACTTGGTGATCAAGTCAATGGAAAAAACCATCGCCAACAAGACAGTCACTTATGACTTTGAACGTTTAATGGAAGGCGCGAGCCTGCGTAAGTGTTCTGAGTTTGCTGACGAGATGGTCAAGCAGATGTGATCACTGCCTCTCAGTGAGAAACGAAACCCGGCTCAGTTGCCGGGTTTTTTTATGGATATGCTCCAGCTAGTCTTCGATATCTTCCCACGACAACGCGGTGCCTTTGGTTAACGCGCTTCGCTGTTAGCCTTGGTGGCGAGAGGCGAGGACTTCGGTCACTTGATGGAGGCTAAGCTCTTGGTCTTGCAGCAATACCAACAGGTGATAAAGCAAGTCGGCGCTTTCGTTTAATAGCTCAGCTTTATCGCCTGCCGTGGCAGCGAGGGCGACTTCGACGCCTTCTTCCCCCACTTTTTGCGCGATACGCTTGGTGCCTTTGGCAAATAAGCTTGCGGTGTAAGATTCATCAGGCGCGGCGTCTTTGCGGCTGGCAAGCACTTGCTCTAGGCTCGACAAAAAGCCGGGCCCCGTGTGTGGCGGTTTATTGTCACTGTCAAAGCAGGTGGTCGTGCCGAGGTGACAGGTGGGCCCGTGAGGCGTCGCCGTGACCAATAAGGTGTCTTGATCGCAATCGAGTGCAATGTGCTCAAGGCTCAACACATGGCCGGAGCTTTCGCCTTTTACCCAAAGACGCGACTTGCTGCGCGACCAAAAGGTGATGCGGCCGGTTTCGAGCGTCGCGTTCAGTGCATCGGCATTCATGTAGCCCAGCATTAACACTTGGCCGCTATCGCTGTGTTGGATAATCGCAGGCACCAAGCCGGCGTTTTTCTCCCAATCGATACGTTCTACCCACGCTGCCGTCATACTCTTACCTCGATCCCTTGTTGTTTTAATGTTTGTTTTAATTCGCTTATCGCGATGATTTGCTTGTGAAACACCGAGGCGGCCAGCGCGCCATCGACATTCGCTTGTAAAAAGGCGTCGGCGAAATGCGAAATTTCCCCCGCACCGCCGGAGGCGATCAGGGGCACCTGACAGTGCTCTCTCACCATGTTGAGTTGGGTTAAGTCATAGCCTTGGCGCACGCCATCGCGGTTCATCATATTGAGTACGATTTCGCCCGCGCCTCGCTGTTGGACTTCCTCAACCCAGGCAGCGGTTTGCCAAGGCGTGGCCTGAGTGCGGCTTTCATCGCCGGTAAATTGATAGACTTGATATTGCCCGGTCGCTTCATCGAAGAAAGAATCAATCCCGACCACCACGCACTGCACGCCAAACTTATTGGCCAGCCGAGTGATCAAACTTGGGTCGGCCAAGGCGGGTGAGTTAATCGATATTTTATCCGCGCCGAATTCCAAGATTTGTTGGGCATCGGCTTCGGATTTAATTCCACCGGCGACGCAAAACGGGATATCAATTACTTCCGCGACGCGACTGACCCAGCTTTTATCGACCACCCGGCTGTCACTAGATGCGGTGATGTCATAAAACACCAGCTCGTCAGCGCCTTCTTCAGCGTATCGTTTGGCGAGCGGGACGATATCGCCGATGATTTCGTGATTGCGAAATTGCACGCCTTTGACCACTTGTCCGTCGCGGACGTCCAAACAAGGAATTATCCGTTTTGCCAGCATGTGATCGCCTCCTCTGCGCTAAAGTTGCCTTCCAGTAGGGCGCGGCCGACGATCACGCCTGCGACGCCAGTATCGCGTAAGGCGCGAATGTCTTCGAGACTGCCAATGCCGCCTGACGATTGAAACGCAATGCTCGGATAGCGCTGACACAAGTCGCGGTAAAGCGCCACATTACTGCCTTGTAAGGTGCCATCGCGGGAAATGTCGGTGCATAGCACATGCTTGAGCCCGACGGACAGATAATCGTCGAGGAGCGCTTCAATGGTGACGCCGGAGTCTTGTTGCCAGCCGGACACCGCCACGCGTCGCGTCCCGTCGCTGTCGATATGAATGTCGAGGGCCAATACAATGCGGTCAGGGCCGTAGGTTTGCATCCAGCCTTTAACCAAATCGGGGGATTTAACCGCGGTGGAGCCGATCACTACGCGCTGCGCACCGGTGTTCAGCAGCTCAATCACGTCCATTTCGGTGCGCACACCACCGCCAATTTGGATGTTGGCAGGCGTTGATTGCAAAATCTCGGTGATTAAATCGACCTGACGCGCAGTCGGATCTTTGGCACCGGTTAAATCCACGAGGTGCAGCCAATCTGCCCCCGCTTGATGGTAACGTGCAAACTGCTCACGCGGGTCAAAACTGTAGTCGGTTTTTTGCTGATAATCCCCTTGATAAAGGCGCACCACTTGGCCGTCTATCAAGTCGAGTGCTGGTATAATCATCCTTGCTTACATCTCCAAAAAATTCTGAATCAAACGCGCGCCCACTTTGCCCGAACGCTCGGGGTGAAACTGAACCCCGAAGTAGTTACCTTGATTGATGGCTGCACTGAACGCATGGCCATAATGACATTGTGCCAAGGTATAATCGCCGACCGGCATCGCGTAACTGTGGACAAAGTAAAAGTGGCTACCCGCGGCAATGCCATCGAATAAGGGATGGTCATTGACGGTGGCAACCCGGTTCCAACCCATATGAGGCAGAGGCTGCCCTGCGGTATCCATCAGCTTGTTGGGGGCGGGGATGTGGCCGAGGCACTCTACCGGACTGTCGCCTTCATCCGAGTAAGTGCCTAGCATTTGCATGCCAAGACAAATCCCCAGCAGCGGTTGCTCCACTTGCTTAACCAAATCTACCAAGCCACGCTCGGTGAGGTTTTTCATCGCCTCGCTGGCCGTGCCGACGCCGGGCAAAAAGAGCTTATCTGCCCCTAGCACCACGTCCGGATCGCGGCTTAGTGTGGCTTGATACCCGAGACGCTCGACAGCAAAGCGCACTGAGGCCACATTGGCGCAGCCGGTATCGATAATGACAGTCTGTTTGCGCATTACAGCACTCCTTTACTGCTTGGCAAGGCATCGCCCTCGACCTTGATGGCTTGACGTAAAGTGCGGCCAAAGGCTTTAAATAAACTTTCCACCAAGTGGTGGGTGTTTTCGCCCGACACCGTCAGGTGCAGAGTACAGGCCAAGGTGTCGGTCAATGAGCGGAAGAAGTGTCCCACCATCTCGGTCGACATATCGCCCACTTGTGGCTGCGGGAAGCTGGCCTCAAATTTCAAATAGGGGCGTCCGGATAAATCCAATGCACATTGCGCCAAGCACTCATCCATCGGCAGGCTAAAGCCAAAACGGCCAATGCCGCGCTTGTCACCCAGCGCCCGTTTGAGTGCGTCTCCTAATGCGAGGGCGGTATCTTCAATGGTGTGGTGGTCGTCGATGTGCAAATCGCCTTTAACGCGAACGTTGAGCTGAAAACCGCCGTGGGTGGCAATTTGATCCAACATGTGGTCAAAAAAGCCCAGTCCGGTTTCAATGCGACTGCCGCCACTCTTATCCAGGTTAACATCCACCTGAATGTCGGTTTCTTTGGTGGTGCGGGTGACGCTGGCCAGTCGCGGCTGCTGGGTGAGACGCTCGACAATCTGAGGCCAGCCCATCACGTCACGTTGGTATTTGATGCCTTGTAGCGCCATATTGTTCGCTAAGGTGATATCGGTGTCGCGATCGCCAATCACCGCCGATTGGGCGAAATCAATTCGGCCTTGCTGTAGATAGTCTTTCACCAAGCCTAGTTTGGGTTTGCGACAGCTACAGTCATCGCTATCAAAGTGCGGGCAAATTAGTACGTCTTCAAAATGGATCCCTTGTGAGCGAAACAGGGCCATCATCATGTTGTGTGGCGCATCAAAGTCCGCTTGCGGGAAGCTCTCGGTTCCCAGACCATCTTGATTGCTCACCATCACCAAGGTGTAACCCGCCGCTTGCAGGCTCAGCAACGCGGGGATCACGTGCGGCTCAAGGGCCAATTTATCCAGACGATCTACTTGATAATCTTCAGGCGGCTCCACAATTAAGGTGCCATCACGGTCAATAAATAAAATCTTGTCTTTCACAGTGGTTGTCCTTATTCACTGAGTTGCTGGCGGATAAAGGCCAGCACTTTTTCACATTCGTCACGATTACCAATGCTGATGCGCAAGCTGTTGGCAACGGCGGTCTGACGCACAATCATGCCGGCACGCCCTAAACGTGCGAACACCGCGTCGGCGTCATCTAGCGTGATGAGCAGATAATTGCCAAAACCTGGATGCACCTCAACGCCCGGCAGCATACTGAGACCGGCTTGCAAATAGGCACGGTTGGCGGTCAAATCCAAAACCTGATATTTCATCCGTGCCAAACCGGCTTCGGAGAGTGCTTGCTCGGCAATGTCTGCCACAGGGACCGGCACGGGGTAAGGCGGGATCACCTTGAGCATCAAGTTAATAATAGCGGGGCTTGCGAGGGTAAAGCCGCAACGCAGTCCCGCCAGAGCGAACGCTTTTGATAGGGTGCGCAAAATGGCCAGATTCTCAAAGCGTGCGAGTAAATCGGTGCAGGTCGCTTCTGGACTAAATTCAATATAGGCTTCATCCAACACCACAATCGCACGATCTTGAGTGCGGGTGAGTAGCGTTTCTATGTCGTCGCGGTTAATCAGATTGCCGGTCGGATTATTGGGGCTACACACGAAGATAAGCTTGATGTTGGCGTCTGCCTCCAAGGCGCTATCAATCCCTGCCATGTCCAGCTGCCAGTCGGCGGTGAGCGGCACTTGGGTGGTGGCGATCCCTTGGTTTTCCGCACTGACTGCATACATGCCATAGGTAGGCGGGCAAATCAGCACGCTATCTTGGTTTGGCTCACAAAACGCACGCAGCAACAAATCAATCCCTTCATCGGCGCCACGAGTGGTGATGACGTGGTTCGTTGCTACGCCGGCATAATCCGCATAGGCATTAATCAATGCATCGGGCTGACAGCTGGAGTAGCGATTGAGTCCTTGGCCGCTTACGGTGTAAGCATTGTCAAAGGGTGACTCGTTGGCATTGAGCCAGACATCCCCGCTACCGCCGATACGGCGGGCTGACTGATAGGGAGTAAGCGCTTGTACTTGCTCTCGGGCGAGTTTTTCGATGCTCATGCTAACGAGTCCTCTGAGGCTTGAGTTTGTTGTAGCTTAGTCAGACGAATCTCGACCGCTTGGCGGTGTGCATCCAAGCCTTCTGCTTCGGCAATACGCATCACTGTCGGGCCCAGTGTTTGTAACCCAGTGTCGCTAAGCTCTTGCACTGTCATGCGTTTGGTAAAGTCGGCCAGCCCAAGGCTGCTGTAGGTGCGCGTATAGCCATAAGTGGGGAGCACGTGATTGGTGCCAGAGGCGTAATCACCCACAGACTCGGGCGAGTATGCCCCCAAGAAAATCGAGCCAGCGTTATCCAACAGGGGCAATAAATCTCTTGGCTGTTGAGTTTGTACAATCAAGTGCTCCGGCCCATAACGGTTAGAAATCGACACGCACTGAGTGAGAGTATCGGCAATAATAATCACACTGCTACCCAGCGCTTGTTTGGCAATCTCCGCGCGGCTGAGCGTGGTTAATTGCTGCTGCACTGCATCCGCCACTTTCTCTGCCATTTCTGGCGCGGGGGTCACCAGCACCACTTGCGAGTCGGGGCCGTGCTCCGCTTGACTGAGTAAATCGGCGGCAACAAAGTCTGGATCTGCGCCAGCATCAGCAATCACTAACACTTCCGAGGGGCCAGCAGGCATATCCATGGCCGCACCATTGGCGGCCAGGCTCACTTGACGTTTGGCTTCGGTGACATAGGCATTACCCGGGCCAAAAATTTTATCCACTTTGGTCACGCTTTGAGTGCCAAAGGCCATTGCCGCCACCGCCTGTGCGCCGCCAAGGGTATAAATCTCATCAATCTCGCACAGTTTGGCACAGTATAAAATCTCATCGGCCACCGGCGGTGGGGTACACAGCACCACTTTGCGGCAGCCGGCAATTTGTGCGGGCACGCCCAACATCAAGACGGTAGAAGGCAAGGGCGCGCTGCCGCCGGGAATATACAGCCCCACGCGGTTAATCGGGCGGGTAATGGATTCGCACACCACCCCTGGCATGGTTTCGACTTTCAACGGCTGCGCTTTTTGCGCACGGTGAAAGGTGCTGATGTTATCGTAGGCTTGGCGTAGGGATAGCTTGATATCTTCATCCAAGCGCGCTTCAGCGTCGGCCAAGGTTGCTTTGTCGAGTTTGATGCTATCCAGTTCGACACCATCAAACTTTTGGGTCAATGCCTTTAAGCTCTCATCTCCCCGCTCTCGGACATCGGCGATAATATCGGCGACGCTCGCTTGGGTTTGGGCGCCGGTTGTGATTGCAGGGCGGCGCATTAAGCCTTCTTTTTGTGACTCTCCGAGTGATTTCCAGACCACAGTACGCATGACTATTTACTCCATCATCTTTTCAATCGGCAGGACCAAAATTGAGCTTGCGCCCAACTGCTTCAATTTTTCCATGGTTTCCCAGAACAGATTCTCGGTGCTCACAAGGTGCACAGCGACACGGCTCTTCTCATGTGCCAAGGGTAAAATGGTGGGATCTTCCGCGCCAGGAAGTAGCTCGACCACTTGCTCTAAGGTTTCGCTGGGCGCGTGGAGCATGATGTATTTGGATTCTTTGGCTTGGATGACCCCTTGCATGCGGGTGAGCAGGCGCTCAATCAATGCGGTTTTCTCTTCACTGAAGCTGCCTTCACGCTGAATTAATACCGCTTTGGAGCGAAAAATCACTTCGGCTTCTTTCAAGCCATTGGCTTCTAAGGTGGCACCCGTTGAGACGAGGTCACAAATCGCATCAGCGAGTCCTGCTCGTGGCGCGACTTCGACGGAGCCATTGAGCATACAGGTGCTAAAACTCACACCTTGTTTATCCATGTAGGCTTTGAGGATGTTGGGGTAGGTGGTGGCAATGCGTTGGTTGGCCAGATCTTGTGGGCCGTTATAGCTTTGGTCTTTATCGAGGGCGATAGAGAGACGGCAGCCGCCAAAGTCGAGGCGGCGCAGCAGCTGGTACTGGCTGGGCTCGCCCAGCTTGATGCGCTCAAGGCGAACTTCTTCTAACTCGTTTTCGCCAATCACCCCTAAATCAACTACGCCGTCCATGATAAGGCCCGGGATATCATCGTCACGGACCAGTAGCAGATCGATGGGCATGTTTTCGGCGTGAACCACTAAACGCTCACCGGTGTAATTGATTTTTACCCCGCAGCGTTTGAGTAACTCTTGGCACTCCTTGGCGAGACGGCCCTTTTTTTGGATGGCGATACGTAAGCGTTGTGTTTGCATGTGTGCTTCCTTGTCTAAAAATGAAAAGCTAAAAAAGAAAAAACCCTCGGAAGACGGTGCTCCCGAGGGTCTGAATCTGTTAGCTGGCTAATGACCGACGGAAGCGCTTTTTACTCGTCTTCCAGTCGAAACCATTCCTCCCGAAAGACTAGTCAGGATGATGGTGGTGATGCATTGTCATTAGCGCTGAAGTCATTTGTGTCGTCCGTCGTTACGTAGAACTTTATTTAACTGCTTTTGACATTATCAAAATCAGCTTAGATTGCAACCAATGATCCGGTATTTTTTCCATGCGTTTTTGTCTGTGGTGGCGACAGCCTAGCGGCTGGGCGGTGAACTTATACGTAAATATCTAATTCACCGTCTTTTTTTCTTTTGTTTTCCTCATGCTCTGTCTGAGCGTGATGTTGAGGATCATTGGGGTCATCTAAGCGACGCTGCTTGCGCTCCTCAATATGAGCTTGTTTTCGAATCGCCCATACTTTGGTCGGTGGCGCATGCGGTGTGCGATAAACGGGACTGAGATTGCCGAGCCAATTCATGATTCATCCTCCTCTGGTCTTACTAACAGTATCGACCAAGGAAAAGAATTCTTGATTGTTTTTTAACCAGATCTTGGTCAGAGGGCGACAGCGACTAGCCGCAACACTTTTTAAATTTACGACCGCTGCCACATGGGCAAGGATCATTGCGCCCCGCTTTTAAATGGCCGGGGAAGACTCCGTCGATATATCGCCATTGAAACTGTCCATCGATCGTTTCTTTGACAAAACGAGAGCGCTCGTGGAGGCACTGAGGCTCACCGTCGGCAATAAAGTGGGCTTTGAAGGTCACAAAGCCAAGTTCACCTTGCTGCAACACCTCGCTATCGAGCACCTCGAGTGACTGCCATTGATGTTGGGTCATGGTGGCAATGTCTTCACGAAACGATTCGGCGCCACATTCACTGTGGTAGGTCGCAACAATAAAATCTACCAAGCCTTTGGGATGTGCGCTGTAGCGAGCGCGCATCAATTGCTCAGGGTGAGACGCGTTGGCGGGGTTTTGATGAATGGGTTCGCAGCAGTCTTGATAGGGTTTATGGCTGCAACAAGGGCATAAATCAGTCTGCATAAAGATCTCTTAACGATGAGCTGAACAGCTTATTAGTTGATGAAATCGCGGCTTTGTAAGTCACACCCTTGGGCACTACACATTAAGACAGAACCGTGATCATACCAGTCGCCTAACACAATCCGTTGGTACGCGGTGCCGTGTTGGTGCCACTGATGAATATGAGGGCGGTGAGTATGGCCGTGAATCATGTTAACCACTCCCGCTTTATCCAACTGGTGCTGCACTTCTTGTGGCGTGACATCCATGATGGTTGACGACTTTTGCTGGTTGGCATTGGCACTGCCTGCGCGCATTTTGGCCGCAATCTTACGGCGCCATCTTAGCGGCAAACACAAAAAGAGTCGCTGCAACCAAGGCTGGTGGACTTTGCGTCGAAACGCCTGATAGTCAACATCCTCTAAACACAAGGTATCCCCGTGCAAGATAAGGGTAGGGGTGCCATATAAATCGATGCACTCAAGCTCGTTTAACAGCGTCACGCCGGTTTCTTTGGCAAAGCGTTGACCAATCAAAAAATCGCGATTGCCATGAATGAAATACACTGGCACGCCGCGCTCTGTCACTGCAGAAAAGGCGGCTTTGATTTGTTGGTGGAACGGGCTGTTGTCGTCATCGCCAATCCATACCTCAAATAAATCTCCCAACACATAAAGTGCGTCGGCGTTTATCGCCTCTTTGTGCATAAAACGCTCAAAGCAGTCAGTAATGTCTGGCCGTGTTGGGCTTAAGTGTAAATCCGCAATGAAGAGGGTATGAGACATGCGTTGGCTTTATCAGTAATACAAATGGGCCGCTATTAAAAAGAAAGGGTAGCCTTGGCTACCCTTGCTCGATAGTGTCATCTTAGTCTTCAATAGTCACGCTATTGATCAACACTTCTTCGACCGGCACGTCCTGGTGAACATAACCCCAGTTACCTGTGGCAACGCCTTTGATCTTGTTGACCACATCCATTCCTTCAACCACTTCGGCAAACACACAGTAGCCCCAGCCATCTGGCGTCTTAGCTTTGTGATCCAAGAACAGGTTGTCATTGACGTTGATAAAGAATTGCGAGCTTGCTGAGTGCGGTTCCATGGTACGCGCCATCGACAAGCGGCCTGTCAGGTTGCTTAAACCGTTGTCCGCTTCGTTTTTAATCGGCGCACGCGTTGCTTTTTCTTCCATGCCAGAGGCCATGCCACCGCCTTGGACCATAAAGCCGTCAATCACGCGGTGGAACAGGGTTCCGTTATAAAAGCCGTCACGGCAGTATTGTAAAAAGTTCTCGACCGTAGCCGGTGCTTCGTCTGCAAACATGCGAAGTTTGATGTCACCGAACGTGGTATGAAGAGTCACCATGATGTAATCCTGTCATTGGCTTGGCTAAAAAGGATCACAGATTTTAGCCGAAAGTATTCGCTGATCAAGCAAAGATCCCCTGGATGTGGAATTAATCATCATTCCTGTCCCCTTCACTGACTGCTAAGCGGCGTCGAAGTGATTACGACGCAGGCTCTACATGCGCGAGCAACTTTTTAAGCAACACCGCGAGCTCGGCTTGCTCGTTGGCGGTAAGACCTGCCAAGAGCTGGTGCAAGTTGTTAGTATGATCGGTCACTGCATCATCAATTAAATCCATGCCCGCATCTGTCAGTGACACATACACGCCACGGCGGTCGTTGGGATCCGGGCTCCGAGACACCAAGCCTTTTTGTTCGAGGCGATCAATACGGTTAGTCATCGCGCCCGAGGTAAGCATCAGGGCATCGAGCAGCTGGTTGGGGGTTAACGTATAGGGCGATCCCGCACGTCGTAGGGAGGCCAACACATCAAACTCGCCAGGGTTGAGGTTATATTGACCAAAGACTTGTTGTAGTTTGGGGTTAATATTGCCCAAAACCCGCGCGAGTCGGCCCGTGATCGCCATCGGACTGGGGTCGATATCCGGGCGCTCGTCGTGCCACTGACGTAAAATGAGGTCAACTTTGTCCTCTTGGGGAGCGGAAGGGGTTGCGTTATCAGTCATTATTTTGCCACTTCGGTTAGTCTCAATAAGATCGGTGAGTGCCAATCAGTCAGAGGGCCAGTTTGCCTAATAAATACTTATCGATAAAGATTCTTCACTGAAAAATAATTCAAAGGTATCGGTTAGCTCAAGCGATAAGGGGAGTTTCAACGCTAAGTTGTGAGCCTGGTCTGAATGTTTCACCGGGTGTCGCGGGTGTGAGAGGCTTGCGTCAAGCCAGTAGAAAAGGTGTAATAGCTGCTTCACCTTACTCATTGTCACTATTGTAACGAGTCATCAAATAATTATGTCGACGCAAACCCCCCCGTTAAAGATCTACAACTCACTGACGCGAGATAAAGCTGTCTTTCAACCCATCACGCCGGGAAAAATCGGCATGTATGTGTGTGGGGTGACAATTTATGATCTCTGTCATATTGGTCACGGGCGTACCTTTGTTTCGTTTGACATGATTGCGCGCTACTTGCGCTACTTGGGCTTTGATTTAACCTTTGTCCGTAACATCACGGATATCGATGACAAAATCATCAAGCGTGCGGCGGAAAATGGCGAGAGCTGTGATGCATTGACCGAGCGTTTGATCGGTGAAATGTATCAAGACTTTGATGCCTTAAACATGGCGCGTCCCGACATCGAGCCACGCGCGACCGACTACATTGACGAAATCATCGCACTGGTAGAAAAGCTAATTGAGCGTGGCTTTGCGTATGTCGCGGATAATGGCGATGTGATGTTTGAAGTGGCCAAGTTTGACGATTACGGCAAGCTATCGAAGCAAGCTCTCGATCAGCTGCAAGCAGGCGCCCGCGTTGACGTTGAAACAGCCAAGCGCAGTCCTCTCGATTTTGTGGTGTGGAAAATGTCGAAACCTGGCGAGCCGACCTGGGAGTCGCCTTGGGGGCCAGGCCGCCCTGGCTGGCACATTGAGTGCTCGGCAATGAACTCTGCGATCTTGGGCGAGCATTTTGATATTCATGGTGGTGGCTCTGATTTGCAGTTCCCGCACCATGAGAATGAAATAGCCCAATCTTGCTGCGCCCATGACACCCCATATGTTAACACCTGGATGCATAGCGGCATGGTGATGGTTGATCGTGAAAAGATGTCCAAATCCTTGGGTAACTTTTTCACCATCCGTGACGTGCTAGCACACTATGATGCCGAAACCGTGCGTTATTTCCTGCTTTCAGGTCACTATCGCAGCCAGTTGAACTACAGCGATGAAAACCTCAACCAAGCCCGTTCAGCACTTGAGCGTCTATACACCTCGCTTCGCGGTTTAGACACTCAGGCCGCACCTGCCGGTGGCGATGAATACGTGGCACGCTTTGAAGCGGCGATGAACGATGACTTTAACACCCCAGAAGCCTATTCGGTGCTATTCGATATGGCTCGTGAGATTAACCGTTTACGTGGCGATAATTTGGCAGCGGCATCCGCACTGGGTGCGCAAATGCGTAAGTTAGCGTCGATTCTTGGTTTACTCGAGCAAGATGCGGATAGCTTCCTGCAAGGCGATGCAGGGGCTGATAATGAAGTGGCTGAAATAGAGGCGCTCATTCAAAAACGGAATGATGCTCGCAAAACCAAAGACTTTGCCACCGCCGATGCCGCGCGTGATGCGCTCACTGCGATGGGTATTGTGCTGGAAGACGGCCCGCAAGGCACCACCTGGCGCCGTAAATAAGCAACTGTTTATTACCTAATAAGCCACAAAAAACGGAGCCGACTAGCTCCGTTTTTTGTTATCGGTATCTCGTGCTTTTACGCGCAGGCCTGCCGTGTCACTCAACGTGAAGCCGTGTTACAGCCCAGGTGTAACCACGCGCTTATCGGCTTCTGGCAGCTCACTGCCACAATGCTTACAAAATGAGGCGTCGGACTCATGGCCGCTTTTTGAGCAGTTAGGGCATTTTACCAAGTTGCGATGCAGTGACATCTGCTGACCGATTTCGGCGGTGATGATCCCTGTGGGCACGGCAATAATCGAATAGCCCATCAACATGGTGAAAGACGCGAGTGCCTTGCCAATATCGGTTTGCGGCACAATATCACCATAACCGACCGTGGTAAGGGTGACGATAGCCCAGTAGATGGCATAGGGAATACTGGTAAAGCCATTCTCTGGCCCTTCAATCACGTACATGAGTGCGCCGAAGACGGTGACCAGGATCGCCACGGAGAAGAAGAAAATCATTACCTTTCGCGATGACAGCAACATCGAGCGCAACAAGATGTTGGAGTCTTCCAAAAAGCGCATCAGCCTCAAAACACGGAAAATACGCAATACCCGCAATAGGCGTACCACCATCAGGTATGTCGTCCCCGGGACAAAAATCGCGATATAGGTGGGCAGAATCGCCAGTAAATCCACCACGCCGTAAAAACTTCGCGCATAAGCAGACGGGCGCGGAGAGCAATAAAGGCGCAGTAAATACTCGACGGTAAAGATGCCGGTAAAGCCCCATTCAATCCAATAAAGCCATTGTGACCATCTAGCATGGACACTTGCGATCGACTCCAGCATCAACGCCACCATCGAGGCCAAGATCATCACAATCAGCGCCAAATCAAATGCTTTCCCGTGCTTCGTCTCGGTGCCAAAGATGGTGGTGTATAGGTAGTGTTGAAGACGGCTTTGTGACTTATTCATTCGCTTACCTTGCTAAAAATCTTCCATGATTGAGCCGCAAAAAACCGGCACGGCAACTGACTGCGTGCCGATTTTCTATCTCTACGCGCTGAAGGGGCTTATCGCGCGTTTAGCTAAGGCCGGGGAACAAGGCGCGCATGCCAGAGGCGATAAACTCAATCCCGAGGGAACCAAGGATAAGGCCCATTATCCGCGTAATAACGTTGATACCCGTTTGGCCTAAAAATTTCACCACTGCAGGACCGACTTTAAACAGCCCCCAAATCCCTGCAGAGAACAGCACTAGGGTGGTGATGAGTGTAATCGTACTCCACGTATCTGGGTACTGAGAGCCATACACAATGGTTGAGCTGATCGCACCTGGCCCCGCGAGCAGTGGCATCGCTAGCGGTACCACGCCCACTTGTTCACGGCTGATGGTCTCGGATTGCTCCTGCTTGTTTTGCTTACCTTCCCCCAACTTACCGTTCATCATGGTAAAAGCGATACTGAGCAGCAGCATGCCACCGGCTACCCGGAATGAATCGAGTGAGATACTGAATAAATCCAGCAACATCTGTCCGGCAAGCAAGGAAACAATCAAGATGATCGCCACCGCGATGGCGGCGGTGTATGCCGTGCGGTTTCGTTCTTGTTTATCAAGATGTACGGTGAGGGTGACAAAAACGGGCATGATACCGATAGGGTTAACGGCGGCAAAAAGCCCGACAAAAAACTGCACAAAAATCATGGTGTCGAAAGCGGCCATGGTGACTCTCGTAATGCTGTGAGGAAGTCCAGTTTCTCTCGGGTTAAATCAATGGCGCCAGTATAGCGATGTCAGCCTAAAAACCAACCACTCAGCTATTATTTTCTGAATGCAATAGTTGCGCGTTTTGAACCCGCTTTCGCTGATAACCCAAACGATTTATCGTCATGCAACTTTCGCTCGGCAAACTATACTGAGGGTCGATGTCGTGAACAGAAACAACCGTCTTTCGGGTTTTTTGTTGAAATTTACATACAGTATCGACATTTATATTTGCCTTGCCATGTAAATTATATGTTACTGTGATGAAAATTTTAGACACATGTGTTCTGTGCTACAAAAATATTAAACCCAGTGATTGTGGGGGTTAAGCGTAAATTTTATTGCGGTTGATTTGATAACAACTGATCGAGATCAAGTTACTCACGCTGTGAAAACTTATACTCAGTTTTGAAAGTTATTTACTAAATGCCACGCACCGAACGGCGACACTAAGTAAAGATAAACAAGGCTTAGTAAGCCAAGACGCTGCGGCAAGCAATTACTAAATGATTTTCAAATATGAACCAGGAGACGACTATGCCTGTCACTAATATTGCTGAACTCAACGCGATGGTTGAGCGTGTCAAAAAGGCACAACAAGAATTTGCCACCTATTCACAGGAGCAAGTAGATAAGATCTTCCGTGCCGCATCACTGGCTGCAAACAACGCGCGTATCCCACTGGCGAAACAAGCGGTTGAAGAGTCAGGCATGGGTATCCTCGAAGACAAGGTTATCAAAAACCACTTCGCCTCTGAGTTCATCTACAACAAATACAAAGACGACAAAACCTGCGGCATTCTGGAAGAGAATGACGAATTCGGCACCATGACTATCGCCGAGCCCGTTGGCCTTATCTGCGGTATCGTGCCAACCACTAACCCAACGTCGACTGCGATCTTCAAATCACTGATCTCACTGAAAACGCGTAACGGCATCATCTTCTCGCCACACCCACGTGCGAAAAACTCGACCAATGATGCGGCGAAGCTGGTTCTTGATGCAGCCGTGGCTGCGGGCGCACCCAAAGACATCATAGGCTGGATTGACCAACCTTCAGTTGAGCTTTCTAACGCACTGATGAAGCACGACGACATTAACCTGATTCTGGCGACCGGTGGCCCAGGCATGGTGAAAGCGGCATACTCATCAGGTAAACCGGCGATTGGTGTGGGTGCGGGTAACGTGCCTGTGGTTATCGATGAAACCGCTGACATTAAACGTGCTGTCGCGTCTGTACTGATGTCAAAAACCTTCGATAACGGCGTGGTGTGTGCGTCAGAGCAAGCGGTTATCGTGATGGACGAAGTGTACGATGAAGTGAAAGAACGCTTTGCGTCGCACAAAGGCCATGTATTGAGCAAAGCAGACGCCGATAAAGTGCGTAAGGTACTACTTATCAACGGTAACCTTAACGCTGATATCGTGGGCCAACCTGCCACTAAGATTGCGGAGATGGCCGGCGTAAGCGTGCCATCAGACACTAAAATCCTGATTGGTGAAGGGCTGGAAATCAGCATTGAAGAAGAGTTTGCGCACGAGAAACTCTCTCCAACCCTAGGTATGTTCCGCGCTAAAAGCTTTGAGCACGCGGTCGACATGGCTTGCAAAATGGTGGAAATGGGCGGTATCGGTCATACCTCTGGCCTGTATACCAACCAAGACGTTAACCAAGACCGTATCAAGTATTTCGGTGATCGCCTGAAAACAGCACGTATTCTGGTGAACATTCCAACCACGCACGGTGGTATCGGTGACTTGTACAACTTTAACGTTGCACCTTCACTGACATTGGGCTGTGGCTCATGGGGTGGTAACTCAATTTCTGAGAACGTTGGGCCTAAACACCTGATGAACAAGAAAACCGTAGCGAAGCGAGCTGAGAATATGCTGTGGCACAAACTACCAAAATCGATCTACTTCCGTCGCGGCAGCTTGCCAATCGCATTGGGTGACTTAGAAGACAAGAAACGCGCGATGATCGTGACGGACCGTTTCCTGTTTAACAACGGTTATTCTGAGCAAATCGAGTCAATGCTTAAAGCGCAAGGCATGGACGTGAATACCTTCTTTGAAGTAGAAGCGGATCCAACATTGACCGTGGTGCGCAAAGGTGCGGAAGCGATGAAGAGCTTCCAGCCAGACGTGATTATTGCCCTAGGTGGTGGTTCACCGATGGATGCTGCGAAAATCATGTGGGTGATGTACGAGCACCCTGAAACGGCGTTCGAAGAGCTAGCGATGCGCTTTATGGACATCCGTAAACGTATCTACAAATTCCCGAAAATGGGTAAAAAAGCCGAGCTGGTTTGTGTGACAACCACATCAGGTACCGGTTCAGAAGTGACACCATTTGCGGTAGTGACAGACGATAAAACGGGCGCGAAGTACCCACTGGCCGACTACGAGCTGACACCACAAATGGCAATTGTGGATGCCAACCTAGTGATGAACATGCCGAAGTCACTGACTGCCTTTGGTGGTTACGATGCGATTACTCACGCGATGGAAGCCTACGTGTCTATCCTGTCTAACGAGTATTCAGAAGGGCAAGCTCTGCAAGCGTTGAAACTGCTGAAAGACTATCTGCCAGCGAGCTATACGCACGGTGCAAACGACCCAATCGCACGTGAGAAAGTGCACAATGGTGCCACCATTGCCGGTGTCGCGTTTGCTAACGCCTTCTTGGGTGTGTGTCACTCAATGGCGCACAAAATCGGTGCTGAGTTCCACCTACCACACGGTTTGGCGAACGCATTGCTGATTTCCAACGTGGTGCGTTTCAACGCCAATGACAACCCAACCAAGCAAACAGCTTTCTCACAGTACGACCGCCCACAAGCACGTCGTCGCTATGCAGAAATCGCTGACCACCTTGGCCTAGCTCAAGCCGGTGACCGTACCGCACAGAAGATTGAGCGTTTGCTAGCCTGGTTGGAAGACATGAAGTTGAAACTAGACATCCCAACCTCTATCCAAGCGGCGGGTGTACCAGAAGCAGACTTCATGGCCAAACTGGATGAGCTGGCGGAAGAGGCGTTCGATGACCAATGTACAGGCGCTAACCCACGCTATCCACTGATCAAAGAGTTGAAAGATGTGTTGGTTGCGTCTTACTACGGTAAACCATACGTAGAATGTGAAACCTTTGAAGGCACCACGGTGATCAAGAAGAAAGATGACCGACCAGCCGCCGCGCCGACTAAAGCCGCGAAAGCTGTGAAAAAAGATGAAAAAGCAGACGCCTAATAGACCCTAGGCAACCGCTTAACGACAAAGACCCGCTCCGGCGGGTCTTTTTGATTTTACCCGCGTGATTGCTAACCTGGCGGCTGAACATAAGTCCTAGCACTACGCCTGAATCGGGCTCTTGAATACAGAACGCTTCGCTTACGGAATACGGAAAAAGCGTAAAGCCGTTCCTAGGCCCTAGGATTCTCGGACCTAGCTCCCTCTCACCCACTTGCCTCTAACAACCGGCCGTTAAAAGAATCGTTGGAGACGATGTATTCGGCATTGCGAATAAATTCATCATCAATGCCGCTGTTCGCCTGGTGACGATGGCGCGGAACAATACCGCCGACACGAATTTTCAGTGCTGATAGCTCCTTCGCCCACCGTTGGGTCAAGCCGCCAATCATGGCGTTGGCAACCGTATCCGGCGTGAGGTGAGTGCCCGCGACATTAATGATCACACCAGGTGTGCCGCGTTGTTGCATGCATTCTGCTGCGCGTTGGACCACCAGAAAATATTGTGACGTGGTATCACTGAGGGTTTTGGGGCCATCGTAGTGTTTTTGTCTGTCAAACAGACTAGGCAAAACATCCCCTTGCCAATGATTGATCAGTACATCAATCCCACCAAAAAGCTGAGTGACCTGGGTGAACGCATCGTGAATCGAATCAGGCTCATGATCGGCGAGACAAATAGGCTGAACACGCCCCAAGTAGTCGCGACATTGATCGGCACTTAGGCGTAGTGCTGGCCACTCGGTATCGAGCAAAACCACGTTTGCGCCAAGCGAGCAAAAGTGCTCAGCCATGGCGCGTCCGGACGGTGAGCCACCTGCGGTAATGACGACCACTGCGCTATCGATCTTCATGAGAATTTCCTCATAATTATCAGGCTGTTAAAACAGACTGATGCATTTTTTACCCAAGCAAATCACGAGAAAGTGACAGCTTACTCACACCTTATTCAAGCGTGGGAGTGTAATACTGGACCATAAATACGAGGACTGCGAAAAAAAGACGCAAAACGTCAGGAGGAATGGCAAAAAGAATATCGGGAATCTATAGAGGATCACAGTTTGATAAAGGATCAACAAATGTCATCAAGATCGACTTGCGATCTGACGCATTATGCGCTCACACGCATTTTATCAAAGCAATGCGAAGTGGTGAGTTTTTCATACAAGGTGGCAGGGTTATAGGCGGGGCGCTTGGGCTCGGTATCGGCTAAATGACGGCGCTCGTGGCCAGACAAATTATGATAGACCGCTTCGTCAAACCCATGTGTGCCTTGAGGGGGATAGTGCATTGCCGCAGGGGCGAGTTGGAAACGGAGGTTGGCACTTGCCAGTCCGCCTCGATGAAAGGCATCGGCTTGCGCACTAGCGCGTTGATAGTCTTCTTCATTGCTGGCTGCAAGAGGTTGTGGTTCAGCCAGCTGGAACTGCTGACGGAGCACCTGGTCATTGCTGACTGGCTTATCGACGGGAGTCAGCGGGGTTGACTCGTTGGCATCTCCAGACAATAGCGCCATCATCAGGGCAAAGTCGGAACGACGGCCTTGTACCACCGCATGGTTTAGGTTGTCCCCAAACTGAACGTCGCTAATTAGCTGCGCTTTGTCGATGGTATGAACTGTCACTGCGGTTACCCTAGTTATGACGCGGTCGATAATAGTGATAACTAGGGTATCGGCAGCGAGGGTAAAACTTTAACGTTTTTTATTTTACCCAGTGCGTGCCTGTTCGGCTTTGTCTTCTCACGTGCTCCGCACGGTAAATTAGCCTGCTTGGGCAAGCCGAGGTTGCAAGGAGCGCGTGCTTTGGCCAGCAAAATGTTGCATTGAAAACGCCACCCGGTCTTCCGGTAGCGGTGGGTAGCGACAAGGCGGCAGTGATTCAATCAGATCAAGGCGAGGCAATAGGCCACAGCCGTTAGCGATTTGAATGGCGAGGCCTGGGCGGGCATTGAGCTCCAACACCATCGGACCTTTTTCTTTATCCAATACCATATCGGTACCCATATAACCCAAGTCTGTCATCTCCCACGCGCTGGCGGCGAGGGTAAGCAGCTGCTGCCAGTGAGGCACTTTCAGGGTATAGAGATCTTGGTGAGTATCGGGGTGGTGGGTGATAGGGCGATTAAACTGAACCGCTTTCAATGCTTTACCCGTCGCAATATCCAGCCCCACGCCAACGGCACCTTGGTGTAAGTTAGCTTTGCCATCAGACGCTGAGGTCGATAAGCGCATCATCGCCATCACGGGATAACCTTGAAAGACAATCACCCGGATGTCGGGCACGCCCTCATAGCTGAAGCCTTGAAAACTATCATCAAACGCAATCAAGTTTTCGACCACCGCCACATCGGCTTTACCTCCGAGCGAAAACAGGCCCGCTAGGGTATTGGTGATATGGCGCTCCACATCATTATGGCTGACTGCTTTCCCCGAGGCTTTGGTATAGACACCTTGGTGGTTTTTTGTCACCACTAAGATGCCTTTTCCGCCAGAGCCCTGTGCAGGCTTAATCACAAAACCAGGCCAGTTGGCGACCATAGCGTGGATGCGTTTGACATCCGCTTGGCTGTCAATCACCCCAATCAGCTCAGGCACAGTGGCGCCAGCTTGTTGGGCGATGAGTTTGGTTTGTAGTTTGTCATCAACCAGCGGGTATAAACGCCGGTCATTGTAGCGACCAATATAGCGAATGTTGCGCTGGTTCATGCCCATGATCCCCGATTGGTTAAGCCGAAACGGGGAGGCTAATTTATCGAGAAGTGCGCGCATCATCCCCTCCTGAAGGTGCCAACCCGAGCGGTTTGTCACTTGGCTCGGCTAAGGGGCGGAAGCGCTTGAGCTCCGACAAGCGATAGCCCGTGTAATTACCCAGAAGCAAGATAAGGGCGAGGATCACCAACTGCAGACCAATAAAATTAAAGGTGAGATGGCGGAGCAGATCATTGGTCATCGCTAAATACACCAACACCGCAGTCAGCAGTGAGCCACCGCCTTGAATGACCACTTCTTTCGCCCCTTCTTCTTCCCATAAAATCGACATCCGCTCGATGGTCCACGACAAAATGATCATCGGGAAGAAGGTAATGGTGAGTCCCTCCATCAAACCAATGTGGAAGGCAATCACGCTAAAGACGGAAATAATCAGGATCACGGTGATAATCACCGCCGATATTCGTGCTACCAAGAGTAAATTGAGCCGGGATAAGTAGCTTCTGATCACCAGCCCCGTGCCGACAATCAGCACAAAACCAACAATGCCGGTGATGAGCTGAGTTTGGACAAAGGCGACCGCAATGAGCACTGGCATAAAGGTGCCAGAGGTTTTGAGCCCCACAATCACCCGTAAGAACACCACAATGAGCGCACCAATCGGGATCAGCATGATGGTTTTGAACATCGCCTGCTCTTCGATGGGTAAGCTATGGATGGAGAAGTTGAGCAAATCGTCAGCGGAGACCTTGGCGGAGGTTGCCTGTTGCGGGCTGATATCTTGCGAGATAATAGAAAAATGCACCTGACTATGCTCGCCACCGATCACTTCTAACAGGGGCCCGCCATGTTGGTTCCAAAGCAAGATGTTATCGTGATGGCCATTTTGGCCGCTCACCAAGTCAAACAAATGCCAGCGGCTGTCTTGCCACACTTGCAGCATGGGAGAAATGCTTTGCCGGCGCCGGCCATCTTCAAGCTCTAAACCGCCCACCACGCGCGCATGAATGCCTTCAAGGGCCAAGGTTTTACGCAGCGCATCGGGTTTATCCAGTGTGTTGAGCAGCAACGCAGCGTTTTGACTATCAGGACTATTAAGCTGCTTAATCAGCTCGCGGGTCAGGGTGATGTTATCGGCAGAACGAGCGCGAGCACGGTCAAGCAGTGCGAGTGCGGCGTTTTTAGCCGCATTATCCATGACAGGCGTCGCCACCACCTCATCCTCTGGTGGGGTCATGGTGTAGCGCGCGCTGTCATCGACCAGCATCTGGTTTTTAAAATAAAGGGTTTGTTCACCACTGGCGTGACGTGCCGACCACTGTCCTTGGCGGCCATGCTCTGTATCGAGTAAAGAAAACCCGTAGCCTGCTGATGAGGTGCTTTCATCAATCAGAGTCAGACCAGGCTGGCTATCTGGTGCCGCCAAACTGACTTTAACCGGCCCGTTGGTGGCATCAAAATTGATTCTTGCCTCGATTTGCCACACTTGACGCGTTTCATCCGCAAGCCATGGCACGCCATAGACAAAATGACGGTAGGCACTGAGTGCGATGCCAGCGACGACCAAAAAGCCAATCAAAAAATAAAAAGGAACCCGTGAAACCATATCGATTACCTATTTGTTGGGGGCGTCGTCATCGCCTGGTTCCGTTGGCGTGTCCGGCTGATATTGCGGGTGAATGTGCACTTGGCTGACATCAACCACCGCCAAGTCTTTAAAAAATTCGCGGCCGAGCAGCACCGGATATTCCATGTTGGTGCGATCAGCGAGCGTAAATTCGGTTTTTTCATGGATGTTGCCGACACGAATCCAGGCTTCGACCACTGGGCGGCGCTCGGTGCTATCGCTTGACGATTGACGGATGCGCACCCAGCGTTTCACCGGCATTTCCATGAACACTGGCTGGTCACTGTTTTCGCTATGGTTGACGTTGAATTTGACCCAGGTGTCGCCGTCACGCTCAAATTCTTGGATATCCACCGCATTGAGTGAGGAGGTCTCAGCTCCGGTGTCTACGCGGGATTGAAAGGTGTTTTCGACCGCATCAAACCAGACAAATTCGCGTCCGCCGAGAATAACCTTGCCATCGTTAACCGGGACTCTTACCACTTTTTCCTTCACCTTTACATCAGCGGTGTCGGTTGCCACGTTAGCGTACAGTTTGGCTTGGGTTCGCTGAATCACGGTCAGTTGGCTTTCGAGCGCATTCACTTTATCGGCCAACTGATTTAACGCTGTGCCATGTTGAGTAAAGGTCTCGGTGAGCGCTTGCTGTTGTTGCTGGCTTTGGGCTGCCAGGTTATCAAATTTGTTGAGCGTTTCTTGATGTTGGTGCTGCGAGGTCAATGTGCAGCCGGACACCGTAAGTAAAAGCGCACTGATCAGTGAGCAACGAAATAGCATCTAAATCTCCACAGCATAAGAAGGATTGCGGCTAGCCATGTCACAGGCATTAGCGCCCTGATGGCGACGGCGAGAGCAAATTCTAAAGGATGGGACAAAGATGGGTAGGGGGATTCTGTCAAATGTTAGTCAGAATTGACTGAATGCTGATTTAATCGACGGTAATAAAGCAAAGTCGTTAGCAAACAAGCACTCAAGCGATGAAATAAAACACAGGCCCTCAATACAAGCGGCGCGATTGCGAGCGTGACGTCAGGGCGGGGTGGATGCCAGGTAAAGACGCTTCAACACCGCCGCCAAGCCGGAGGGCGACTGGCGGTAGTGTTGTTTTTAGGTTCGACAAGTTAGTCTGGGTTGCGAGCCACTAAGATCGCGCGTTTGGGCGCCGGGTAGCCCTCTACGGTTTGCGCGGGGTTGTTGGGGTCGAGGTAATCTGGCAGCGAGTTATGGGTCATCCATTCGGTACTGCGCTGCTCATCAGTGGTGGTGACGCACTCGTCGACAATACGCACATCGACAAATCCTACTTTTTCTAGCCAGACTTTTAACGCACGCGCGGACGGGAAAAAGTAGACGTTGCGCATTTGTGCATAGCGACTGGTTGGCACCAACACCGCGTTTTCATCGCCATCGATAACCAAGGTTTCCAGCACCAGCTCGCCATCTTTACGCAACTGATCTTTAAGTTGCATCAGATGATCGAGCGGGGAGCGGCGATGGTACAACACGCCCATGCTGAACACGGTGTCGAATGCGCGCAACGCAGGTAGTTTTTCAATCCCTAAAGGCAACAGGTGCGCACGCTGATCGTTGCCCATCAAGCGACGAATGGCATCGAATTGCATCAAAAAGAGCTCGGACGGGTCAATGCCTACTGTCAGTGCGGCTTCTTCGCCCAACATGCGCCACATGTGGTAGCCATTGCCGCAACCGACATCGAGCACATACCGCCCTTTTAGCGGCGAGATATGCGGCAGTACGCGATCCCATTTCCAATCTGAGCGCCATTCGGTATCAATATCAATGCCGTGTACCTGGTACGGGCCTTTACGCCAAGGGTGCAAGGTGCGCAATAAGTTTTCTAATTTTTTGCGCTCGCCATTAGGCAAGCTACCGTCATCACCAATACGCACCGCGTCTTTCAGTTCAACCGTCTCGGGCGCGGTGGTTGGGATCTTGTGCAGCACTTTTATCCACTTAGGCATATCGCCATGGGGCTGGTTTTGCCAGTCAGCTAATTGCGCTGGCAACACCTCGAGCCAATGGCTCAGGCGGTTTTTAGCAATCAGCTGATAAAAATCGGAAAAATCAAACATCAGATTACTCGTACTGTCAGGTTGGTCTTACTTAATCGCCAGCATTGAACCAAAGTTAAAACACTGGAACCACATGGCGACGCTGCTAAAGCCAATGGCATTAAGTCGCGCTTGGTGGGTGGCAATACTGTCTGGGCGCATCACATTCTCAAGTGCACTGCGCTTTTGGCTGATCTCAAGCTCGCTATAGCCATTGGCGCGCTTAAAGTCGTGGTGTAAGTCGATGAGTAACTCATTGGCGGTGTCATCTTCAAAGCGATACTTCTCGGATAAAATCAGGATCCCGCCAGGTTTTAAGCCTTGGTAAATGCGAGTCAGTAGGGCTTGGCGGTCATCAGGGCTTAAAAACTGTAGGGTAAAATTAAGCACTACCATCGACGCATTGGTTATCTCGACATCGCGAATGTCATCCTCACGCACCTCAACATCGGCGGCGCCGCGATAGGCGTTAACATGTAGGCGGCAACGCTCAACCATGGCTTGAGAGTTATCCACCGCGATGATTTTGCAGCTGTCATGAGCAATATGACGGCGCATCGATAAAGTGGCTGCGCCCAATGAGCAGCCCAGATCGTAAATGTGGCTGTCAGGGGTGGCAAAGCGTTTGGCCAGCATGCCAATTGCCGAAATAATATTGCTGTAACCCGGTACCGAACGCTGGATCATATCCGGGAACACTTCGGCGACATTCTCATCGAACGTAAAGTCGCCCATTTTTTCGATAGGCGCAGCGAAAATTTTATCCTGATTAGCCATGTAAGCCCCTACACATCAGCCAAGCTGGCAGGCTTTCGCGCGTGACGCGCGTAAACCCAGCCACAAAAGCGGCGTATTGTAGTGAATTTTTTTGCCCCTGTCTGCACGGTGACTGCGTCGCGTGGGGCGGATATTAAAACAATGCCCCTTGTTGACTTTGCGCGGCGCGCGTGACGGAAGCCAGTGGCGTTGATAAATCAAGACGTTGATATAACTGTGCTGCCAGTGCAGGGGCCTGGTCGTTATCTGAGGTATGAATCATTAAATAGGGCGTTTTGCCCGCGGCTATCCATTTGGATAAGCGTGGGATCCAAGGGTCAAAAAACGCGCTGTTTTCGGGCAAGTCCGGATGGCCGATAAAACGCACCATGGGGGCGTCGCTGGTGGCGATGGCGTGCACCGGCACCCGGGGTTTTTTCTTTTGCGCATCAATAATAGCAGGGGTGTCGGGTTTAGCGGCAAACACCGGGCGGCTGTCCATGATCACGCGGTTGGCGTGATGATCGATCAACAGTCGGTTGAGCGCTTTCTCTGCGTCGCCTTTGGCAAAAAAGGCCGGGTGACGCACTTCGACACCGATGGCTAAATCGCGCGGCAGCGTTGTAAGAAACGCGTCTAAGCTGGGCAACCCCTCCGGACCAAAACGCGCCGGCAGCTGAATCGTCCACTGACCAATATGGTCATGGAGTGGGGCCATCAGCTTGATAAAGTCGGCGGTTAAGTCTTGCGCATGACGTAACTGGCATTGATGGGTAATGGTTTTAGGCAGCTTAAAGGTAAATTGAAAACTGCCTGGAATGGCGGCCGCCCAATTATTCACCGTTTGCGGCGACGGGGAGGCATAAAAGGTCGTATTTCCTTCAACCGTGTTAAACACCTCTGCATAGCGGGCTAAACGCTCTCCCGACTTGGTGCCTGGCGGGTAAAAATGATGCTGCCAACTGGGATGAGACCATTGCGTCAGCCCCAATCGTAAGGGCGGATTCAGGTCTTGGTGTAATAGGGGTACCATGCCCGTAATGATGCCTTGCCAACCAATAGGGCACTAGCCTAAAAGGAATTGAACAAAAAAACTATCGGTTTTAAGCGCGATCGCTTTACCAAGAGCGGGGCTTTTCCTTTATAATGGCAGGCTTTGACAGTAACGGCACTCATGGGGGCGTACCGTCAGGTACGACAGACGCTGTTACCCGAATTCCCCTCAGTATTTGGCAGGCTTGTGCCCCAGGGGCAAGCGGAATCATCAGAACAGATCAGGAATAATCTATGCGCACCCAGTATTGTGGTCACCTGAATAAAGCCCACGTCGGGCAAGAAGTTAGTCTTTGTGGTTGGGTTAACCGCCGCCGTGATTTGGGCGGCTTGATTTTTATCGACATGCGCGACCGTGAGGGTCTGGTGCAAGTTGTGATTGACCCTGATATGGGTGATGTTTACGAGCAAGCAAACAAATTGCGTAACGAATTTTGCCTGACTATCCGTGGTGAAGTGCGTGCGCGTCCAGAGAGCCAGATCAACAGTGATATGGCCACAGGTGAAGTCGAAGTGGTGGCGAAAGGGTTGGAGATCATCAACCGCAGTGCACCGATGCCGATTGACTTTAACCAGTTTATTTCCGAAGAGCAGCGCCTGAAGTATCGCTACCTTGACTTGCGCCGCCCTGAAATGAGCGATCGGATTAAACTGCGTGCTAAAGCCACCAGCTTTGTTCGTCGTTTCCTCGATGACAATGACTTTTTAGACATCGAAACCCCGGTACTCACCAAAGCGACCCCAGAAGGCGCACGTGATTACTTGGTGCCAAGCCGTGTGCACAAAGGTAATTTTTATGCGTTGCCGCAATCACCACAGCTGTTCAAACAGTTGCTGATGATGTCCGGGTTCGATCGCTACTACCAAATCGTGAAGTGCTTCCGTGACGAAGACTTGCGTGCCGATCGCCAGCCAGAGTTTACCCAGATTGATATCGAAACCTCATTTATGAGCGCCGACCAAGTGCGCGAGGTAACCGAGCAATTGATCCGTGAAATGTGGCAATCACTGCTCAATGTGGACTTGGGCGCGTTCCCAACCATGAAGTATGAAGAAGCGATGCGCCGTTTTGGTTCTGACAAGCCAGATTTGCGTAACCCGCTCGAAATCGTCGATGTCGCGGATATCGTCAAAGACGTAGAGTTTAAAGTATTCTCTGGTCCGGCAAACGATGAGAAAGGCCGCGTGGCTGTGATTCGTGTGCCAGGCGGTGCCAGCTTGTCGCGCAAGCAGATTGATGAATACACCAACTTTGTTGGCATTTACGGCGCCAAAGGCTTGGCGTGGATGAAAGTCAACGACCGTGACGCCGGTTTTGATGGCATTCAATCGCCGGTGGCCAAGTTCCTCAATGCCGAAGTGGTGGAAAGCATTCTGTCACGCACTGAGGCGCAAACCGGTGACATTATCCTATTCGGCGCAGACAAAAAGTCTGTCGTTACCGAAGCGCTGGGCGCACTGCGCGTGAAATTAGGCCTGGATCTTGAATTGACCGACACCCAAGCGTGGGCACCATTGTGGGTGGTTGACTTCCCAATGTTTGAGGAAGACGACGAAGGTAACTTGCATGCGATGCACCACCCGTTCACTGCGCCGACAGACGTAACACCTGAAGAGCTGGTGGCAAATCCGGCGGCGGCGAACTCTAACGCGTATGACATGGTGATTAATGGTTACGAAGTGGGCGGTGGCTCGGTGCGTATCCATAACCCAGAAATGCAAGCGGCCGTTTTTGAGACGCTGGGCATCGATGAGCAAGAGCAGCGCAAGAAATTTGGCTTCTTGTTGGATGCATTGAAATACGGTACTCCACCACACGCAGGTTTGGCGTTTGGTATGGATCGCCTGGTGATGTTGCTATCCGGCACCGAAAACATTCGCGACGTGATTGCCTTCCCGAAAACCACCGCTGCGGCCTGCTTGATGACTGACGCGCCAAGCCTTGCCAATGACGCGGCGCTTGAAGAGCTGGCGCTGAGCATTACCGCGGCGGCAGAGCAAAACGAACACAGCGAATAAATTCGCCTGATGACGGGCAAATAGCCTTGCCCGTCTTATCCTTGGGGCCGATAGCTGCGGCAATGACGCAGTGATATCAAGGTTGCAAGGTTACTGTCTCAACGCGCCTCAGACTGAAAAGCCAAGGCGCGTTTTTTCTTATTACTCCTTTCACGTGAGGGGAGCGCAAAAAACGGAGAGTCGATATGGCAGGTCACAGTAAGTGGTCGAACATTAAACACCGTAAAGCCGCTCAAGACGCGAAGCGCGGTAAGATTTTCACCAAGCTTATCCGAGAAATTGTGGTGTCAACCAAAGAGGGTGGCCCCGAGGCGGAAACCAATCCACGCCTACGTGCCGCGGTGGATAAAGCACTGTCAAACAACATGACACGCGACACCATCAACCGTGCGATTTCACGCGGTGCGGGCGGCGAAGGTGACGAGAACATGGAAACCGTCATCTATGAAGGTTATGGCCCTGCGGGCACGGCGGTGATGGTGGAGTGCATGACCGATAACCGCAACCGCACGGTATCAGGCGTGCGCCATGCGTTTTCAAAATCCGGTGGTAACCTGGGTACCGATGGCTCAGTCAGCTTCTTATTCGATAAAAAAGGGGTGATCACCTACCCATCTGGCCTTGAAGAAGATGCGGTGATGGAAGCAGCGCTCGAAGGCGGCGCGGACGATGTGGTCACCTATGACGACGGTTCAATGGATGTGTACACCACGCCTAATGACTTTGGCTATGTGAAAGATGCACTGGATAAAGCCGGGTTTGAGGCTGAACGTGCCGAAGTGACGCAGGTGCCATCGACCAAAGCGGAGTTAGATGCAGACACGGCTCCCAAGCTGTTGCGTTTGATCGATATGCTAGAAGACCTTGACGATGTGCAAGAAGTCTACCATAACGGTGATATCTCGGACGAAGTGGCAGCGAGTTTAAGCTAAATGGCAGTGATACTGGGAATTGACCCAGGTTCGCGGATCACCGGTTATGGGGTGATCCGCCAACATGGTCGGCATCTTGAATATCTCGGTAGTGGCTGTATTCGTACCGAGACAGACGACTTACCCGGTCGACTGAAACACATCTACGCAGGGGTGAGCGAAGTCATCACGCAGTTTCAGCCGGATAACTTTGCTATTGAGCAAGTATTTATGGCTCGCAACGCGGATTCAGCGCTTAAACTGGGTCAAGCACGCGGCAGTGCCATTGTTGCGGCGGTAAACGCCGATTTACCTGTCTCTGAATATGCCGCCAGGCTTATCAAGCAAGCCGTAGTGGGAAAAGGCAGTGCGGATAAAAAGCAAGTCCAGCATATGGTCACCCATATGTTAAAGCTCAGCGCCACCCCGCAAGCCGATGCCGCCGATGCTCTCGCGGTTGCCATTTGCCATGCCCACACCAACCACACCCTCATCGCCATGGCCGGCAAAGCCAACGCCGCCCGCCGCGGTCGGTATCGGTAAAAGCGCTTTTTACTCTTTACTCGTTCCCACGCTCCTGCGTGGGAATGCATATATTCGGGATTTTTGAATACAGAGCGCTTCGCTTACAGAATACGGGAAGAGCAGGAAGTAGTGCCTAGGTTCTAGGATCCTAGGCCCTAGGAACTGTTTCTACAGGGACAGGCACGTTACGCTTTTCCGTAATCCGTAATCCGTAATCCGTAATCCGTAATCCGTAATCCGTAATCCGTATCCCCCTCAATCCGACTGGATATAGATCCAGTTATTCTTTATCCTTGGGGGCAAAGTAACAAACTGAGATGCGATTGTGATAGGCCGATTACAGGGAACCCTGATAGAAAAGCAACCTCCTGAGATTTTGATCGATGTGAACGGCGTCGGCTATGAAGTGAGCATGCCGATGAACTGCTTGTATCAATTGCCGGAGGTGGGCGAAACTGCCACCGTGTATACTCATTTTGTGGTGCGTGAAGATGCGCAACTTCTCTATGGTTTTAGCGGTAAACGTGAGCGGGCGCTGTTTCGGGAAGTGATCAAGGCCAATGGTGTGGGACCTAAACTGGGGTTAGCGATTTTATCGGGGATGACGGCTAACCACTTTGTCGACAGTGTCGAGCACAACGATGTCTCGACCCTAGTGAAAATCCCCGGCGTGGGCAAGAAAACCGCGGAACGTTTGGTGGTTGAAATGCGTGACCGGCTTAAAAATTGGGAAGCGTTCGACCTCTTTACCCCGCACACGGATGCTGCGACGGCTGAGGGCGCAGCCCTACGCGCAGCGCCAACCACCATATCGTCTGCCGCGGATGAGGCGGTAAGCGCCTTGGTCGCACTGGGTTATAAAGCGGCGCAGGCGGAGAAAGTGGTTAAACAAATTGCAACTGATGATATGAGCAGCGAAGACGTGATCCGTCACGCGCTGCGTTCAATGGTGTAACCCATGATAGAAGCTGATCGTTTAATCTCGGCGCAAACCACCCCTGATCGGGAAGAAGAGGTGATCGACCGCGCGATTCGTCCTAAGTTATTGGAAGACTACCAGGGGCAAAATCATGTCCGTGATCAGATGGAAATCTTTATCCATGCTGCGCGTAAACGCCAAGAGGCGCTCGATCATCTGTTGATTTTTGGCCCGCCAGGTCTGGGTAAAACCACCTTGGCCAATATTGTTGCCAATGAAATGGACGTCAATATTCGCACTACGTCGGGCCCCGTGTTAGAAAAAGCCGGCGATCTGGCCGCCTTGCTCACCAACCTTGAGCCTCACGATGTATTATTTATTGATGAAATCCATCGCTTAAGCCCAGTGGTAGAAGAAGTCTTGTACCCGGCGATGGAAGACTATCAGCTAGATATTATGATTGGTGAAGGGCCTGCCGCGCGCTCAATCAAAATCGATTTACCGCCGTTTACCCTGATTGGTGCCACCACCCGCGCCGGCTCGTTGACATCGCCCTTGCGTGACCGGTTTGGTATTACTCAGCGTTTAGAGTATTACAGCGTGGGGGATCTAACCGGTATCGTGAAACGCAGCGCCCATTGCTTGGCATTATCAACCGACGAGGAAGGGGCGATGGAAGTGGCGCGTCGTTCTCGTGGTACGCCACGCATTGCCAACCGCTTGCTCCGCCGTGTGCGAGATTATGCCGAAGTAAAAGGCACGGGAGATATCAGTGCTGACATAGCCCAACGCGCGCTCGATATGCTCGATGTCGACAGCCAAGGGTTTGACTACATGGATCGCAAGCTACTCAATGCCATTATTGAGAAGTTTGATGGCGGGCCGGTGGGGCTTGATAACTTAGCGGCGGCGATTGGCGAAGAGAAAGACACCATCGAAGATGTGATCGAGCCTTATTTGATTCAACAAGGCTACCTGCAACGCACACCACGTGGTCGGATTGCCAGCCAGCGTGCCTATTTGCACTTTGGCTTTGATTTGCCGAAAACCTAGTCGGCTAAGACTGAGCGGAAAATCCTCGCAAACCTTAATCAAGATCAAGACGTTTTTTGCTAAAACAGCCCCATTGGCTGACAACCAATGGGGTTTTTTGATCTAGATTAAGGTTATGTAGCACGTGAACCCTTATCGTAGCCCCATCTGCTAGCGGTTGCTGGTGACGAGACAATGAGAAGTGGCTTCCGTTAATGCCTCCGTCTCACCCAGTTTCTTCGCGGTTAATCACAGTTTTGTATCTTGGTTGGTTTGCCTTATTGTTTTTGCAGCCGAGTCGACAAACCGAGCAAAACGCGATTAACACCCCATTGTTGTACCTATAATATTAGTTATACCTTAATTAGATAAAATTTAACT
>NZ_MUFC01000029.1 GCF_001995985.1 Salinivibrio sharmensis | reverse complement strand
GCATAATAGTTTATATCTGGATTTATTGTTAAATAACTATCATTGTCAACGATTTTAACTTTGTCGATACCTGGGTTACTTAAAGCTGATATGTAGCCTATAGGATAATCTGGTTCAATACTATAAGCGTACCCAGCGTTATCAGTGCAGGATAGGCTTACTATATCAAAAGTGGCTATCATTTTATCTTTCTTGATATTCGATGCTCTGACGCCTAGGCGGCAATCTCCTCCATCAAAAACGTGTTCACTTGATGTGGAAGATATTGGAGAAACAGTTGTCACAATAGCAAAGGTATAGTCGTGAACAGTATTAGCAATGTACGACTGAGGACTGTTCAGCCATGGCAATGAAAGAAACTTAATCACAGCAGAGGAACTACTTGGAATACTGTAGTTAGATGCTTCCAACTTGGCTAATTTTAAACGCTTTTCCATAGCACCACCTCCTTGTACGGTTACGAGGATCGGTTGCTCATAGCCAATAATCTCTCTTATATCTTGTACAAACCGCATCCCCGTATCTTTTGCTTCATAAACATCAGAGGTAACAGTTAATAGCGCAGTGATATAGATTAGTATTTTGTTTTTGCTAATGATTTTCTTGAGTCTGGTAAATCCCATTGGTCTTTCCATCAGATATTACTAACTTTTTCTACAACCATGTCACTTTGCCCTGCAAAGTGAATCAATCGAGTGATATTGCTGAGAAGTCTACTGGTAGGTGATAGCTATCACTTCACCGTTAGGCAACGTAATCAGCGCGCCGTCATCGTTGGAAGCGACGAATTCTACCTTGAGGGCTTTCATCCGATAGGATGGCAATACGTCGTCTTACTGGTTCGCAAAATGCATTGAACACATCATTCAGGCTTTGTGGCTGATACTTCTAGATCCAGTCCGCAACTAACGCTAGCGCGAGATTGCTAACAGGTCGATACGGCGACGGCTATCTTCCCAGTCTGAAAACTCTTCTGATATCACCAAACAATCAGGTGCGATGGCATCAATACAGCCTTTCAGCGCTTCTCGTAAATCGTGCCGCTCTTGCAGCCCTTCGGCTGCAAGAGTTGTCGATGTTAGCGTGAGAGGTTTTTATTGGCGATATTGTAAAGGTTCGTGACTACACCGCCTGTTTAACAATAGTATTTGTAAGTTGTAATTGGGTTGACTTAGACTCTTTCAATCGCACTTTTAGCTGGTTGCAAATGGAGAGTAATTCATCGGCTTTGTTGATAATGCGCAGCTGCTCCTTGATGGGAGGTAATACAGTAATAAGAGAACTTATATGGGTCTGGTTGACAGTTTTTTGTCCAGCAGTGCTAATGAATAAATCGGCAATTTTTTCTCGTATAATTGATGAATCGCCTAATAGTGACAAAAATGAAGGCATATAACACTCTACTGGAAACCTCATTCTTATGAAGTGATCGCAGTAAATTGCATCATAGTCCTCATGACACGTCACAAATCTTCCCACGATATCAGCACTTCCGTTTACACGAATTATTAACACATCCCCTTCTTGTAATGAGTAACGCTCGATGGATTTCCGCTCGATAACAATACTTCGAGTATCATCCAGAGAAATCTGCCGTTCTTTAATATCGGCTAATCTCAATACTGCGACTTCATTACCTTCTTTGTCTCCTCGGCTTGACGCTCCATTTTGAAATTGAGGTAGTAGCTCGCCAAGGCGACAAATCTCCCACCCACTCGGGAGTTCAAACGGCTTTTCATCTTCAGCAATCGGTGGCAGCGCTTTTTGCTTCTTGATTTTCTTATCTTTGACTAATTGCGCTTTTTCTTCCGCAATTCTTTTCAGTAACTCAGAAGCAGGCTCATCATTTGGATCTTGCGGAACCAACTTACCCATCACAGCCAGTTGGAGGATGGTTTGTTTAAGCTGGTCGATACTCTCTTCAGTGGTGAACAAGGTATCGAAATGCTCACTGATTCGCGCCCAGTTTTGCATTAACTCGTCAGCATCGGCAGAGTTGGTAAGTGTATCCAACAGCGTTGTTACCAGCACTTGATGCGCTTCGATACTGGCTTCGGTTTGTTGCTCTAGCTGGTCGCACAGCGCCATTAGCTCATCGACTTTGGCGACGATGCGGTGTTGCTCATTCAAAGGGGCTAATGGGAACAAAGCGGCTCTAGCTTTGTCAGTACCCATTCGAGGTAAATTCATTCCATGTGTAGACGTATTTGCATACTCGATAAAATAGGGAGTCTTTAATACCAGTCGAATGAACTCTGGCATTAGGCCGATGTAACCCCTGATTGGTATCATTTCTGTAGTACACGCACCGTCTTCATCAGCCACCAAAACTTTATCAAGATAGGGACGAAGCTTTCCGTAAATAACGTCATTTTTCTGAAACGAGTTTTTTGTACTTTTGAACACTCGCTCTTCAAACCTTACTTTTTTCAGTAACCTAGACGTATATTTCTCAACGTCCTCTAATTCCAACACCCAAGTACTGGGAGAAGCATCTTTTGGTTCCAGTTTGTCACAAACACCATAGTTAGTAAGGAAGCCAAGTTGACTCCAGCCCCAATTATTAGGTATTTGGAAAGGCTTACTATCATTAATAGGAGGCAAGGCCTTGGGCTTTTTAATCTTCTTTTCTTTAACTAATTGCGCTTTTTCTTGCGCGATACGCTCAAGCAACACTGAAGCAGGCTCATCATTAGGATCTTGAGGAACAAGCTTGCCTCGCACCGCTAACTCTAAGATCAGCTCACGCAGCTTCTTAACACCGTAAAGCTCTAGTTTCTTGCTGCTACCGCGACCAGAGGTCGATTGGGTCTTTACTGCCGACGTCCAAACATCAATATGCTCGGTAATTAACGTATTCATAAGAGATTGGTCTACAGCCATTATTGCGCTCCACCTTTCACAGTAGAGCTAAGCGCATCACCGAGAATGCCTTTCAGTTGGTCACGTAGTGATTTTATGTCTTGCTGCTGCTGCTGATAGCTCGCCAGTAACTCTTCAGGATCATGGCTGACGACTTCGTCCTGATACGGGTTTGGAATATCAAGATTAAAGTTGCGCTCGATGATTTTCTCAATCGATACCTTCCAAGCTTGCTTAGTCTCGATACGGCTAGCGAATCCATCAGCCTCATTACCCCACCAATCTATCTCTTGCTGGAACTCTTCAAACTTCATTGGTTTGGTTTTGCTGTAGTTCTTCACACCTTCTGGATAAGGGTGCTCATAGAACCACACTTCTTTGGTCGGTTGGCCTTTGGTAAAGAACAGAATGTTGGTCTTAATGCCCGTGTATGGGTTGAACACGCCATTAGGTAAGCGAACAATCGTGTGCAGGTTACACTCTTCCGTCAGCATCTTCTTAATTTTGGTTTTTACACCTTCACCAAACAAGGTGCCATCAGGCAACACCACACCAGCACGGCCATTTTTATCCAATACTTCGACAATCAGCTGCAAGAACAGATCGGCGGTTTCACGAGTTTGCATATCGGAAGGGAAGTTCTTTTCAATCCCGTCCTCTTCGGTGCCGCCAAACGGTGGGTTAGTCGCAATCACATTGATATTGCTGTCCCAGTTTGCAAGCGGCGTGTTAAGCGTGTTGCCATGCCTGATTTGCACTGGTACTTCGACGCCGTGGAGCATCATGTTAGTGACACATAGCAGGTGCGGTAACTGCTTTTTCTCTACACCTTGGATTTGTCTTTGTAGGGTTTTATGGTCGTCCGTGGTTACCACGTAGTTCTCTTTGACGTGATCGAACGAGCAGGCCAAGAACCCACCCGTACCACAAGCGGGATCCATAATTTTTTCACCCAGTTTAGGGTCAAGACGACTGACGATAAAACGAGTCACCGCGCGAGGGGTATAGAACTCACCCGCATTCCCAGCGCTTTGCAGATCACGTAGGATTTGCTCGTAGATATCACCGAACAAATGACGGTCGTTCGAGTCAGTAAAGTCAACTTCGTTGAGCTTGTTGATCACCTGACGCAGCAATGTGCCATTTTTCATGTAGTTATAGGCATCACTAAAGGCTTCTTTCACTACAAATCCACGTGGATTGATGTCTTTAGGCGTATTGAGGCTTTTTAGGCCAGGAAACAAATCATCGTTAACGAACTCTAGTAACTCGTCACCTGTAATGCCTTGTTTATTTGCCGCCCAGTTTCGCCAAAGGTACTTAGCTGGAATGGGTTCTCGGTAATCTTCTAGCTCAAACTCTAGCTCTTCCTCTTGTGCATCAAACACTTTAAGGAATAACAGCCACGACATTTGGCCTAGACGCTGCGCGTCACCATCAACGCCCGCATCTTTACGCATGATGTCTTGAATAGACTTGATCACTGAACTGATTGACATGAAGTTCTACTACTAACCGACTACAAAAATTGTTGTCGATGTTAGCATTTTTACGTCAATGTGAGTACTGACATAGGGAGTGAAGTGCCCAATAACACTGGGGTATTAGTGAGCACTTATCTCTATTACGATAACTGGTTTAATAACTGACTTGATATTGATTCATGCTCATCTTACGTCGTAAGACAAGGTACAACCCCCAAGTGATTAGCGCATCGGCGGTAATGCCTAACCCAAACATGATGGCAATGCGTTCAAGCGTAGGAACAAAGATGCCGATTTGATAAAGCACAAAAGCACAACCGTAAAACAAGGTGTTTACGATAAGTGATTGATACAGCATTAAGTCAGTGCGCCCTATACCGTAAAAGTAACTGTCGATAACATTGTTTAAACTGAAAATGGCATAGAACCCTGCCATTAGCCAAACTAGCCGAGTGATTGCTTGTGAATCCTCCACTCCCATGACATTAGCTACAAAGCTGTTCCAAAGCGGCGCAGTGAGTATCCAAACCCCAATGATGCCTAGCGTTATCCAAAGGTAGGCATTGACTCGTTCAGATGTTAGCCCGTTATTTGTTGCAGCATCTTGCTTAACCAGCTTCCCTAACGTCAAAACGGGAAGTAACAACCAGCCCCAAATAAATTGATTGGCAACCCAGTACGTTCCCGCTTGTTGTACTTGGTTAATAAGCTGAAGAATCATGACAATAAAAGCGGTATTACGAACAAGCGATTCAAGCCCTGATTTCCATCCAACTTTTGCCCACTCTTTAAGCCAGTGCGACTGATGTCCTGTAGAAAACTTGAAGCTCAGCGTGATCTCCGACTTAGATAAATAAATCAGGGCAAACAGCGCGAGAAGACTATTAACCACGATATTACTCAGAGCAATACCATTCACTCCTAACTGGAAGGAATAGCTTAATTGACTAACAAAGACGCTGTCACAAAGGACGGTCATGAGCGTTTGTACGAGTAGAAGGCCACACAGCGCCTTTCGTTCATTTTTTAGGACGAGAACCAAAGATAAAAACGCATAGAAGCTGGAAAGCAGAATAGCAACAGATTCCAATCGGATGTATTGGATTGTCTGGGTCAGTAGTTCAGCCTGTTGCTGCATAGCATCAACAAAGCTCGGCGCTAGCCACAATACCATTAAGGTCACCACAAAATAGCAAATCAAGGTAACCCAAAGAGATAGACTGGCTCGGTCGCGAAAAGCTTCGTGACTATGAATAACGCTGCCTAGAATAAATGCTAGAGGGATAAGTAATGCTTCGCTGAGGACTTCATATCCCACATTGAGCCATGCGACTTGTGCAGCAATGCTAAAAGTCCATGGGCTGGGGATGCTGCCCAAGAAGTGGATTCGTGTAGTTGAGTAGATTAAGGGGATTAAGCTTGTCAGGATCAGGACTAGCCACAGCTGATAGTTGATAGCGTTTATTTGATGATGTTTCAATTTTTAAGCCTTGTTATCTTCACTAGAGATCTCGTGGAGAAAGCGACTCGCCACAGAAAAATTTTAATCAGTTGTTTCTTCCTAAGTCTTTCAAATAGCGTGATTAGTTACTGAAAAATATCAGAATATTGCACTGTACTGAAATGAGCTGCTGAACAATCAAATACTTGCCATGGGAAATCAACTTGGTTACGGCATGCTTGGGAAGGCCATTGTGGTTAAGCTTGCAAGCAAGCCGCTTACCTTGCTTGGCTCCATCGCCAAAGCGAGATCGATACTCGCCTAACAATAAGCAAGAGAGTTTAGGCAAACGTCTTTGTGTTTTTTAGCCAACAGTGCTTTATCTGAATTTAGCTTACCAAACATATAGGTATGCATTATGACTTGAGGTCGTTAACCAAGCTAAACACGCTCTAGCTTGGTTTAAACACTGATTAGGCTGAATGATAGATCTCAGCTTCCAACTCAGAAATTGCTTGCAAGTACTGCTCTCTCCCACCAAAGCACTTATTGACAATTTCAGCAGGTCGCCCCATCTCATCAAAAGGCTTCACCTTGAGTACATGAATATTCTCAAGCTCTTGAACACCTTCATCAGCGTATTTGTCCAGTAGGTTGTTCAACACCTGCTGAGCCGTTTCACCGTACTTCGTGAAGTAGTTGCGCTTTTTGACGTTATCAACCCGTTCTTTTCTAGTGAGCGCTGGTTGGTCATAAACGACATGACAAATCATGTCGAATGGATCGAGATCTTTGCCCACTTCTAGCTCTAATGCTTCCCAGATGATGCCTTCCTCTGCCAGTTCATCAATGATTGCTTGCTTTCTATCGGCATCTTGCCAGCGCTTAACAAAGTCATCCATTGAGGTGAACTGTTTTGCCATCGTCTTGCGGGTATAGTCTTTGAACGACTCGGTTACGAGTTTACCGTCGGCATCGTAGTATTGAACACGTTCGGCAATGGCTGTAACGGTTACGCCGTTGACATGGAACTTTCTTACTCGGTTTTCATCCTGCCAATCATCATCGCTATTGCTCCCATCTGAAGGCGATGAACCTGAGTCGTATGACGATTCGGGTTCATGGATGCTTTCGGGGTCGATATCTTCGCTTTCAAATGGATCATCTTGTTCAAGTTCATCCTCACCATCGATGATTTCATCTAGCTCTTCATCGGTATCGAAGTCTTCTGGTTTTGTCTCTTTAACTCGTTCAGGGACACCATCAAAGCGCTCATCAGCGAACAGTTCAGTTGCCTTTTTGAAGTCGAGAATAGTAAACCATAGCTTTCCGTAACGATCATCAATACGGGTTCCGCGACCGATGATCTGCTTAAACTTAGTCATCGACTGAATGCCCTGGTCAAGAACAACTAATTTGCACGTTTTTGCATCGACACCAGTTGTCATGAGTTCTGAGGTGGTCGCAATAACAGGATAAGCCTTTTTGGGGTTGGTGAAGTTATCAAGCTGGGCTTTGCCGATTTCATCATCACCAGTAATTTTCATTACGTATTTTTCATTCTTAGCAACTTGCTCAGGGTTGCAGTTGATCAGCGCTCGACGCATACGCTCTGCATGGTCAATGTCATTACAGAATACAATCGTTTTAGCCATCGGGTCGGTGCGCTTGAGGTAGCTGGTGATGGTCTGTGCAACAAGTTCTGTTCGCTCATCAATGACCATAGTTCTGTCGAAGTCTTTCTGGTTATAGATCCTGTCTTCGATAACTTCACCGTGTTTATCGACTTGTCCTTTGGTTGGTCGCCAACCTTGTAAATCTACATCGATATCGACACGTACAACTTTGTAAGGGGCTAAGAAACCGTCTTCGATACCTTGCTTTAGAGAGTAGGTATAAATGGCATCGCCAAAGTACTCGGTGTTAGACACGATATCGGTTTCTTTTGGTGTCGCGGTGAGTCCTATTTGAGTCGCTGAACCGAAATACTCAAGAATCTCGCGCCATGCGCTGTCCTCAGCGGCACTGCCACGATGGCACTCGTCAACGACAATAAGATCAAAGAAATCAGGATCGACCTGTTTGTATGCTTTTTGGTGTTCTTCTGGGCCAGTCAGAGCTTGATACAGCGCTAGGTGGATTTCGTAAGCGGGATCGACTGTTCGACCAGTAACTTTGGTCATCGCGGTGCCAAACGGTTGGAAGTCGTTGGTCTTAGTTTGATCGACTAGAATGTTTCTGTCCGCCAAAAACAGGATGCGTTTTTTGGCTCGGGACTTCCATAGTCGCCAAATAATCTGGAATGCAGTGTAAGTTTTGCCCGTACCCGTTGCCATAACCAAGAGTACGCGGTTTTGTCCTGCTGCTACCGCTTCCACGGTTTTGTTTATCGCCTGTAGCTGATAGTAGCGCGGAGACTTACCGCTACCATCATCATGGTAATCTTGAGTAATGACTGGAAGGTGCTCGGTTTTGTAGTCTTTCCAAACGCAGTATTTGTCCCATAGTTGCTGAGGTGTTGGGAAGTCTTCAAGTCGAATTTCAGTTTCGAGTTGAGCTGGGTTGGTTTTGTCGTGGAAGATAAAACCGTCGCCATTTGAGGCAAAGACAAAAGGGACTTCAAGTAGGCTGGCGTAATCTAGACCTTGTTGCATACCTTTGCCGATTTCATGCTTGTTGGCTTTAGCTTCGACGACCGCTAGAGGCATACTCGGTTTATGGTAAAGGACGATGTCCGCAGACTTAACCTTCTTCCTCGCCGCTGCCTGACCACGAACAATGACTTTACCATCACGTAGTTTTACTTCTTGACGGATCTGCGACATATCATCCCATCCCGCGCCCTTGATAGCAGGAAGAATGAATTTCGTGATGATATCGGTTTCAGATAGCTTTGATTTATTGATTGTCGATTCCATGCGATTGGCTAACTCACTACAGTGCCTTTCATAACTATACCAAAGGATACATAAAAGATACTAACTTATCAGTGAAGTGGGTAACGGTATGGATTAGCCTATGAGGCAAAGAGCCTGAACATGCCGTCATCAATAGGTTTATATATGCAATGAGAGTTTTGTGATGAGATTAATCAGAAGAAGCTGTTTTCGAGCAGTAACAGTCTTTGTTCGATTAGAGGAAAGGATTTTCTTCCTCCTATACCATCGAGATATTATTAATAATAAATTATCGCGCTAGGTTATGGTTTAAATTCAATATTTTATTTACTCTTAATGTGACACATGGAAAATAAAAAACACAAAAGTTAATCTCTGTTAATTTAAACAATGCACTGTATGTTTGCCTAAGTTTTTTAGAACAAAATTGCTTGGCACATTGTTTTGCCAAGATTGGCAGCGAAACTGTCAATCTTGGCAGAGGAAATGCCACGGCAGGCAGAGAATGTGCCAATGGTGGCAATAAAATT
>NZ_MUFC01000028.1 GCF_001995985.1 Salinivibrio sharmensis | reverse complement strand
GTCAGCACGTGGAACTTGGGCCTCAAGATATGTTTCGTATTGGCATGTATCCAAATGACGCCATATCCGCTTTCGAGAGTCATGCTTTCTTACCGCTTTCGAGCATGTTGGACAAGCAACGCCTGAAGGACTTTCGTACATGATGGTCACGGTAATACGTTGGCTCTTTTTATCCACCTGGACAGAGTCGACCGTCCATGGCGGAGTCAGTCCAAGGATCGCTTGATAGAGTGCTGTATCTTTCATCTGATTCAGGGCTCAAGTGCAGAGTGTTTCCTCATTGTCCAATTAATCGGAAAACTTGAAAAGAAACACTTTCCACCACATCCGGTGAAGAGCCTTTTATATACAGTATACTTGGCGCGAGTATACTTATCATTCCCTTAACGACAAAGTGATAGGAAGCCCGATGTCTATAAAAACGCGCGCTAATCTCCAACTGGTTTATGTGTCTAATATTGACCGTTCCGTGAGTTTTTACCAGCAACTGTTTCAGTGTGAGCCGGTATTTACCAGCCCAAGATATGTGGCGTTTTCTGCCTCTGAGCAGGGCGATGCCTTGTTTGCGTAGTGGACCGGCGGCGAGCAGCCCTCACCATCAATCACACGACTAAGCGAAATTGGCATTATGGTGCCCACCAATGATGACGTTGATGCCGTTTTTGACCAATGGTCGAACAACCTAACCATCAATGTTGTTCAACCTCCTTACGATGATGTGTTTGGCCGAACCTTCGTGATTCAAGATCCTGATGGGCATTTAGTGCGCGTAGCGCCTATTGATTAAGCATACTGCTATCCTAATGAGGAGCAATTATGATCGATCATTTAAGTACTTACGCAACGAGTTTCTCGGCGACTAAAGAGTTCTATCGTTCGGTGTTTGAGCCGCTCGGTTATGCGATCCAAATGGAGTTTGTTGCAGAATGGAATACTGATTTTCCGACTCAGCGAATGTGTGCTTTTGGACCAAGCGATCGGCCCATCTTTTGGGTGATAGAAACCCAGACTCCCTATACCCCTCGTCATATCGCATTTTCAGCACCAACAAGAGCGACAGTGGAGGCGTTTTACGATGCTGGAATGAAGGCTGGGGGAATGGATAATGGTAAGCTAGGTCTTAGGCCTATGTATCACAACCATTACTTTGGTGCATTTCTTATTGATCCAGACGGCAATAACATTGAAGCGGTATGCCATCATCCTGAGTCGTAGTTTATCAAAGCGATCAGAGGATATATGAACGCACCTGTATTGATGGATAACCAGTGACACGAGAAGCGATGATAAAAAATCGCTCGACGAGGCTTGAAATCAAATCGCGCAACCTTATATAGAGTAATGAGGCGATGCCATTGGGTCGCCGGGGGCTTGTCCAAAAAGGAAAGCCGTAAGTTAGATTTTATTGCTTCATAGGAAGGGTAAGATTATGCGTAATTTTGATTTCTCTCCACTCTATCGTACTGCAATTGGCTTCGATCGTTTATTCGATCTGGTTGAGAACAGCCACACCAATAATGCGGGTGGGTTTCCTCCTTACAATATTGAGCAAAGCCAAGAAAACCAATATCGCATTACCATGGCGGTGGCAGGCTTTAGCCAAGATGAAGTGGATATCACTCAGCAGAAAAATAGTCTAATCGTCGCCGGTAAAAAGGGCGCACGTAACCAAGACACCAAGTTCTTGTATCAAGGTATCGCCGAGCGTGACTTTGAGCGGAAATTCCAGCTTGATGATCACATCAAAGTGACGGGTGCCGACATGGAAAACGGCATGTTACATATCGATTTGGTACGTGAAGTGCCAGAGGAAGACAAACCTCGTCGTATCGAAATCGGTAGTCGTTTGCTTGAAAGTACCGAATAGATAAAACGTAACTCACACGATAGAGAGTCCAATTAGGTACTTGGAGAGGGCAGCGTCGCTGCCCTTTTTGTTGCTTGGTTGTTCAATATGTTGTCGCGCGTAAAGGGTACACTAAAGGCTGGTATTAATTGGACGCTTCCACTGTAATCGTTGCCCTGATTCTTACCCCGACGTTAGCAGGTTCCACGTGAAACCTCTTCTATATTCTATGCCGGTCAACGTACGGGTGCGTGGCATCTTTTCCTTAAGTTTCTTCACTGTGCTTCCTCCTGCATTTACTAAGTCCCCAAGCTCATCGACAAAAATATTTGGTTGGTCGTATAGAGTGAAGAAGATGCTGGCTCATATAGCAATTACTACGCCTGATGGACGGAGTTTCATCAGACACTATTGTGTTTAATTACCATAACTGCCCGTGTAGGGGATTAACGAAGAGAAGGCAAGTGAGGATTGAATCAAAAGCACATGTTTGCCAGTCGTCAATCTGCGTAGTTGGCGTGGGATAAGAAGTGGAGTAGTGGAGTAGTAAGGGAAGTACGAACTACATATGGATAGATGAAAGCTGAAGTGGCTAAGCGTCTAGTCTCCATCATTCTATAGAACAACCGAAATGAACGTTACGACGTTACCGCAGTGCTGGTAGTGATATATGACAAGCAAGAGAGGTTTCACGTGGAACACTATTTTTCAATGGTTCCACGTGAAACATGTTAGCCTTCTTGATAGGCGCGCGCGACTTCTTCAGCAATTACATCAATGCCTTGCTGCATCATCTTATCGTCTTGCACGTAGTTCATGCGAATGCATTGCTTGGCATGTGGCCAGTCTTCACGCTCCACGCCGATAAAGAAATACTCTCCGGGTACCACCAGCACACCGCGGGCTTTTAAACGTTTATATAGCTCTTGGGTGGAGATAGGGAGATCGTTGAACCACAGCCATAGGAAGATGGCACCTTCTGGTTTATGAACACGAACACGCTCATCGTTAATAGTATCAAGTACCATCTTTAATGTGCGTTGCGACTTTTGCTGGTAGAAGGGACGAACGACGTCTTTACTTAGGCGCAGTAGGTCGCCACGCTCTATCATTGAAAGTGCCATTGCTGGCCCCACACTGTTTGGCGATAGGCTGACGATGCCGTTGATATTGGACATCGCACTGATCACGGCTTCATTCGCAATCACTATCCCACAACGCACACCAGGCAAACCTAATTTACTTAGGCTAGAGCAGAGGATGGTGTTGTCATTCCAGAACGGTGCAACGTCTTCAAAGATAATATCAGGGAAGGGTGTGCCATAGGCGTTATCGATGATCAGTGGAATATTGTTGTCGCGTGCGAGTTGGTCCAGTTGTTGGATTTCGCTATCGGTTAGCACATTCCCGGTCGGGTTAGTCGGGCGGGAAGCACAGATGGCGCCAATGCTTTCATCAATCTTTAGGCGGCTGAAATCGACGTGGTACTTAAATTGGCGGTTATCCAATAATTCAATGTCAGGTTGGTAGCTAACAAAGATATCGTCGTTGATGCCGGCGTCACCATAGCCGATATATTCGGGCGCGAGGGGCAGCAAGATTTTTTTGTGGCTGCCATCGGCGTAGGGTCCAGCCAATAGGTTAAACAGATAGAAGAATGCACTTTGGCTGCCATTGGTCAGCATGATGTTTTTACTAGAAAGCTGCCAGCCATAGGTTTTATTTAGCAGCTCGGCGAGCGCGTTGAGTAAGGCGGACTTACCTTGTGGTCCATCATAGTTGGCCATCGCATGAACGAGGCTTCCATCATCGAGCATCGATTGGCTTAGCGTCTTAAAGTAGTCGAGCATTTCCGGGATCGCCGCGGGGTTGCCGCCCCCCAACATAATGGCGTCTGGATTACGTAAGCCGTCATTAAGATCGTCCATTAACTGTGTGATGCCCGAGTGATTTGCTAACTTCTCGCCAAAGTGAGTGACTTCCATGATTACTGCCTTTAAATATCTGTATCGTTGTTGTGGTTAAGCTGCAATCAACATACAACAATCTATTGTGCAAAAGAAAGTATCGAGAGCTCGTTATTGGATAATCAATAAGGTGTGCGATTGACGGACTTGTTACGTTATCGGTACACCTTAACGGAACCATTGCAGCAGTGATTTAGGCGCTGATTGTTCCACGTGAAACCAACGGCGCATCGTTCGGTAAGCAGGGTGATTAGGGCACGGAAGGCGGGAACCAACCAGGATGAGAGTGGTAACGATGAGAATCGCTAGCGAAGAAGGGGTGACGTGTTTAAAAAGACAAAAAGCCCCGCACAATGGCGGGGCTGAGTTGTGTATTGCTGATAATTACTTCTGTAGAACAGAGATATCTGCCACGTTGAGGAACTGCTCACGGATAAGGTGAAGCATCGCCAAGCGGTTGGCTTTCAGTGCAGGATCATCTGCCATGACCATCACGTTATCAAAGAAGGTATCAACCGGTATGCGCAATTGCGCCAGCTCGGTCAACGCGCCTTGATAATCGCTGTCAGCAAATAAAGGTTTAACCGCGGCGACTTTCTCAGCGACCACGTCCGCCAATGCTTTTTCAGCGTCTTCTTGTAGCAAGCTAGCATCGACGCTGCTAGGGAGCTCGCCGTCATACTTGGCCAAGATATTACCTACACGCTTATTGGCCGCGGCAAGCGCTTCGGCTTCTTCAAGACTGCGGAAGTGCGACACCGCTTTAACGCGGCTGTCAAAGTCAGCAGGCTTAGTTGGACGGCGTGCCAATACCGCTTGGATGATATCCACGCTATAGCCCATATCTTGGTACCAAGCGCGGAAACGACCTAGCATAAAGTCGAGGACATCCGCCTCTACCTCTTTGTGAGTTAGACGGTCATCATACTGAGCTTTGGCATCGCGGATAAGGTCGACAAGGTCAAGCTGATAGCCGTTCTCGACGATAATACGCAGAACGCCTAACGCGGCACGACGCAGGGCGAAGGGGTCGCTGCCTTTAGGTGCTTGACCAATACCAAAGATGCCCACGATGGTATCCATTTTGTCAGCCATCGCGAGTGCTGAGGAGACCGGCGTCGTAGGTAGCTTATCACCGGCAAAGCGCGGCCAGTATTGCTCATTCAGCGCCAGCGCTACGGCTTCGGGCTCGCCATCATGACGCGCATAGTGCATGCCCATCACGCCTTGGGTTTCGGTGAATTCAAACACCATCGAGGTCATGAGATCACACTTAGCCAGTTGGCCTGCGCGCTCAGTGTGTGCCTTGTCGGCACCGATACGCTCTGCAATCTGTCCTGCGAGTGCAGTAATGCGATCGGTTTTATCTTTGATGGTACCCAATTGCTTTTGGAATACCGCGCTATCTAGCTCTGGCAGGCGATCAATCAATGGGCGCTTGCGGTCAGTATCAAAGAAGAACTCCGCATCCGCGAGGCGAGGACGCACGACTTTTTCATTCCCTGAGATAACCTGCGCCGGATCTTTCGATTCAATGTTAGACACGAAGATGAACTTAGGCAGTAGCTCGCCGTTAGCGTCATAGACAGGGAAGTACTTTTGGTCGCCTTTCATGGTGTACACCAGTGCTTCTGATGGCACTTTAAGGAACTTGTCCTCAAAAGAGGCGGTCAGTACCACTGGCCACTCCACCAGTGAAGTGACTTCTTCAACCAAGTCTCCATCAAGCTCAGCCACCCCACCAACTGCGGCAGCTGCTGCTTTGGCATCTTTAATAATCAACGCCTTACGCTTTTCATAATCGGCCATAACCTTACCTTCACGCTCAAGGCGCTCTGGGTATTGGTCGGCATGATCCAGCGTTAAGCTCGATTCACCCATAAAGCGGTGGCCACGAATCACGCGATCGGAGGCTACGCCAAGGATAGTGCCTTCAATCAAGGTGTCCCCATACAGCATCACCAAGGTTTTCACTGGGCGGATAAACTGGGTGTCTTTGTCACCCCAGCGCATGGGTTTAGGAATAGGCAGTTTGCTCAGGGCGTTGTCGGCCAGTACCGGCAATAAGGCGTCGATGGCTTGACCGGGTACGTGTTGACGATACAGCAACCATTCACCTTTATCGGTTTTTAGGCGCTCGGCCTCGCTCACGTCAATCCCGTTACCGCGTGCCCAACCCATGGCCGCTTTGGTGGGGTTGCCATCTGCGTCAAAGGCGGCGCTGACCGCAGGTCCGCGTTTCTCAACCACTTTATCTGGCTGGCGATCGCTCAACGCCGCAACTTTAAGTGCTAAGCGACGCGGGGAGGCGTACCAAGTAATCCCTTGGTGGCTCAGATCAGCGTCTTTCAATTGTGCGTCGAATTGGCTGGCAAAAGCTTCAGCCAAGGTACGCAGGGCTGTGGGTGGTAGCTCTTCAGTGCCGAGCTCAATTAGGAAATTTTGCGTTGCCATGATGCTCCCTTATTTGGTGTGTCGGCACATCGGGAAGCCCAGCGCTTCGCGAGATGCGTAGTAGGCTTCGGCGACACGTTTAGTCAGTGTGCGAATGCGCAGAATATAGCGTTGACGTTCAGTCACTGAGATGGCTTTACGCGCATCCAGCAGGTTGAACGCATGACCGGCTTTTAGGATCTGTTCGTAAGCAGGCAAAGGGAGCGGCTGCTCGAGATCCAGTAGCTTGGTACTTTCGGCTTCGCACTGATCAAAGTAGCGGAACAGAAAATCAACATCAGCGTGTTCAAAGTTGTAGGTCGATTGCTCCACTTCGTTTTGGTGGAAAATATCGCCGTAGGTCACTTTGCCAAATGGGCCATCGGTCCAAACCAGATCATACACAGAATCGACTTCTTGAATGTACATCGCCAGACGTTCGATACCGTAGGTAATCTCACCGGTGACCGGTTTACATTCCAGGCCGCCGACTTGTTGGAAGTAGGTAAACTGGGTGATCTCCATCCCGTTTAGCCAGACTTCCCAACCTAGGCCCCAAGCGCCCAGCGTCGGGTTTTCCCAGTTATCTTCCACAAAGCGAATGTCGTGGACTTCTGGATCAATACCCAGCACACGCAGCGAGCCCAAATACAGCTCTTGAATGTTGTCAGGTGATGGTTTCAGGATGGTTTGAAACTGGTAGTAGTGCTGCAGACGGTTCGGGTTCTCGCCATAACGCCCATCGGTAGGTCGACGAGAAGGTTGAACGTAAGCCGCTGCAATGGGCTCTGGACCAAGTGCACGCAAGCATGTCATTGGGTGGGAGGTACCTGCACCCACTTCCATGTCTAGCGGCTGAACAATGGTACAGCCTTGCTGGGCCCAATAATCCTGCAGCGCGAGGATCATACCCTGAAAGGTTTTGATATCGAATTTATGCATTGTCAGGTTCGCGCGAGTTGATGAATGGAGAAAATAGCTGGCAATTATAACTCGCAGCGCGCCCAAGCAGTAGGGGGCTGGCGGATTTTTGTGCGCCTTTGACGCGCTTATTTTCTGCGTGCGGGGGGCGGAGGAATAGAAGTTGCCAAGCGATTGTTCAAATCGTACACTAGCGCCGTCTTGGGGAGTAGTCGACCACTGCACGGTCAGTGGGGCAATCATCAACATAGTTGAAGCAAAATCTTCATGGTGATTGCAAGCCTGCCATAAGGTGCTCTGGGCTTGACGAGACCAACGACAATCGCACGAACCGGGGTGGGGCGTGTGTGTTGTCGTGGTTGAATCATAATAAGCCCTACCCCAGATGAGCAATGTCATGAGCGTTCTCGCTATTTCTATCTCCACCGTCACCTTGGCGGAAATCGGAGATAAAACCCAATTACTATCGCTGGCGTTAGCGACACGTTTTCGTAAGCCCGCGGTGATTATCTGTGCCATCTTGTTGGCGACGTTAGTCAACCACGCCATTGCCGCCTGGCTCGGGGTGGTTGCGGCCGATATTCTGACCGATACCGTATTGCATATTATTTTGATCATCAGCTTTAGTGTGATGGCGGTATGGATGCTGATCCCTGACAAGTTTGAGGAAGAGGGGATTGAGGGGAAAAGCGCGTTCTGGGCGAGCTTCAGTGCCTTTTTTGTTGCAGAAATCGGCGATAAAACTCAGCTCGCAACCACAGCATTGGGCGCCCAGTTTAATGAGGCGCTCTGGATTGTGGTGATAGGGTCAACCATTGGCATGTTGTTGGCCAATGCCCCCGTGGTGCTGGCGGGTGATAAAATTCAGCGCCATGTGCCATTTGCAGTGGTGCGGGCGCTCGCCGCAGCCATGTTTGCGGCGTTGGCTATACTTGATACCTGGTATCTACTGAGTTGACGCAAGACAATGATGAATCGGTAAGGGTTGGCGTTATGCCAGCCCTTTTTTGATCAAAAATTGAAACGGCACGGTCTCTGTTTGGGCTGCGACCAGGGTATGATCCATAAAGCGACAAAAACTCGGGATATCCCGAGTTGTGGAGGGATCATCTGCGGTGATAAGCAAGGTCTGACCGTCATCCATATGGCGGATACGCTTACGCACCATCATTACAGGTTCAGGGCAGCGCAGGCCGTTGGCGTCGAGTTGGAGATCGGCGTGGTCAAAAGGGGATGTCATGATTCTTACCTCGAAAAGTGTCGACCTGATCATACTTATGGCGAGAAAATATTCAAATGGGGTTGCGGTTGTAAATGAGTTGTGTAAATTAATTAACAAGTCGTTAACGAAAGGCGAGGGCATGAGAAAAGCACAAACGGGCAAATTGGGCTTGGCTTATGGATACCGCATCGCTGCTTACACAGGGCTGAGCGGACTCGCTTTTTGGGGGTTAACGCATAGTCATGAGCACATTCTCTTGGCAACACTAGCAATTTGCGCTGCAGCCTTGGGGTTATTGGTGGAAACTGTATCCACGTCGACGCCGGACTCGCAGCCTGACTAGGCTAACTCACTCAACAGCTACACTCACTCCCAGTTTTCTTGGGCTTCCCCGCTCTTCGAGCGGGATTTTTTTTGTCCTTTGTTTGCCGACCAGGTACAAAAACGGCCAACCTATGAAAGCAGGCAGGCCGTTGGTTGTGTTACGCGCCTTGATTGGCAATATCAATCACCACGCGGCCTTTCACCTCGCCCTGAATAATTTTATCCGCATATTCTGGGGTTTGCGCCAGTGCGATAGTGTGGCATGCCTGTTCAAAGTAACTGGCTGGGAGGAGCTTGGTGAGTGACTGCCACGCAGCTTGACGTTGCGCTTTCGGGCAAGAGACGGAATCGACACCTTGCAATCGTACATTGCGCAAAATAAACGGCATCACAGTTGCCGGTAGATCGAAACCGCCGGCAAGGCCGCATGCGGCAACCGTGCCCCCGTACTGTACTTGAGAGAGAACGTTGGCAAGTATTTGACTGCCCACGGTATCAATTGCGCCAGCCCACTGTTGCTTGTCCAGCGGGCGACCGGGTGCGCTAAAGGACTCACGCGGTAGCACGTCGGCAGCGCCTAGTTGCTTAAGCCACGCTTGATTGGTTTCAAGTCGGCCTGTGACGGCACTGACGCGATAGCCCAAAGTATGCAATAAGGTGACCGCGACCGAGCCAACGCCGCCACTGGCGCCGGTAACTAACACGTGACCATCTTCAGGTTTGACGCCACCATCGATTAAGGCTTGCACACATAGCATGGCGGTAAACCCCGCGGTGCCTACCATCATCGCTTGTTGCGGAGAGAGTCCCTCTGGAAGGGGAACGAGCCAGTCGCCATTTACACGCGCTTTCTCTGCCATACCTCCCCAGTGAGCTTCACCGACGCCCCAACCAGTGAGCACCACTTTATCGCCGCGTTGGTAATCGGGATGTTGGCTATCAGCCACCGTGCCAGCAAAGTCGATACCTGGCACCATCGGGAATTGGCGAACAATCTTGCCTTTTCCGGTGATGGCCAAGCCGTCTTTATAATTCAAGGAGCTAAAATCGACATCGACAGTCACATTACCGTCTGGGAGCAAATCGTCATCGAGTGAGGTGATTTTCGCGAGGGTTTGCTTTTCGTGTTGTTCAAGGACAAGCGCGTTAAACATAGCATTCTCCCGGTTAAAGTCAGTGAGCGGCCATACTAGGCCGGATGAAGTTACCACCACTTGTGTTACATCAATCACTATGCGATTGCGATTCGGATGACGCAAGCCAAAAAAAAGAGCGGACTCAGCCGCTCTTTGTCAATGATAGGTTCATCGTTAGACGCGTTCGAACACGGTGGCGATGCCTTGGCCTAAGCCAATACACATGGTTGCCAAGCCTATCGTCGCATCTTGACGCTCCATTTGATGTAGCAAGGTGGTCGAGATGCGTGCACCTGAACAACCTAGTGGGTGACCCAGCGCAATCGCACCACCGTTGAGGTTAACCTTGTCATCCACTTTGTCCATCAGGCCAAGATCTTTCACACAAGGTAGAGACTGGGCGGCAAATGCCTCATTGAGCTCGACCAAATCAATATCATCGATGATTAGGCCCGCTCGTTTGAGCGCTTTTTTGGTCGCAGGTACCGGACCATAGCCCATAATCGACGGATCGCAACCCGCAACGCCCATGGCACGGATACGAGCACGGATAGGTAGCCCCAAGGCTTTAGCCTTTTCTTCACTCATCACCAGCATTGCAGAGGCGCCATCTGATAATGCCGACGAAGAGCCCGCCGTGACCGTGCCATTGGCAGGGTCAAAGGCTGGACGTAGGCCAGCAAGGCTCTCTACGGTGGTTTCTGGGCGAATCACTTCATCGTCTTCCACTAGCGTCAATAAGCCATCCGCATCGTGACCTTCAATGGGGGCAATCTCATCTTTGAAGCGGCCTTCCACGGTGGCCGCGTGTGCACGAGCATGGGAGCGGGCGGCAAATTGATCTTGCATTTCACGGCTGATGCCATGCATACGGCCGAGCATTTCAGCGGTGAGCCCCATCATGCCTGCCGCCTTGGCAACGGACTTCGACATCCCTGGGTGGAAGTCGACCCCATGGTTCATGGGTACATGACCCATGTGTTCAACCCCGCCAATGATGAAGGTGTCGCCATCACCGACCATAATTGCGCGAGCCGCGTCGTGCAGTGCCTGCATCGACGAGCCACACAGGCGGTTGACGGTGGTTGCACCCACGCTATGTGGAATGCCAGCAAGGAGCGCCGCATTACGGGCAATATTAAAGCCTTGCTCGAGTGTTTGCTGTACACAGCCCCAGTAAATGTCTTCAATGCTGGTGCTTTCTACCGCAGGGTTGCGCGCCAACAGAGACTTCATCAGATGCGCTGAGAGATCTTCAGCACGGACGTGGCGAAACACACCGCCTTTTGAGCGGCCCATCGGGGTACGGATACAGTCAACGATCACTACATTGTTCATTGTTCTCTCCTTAAACTTAGGCTGATTGCGGTGCGTTGACCGGTGTGACATCAAAGTAAGCCTGTTTATCGCCGGCACGACGTTTCATATCCGTAGGAACATGATACAAAGCGCCGAGGTCAGAGAATTTGTCTGCCATGGCGACGTAGTTATCAACACCTAAGGTATCGACATAACGGAAAGCGCCACCTCGGAATGGAGGAAAGCCAATGCCGTACACCAAGGCGATGTCTGCCTCAGCCGGAGAGGCGATAATGTTTTCTTCCAGACAACGAGCGACTTCGTTGATCATCGGCACCATCATGCGCGCGATAATGTCTTCGTCACTGATCTCTGCCTGACCACCTTGGATGACGGGGGCGAGCAGCTCAGAGACGGCTTCATCAGCCTCTTTTTTCGGCTTGCCTTTTTTATCTGTGGTGTAGCGGTAGAAGCCTTTGCCGTTTTTCTGACCGAAGCGCTCGGCTTCAAACATCACATCAATGGCATCGCGGCCAGATTTGCTCATACGATCTGGGAAGCCTTCCGCCATCACCGCCTGTGCATGGTGCGCTGTATCAATACCAACCACGTCTAGCAGATACGCCGGGCCCATCGGCCAGCCGAATTGTTTTTCCATGATTTTGTCAATGCGCTGGAAGTCCACGCCGTCACGCAGTAGCAAGCTAAAGGCATGGAAGTAGGGGAACAATACGCGGTTGACGAAAAAGCCGGGGCAGTCGTTCACCACCACGGGCGATTTGCCCATCTTGGCGGCGTAGGCCACGACGCGTGCAATGGTCTCATCAGAGGTTTTCTCGCCGCGGATAACCTCCACTAACGGCATGCGGTGAACCGGGTTAAAGAAGTGCATGCCACAGAAGTTTTCTGGGCGCGATAAAGACTTCGCCAATGTGTTGATAGGAATGGTCGAGGTGTTAGAGGCAATCACCGCCTCTTCGCTGACCAGCGCTTCGACCTCTTTGAGCACGCTGGTTTTTACTTTCGGGTTCTCGACCACGGCCTCAACCACCACATCGCTGTGCTCAATGCCAGCGTAGTGAAGGCTTGGGGTGATTGACGACAGCACTTGGCCCATTTTAAAGCCATCGACGCGACCACGCTCTAACTGCTTATTTAGCAGCTTGGTTGCTTCTTTCATGCCGAGGTCGAGTGAGGCTTGGGCGATATCTTTCATCATCACAGGTACGCCTTTAAGCGCCGATTGGTAGGCAATGCCGCCGCCCATAATACCCGCGCCGAGCACAGCACCACGTTGCGTATCTTTACCTTGTTTGGCGGCTTGTTTAGCGTTGCCTTTGATGACTTGATCATTGAGGAAAATCCCCACCAAGGCTTGCGCAACATCGGTTTTAGCCAGCTTAACGAAATAGCGATTTTCAACCTTAAGTGCCTCATCGCGCGTCATCCCTGCGGCTTCTTCAATGGCTGTCACTGCAGTCATTGGTGCGGGGTAATGCTTGCCAGCGACCTGCGCCACCATACCTTTGGCCATGGTAAAGCTCATCGCCGCTTCGGTGCGGTTCAGACCCAAAGGTTGTTTTTTCTGTTGGCGACGACTCTGCCAATCAATTTTCTCGTCGATAGCTTGGCTAAGCATTCGAATCGCAGCGTCGCGAAGGTTGTCATTCTCGACGACCGCATCTACTAAGCCTTCTTTGAGGGCGGCAGAGGCACGTTTATCTTTACCTGCCGTGATGATTTCCATCGCGGTATCCGCGCCGATAAGCCGCGGCAAGCGCACAGTGCCACCAAAGCCTGGCATGATGCCTAATTTGGTTTCAGGCAGGCCAATACGTGCATCCTTGCCTGCGACGCGCAGATCCGTGGCGAGTATGCATTCACAGCCACCGCCCAGCGCGTGACCATTGATCGCACTAAGGGTTGGGTAGGGTAAGTCTTCTAAACGATTAAAAATGGCATTGGCGCGAGATACCCAATCAGACAGTTCTTGGTCGGGTTTAGCGAACAGGCCGAGAAACTCGGTGATGTCGGCACCGACAATAAAGGCTGATTTGGCAGAGGTCAGCAACAGTCCCTTGATGTCATCACGACTCGATAACGCATCGAGGGCTTGGTCTAAGCTTTCTAGCGTTGCCAAATCCAGTTTGTTGACAGAACCTTGGCTGTCTAAGGTCAGTTCTGCAATGCCGTTATCCAATGCACGAACTGAAAGGTTATCTCCTTGGTAGATCATGGTTGTTCTCCACGTTGGCAGTACCATCCTGGTTGAATAGTGTTCTGGTTAGACCAGATGCGACCTAGTGTGGATCATTGTTATAAGAAATGACAACCAAAAGTTAAACGAATGTTTAAAATGTGTGGTGTGGGTTGTTTTTACTGTGCCCGAGTCCCTGTCGTGCTTGGGGGAATATGATACAGTGCGTCGCTGAGACACAAAGGTTGTAGCATTATGCCGATCACGCCATATGCCGTGCCTGCCGAAACCGTGAGGCACGAGCTTGAAATAAAAAAAAGTCGGTTTATTACCTATCTTGCCCATACGCCTGGAGAAGACGAGGCGAAGCAGTTTATTCAGTCGCTGCGAGAAACGTACCCTGATGCGCGTCATCACTGCTGGGCATTTGTCGCAGGTCGGCCTGAGTCTTCCGTGCAATGGGGGTGTGGTGATGACGGTGAGCCCGCGGGAACCGCAGGTAAGCCGATGCTTGCACAACTATCAGGCGCGAGCGTTGGTGAGGTTTGTGCGGTGGTGGTGCGCTACTTTGGCGGGATTAAATTGGGTACTGGTGGGCTGGTAAAGGCTTATGGCAGTAGTGTGCAGCAAGCCCTGGGCCTTTTGACCACGCGGGAAGTGGCAGTGACAGTCCCTTACACGATAAGCTGTGAATATGCTCACATTGACACGATAGAGTCATTGCTTAAGCAGCACGATGGCGTTCAGCTCGATGCAGAGTTCAGCCATAATGTGCGATTAAGTGTGCGTATCGATGCGCGGTATATTGACGCTTTTCTCGATGCACTAAAAAATCAAACTCGCGGGCAAGCAAACGCGCACCCGTTGGACAATATTACCGTGTCAGGCACCTAGCCTGCTAAACGTGTAACGACGAGACGATAGTGAGAGGCTATCGCCGATAAGAGGGCCACGTCAGGCTATGCAATTTCGTTCCATTACCCGCATTGTCGGCCTCCTGCTGGCCCTGTTCAGCATTACCATGCTAGCGCCTGCACTGGTTGCGTTTATTTATCGCGACGGTGCGGGCTATCCCTTTGTATTAACTTTTTTCCTCCTGCTCGCGGGTGGCGGGCTACTTTGGTTCCCAAATCGAAACTATCGCCATGAGCTTAAAGCACGTGATGGTTTTTTGATTGTTGTGCTGTTCTGGACGGTGATCGGTAGCGCCGGCTCGGTGCCGCTGATGTTATCGGAGCAACCTGATTTATCGGTCAGTGAAGCTTTTTTTGAATCCTTTTCTGGCTTAACCACGACGGGGGCAACCGTGATTGTGGGGCTGGATGAGCTTCCTAAAGCGATTTTGTTTTATCGCCAACTGCTTCAATGGCTCGGGGGCATGGGGATCATTGTGCTGGCAGTGGCAATTTTGCCTGTGCTCGGTATCGGGGGAATGCAGCTATATCGTGCGGAAATCCCTGGTCCTGTCAAAGATACCAAAATGACACCACGGATAGCGGAGACGGCCAAGGTGCTTTGGTATATCTACCTGACGTTAACCGTGAGCTGTGCACTGGCCTATTGGCTTGCGGGTATGTCTGCGTTCGATGCCATCGGGCATAGCTTTTCAACCGTCGCGATTGGGGGGTTCTCAACCCATGATGCCAGCATTGGTCACTTTGATAGCACAGCGGTTAATCTTATCACCGTGGTGTTTTTACTGATCTCTGCATGTAACTTTTCTCTCCATTTCGCCGCCTTTGCCAACAATGGGCTAAACCTAAAGTTCTACTTGCGAGACCCTGAATTTCGCGCATTTTTAGTGATTCAGTTCCTATTATGGCTGGTGGTCTTTACCATGCTAAGTGGCCATCAAGTGTATGATAGCTCGACGGAAACCTTCACTCAGGCGTTATTTCAGTCGGTATCAATATCAACGACCGCGGGCTACACCACCACCACGTTTGCTCACTGGCCGTTGTTCCTCCCTGTTTTACTCTTGTTCTCATCGTTTATTGGTGGGTGCGCGGGCTCGACCGGTGGTGGGATGAAGGTGATTCGCATCCTGTTGTTGTCACTGCAAGGGACGCGTGAGCTAAAACGCCTGGTGCACCCTCGCGCGGTATACACCATTAAAGTGGGCAATAAGGCGCTAAGGCAGCAAGTGGTTGATGCCGTATGGGGGTTTTTCTCCGCCTACGCGCTGGTATTTGTGATTTGTATGTTGGCGCTCATTGCGACAGGCATTGAAGAACTTACAGCTTTCTCCGCCGTTGCTGCGACCCTCAATAACTTGGGGCCAGGGCTGGGCGAAGTGGCGGGTCATTTTGGTGATATTAATGACACAGCAAAGTGGGTATTGATCCTTGCGATGTTGTTTGGCCGTTTAGAGATATTTACGTTATTGGTTTTATTTACGCCCACATTCTGGCGTAGCTAGCCGTATGGGGAAGGAGAGGAAATGAGCGAGCAAACTGACGCAGTGCAGAAAGTCTTGTTGCTACATTCTAGCCGAGAAGGGCAGACCAAGAAGATTTTACATTTTATCGAAAAGCAGCTTGGTACGTCGGCGCAGTGTGAGGTTAAGGATATCCATCAGCTTCCTTCAGTGGATTTGACAAAGTACGACCGGGTTTTGATTGGCGCATCTATTCGTTATGGCCACTTTAATAAAAAGCTGTATCAATTTATTGATGCACATGCAGAACAACTTAAAGCTGCGAAAGCCGCGTTCTTTAGTGTCAACCTCACCGCGCGTAAACCAGGGAAAGATACGCCAGAAACTAGCGCGTATAGTCGTAAGTTTATTGAGAAATCACCTTGGACCCCGGTACTTCATGGAGTCTTTGCGGGTGCACTCTACTACCCACGCTATAAATGGTTCGATAGGATGATGATTCGCTTCATCATGCACATCACGGGTGGGGAAACGGATACGACCAAAGAGGTGGAATACACCGATTGGCAAAAAGTAGAGGAGTTTAGCGAGCAATTTGCCCGTTTTTAGGCCATAACGTTGATTGTTTGACCGAACGGCGACTTTTCCCTAAAAAAGTCGCTTTTTAGTCTTGCCAAGGTGAGCAACTTCTCTATAATGCGCCTCCATCGACACGGCACGCAGGGCAAGCGCTTAGCGAGCATGTCGAGGCAAAAAATCAAATAAAAATAAACGCTTGACGTCAGTTTTTAAATGATTAACATTGCCGGCCTACTTAACGCCACGCGTTAGGGAAGTCAAAAAGAGGTTTTGTTTCAGCCGGTAGGGTTGAAAATAAAAGATAAAATTTCTTCTTGACTTTAACGGCAAGGCGCGTAAGATACGCAGCCCTGACCGAGCGAAGCGCAGCTTCGCACAGTCAACGCTCTTTAACAATTTGATCTATGCAATCTGTGTGGGCACTCGTTGAGAATAGACAAAAAGATTTATTCGATGAACTGAGTGACCAAACGATAACTTTTAGTTATTCGGCACAGTCAATTCGTTTGTCTCTTCGGAGATAAACAGTAATCAGTATTCATTGAGCAGTTTCTACGGAAACACCAAACTTAAATTGAAGAGTTTGATCATGGCTCAGATTCAGAT
>NZ_MUFC01000027.1 GCF_001995985.1 Salinivibrio sharmensis | reverse complement strand
TTTTGTCTATTCTCAACGAGTGCCCACACAGATTGCATAGGTCAAATTGTTAAAGAGCGTTGACTGTGCGAAGCTGCGCTTCGCTCGGTCAGGGCTGCGTATCTTACGCGCCTTGCCGTTAAAGTCAAGAAGAAATTTTATCTTTTATTTTCAACCCAACCGGGTGAAACAAAACCTCTTTTTGACTCCCCTAACGCGTGGCGTTAAGTAGGCCGGCAATGTTAATCATTTAAAAACTGACGTCAAGCGTTTATTTTTATTTGATTTTTTGCTTCGACATACTCGCTAAGCGCTTGCCCTGCGTGCCGTGTCGATGGAGGCGCATTATAGGGAAGCTGATCAGATTGGCAACCCCTTTTTAGTGGTTTTTTAGAAAAAAACCGTCACTCGCTGTTTTTTTGCTCGCTAGGGTGTAAAACTGGTATCAAACTCGCCGCTATTTAACACTGTTAAGAGAGAAAAGAGGGATTTGTGATGGCAAAACAGCTGCGCGCTTATAAAGGCATGACGCCTCAGCTTGGCGAACGCGTCTATATTGATGAATCCAGTGTATTGGCTGGCGATATCACGCTAGGTGATGATGTGAGTATTTGGCCGCTGGTTGCGGCACGTGGTGACGTGAACCATATCCAGATTGGCGCACGGACCAATGTGCAAGATGGCTCCGTCCTTCATGTCACCCATAAAAATGCCGAAAACCCACAAGGTTACCCGCTGATCATTGGCGAAGAAGTGACAATCGGCCACAAGGTCATGTTACACGGCTGCCGGATTGGCAACCGAGTTCTAGTGGGAATGGGGACGATTATTCTTGATGACGCTGTGATTGAAGATGAAGTGCTGATTGGCGCTGGCAGTTTAGTCCCGCCCGGAAAACGCTTAGAGAGCGGCTATCTGTATGTTGGCTCACCGGTCAAACAGGTTCGCCCCCTCACTGACAAAGAGCGTGCCTATTTTGCACGCTCAGCGCAAAACTATGTCGACACCAAAGATATCTACCGCTGCGAGTGCTAGATCACCAAGCTGCCATCGGGTTCAAACGCTTCTGATTCGATGGCCGCTTCCATTTGCTCTTCAATATCAAACCAAACCTGTTCGACAATCGCCTGCGCATTATCCGAGTCTACCGCACAGCCGGCGAGCGCAGATAAAGTGGTAAAGCGGACAGCGCATGTTAACAACGCACCATTAAGTTGGCCGTAAAAACAAACACGGGCCTTTGTCGTATCGACCTGCGCTTCGTCCGCAGCCAGAATAAGGGACTGATTCATCGATTGAGTGCCTCTCTTAACTGCTCGCGCACACGTTCGGTTTGAGGCCGACAGCCACGCCATATAGCAAAGCTTTCCGCCGCTTGTTCCACCAGCATGCCCAAGCCGTCTAAACATCGCCCTGCTCCTTGGCGTTGCGCCCATTGGTTGCTGGTTGTACAGCCAGCTTGATACACCATGTCATAGACAGTGGTCGCTGGGCCAATCGCTACTTGCGGGAGAGGGGGATGGCTTTGATGTAAGCTCGCCGAGGTCGCATTAATGATCACATCAACGGGCGCCGCCATGGGTTTATCCACGGCATGACTGGTGATCGGTCCGGCCTCACCAAATGCAGCGGCTAATTGCTGGGCTTTTTGCTCGGTGCGATTCACTATCATCAGCAATGCTGGCTCTTGCTCCAGTAAAGGAAGCAACACCCCCCGTGCTGCACCGCCTGCTCCCACAACCATAATGCGCTTATCGCGCAGTGCCACATGGTGGTAGTGTAAGTCAGTTACCAAGCCTGCCCCATCCGTATTATCACCCAGTAGGGAACCATCGCTTTGCTTAACCAGCGTATTCACGGCACCGGCGCGGCGGGCACGCTCTGTCAGTGTATCAGCCCAGTCATACGCTTGCTGTTTAAAAGGCACGGTCACATTGGCCCCATGCCCTCCTTGCGCAAAAAACGTCTGCATGGTGGTCACAAAGCCTTCAAGCGGCGCCTCAATGGCTTGATAGTCGATGTCTTGTTGGGTTTGCGTCGCAAATGCGGCGTGGATCTGCGGCGACTTACTGTGGCCAATCGGGTGGCCTACCACGCAATAACGATCGGTCATCCGTTACCACTCCCTCGGTTTAAGGTAGTCGCGATAAAGTCTCGCTTCCGGTGCATCTTCATCAGGTGACCAATTGTATTCCCAGCGCGCCATCGGCGGCATCGACATCAGAATAGATTCGGTACGCCCACCACTTTGTAAGCCAAATAGCGTGCCTCTGTCATACACCAAGTTAAACTCGACATAGCGTCCGCGGCGATAAAGCTGAAAATCGCGTTCTCGCTCACCATAAGTCATGGCTTTGCGGCGCTGTACTATCGGCAGGTAGGCATCGATAAAGCCTTTTCCAACCGCTTGGGTGTAGGCAAAGCACTGTTCGAATGGCCATTGGTTCAAATCATCAAAGAAAAGCCCGCCGACGCCACGGGTTTCATCGCGATGAGGCAGATAAAAATAGCGATCGCACCATGCTTTGTGATCAGCGTACACGCTATCACCAAAGGGCGCACATAAGTCTTTGGCGGTCTGATGCCAGTGCTGGCAGTCTTCCTCGAACGGATAGAAAGGTGTGAGGTCAAAGCCGCCGCCAAACCACCACACAGGATCTGCACCTTCTTTTTCGGCAATGAAAAACCGCACGTTTGCGTGCGAGGTCGGCACGTACGGGTTATGAGGATGGATCACTAACGACACCCCCATGGCCTCAAAACAGCGCCCGGCAAGCTCTGGACGGTGCGCGGTCGCCGAGGCAGGCATTTGATCGCCAAATACGTGCGAGAAGTTCACTCCCGCTTGCTCAAACACTTGGCCCTGACGCAGGACGCGACTGCGGCCACCGCCCCCTTTCTCACGCTCCCACGCATCTTCAATAAAACGCGCTTGACCATCTTCTTGCGCAAGCTGTTGGCAAATATCATCTTGAAGTTGGAGGAAAAAAGCCCTCACGGCTTGCTTATCAATTGTCGACTGACCGTGTGCCACGCTCACATCCTTTGTTACTGAGACTATGTGCTTACTTTACCTGATCCACGCACTGGGATCTTGACGTAATTTCATCCCCCACCGCTGACGCAAACGTTTTCCTTGCGATGAAATCTGGGTATAATTCGCGTCACGCTCAGCTTATCTTATTCACGCTTGTCATCAAGAAGGACGTATTATGACTGTCGGTATCATCATGGGCTCGCAATCCGATTGGCCTACCATGACACATGCAGCGGCTATGTTGGACCACTTTGCCATCCCTTACGAAACCCGTATTGTCTCTGCCCATCGCACACCACAGTTACTGGCCGACTACGCCCAACAAGCGGCCGAGCGCGGGATTAAAGTGATTATTGCCGGCGCCGGTGGTGCCGCCCATCTTCCTGGGATGACCGCCGCACATACCAGCCTGCCGGTGCTCGGCGTTCCGGTCCAGTCAAAAGCATTAAAGGGGATGGACTCATTGCTTTCTATTGCTCAAATGCCCAAAGGTGTGGCTGTGGCCACGCTTGCCATTGGTGACGCTGGCGCCGCGAATGCAGGCCTCCTTGCGGCACAAATTCTCGCAACGGCCGACCCCGATTTGATGGCAAAAGTGGATGCGTTTCGCCAAGCGCAAACTGAGGCCGTTCTCGCTCAACCCAACCCACAAGGCTAAGGCCATGAATATTCTGGTGTTAGGCGCGGGACAACTGGCTCGGATGATGGCCTTGGCCGGTGCGCCGCTCAATCTTATCGTCAGCGCCTATGATGTGCGTAGTGGCGACATTATTCACCCACTGACGCTGCAACCACTAGGGCACGGCCTCAATACGGCCATCGCCGGCGCGGATATTATCACTGCGGAATTTGAGCATATCCCCGCTGATATCTTGCATCACTGCGAGCAAAGCGGGAAGTTACGCCCCAGTGCTCAGGCGATTCTAACCGGTGGCGACCGCCAAATTGAGAAAGCCCTGCTGATGCAAGCAGGTGTCGCCAATGCACCTTACCGTGTGGTGCATACACAGGCTGATTTAGAAAAGGCGGTCGACGCACTGGGCGCACCCTTGGTCCTCAAAAGCACTTTGGATGGTTATGACGGCAAAGGACAGTGGCGCTATCGTGACGGCGATGATCTGCACACATTGTGGGCAGAACTCGACGCTTTTCTCACCGCGCCCGGACAGCGCGATGGGCAAGCCATCATTGCCGAGGCTATGATCCCCTTTGACCGAGAAGTGTCACTGATTGGTGTGCGTGGCGCGAACGGTGAATTTGCCAGTTATAACCTGACCCAAAACCACCACCACGACGGAATACTAACCTTGTCCGTAGTGCGCCCGGATGAGCATGCCTTGCAAACACAGGCCGCGGACATGTTGGAAAAGATTGCCAGCGCGCTTAACTATGTGGGGGTGCTCGCGGTGGAATTTTTTGATGTAGACGGGAGCTTGCTGGTGAACGAGATAGCGCCTCGGGTGCACAACTCCGGTCACTGGACACAGCAAGGTAGCGCGTGTTGCCAATTTGAAAACCACCTGCGCGCCGTCAGCGGCTTACCCCTTGGCCCGACCGAGTTAATTCAGCCGACGGCGATGATTAATATCTTAGGCCAAGGCAGTGTCCCGCTTGCGACCTATCGCGATGCCCATGTGCATTGGTATAACAAAACGCCTCGTCCAGGGCGCAAAGTGGGTCATATTAATGTCACGGCTACATCGGACGCGGCGCTTGCCACCAAGTTAGCCAGCCTCGCCAGCTACCTCCCCGACGATGCTTTTCACGGTTTAAAATCGGCTGCGCTGGCTCTCGCCGCGCAAACCGACTAATCCTCGCTTTCCGATTCTGCAGCCGGTTCACCTTGAATCGCGCTGCAGGGTTTATCGGCACATTGATACACCATCTTGCCGCCTTTCTTACGCTCCACCAGCAGCGCAAAGCCACATTGCTCGCAGGTGCCGGCGATCGGTTGTGCGTTTACCGCAAAATGACACTTCGGGTATTGGTCACAGGCAAAAAAACGCTTACCGTAACGCGAGGTACGCTCCACCAGCTCACCTTTATGGCAGGCTGGGCAAGTCAACGTGGTGTGATCCGGTTCGTCCGGTTTTTCAATATGCGTGCATTGCGGGAATTGATCGCAGCCAATAAACATACCGAATCGACCTTGCCGCAACACCAGCTCTCCTTGATGACACGCTGGGCAAGCCACGCCAAGCACTTTCACTACATGGCCATCGCCGTGGTGTAAGGCTTTGGTATAGTGGCAATCAGGATAGGCTGTACAGGCCAAAAATGGGCCTCGTTTGCCCGATTTAAACGCAAGAGCGCTGCCACATTCCGGGCAGCGCTCATGGGTATTCGGGGTGTTATCTTTACTCATTCACACCTTTTACTGTCATTGATAAGCGTTAGTGCACGTATCCCTCTTGTGCGTCGTACAGCATTTCTTCCATCTGTGTATACGCACGTTCGTTACCGGGCACGTTAAACAGCACCATCAAAATGACCCATTTGAGGTCATCAAGACCAAACTCTTGGGTCTCGAGTTCCATCACCCGATCGATGACCATTTCACGCGTTTCCGGTGAAAGCACCCCAGCCTGCTCGAGAAATAAGAGGAAGCCTCGGCTTTCTTGGTCAATAAAGCGTGTTTCTTGCTCGGTATAGATTCGAATCGAACTTTGGGCACTGCCTGATAGGTAAGGCTGTTTATCCGCATTTTGCAACTGTGCCAGCTTTTCAAGCCAGTTCAGGGCTTTATATATATCGTCTTGATGAAAACCCGCGCGGGACAATTCATCTGCTAACTCGTCCTGATCGATCATCACTTCCACATCGCTGTGGATGTAGGTTTCGAACAGGTACATAAGAATGTCCATCATGGCTAGCCCCTCCTCGTTCTGACATAGCCACCGGGTACTGCTGCTACAAGCCCCTGGAGTTCTAAGTCTAACAACTGCATCATGATTTCGTGAACCGGTTGGTTGCAGCGCTCAGCCAGTACGTCGACACACGTCGCGTTAGTCCCTACGTTAGCCAACAGCGCAGAAAATGGCAATCCTTCATGTGTATCTAACTTAGGTGCATCACTAAATAATTCGTGTTGCTGACTCGCTGCAAACTGCACCAAGCTATCCACATCACTTATAATATCATCAACACAGTCGACTAACACCGCACCTTGTTTTATCAATTGGTGGCAACCGCGCGATTGGACTTGTCCTATGGGACCGGGAATGGCAAACACACTCCGGTTTTGCTCAAGTGCATAGCGTGCCGTGATTAGTGACCCACTTTGCGGCGCGGCCTCTACCACTAATACGCCTGCCGACAAGCCACTGATCAGTCGATTGCGGCGCGGAAAATGCTCAGCTCTGGGTGGAGCATCAGGCCAGAACTCGGAAACCAGCGCCCCCTGCACTTCAATCCGCTTGGCCAGTGCGCGATGTCGCGCGGGATACACATTGGCAAGCCCGCTTCCTAGCACCGCCAATGTCTTACCGTGACCTTCAAGTGCACCTTTGTGGGCTCGGCCATCAATACCGAGCGCAAGCCCACTGGTAATCGCAACACCATGCTCAACCAGTTGTTTGGCAAATTGATACGCCGTTTCTAGCCCTTGCGGTGTCGCGTGACGACTGCCCACCACCGCCAATTGAGGCATCGCCAAACAAGCCAAATCGCCTTGCACATACAAGACCAAAGGCGGCCGTGCGATTTCTCGGAGCAATGCAGGGTAAGCCGGGTGGTCAAAGCCAATCAGGTGGCAATTCTCTTGCCTCGCCCACTCAAGGCTACGCTCAATCATGGCATGGTTGGGGTGCGTGATGGCCTGACACTGCTCAGCGGTTAAACCAACCGCGGCAAGCTCATGATGGGTTTGCTCACTCAACGCATCGATGGGCACTTTGGCCAACAGCGCGCGTCGCTGCGAAACGCGCAACCGCGGCACTTGGGTCAGTATCAACCACCCTCGCAGGGATTTATCGTGCATAGGCCAGTTGAGGGGACGGTGGCACCGCATGCATGCCGGCTTTGATCGGCTGACGCGCTTGGGTGATCACCGCCAAACTTACCCACGGATAAGCCCGAACCACCATGGTTTGTCCCACCGTCACATCAGGCAAGGCGGTCATCGGCTGCGTAGCACTGTCACTTGCGTTTTGATAGCGATACTCACCAGGGCCATTTAATACGTTGGCACCAGCTTCAGTGACAGTAAACATTTGCCCGGCTGTCACGCCATCATTGGCGCCTTTATCGAGCACCACCAGCTGACCATTCGCGACATACTCACTGCCATACAGATGCCCTAATAATGTGGCATCAGTTTGAGCCGCTTGGGGCCAAAAGCGCGAATGCGTGTTCTCGGGCAAAGGTAACAAGACATCATTGGGCCGCACTTCCTGCACCACGCGTGTCAGTGTCATCACACTAAGCCCTTCACTTCGCGCACGAATACGCCCATCAGCCACATGTTTTAAGCTCACCATCGCGGTAGGTTCGGCGCTAGCACCTGACGTCGCGGGACGTAAAAAGGTTTTCTCAACCCGAAACACTTGCCAATCCTTAACACTCAGCGACGCATCCACATATAGGGTATCGTGTACTGACAGATATTGACGCCCATCTGTCGAGCCAAGGACGCGAGGCAGCGCCACCAAACGCGCCTTTTCGACCAGCATGTCCTGCTGCAAGTACGGCAGCAGCATAGGATCAACACTGCTGAGTGCGGACGTCTTGGGCGCATCTCCCTGCAGCGCATTCGCCCCTCCGGGCTTATAGTTGACAGTTGGTTTTCCTGCTTGCCATGTGAGGGTGAGCACATCGCCGGGATAAATCAGATTGGGATCCTTTATGGCCGGATTTGCGTACCACACTTCACGCCATTGCCAAGGGTTATCGAAAAAGGTAGCGGCGATATCCCACAGGGTATCCCCTCGCTCAACCACATGTCGCTGACTCTCGGCAGGGCCGGCTGCCAGTACTGGTAGCGCGATAGCCAATAGCCCAGCGGCGGCGAGATTGAATAGCTTTCTTGTCATCAATGTCTTCCTCAACCGACGAATGATGCTGATGCTGTCAATTGGCTGGCAAAATGTCTAGAATTAACCCAATTACCCAGTGCCGCTTTCGGCACAGTTCAATTTTTATGAGACGTTATGGCTTTACTGAACGTATTAACATTCCCAGATGAGCGCCTTCGCACCGTGGCAAAGCCGGTGGACGCTGTCACACCTGAGATCCAAAAAATGGCTGATGACATGATTGAAACCATGTACGCCCAAGACGGTATTGGTCTCGCGGCCACTCAGGTTGATTTTCACCAACGCATGGTGGTGATTGATGTATCCGAAACCCGCGATCAACTCATGGTGCTTATCAATCCAGAAATCATCGAAAAACGGGGTGAAGATGGCATTGAAGAAGGGTGTTTATCTGTCCCCAGCGCACGTGCACTGGTACCGCGTGCGGCAGAAGTGACTGTGAAAGCGTTAGACCGCGACGGCAACCCTATCCAGTTTGACGCCGACGACCTACTCGCGATTTGCGTTCAGCATGAGCTTGACCATTTAGAGGGTAAGCTTTTTGTTGATTACCTCTCGCCATTGAAGCGACAACGCATCAAGCAGAAGATGGAAAAAATCAAACGCGCTAACCAAAAAGCAAGTTGAGGTCACTTTGAGCACACCGCTGCGTATAGTATTTGCGGGCACGCCGGATTTTGCCGCGCGCCACTTGCAAGCCCTGCTCGACAGTGAGCATGAGGTGATTGCGGTTTATAGCCGTGAAGATAAACCCGCTGGCCGAGGCAAAAAGCTTACGGCCAGCCCTGTGAAACAGCTCGCACTTGAGCATGACTTACCTGTCTACCAGCCCCGCACGCTGCGTGATGAACAAGCGCAAGCCGAACTGGCGGCCTTAAACGCTGACGTGATGGTCGTGGTCGCTTACGGGCTTATTCTCCCCAAAGTGGTCTTGGATACACCTCGATTAGGCTGTGTAAATGTCCATGGCTCCATTCTGCCACGTTGGCGTGGGGCGGCGCCTATCGAACGCGCAGTATGGGCCGGCGACAATGAGACAGGCGTCACCATCATGCAGATGGATGAGGGGCTCGATACCGGCGACATGCTAAAAATTGCCACCTTGCCCATTGATGAGAAAGAGACCAGTGGCAGTCTGTACGAGCGCCTTGCAGGATTGGGGCCACAAGCACTGATCGATTGCCTTGATGACATGGCTAACGGCATTATCCTTGCCGAGCCGCAAAACGATGCCAAAGCCAACTATGCTGAAAAACTCAGCAAGCAAGAAGCGCAGATTGATTGGCAGCAAGAGGCCGCGTTTATCGAACGCTGTGTGCGCGCATTTAATCCGCGGCCAGTCAGCTACTTCACCCTAGGTGAGCAAAACATTAAGGTGTGGGGCGCTAATGCGCTGGATATCGACGTGGACGCGGCGCCAGGCACAGTGATCAACACTGACAAACACGGCATTCAGGTCGCGACCGGAAAAGGCGTGATCCAGCTGACCCAACTTCAGCCCCCGGGCAAAAAAGCCATGCAGGCTCATGAGCTGCTTAATGCTCGCCGTGACTGGTTTGAAACGGGTACTCAATTGTAGGTTAATCGTGCCCTGCTTGACGATAAGGCCAGTACGCTGGCCTTTTTTTATCTGGCTAACATCATCGTTTGATGCCAACTTGACCTTTGCATAGGTAAACATATGAATGTAAGAGCCGCGGCTGCCCGCGTTCTGTATCACGTGGTCGATCAGGGCCAATCACTGTCACAGCAGCTTCCTCTCGCTCAACAGCAGATCGCCCCGCGCGACGCCGCCTTGTTGCAAGAGATGTGTTACGGCACGTTACGCTGGCTGCCGCGCTTAGAGCACATTGTCCAAACCCTGATGGATAAGCCACTGAAAGGCAAGCAACGTGTTTTCCATCACTTGCTGCTGGTCGGGCTGTATCAGATTAGCTACATGCGCATCCCTGCCCATGCAGCGGTGGCTGAAACTGTCAACGCCACCAAACCACTGAAACGCCCGCAATTACGTGGTTTGATCAATGCCATCTTACGCAGTTATCAACGCGATCAAGCGACGCTAGACCAAGCCAGTCAAGCACACGAGGCCGGACTTTATTGTCACCCCAGCTGGTTACTCAAACGTCTTCAGGCCGCTTACCCATCCAATTGGCAAGCCATTGTCGCGGCAAACCATCAAAAGGCGCCGATGTGGCTGCGCGTCAACCGCCAGCACCACTCACGAGAAAGCTACCTCGCCGAGCTGCAGCAAGCCGGTATTGGCGCCAGTACCCACCCAGATGCGATGGATGCACTGAAGCTCGACACGCCGTATGACGTGTCTCGCTTGCCCGGCTTTGAACAAGGCTGGGTCTCGGTACAAGATGCCGCCGCACAACTAGCTGTCGATTATCTCCAACCCGCGCCTGCAGAGCACATTCTCGACTGCTGTGCCGCCCCCGGGGGAAAAACCTGTCATATCCTCGAGCACCAGCCTGATGCCACCGTGACGGCCATTGATGCCGATGAAAACCGCTTGTTGCGGATCAAAGAGAACCTGTCACGGTTGGGCCTTAATGCTGAAGTGAAACACGCGGACGCCCGCGAGCCGAGCGCTTGGCATCAAGGGCCTGCGTTTGATCGTATTTTGCTAGATGCCCCTTGCTCTGCCACGGGCGTGATTCGTCGCCACCCTGATATAAAATGGCTGCGTCGTGACAGTGATATTCACGCCCTGGTCACGTTACAGGCAGAGATTTTAGATGCAATGTGGCAGCAATTGGCACCAGGGGGTACGCTGGTTTACGCCACTTGCTCGGTCTTGCCGGATGAAAACAGCGATCAAATCCGCGCCTTTTTATCCCGTGAGCCATCAGCGATATTGCATACCGGCACGCAAACGCAGCCAGGCCGTCAAATTCTGCCTGGCGAAGACGACATGGACGGTTTTTATTACGCATGCCTAGAGAAGTCGTCAAGCAACTAGGCAGGGAGTGACAGTAGCATGAAAATCATCATCTTGGGTGCAGGCCAAGTCGGCGGGACATTGGCAGAAAACTTGGTGGGGGAAAACAATGACATCACCATTGTCGACCGTGCCCCTGAACGACTACGTGAACTGCAAGATAAGTACGACTTACGCGTGGTGCAAGGGTTTGCCAGCCACCCAACCACGCTACAAGAGGCGGGCGCTCAAGATGCGGATATGCTGGTTGCGGTGACCAACTCAGACGAAACCAATATGATCGCCTGTCAGGTCGCGTATACCCGTTTTAACACCCCCAACCGTGTCGCTCGGATCCGCAGCCCTGAATACTTAGCGGTGAAAGAGCAACTGTTTAACAGTGACGCGTGTCCGGTTGACCACCTGATTGCCCCTGAAGAGCTGGTGACCCGTTATATTCGTCGTCTGATTGAATACCCAGGTGCCTTACAGGTGGTCAGTTTTGCCGACAAAAAGGTCGGTCTCGTCGCCGTTAAGGCGTATTACGGCGGCCCGCTTGTCGGAAAAGCTTTGTCGGCGCTGCGTGAGCATATGCCGCATGTGGATACACGCGTTGCCGCCATTTTCCGCCGCGATCGTCCGATTCGCCCGCAAGGTACCACCATTATCGAAGCCGATGATGAGGTCTTTTTCGTCGCCGCGAGTAACCATATTCGCTCGGTGATGAGTGAGCTGCAGCGCCTCGAAAAGCCCTACAAGCGCATTATGGTTGTCGGCGGTGGCAACATTGGTGCCGGCCTGGCGATGGCGTTGGAGCGTCAATACAGCGTGAAGTTGATTGAGCGTAACCCCACACGTGCCGAGCACCTTTCTGAGTTACTTGAAGAAACCACGGTGTTTTGTGGTGACGCCTCCGACCAAGAGCTGCTCAGTGAAGAGCATATTGATCAGATAGATGTGTTTATCGCAGTCACCAACGAAGACGAAGCCAACATTATGTCGGCGATGCTGGCTAAACGCCTTGGCGCGAAAAAAGTCATGGTGCTTATCCAGCGCGGCGCTTATGTAGACTTGGTGCAAGGCGGGGTGATTGATATTGCCATCTCCCCTCAACAAGCGACGATATCTGCGCTACTCACCCATGTACGTCGCGCAGACATTGTTAATGTCTCGTCACTGCGGCGCGGCGCCGCTGAGGCGATTGAGGCCATCGCTCATGGGGATGCGTCAACCTCGAAAGTGGTCGGGCGCGCCATCGGCGAGATAAAACTGCCCCCCGGTACCACCATCGGTGCCGTGGTGCGCGGCGATGAAGTGTTAATTGCGCACGACAAAACCGTGATCCAGCAAGATGACCATGTGGTCTTGTTCTTGGTGAACAAAAAGTACATTCCTGATGTTGAGCGCCTATTCCAACCCAGTCCTTTCTTTCTCTAAGTCCCACCTGCAGGCCTTGTTGCCTGCAGGCTCACGCTTTTTCGCTGTCTTCTGCCGTTCCGCTCACTTTAGGTATACACTAAACGTAGCCTCTTGGTATCGATAACGCAGAAAGGAACGCCATGTCGGACGATAAGTTTCAGCAATCTACCAGCTTCCTCAAAAAAGCTGTGCCTTTGATGATGAAATACAAGGTGCCCACCACACCCACCAACTACGCCCTGTGGTACACCTATGTCGCCAATACCGACCCCAAACTCAATGCGGATGTTGATGCCACGGTCGACGAGCACGGTACCTGTAGTCCACTACAAAGCGATATGCTTTACCAAAAGCATATGGCGGATAAGCATAGTCAAGATATCAATGCGTTAAAGCAAAGTTTAGAGTCGATGATGACCGAGATGAGTCACTCAATGGCAGATACGATCCAAGATACCGACGCTTTCCATTCGGTGCTCGATAACACCTTTGAACAGTTGTCACGGGTCGAAAACGAAGGGCTGTCTATTGATGAGACTATTGCCGTGGTCCGCAATGTGGTGAAAGACTCACAAGCACTGACCCAATCGACCCGCTACTTTAAGCATCAGCTTAATGACGCGCAGCAGGAGATTGCGCAATTAAAACAAAACCTGGCAGAGATGACCGAACAAGCCACTCATGACGGCCTAACCGGTTTGCTGAACCGCGCGGCTTTCGAGCGCGAACTCGCCGCCTACATTAATAGCCCACAAACCTGGCCGTTCTGCTTGGTACTGATCGATCTCGACCACTTCAAACACCTCAATGATACCTACGGCCATGTGCTCGGTGACATCGCCTTAAAGCAGGTCTCTAAACGGATACTCGACTGCTGCCGAGATGGAATACAAGCCTTTCGCTATGGTGGCGAAGAATTTGCCTTATTGGTGCCGCAAAAACGCCTTAGCACGGCCAAGCGCACCGCTGAAACGCTACGGGCTGCCATTGATCGCATGGTGATCAAAGACCGACGTCGTGGCCGAACCCTAGATAGTATTACCGTCTCCATGGGCGTCGCCGAGTATGACGAATATAAAGGTGAGAGCGAGGCAGATCTGATTTACCGTGCCGATCAGCACCTGTATCAAGCTAAAAACCTCGGTCGTAATCGCGTGATGCCGATTAATTAATCACCACCTGAGCGGAAATTGATCCTAGCTAAGTTTCATCTCAGTGTGGTCAGGCAAAATGGCATTTTTTACGTGCCACACTAAGGATGCCCACATGCAATGCCACCGTATTAATGAGTTGCTCGACCTACTCAATCAATCTTGGCAAAAAACCCCTGACAACTCTCTAATGCAAATGCTCATCCAGATCGCTGATGAAGCCGGGCATGGTCAGGATATCACCACGTTGTCAGACGATACGCTGATCTATCAGCTCAAGATGCGGCTAGAGGAAAGTAACGCCCCTATTCCTGGGCTAGCCAAAGATTGTGAAGATGACTTTAAAGCCGCGATTTTACGCGCACGCGGGATCTCGCCTCAGCAATCATCGTGAAAGCAGTCTGGCTAATCGTCTGTTATAGCTAGATTTCATTGAGTTTGTGGCTATGTTGCAAACTATGACTCTGGTAGCGTATTCAAGGAGTTCGCTGCGCTACAATCACAGGCAACAATGATAATCAGGGCCTGGCAATGCACCATGGACCCGTACCCCAAGGAAAGCCAATGTCATGAGCGATAAAAAAATCAACGTCAAAGACGTGACTGCAAAAGAGTACAACCCCAAAACTCACAAAGGGGCTGACGACCGATTCAATCCGAGCAATCGTATTTATGTGCGTGCGGTAAAAGGCTATTACCAGCGTATGCGACGCTATATGGGCTGGTTTTTTATGCTACTTTTCCTCGCCATTCCCTGGATCCCTTACCAAGGGCGCCAAGCCATCTTACTCGATATCGGTAATCAGAAGTTTACCTTTTTTGGCACCACACTCTGGCCACAAGACCTTACCTTGCTGGCTGCCTTGTTGATGCTCGCGGCATTTGGCCTTTTCTTTATCACCACCTTTCTTGGCCGCGTATGGTGTGGTTACTTATGTCCGCAAACGGTGTGGACCTTTTTGTTTATTTGGTTTGAGGAGAAACTCGAAGGCGCGGCCAATAAACGTCGTAAGCAAGACTCGTTAAAACTGACGCCTGAGCTAGCCGCGCGCAAAACCGCTAAGCATGCAGCGTGGTGGGCGATCTCCTTAATTACAGGGATGACCTTCGTCGGCTACTTTGTGCCGATGCGCGAGTTGGCTATCGATTTAGTCACTTTTGATACCAGCTTCTGGGTCGGCTTTTGGGTGATCTTCTTTGCCGCTTGTACCTATGGCAACGCCGGCTGGATGCGCTCGATTATGTGTATCCATATGTGCCCTTACGCACGCTTCCAGTCAGCCATGTTCGACAAAGACACCTTCATTGTCGGTTATGATGCCAAGCGCGGCGAAAAACGCGGCCCGCGCCCTCGCAAAAAAGACCCGAAAGAGTTGGGGCTCGGTGACTGCATTGACTGTAATTTATGTGTGCAAGTCTGCCCTACAGGCATCGATATTCGTGACGGCTTGCAATACGAGTGTATCAACTGTGGTGCCTGTATCGATGCCTGCGATGAAACCATGGATCGCATGGGCTATGAGCGTGGGCTGATTAGCTACACCACCGAGCACAAGCTTGAAGGCAAGAAAACCGCAGTGATGCGACCTAAGCTCCTTGGCTACGGGGTTGTGATGACCATCGTTACCGCGATGTTTATCTATTTGGCGATGTCAGTGATGCCCATGGAGCTGGATGTGATTCGTGACCGTAACCAGCTTTATCGCATCAACAACCAAGGATTAGTCGAAAACACTTATACCTTAAAAATCCTCAATAAAACCCAATCAGATGAGACCTATCAGCTGTCAGTGAATGGGCTAAACGATGTGGAATGGCATGGCCCGCAAACGGTCAATGTCCAAGCAGGGGAAGTGTTCTCATTACCCATCAGCCTCGCGGTTGATACCTACGATATGGAGCAGCGTATTGCCGACATCACTTTTGTGATGGAACGTGAATCGGGTGTGGAGCAAAAAGTGGTCACGGCAGAGAGTCGCTTTATCACTGACCTTTAATCGCCACTCCGTATGCAGACGAAAAGGGCGCAGGCAGCGCCCTTTTTATTTGTTACTATGGCGTTTTTCCACACAAACGGAATGCTCATGACTGACCATGGTTTTGACTTTCATGCACTAACGCCAGATGTTCAGTTAAATGCGATTGAGTCAGTAGGGATCTACCCTCAATCAGGCTTGCTCGCGCTGAACAGCTATGAAAACCGTGTTGCCCAATTTGTCGCAGATGATGGCCAGCGCTATGTGGTGAAGTTTTACCGTCCCGGGCGCTGGTCTAACGCGCAAATTCTCGAAGAGCACGCGTTCTGTCATGAACTCGGCCAAGCCGATATTCCCGTGGTGGTGCCTTTATATCGCGATGGCACCAGCCTTTTCACCGCCTTCGGCTTTCGCTTTGCCTTGTTCCCCAGTGTTGGCGGCCGGGGTTTTGAAGTGGATAATTGGGACCAACTCGAAGCCGTCGGCCGTTACCTCGGCCGCCTACACCAAGTGGGCGCAGCGGCCCCCTTCCAAGAGCGGGCAAAATTTGATCTCGACAGTCATCTTTATCAGCCTCGTCAGGTGTTAAATGAGGCAAACCTGATCCCAGAAGGTATTCAGGCAACCTTTTTCTCTGATCTTGACCGCTTAATTGACGCCATTGCCGCACGCTGGCACACAGATTGGCCGGCGATCCGTTTGCACGGCGACTGCCACCCCAGCAATATTTTATGGCGCGATGGCCCATTGTTTGTCGACTTTGACGACACACGTAACGGCCCTGCGATTCAAGACTTGTGGCTATTTTTAAACGGCAGCCGTGCCGATCAGCTCGCCCAGCTAGATACTTTGGCAGAAGGTTATCGCGAGTTTCGAGAATTTCCCGCCGATCAATTGCAACTGATCGAGCCGTTGCGTGGTCTGAGAATGGTGCACTATATGGCGTGGCTAGCAAAACGCTGGCAAGACCCGGCATTTCCACGTGCATTCCCTTGGTTTGCTGATGCAAAATACTGGGAAGGTCAGGTGCTTGCATTTAAAGAACAACTTGCCACCCTAGAAGCGCCACCGCTTACCCTGTACCCGTAAGCGATCAATCGATAACGGAGAGTCATTCAATCATGTTAAAGAAACTGTTTCCTGTGCTACTCATCCTCGGCTTAACCGCCTGCTCTGAGCCTGAAAGCGTGACACAAACGTCATCACAAACCACGCAAACGGCAGAGTCCACACAAACGCAGTCTGAATCCACCACGCCTATGGAAGTGGCTGACGCTAAGCCGGGACGCTTTAAGGCGGGGGAAGACTACCAAGTGCTGGACACGCCAGCGACGGATACGCCTACAGTCACCGAGTTTTTCTCCTTCTACTGTCCTCACTGCTATCAATTTGAGCCACTGGTTCAACAGCTCAAACAGCAGGTGCCTGACAACGCCAAAGTGGTGAAAAATCACGTCTCCTTTATGGGCGGGGATATGGGCAGTGTCCTAACCCGTGCATACGCAACTGCCGTGGTACTTAACGCACAAGACACCATTATTCCGGTGATGTTTGACCGCATTCACGTCGCACAAAACCCACCCAAGTCATTGGCCGAGGTGCGCCAACTGTTCGTTGATAACGGCATTGATGGCCAAGAGTTTGATGGTGCTTACAACAGCTTTGCCGCCAATTCAATGGCGAAGCGCTTTGACCAATCATTCGAAAAAGCGGGCCTACGCGGCGTGCCTGCGGTGGTCGTCAATGGCAAGTATCATGTCACGCCGAAAACCGTGGAAACCCCCGAAGAATACTTTCAGTTGATCAACTTCTTGCTAACCCAAAAGTAATTAGCTGACTTGGGCGTTGAGATGGCGTAATAAGCCATCCATCGCCCGATACCCCAGCGCCTCAGCAAGATGAGAGCGCTGAATCGTCTCGACATCGGCCAAATCGGCGATGGTTCTCGCCACTTTTATAATCCTATGATACGCCCGCACAGACAGCCCCAAACGATGCAAGGCTTGCTCTAAAAATGCCGCATCGGTTTGAGCCAGTTGGCAATGTTGTTCCATTTCTCGATTGCTTAGCAACGCATTGACCTTACCTTGACGCGCCAACATCCGCGTGCGCGCTGCTTCAACTCTGGCTTTTACCACCCTCGTAGACTCACCACGGTCACCACCACTGGAGAGGCTTCCTCTTGGCAGTGCTGGGATTTCAATCGACATATCAAACCTGTCCAATAATGGCCCAGACAAACGGGCTAGATAGCGCAAGATTTGCTGTGGGTTTGAGCGCGCGAGTTCTCCTTCATGATGGCCAGTGGGGCTAGGATTTAATGCGCCTATCAGCTGAAAGCGCGCGGGAAAGCGGGTTTTACCATTGGCGCGCGAGATAATAATCTCCCCCGACTCTAGCGGCTCACGCAGGGCATCAAGCACCCGGCGCTCGAACTCTGGCATCTCATCGAGAAACAGCACCCCGTGGTGAGACAAAGAGATCTCGCCCGGGCGCGGGACGGTGCCGCCCCCAACCAATGCCGCCATCGAGCTTGAGTGATGAGGGCTACGAAACGGACGCCGACGCCAGTTTCCTTCATGTAAGGGTTGCTGGGTTAAAGAGGTAACCGCCGCTGAGGCGAGTGCTTCTTCATCATTCATGGGTGGGAGCAAATCACACAAACGCGAGGCCAACATGGTTTTCCCGGTGCCGGGCGGGCCAACAAACAGCAGATTATGTGAGCCACTGGCGGCGATTTCGAGCGCCCGCTTGCCTTGCTGTTGGCCGATAATGTCGCGTAAGCAGCGGGTCGGCGGCGGATCGGGTGCCTCAATCTGTGTTGTGTTCAAACAAAGGCTTTGTTGGCCTGTCAGGTGCTGACCCACCGCAATCAGATCAGGGGCTGACACATGACGCTCATTGTCTACCAGTGCGACCTGGCTGGCGTTATCATCTGGCACCACCAGAGCCCGCTGCGCTTTTTGGCTCGCCAGCGCGGCGGGCAGCGCCCCTTTAACCGGGCGCAACTGCCCAGACAATGCCAGCTCTCCCAAAAATTCAAACTCACCTAATCGTTTCTCTGGCAGTTGCCCCGACGCCACCAAGATCCCAAGCGCAATCGGCAAGTCAAACCGTCCGCCTTCTTTGGGTAAGTCAGCCGGCGCTAAGTTCACTGTAATTTTATGTATGATTAACAGGAATCGTGTTATGTTAAGACTTACATCGTTTAAGGAGATTTAGAATGGATAAAATTATTTACCCATATGTTCGATTTAGTAGTGAACAACAAGCTGGTGGCAGTTCTTATAAACGACAAATGGATAAAATATTAAAATATGCAAAAGATAACGGATACACAGTAAATAACAGCCTTGAATTAAAGGATTTAGGGTTATCTGCATACACTGCAAAGCATATAGAAAAAGGTTCATTAGGCGACTTTTTACACGCTTTAGATGCGGGCGTTATAGAAACCGATGGATCTGCTTACCTATGTATTGAACAAATAGATCGCCTTTCACGACAGAGCATTGATGACGCTTACCAAGTGTTTAGAAAAATACTTAAAGCTAATGTAAACGTTATCACGCTAATAGATAAAAAGACTTACACAAAAGATAGTCTTAATGACTTAATGAGTATTATGTATTCATCTATGCTTATGGGACAAGCTAACGAAGAAAGTGCTAAAAAATCACAACGCATATTAGAAAATTTTAATAATAAAATTGAAAAGTTAAATAAAAAAGAGCCCATACAATATGTAGGAATACTTCCTGGCTGGATAGATAACATAGGAACAAAACAAAAAAGAGAGTTTGTTGTTAATGAGAAAGCTAAAATAGTTCAAAATATCTTCAACATGTATATAAAAGGAACTTCAATGGGAGACATTGCAAGAATTCTCAATGAAAAGGGTATTGAACAAGTGGCAAAAAGAAGACATAAGAATTTCACCAACTCTTGGAGCTCTGCAAAAATTAATCACATCCTAAAAAACCGATGTGTACTTGGAGAGCTTCGTATAAAAAAAACAGGTGAAGTATATGAAAATTACTATCCACAGATTATCTCAATTGATGATTGGGATGTGGTGCAGTCAATGACCGCAACAAAAAAATCTACGAAAAAATCAGGTAGAAAATCAATAAACATATTTACGGGAAAGATATTCTGTTCCGGTTGCGGACAAAAATACTATTTCGAAACTGATGACAAGATGACAAAAAAAGGAAAGGCTTTATACTATATGTTAAAGTGCCGAGGAAAGCGTGTGCTGGGCTGTAAAAGTAAGTCCATAAAATATGACGATTTTATATCTTCTACTCCAAACATGTTTGGAATGATCACTCAAACAAACAAAGACAATAGTGAAGAAATAAAAAAAATAAAACAAAAAATAAGTGAAATATCATCTAATACAAGGGGAATTGAAAAAGACATAGACACCCTAGAAATGATGAACAGCAATGGTAGCTTAGATTATGAAACATACCTRAAAGAGAGCTCAAAGCAGCGTAAAAAAATAAAAATTAACGATGCTAGGATAGCTGACTTTAAAGCTAATATAGCAAGACTTTCTAGTGATAATAAATTATCTTATTTTGACAAAGAGGATCCTGCATCAATAATCAAAGGAAAGCGATTTATTAACGATAATTTTGCAGGATTTATTATATCAAGTGACTCAAAGTCCTGCACTGCTTTATATTCAAATGGGAAAATTATTCATTTCCCACTAAAGAACAGCAAAATTGAAAAGAAAGAAAGCATCAGGCCTGTAGATGGTTTTAGTGAGTTCTTTGAATTAAAACAAGAAATACTAAATTCATATAAAAGTGGGAATATGGATGGAATGTTCATTGAAATATTAAGAGCTACTAATTTCTGGGGTGTTGACACACCAGAGAAAGACTACTCATTTGAATAATCCAAAACAGATTAAGCAAATATCATCTTAATCTATTTTTCTTTATTCTTCTACCTTTTATTTCATTGAGCTCATCAGGATAGTTATTTGGCTTTAGCTCTGGAAAAAGATATTTATGCTGCTTTTTTTCTGGTTCTTTTTCCGGAGTGCCATAATTGAAAAAATTTTCAATTTTTTCTTTCAACTTTTCAACAACCTTATTCAGTTTGTTAATTTCACTATTCTGACAC
>NZ_MUFC01000026.1 GCF_001995985.1 Salinivibrio sharmensis | reverse complement strand
TAGATTACCGAATTTGCTTGGCGACCATAGCGCTTTGGACCCACCTGACTCCATGCCGAACTCAGTAGTGAAACGAAGCAGCGCCGATGGTAGTGTGGGGTCTCCCCATGTGAGAGTAGGACATCGCCAGGCTTGCTTTCTTGTTTTCAGATTTTTGGAAAAATCTGAAGGCAAAAACTGATTTAAGCATCAAAGCGGATATGTGTAAGACTTTGATGAGAAAATACAGAGCCCTGACCTCACGGTCGGGGCTTTTTTGTATCTTGAGGGTGTATCAGCCCTGTGCGCTTTGCTTTAGACTGCCTGCTAAGTAGATATCATTTCATTTTCTACCTACCCAAGATCTAATAAAAAGCCCCGTCTTGTCGACGGGGCTTTGTCTTTTCTAAGCGGTGTAATCGCTCGATTATTGAATTTTACTGACTCGGCTTACGCGTTCACCTGAAATGGTACGTAGTTGTACCGGGGCGCTGACGTGAGGAGCGTTTGCCGCATCATAGGTCTGCCAGCTTGCACCATTATCAGTTGAGTACTCAATAGTGAGTCCAGGGAATGGCGAGTTCGCTTTCAATGTACCACTTTCTATCACCCCACCCGGAACCGGTAAGCGGAAGCCAACACCCTGTTGCTCTAGTTGTGGGAACCAGTAGCTCGCTAACTGATTGGCAAAGAGGTTGTAATCAATGTTGCGCTTGGTTTGATTCGCCTCTTGCCCAGTTTGAGTGCTTGCTTCCCACTCGGCGCGGTGCCAAGCTCGCTCTGCCATGGCAAAGAGACGAGGGAAAGTCATTGATTCAAATTGGCCGTCGGAGCGAATGGTTTCACTCCAAATAGAGGCTTGTAAACCGAGTACATTTTCTGGACGTGTTAGTGTTTTCACGGTTGCAGCGTCTAGTACTTCCTGTTTGGTGATAGGTGCACCATTGCGTTTTGCATCTGCGTTAGCGTAGAGATCATCGGGCATAAAGCTAAACGTCTTACGGGTGTCGGTAAAACGGGGTGCCCAATAATAGCCGCGCTCACTTGGGTCTGGCTCATAGGGGTGGTCAAAATAGAGGTGTGTGGCTTGGTTATAGATAACCCCATAGCCATTGTTGGCGAGATTATAGGCGCGATCGGCAACGCCCCACTCCCAGATATTTTGCCACGCATTGCCATAGACGTGTTCATTGGCAAGTTGTGCGCGTGGATAGACGTTGTTGTTGTGCATGAGGCCATCTTCCCAACCACCGAGATCGAGCTGATGACGTTGGGTAATGTGCGAAATACGTTCGACAAAGTACTGACTTAGATCGTCAACACTGTTCACGCCTGCATCGTTGTCTGCAATAAAGGCCTCGCAGACGGGCGACTCTTTCCAAGCACCGGCAATTTCATCTCCGCCAAAGTGGAATGTATCAAGCGGCTGTATGTCTCGATGCGCATCGACGAGCGCCGCAACCACTGTATCGACGAAGCGATAACTGGATTCCATACAAACATTCATCGCATTGTCGGTGAACATTTGCACAGAAAGGTATTGGGTGTCGTCTTCAAAGTCCGTGAGCAAATATTCTTTCGCTTTGGCTTCATCGCCTTGTGCCATGAACTTGTGGTAACGCGCTTCCATCGCTTTAATGGCCGCGTGCGCGTGACCTGGCATATCTACTTCTGGAATGACGGTGATATTGAGTGCCTCTGCCTTACGCAGAATCGCTTGATAATCTTCCGTAGTGTAATACCCATTGGATGCTTCTGTGCCGTCAGGCCCTGCGCCTAAGAAGGGCAACACGCAGCGGGTTTCTGACAAGTCATGACAGCGTTTGCTACCGATGTCTGCCAGTTCTGGTAGGGCTGGGATCTCAATACGCCATGCTTCATCATCACTGAGACGTAAATGGAGCTTGTTGAGTTTCAGTGCGGCCATTTGGTCGAGTAACTTTAAGATCGCCTCTTTGCTGCGGAAGTTTCGCGCGGCATCGACAGACAGGCCACGGTAAGCAAAACGCGGTGCATCGGTTAGCGTCACCGCCTTGAGTGTCTCGCCGGTTTTAAGTTGTAGCAGGCTTTGTGCAGCGTATAAGGCACCCGCTTCATCAGGGGCGTCGATGTCAATACGTTGCTGCTCAGGTTGCACATCTAGGCGATAAGCTTCGTGCCACTGGTCGCTTCCATTAAGGGTGACTTTTCCCCACCCCACATGAATAACTTTTTGATTAGTAGGTGCCCAGTCGGTGGCTGAAATGCCAAGCTGATCGGCAAGCCATTGAGCTTGTGCTTGATAGCCGTTGTCGTAGACCACGGTCCACTCGCTATCGAGGGTGATATGGCCATTTTTCTCAATGCGACTGGCAGGTGTGGGAAGCACGTGTCCTTGGGTATCCACCAACGACAAATCGGCATTGCGTACATAGCGCTGCTCGGCCGTGAAAGGGTCATAATGGTCGGTGAGTGCACCGCCGTAACGTTTCCACTGTGCGGGAGCGTCAAAGTCACCGACAAAGGTGAGCTCATCATCCGGTTTGGTGGGCACTTGGCCATTTTTGTGGTTACTGGTGCTGGTAATCAACGCGGTATGCGTGCCAGCTTCATCGTCGGAGGCTAAATACCAATTTGGCATAATATCGGATTTGGCGACTTGCCAGTCAGAGGCATTAAAGCCGACGACTAATTGATCACCGGGGGCGAGCGGAACAAAGCTATCCGTGGGCTCGAGTTTGAAGAGATCCCCGTTGACGTGTGAGACTTTAAGTTGATCGGTATCGATCGAATTGATCATGCGGATGTGACTGAAATAAATCGCCCAGCCTGTTTTAGGCAGTGTCTGAGTACTGTGGTTAGTAAACGCGACGTTGCCCGTAAAAGAGCGCCAGTCATCTTGCGTATTATCAACCACTTGGTATTGGACATCGAGACCGTTTCCGAGTGAATCAAGCTGCGATGCAGGCATCGCCCAAGCGGTGCTACATAATGAAGCGCCGATCAGGAGACCCAGTGCGGTAGGTTTGAGCATGCTATCCTCCAAACTTATTTTTTATTGTGAAAATAGTTAATAGGACAGTAGAGGATAGCGCCCAATAAGCCTAGCAATCTTGTTGGCTAAAGCGTATTTATGTCTAAGGAATCAAACTTATTGATGTGTGTGGGCTGTGGGTTTCGCTAAAACAGCGAGGAAGATCGCAGAGGAAATTGATGATCCACTGCGATACAAATTAACGCGGAAGTAAGCAGCTTAACGCGATTTGGCTATCCACCAGTCGAATGCCGACAGCGACCATTTCGTCACAAGCGGATGATACCGTGTCGGGGTCAATTCCGCGACACGCTGCGAGGTTAACGATGACGTCAAAGCGCCCGCGCTTTTTCAGCTGGATGGCGGTGGTTTTAACGCAATAATCGGTTGCCAGGCCACCGACAATCACGGTTTCTACGGCTTGGCTATGCAGCCACTCAATCAAGCCTGTGCTGAGTTTTTCTTCAATATCATGAAAGCAGGCACCGTAGGGATGCAGATCAGGCTCGATCCCTTTCCAAACCACATAGTCGTAATCGGTAATGGGGGGCAAGCCATCGATGGTTTCAAACCCTTTGGTGCCAGGCACTGCATGTCTCACCCAAGTGAGATCGGCATTTTTATGTGCTAAGGGCTGCAACATATCAGCAGGTTTATCGACCACCCAGACGGCATTGGTGGGATGTGCATCTTTGGTGAGTACGCGTAAGTCAGCCAATACCGCTTGCTGATTCAGAGCAGGCCCGATGGTATCGCCCTCAGGCACAGGCAGCTCATCAGGACAAAGCGGTGTGAATGTGCATTGTGCATCAACGTCAATCGCGGCAATTTTGGCTTGTTTCATCGCATCATCACCTAGAGTATTTGATTGAGTAAATGATCGGCCTTAACCCGTTTTATCCGTTTAAGCAGACGTTTGACCGGGACGGGATAGTCCTCCATTTTTTCTATTTGCTTATAGCTTCCCACCAACTGGGTATGAGCCAATATCTTGTCCACCTCTTGCTGTTTTTGGGTCTCGAGCTGCTGGTGTTTGTCGTGAATTAAGATGGCGTTTTCTAAGTCTAGCTTCCACGCCCGAGGGTTGAGGTTGTTCCCGGTCAGCAGCATATATTGGCGATCAACCCAAATTCCCTTTAGGTGGAAACTGTTGTCATCATGCTTCCAAATATGGATGTTCAACTGGCGTTTGGCAATCGCCGCTTCGTTGCGGCGCGCAAAGTTGCGCAGGTTGACTTCATACAGGTAGGGGAGAGCCGAAATGGTCTTAAAGGGTGCATCTGGTGGCGAGTAAAAGTCATTGGCGGTTTTATCGCCAACGATAATACTGATCGTTACTCCTCGACGCAGTGCGCGTCGTATTTCTCGGACCACACTACGTGGTGGATTAAAATATGGCGTGCAAATCACGAGCTCTTTTTGTGCGCTGGCAATCAAATGGCAGATATAGCGATTGAGCTTATTTTTGCGTTTACCCAGCCCGACCATAGGGGTTAGGCCCACTTGGTCATTACCAATGGGCTCATCTGCATAGCGGTAGCTTGCACGCTGTAATTGTGCTCGAAAATCACGAATACAGGGCTTGAGCGCTTTACTGTTTGGCCGGTCTGGCGAGGTGAGGCAATTGACCGCGCTATCGGCGGTTAAGGTATTAACAATAAAGTCTGCCATGGTATCGGCGAGGGCTTTATTGTTAAGAACATGGTAGCGGTCGTAACGATATCTATTATGTTGCGCTAGGTAGACATCATTTAAGCTGGCGCCACTGTAAAGCACGGTATTATCGAATACAAAGCCCTTCAGGTGCAGCACACCAAACACTTCTCGGTTTCTGACAGGTACACCGAGCACTTCTATTTTGTGTGGGTAACGTTCAGCATAAGCGCGGTATAAGCCCGCATTGCCATCAGATTGCTCAGCACCAATCAGCCCTCGTTGCGCGCGGTGCCAGTCAACCAATACTTTGATATCAAGATCAGGGTTCGCTTGCTTGGCTTCGTAGAGCGCGTCGAGCACACTTCGTCCCGCCTCATCATCTTGCAGATACAAGGCAACTAGGTAAATCCTGGATTTTGCCTTTTTTATTTCACTAAGCAAGCGCTCTCTAAACGAGACGGCATCTAATAAGGTTTCGAGATTTTCTGGCTGGTGCGCAATGGTGGGCAGGCGATCAATAAGCTGCCGATGTGCGTTCGCTGAATCCATTGTTACCTCTTGTTGTTCGACGGCCAGAGTCGAGCGGTTTGATGCTAAACCCTGAATTATACCAGAAGTTAGGTCAAGTCACGGATCACTGCGCGGTGTCTTTGTTGTAAATATCACGCTTTGGATGTGTATTTCATTGCCACCAAGTCTTTACCGCTATGACAGTAGCTTTGGTATCGCGCTGCCAACTCGTCTGGCAACGCTTGCGTGTCCACACTGTTGAAACCGTGTTGCGCGTATAAAGCGGTCAATGGTCGGAATGCTAAGCAAAAGCTTGGGCGCTGCGCCAGAATAGGTTGGGCGGCGTCGAGCAGTTGATGACTTAACCCCGACCCGCGCAATTGTGGGTGCAGCAACATGCCAGTGAGTAATTGATACTCTTGACGTTGTTGAAAGCGGACTGCGCCACATAAGCCGCTGGGTCCATCCACCACCCAGATATGTTCATCTTTTTTCGGTTTACCCGGTGGATAGTAGGTTTTATAGAATCGCGCTACGAGTGGAAACCGTAATGGCTCGAGTGGGTGAATGTGGTAATTATCCATAGCCTAATAGATGCGCAATACGAGCAGGACAGGTAGTATACCTATCCATGATTTTTTCTGACAGCGTAATGCATTGATGAAGTGGCTATCTGATGTGTCTTTGACACCCCATCACACCTTTGGTCTCCCCGCCCACGCTCATACGATCGTGGAAGCGCACACGGTAGAGGATTTATATGCTATTTGGCAGCACGCTGACGACCTGACGCTTCCTAAGTTAGTGGTGGGAGAGGGGAGTAATCTGCTTTTTTGCCAAGACTTCCAGGGCGTGGTCGTGCTAAATCGCCTTACTGGTGTGTCAGTCGATGATGAGAGCGACCACTGGGTATTGCATGTGGGGGCCGGTGAGTCTTGGCACAATTTAGTCGCCTGGAGCATTGATAATGGATTGCCCGGGCTGGAGAATCTTGCGCTTATCCCTGGCTGTGTCGGCGCAGCACCGATTCAAAATATTGGCGCTTATGGCGTTGAGTTTTGCGAGCGCTGCATGTATGTGGAGATAGTTAACCCTGAGACAGGGGAGTCTCGCCGCCTGACCTCTGAAGAGTGCCAATTTGGTTATCGTGACTCAATATTTAAAACTGACGTGATGGCAGGGTGGGTGATCACGCAAGTGGGGTTCCGATTAGCGAAAGCGTGGCAGCCCGTGCTCAAATATGGTGCGTTGGCGGATCTCGATCCAGAGCGAGTATCAGCGCAAACCATTTTTGAAACGGTCTGTGCGATTCGCCGAGCCAAGCTCCCTGATCCCCGAGAGTGTGGCAATGCGGGAAGCTTTTTCAAAAATCCAGTGATTGATGCACACCAGGCGCAAACATTGCAAACCTGTTATCCCGAGATGCCCATGTACTCTGCTGGAGAGGGAAAAAAGAAGCTCGCTGCAGGTTGGCTGATTGACCAATGTGGTTTGAAAGGCAAGCAAGTGGGAGGGGCGCGTGTGCATCCGAAACAAGCCCTAGTGCTGACGAACGCCAATCATGCAACCAGCCAAGACGTCATTCAATTAGCAAAGCAAGTGGTCGAGGAAGTACAGGTGCGGTTTGGTGTGACCTTGCACCATGAGGTGCGCTTTATGGGCGCTAAGGGTGAAACCAGCTTGGAGGCACAATGAGCAGTGCGCATACCGCAAGACTTACCCTTATCGACCGTTTATCCGATGGTGAGTTTCACTCAGGCGAAATGTTGGGTGAGGTGTTAGGGGTAAGCCGTGCGGCGGTCAGTAAGCACATTAAAGTGTTGCAATCATGGGGCCTAGACATCTACCGCGTTCAAGGAAAAGGCTATTGCTTGTCACAACCAATCGAGCTACTCGATGAAACGCGCTTGACTAAGCAGACATCCGTCCCCTCATTGTCGGTGATCCCAGTGATTGATTCCACCAATCAGCACTTGATGGATCGAGTGGGCGAGCTGGCGGTGGGCAGTGTTTGCTTAGCGGAATATCAGCAACAAGGTCGAGGGCGCCGTGGCCGCGCGTGGCAGTCGCCGTTTGGAAGCAACTTGTATTTGTCGATGTATTGGCGTCTCGATGCTGGGCCTGCCGCGGCGATGGGTCTAAGCCTGGTGGTCGGGGTGGCGATGACCAAGGCGTTGCATGAGTTGGGGGCTCCCGATGTGAAAGTCAAATGGCCCAATGACCTGTATTTTCAGGATAAAAAACTCGCTGGTATCTTAGTGGAAATGATGGGGCAAACAGGCGATGCGGCTCACCTTGTGATCGGCATGGGGTTAAACATTGGCATGGGGGCACATTTGAATCAAAGCATTGACCAGCCTTGGGCGCGTTTAGCGGAGGCCTGCCAACCCATGCCATCACGCAATACATTGGCCGCAACCTTGATTGAGCGTTTAAAAGAAGCACTGATTGACTATGAGCGACATGGGCTATCGAGCATCATGGCCGACTGGCCCTTGCTGGATAATTTTATCGATCGCCCCGTTAAACTGCTGATGGGCGAGCGACAAGTGCGTGGCATTGAACGTGGAATCGATGAGCATGGCGCTTTGCTGCTAGAAATCGATGGTGACATCACGCCTTACTTGGGCGGAGAAATTTCACTAAGGCGCGATGACTGATTGCTATAGCAAAGATTACTTGCGAACCCGGATGCGTTGAACGGAATGATTGGCGCCCTTCTCTAGAATCAAGCTGGCGCGTTCCCGGGTTGGTAGAATGTTTTCTGATAAGTTCTTCCCGTTTATCTCATCCCAGATGGTCGCGGCTTTTTGGGTCGCTTCATCCACAGATAGTCGCGTGTAGTGATGAAAGTAAGCTTGTGGGTCTAGAAATGCGCCACGGCGGAACTTCATAAAACGCTCGATATACCAGTGCTTCAGTAAATCGGGCTCGGCGTCGACATAAATAGAAAAGTCGAGAAAGTCGGAAATAAACACATGATGGGGATCGTGCGGGTAATCCATGCCACTTTGCAGGACATTGAGCCCTTCGAGGATCAAGATGTCGGGTTTCTCCACGTTTTGCACGTCAGAGGTAATGTCGTACACCAAGTGAGAATAAATCGGTGCGGTGACACAGTCTTTTCCTGATTTGACGTCAGCCACAAACTCAACCAGTTTGCGCATGTCATAAGATTGCGGAAACCCTTTCTTATGCATGATGCCACGCGACTCAAGCTCGGCGTTGGGGTATAAAAAGCCGTCAGTGGTCACGAGTGCAACTTTAGGATGATCTGGCCATCGTGTCAGCAAGGCTTTTAAAAGGCGAGCGGTGGTACTTTTACCCACAGCAACGCTGCCCGCGATGCCAATCACATAGGGCACATGATTTGATACCGGTTGGGATAAAAACTCGTCTAGCACTTCCGTCCGGCTTTTGCGCGCTTTCACATAGAGATTAAGCAGCCGGGATAAAGGAAGATAAATATCGCGCACCTCATCCATCGACAAATGCTCGTTAAGGCCGCGCAAGCGGTCAATGTCATCTTCAGTGAGCGTCATGGGCACTGCATCCCTCAGTTCAGCCCATTGTTGACGCTCGAACGACAAATAAGGCGTTAGCGTTGCATTCATGATCCATGTGCCTTAAGCCAGTAAAGAGGGTGACGATACCGCAAACGACAGGGAAGGAAAAGCACCGACGATGAGTGTTGATTGGGCGGGCTGGTTATTTTCGCAACAGTCACGCGGAAAAATGCGCAAAAGACGAAAAAATCACCCATTTTTTTAAAATTCCCTATTGCACCCCTCAAATCCATGGCATAGAATGCGCAGCACTTGTCGCCGGCTTAGCTCAGTTGGTAGAGCAACTGACTTGTAATCAGTAGGTCGCCAGTTCGATTCCGGCAGCCGGCACCAAAATTTAGGTGGAATTCCCGAGCGGTCAAAGGGATCAGACTGTAAATCTGACGGCTCAGCCTTCGAAGGTTCGAATCCTTCTTCCACCACCATTTTCAAATTGTTTGAATAGCTCTACGAGTAACGATTGCGGGCATCGTATAATGGCTATTACCTCAGCCTTCCAAGCTGATGATGCGGGTTCGATTCCCGCTGCCCGCTCCACTCTTTTTAGAGTGCTGATATAGCTCAGTCGGTAGAGCGCACCCTTGGTAAGGGTGAGGTCGGCAGTTCAAATCTGCCTATCAGCACCATCCTCTCCAAGGTAACTTCAAGCCGTTTGATATATACTCAACAAACCTGATTGTTGGTTGTGTGGTCGTAATGCCACCGAAATACCGTGCTTAGAGGGACTGTCATGTCTAAAGAAAAATTTGAACGTACGAAAACGCACGTTAACGTTGGTACTATTGGCCACGTTGACCATGGTAAAACTACGCTGACCGCAGCTATCTGTACAGTACTTGCAAAAGTACACGGTGGTGCTGCTCGTGACTTCGCGTCAATCGATAACGCACCAGAAGAGCGTGATCGTGGTATCACCATCGCAACGTCTCACGTTGAGTACGATACGCCAAACCGTCACTACGCACACGTTGACTGCCCAGGACACGCTGACTATGTGAAAAACATGATCACCGGTGCAGCACAGATGGACGGTGGTATCCTGGTTGTTGCTGCAACTGATGGCCCAATGCCACAGACGCGTGAGCACATCCTACTAGGCCGTCAGGTTGGTATTCCAAACATCATCGTGTTCATGAACAAATGTGACATGGTTGATGACGAAGAGCTGCTTGARCTGGTTGAAATGGAAGTACGTGARCTACTTTCAGAGTACGACTTCCCAGGTGACGACTGCCCAGTAATCCAAGGTTCAGCGCTAGGYGCCCTGAACGGTGAAGAGCAGTGGGAGCAGAAGATCGTTGAGCTATCTGAAGCGCTGGATTCTTACATCCCAGAGCCAGAGCGTGCGATCGACAAGCCGTTCATCCTGCCAATCGAAGACGTATTCTCAATCCAAGGCCGTGGTACCGTAGTAACTGGCCGTGTTGAGCAAGGCATCATCACTGTKGGTGACGACGTTGAAATCGTAGGTATGAAAGAGACTGCGAAAACAACATGTACCGGTGTTGAGATGTTCCGTAAGCTTCTAGACGAAGGCCGTGCGGGTGAGAACGTTGGTGTTCTTCTRCGTGGTACTAAGCGTGACGAAGTWGAGCGTGGYCAAGTACTGGCTAAGCCTGGTTCAATCACTCCGCACACCAAGTTCGAGTCAGAAGTATACGTACTGGGCAAAGACGAAGGCGGCCGTCATACTCCGTTCTTCAAAGGCTATCGTCCACAGTTCTACTTCCGTACAACTGACGTAACCGGTACTATCGAGCTGCCAGAAGGCGTTGAGATGGTAATGCCTGGTGACAACATCAAGATGGTTGTTGAGCTGATCGCACCTATCGCGATGGACGAAGGCCTACGTTTCGCTATCCGTGAAGGTGGCCGTACTGTAGGCGCGGGTGTTGTTGCTAACATCATCGCTTAATTTGATAGACGTCTTGTCTTATCAATCAAAGGGAGCGCACTGCGCTCCCTTTTTGTTTGCCCTATCTTTCGCCATCCCTTGATTCAAATGAGTTAGTCATCAATAACCAAGCGTTATATAAAAAAACTTTACCTCAAACGCAATGCAAACTATTCTCGTTATAGTTCAGGTTATGAGATCGCGAAGATGTTAGTTTGTATTTGCCACAGCGTGTCGGATAAGACCATTAAGCATTGGGTGCGCCAACAAGGTGTCACTAGCATCCGTGAGTTACGCCAGCTGACGCCTCTGGGGTCGCAATGTGGTAAATGTGTACGTCAAGCCAAAGAGGTGATATACGACGAGAGCCAACTGATCACGCTACAAAAAGCCAGTTAACCTGCCGTCAATATTTGACAGCCTTCTTATGGGTTCTACATTTGTTAGGTAGAACTCATAAGGAGGCTTTTGCCATGAAAGGCGATCCAAAATCGATAGCGTTTCTCAACACGGTACTCGGCAACGAATTGATTGCGATTAATCAGTACTTTCTGCATGCGCGCATGCTCAAAGACTGGGGCTTAAAAGTCATCGCGGATAAAGAATATGAAGAGTCCATTGATGAGATGAAACATGCGGACAAACTTATTGAGCGTATTTTATTTTTGGAAGGGACGCCCAATTTGCAAGATTTAGGCAAGTTACGCATTGGTGAAGATACACAAGAAATCTTCGAGTGTGATTTGGCGCTAGAGATGCAAGCGCACGAAGACTTGAAAGAAGCCATTGCTTACACCGAAAGCATCCGCGATTTCGTGTCACGAGACTTGTTCCAATATATTCTTGATGATGAGGAAGAGCACATTGATTGGTTGGAGACTCAGCTGGGTCTGATTGATAAAGTGGGTATCGCCAACTACAACCAAGCACAGATAATCGAAGACGCCAGCGACAAAGCCTAAGGCGGCGCTCAACGTAGTAAGATAGATAAACGCACCCAATCGGGTGCGTTTTTGTTTGGGCTTATTTTTTAACCAAGGCTTGCAAAGCTATCGCGCATCGGTATAATGCCCGGCACTGCTTAAGTCATTGCGACTTCCGACGCAGTTGTGAACCAATGAGCATCGAGGAATGGAACAGTAAACTGTTCGTTTAATGTATACTCCGCTTATGTTCGCAGTCATAGAATAATGGCTGACAATGTGCCTAATTTTGGCACTACGGTTTCACATAAATTAATCGGCATTCCCTCGTCTTGATGAGGTGGAATGGCGATATTGTTTGTGTAAATATTTTAGAATTTGGAGCTCTGTCTCATGCAGAACCAACGTATCCGTATCCGCCTTAAGGCGTTCGATCATCGTTTGATCGATCAGTCTACAGCGGAAATCGTTGAAACCGCTAAGCGCACTGGCGCACAGGTTAAGGGACCAATCCCTCTACCTACTCGTAAAGAGCGCTTCACCGTTCTTATTTCTCCGCACGTAAACAAAGACGCACGTGACCAGTACGAAATTCGTACTCACAAACGTCTGATCGACATCGTTGAGCCAACAGATAAAACTGTTGACGCTCTGATGCGTCTTGACCTTGCTGCGGGCGTTGATGTTCAAATCAGCCTGGGTTAAGGGGGAGTAGATAATGATTGGTCTAGTCGGTCGTAAAGTCGGTATGACTCGTATCTTCAACGAAGATGGCGTTTCTATCCCGGTAACCGTAGTTGAAGTTGAAGCTAACCGTGTTGCTCAGGTGCGTAAGCCAGAAGTTGACGGTTATGCCGCAATTCAAATCACTACAGGCGAGAAGAAAGCAAGCCGTGTTAATAAGGCACAAGCTGGTCACTTTGCGAAAGCAGGTGTTGAAGCAGGCCGCGGTTTGTGGGAATTCCGTCTGGAAAATGGCGAAGAGTTCGAAGTTGGCGCTGAGCTAAACGTCGATCTTTTCTCTGAAATCAAAAAAGTAGACGTTACTGGCACGTCAAAAGGTAAGGGCTTCCAAGGCGGCGTTAAGCGTTGGAACTTCCGTACTCAAGACATGAGCCACGGTAACTCTTTGTCTCACCGTGCGCCTGGTTCTATCGGTCAATGTCAGAGCCCAGGTCGCGTATTCAAAGGCAAAAAAATGGCAGGTCACATGGGTGCTGAGCGTGTAACGACTCAAAACCTAGAGATCGTACGTGTTGACGCTGAGCGCAATCTGCTTCTTATTAAAGGTGCAGTCCCAGGTGCGACAGGTGGCAACGTGATCGTTAAACCAGCCGTTAAAGCGTAACGTCGAGGAGATAGTAATGGAATTGGTAGTCAAAGGCGCCGACGCGCTAACTGTTTCCGAAACTACCTTCGGGCGTGAATTCAACGAGTCCCTGGTTCACCAGGTAGTCGTTGCATACGCAGCTGGTGCCCGTCAAGGTACTCGCGCTCAGAAAACTCGTTCAGACGTGTCTGGTGGCGGTGCTAAGCCATGGCGTCAGAAGGGTACTGGTCGCGCCCGTGCAGGTACAATCCGCAGCCCAATCTGGCGCAGCGGTGGTGTCACTTTCGCAGCACGTCCTCAGGACCATGCTCAGAAAGTAAACAAAAAGATGTACCGTGGTGCTCTGAAGAGCATCCTGTCAGAGCTGGTTCGTCAAGAGCGTTTGATCGTTGTTGATAACTTCTCTGTTGAAGCACCAAAAACTAAAGAGCTTGTCGCTAAGCTGAAAGAGCTTGAGCTGAACGATGCTCTGATCGTCACTGCCGAAGTTGATGAGAACCTGTTCCTTGCCGCACGTAACCTGTACAAGGTTGACGTACGCGATACAGATACCATCGACCCAGTTAGCTTGATCGCTTTCGACAAAGTCGTGATGACTGCTGATGCAGTTAAACAAGTTGAGGAGATGCTGGCATGATCACTGAAGAGCGTATCCTAAAAGTTCTGCGTGCTCCGCACATCTCTGAAAAAGCGACGATGGCCGCTGAAAACAACAACACTGTTGTATTCAAAGTAGCCAAAGAAGCAACTAAAAAAGAGATCAAAGCGGCAGTTGAAAAACTGTTCGAAGTTGAAGTGAAGTCTGTTCGTACTCTTCTCGTTAAGGGTAAGACCAAACGTCAAGGTATGCGTGAAGGCCGTCGTAGCGACTGGAAAAAAGCGTATGTTGCCTTGAAAGAAGGTCAGGACATCGACTTCGTTGGCGGCGCTGAGTAAGACGGAGGAGTAAAAGCAAATGGCTATTATCAAATGTAAGCCGACTTCACCGGGTCGTCGTCACCTTGTTAAAGTGGTTAACCATGATCTGTACAAAGGTAAACCATATGCACCACTGCTAGAGAAAAACTCTAAGTCTGGTGGTCGCAATAACAACGGTCGAATCACAGTGCGTCACATCGGTGGTGGTCACAAGCATCATTACCGTGTAATTGACTTCAAACGTACTAAAGACGGTATCCCAGCGAAAGTTGAGCGTCTCGAGTACGATCCGAACCGTAGTGCAAACATCGCGCTTGTACTGTATGCGGACGGTGAACGTCGTTACATCATCGCACCAAAAGGCCTAAAAGCCGGTGATCAGATCCAATCTGGTGCAGATTCAGCTATCAAGGTAGGTAACACCCTGCCAATGCGTAACATCCCAGTGGGTTCTACTATCCACAATATCGAGCTTAAGCCTGGTAAAGGTGGTCAGTTAGCTCGTTCTGCGGGTGCATATGCGCAAATCGTAGCTCGTGACGGCGCGTACGTCACACTCCGCCTGCGCAGCGGTGAAATGCGTAAGGTTCTTGCTGAAGGTCGTGCGACTCTTGGTGAAGTGGGTAACTCTGAGCACATGCTACGCGAACTGGGTAAAGCCGGTGCCGCGCGCTGGAAAGGCGCACGTCCAAGCGTACGTGGTGTTGCAATGAACCCGATTGACCACCCACACGGTGGTGGTGAAGGCCGTACCTCAGGTGGTCGTCATCCAGTATCACCTTGGGGTATGCCAACTAAAGGCTTCAAGACCCGTAAGAACAAACGTACCGACAAGTACATCGTACGTCGTCGTAACAAGTAATTATTATCAGAGGATAAGCCATGCCACGTTCTCTCAAGAAAGGTCCTTTTATTGACCTGCACTTGCTGAAGAAGGTAGAGAAAGCGGTGGAAAGCGGTGACAAGAAGCCTTTAAAGACTTGGTCCCGTCGTTCAATGATCATCCCACAGATGATCGGATTGACCATCGCTGTCCATAATGGTCGTCAGCACGTACCCGTTTTCGTTTCTGAAGAAATGATCGGTCACAAGCTGGGCGAGTTTGCACCAACACGTACTTATCGCGGCCATGCTGCTGATAAGAAAGCTAAGAAGCGTTAAGGGGTAAGAAATGGAAGCTATTGCTAAACATCGCTTTGCTCGTATCTCGCCTCAAAAAGCACGTTTGGTTGCGGATCAAGTGCGCGGTAAAGACGTAGCACAAGCACTGGAACTACTGACTTTCAGCAACAAAAAAGCTGCTGACCTGGTTAAGAAAGTGTTGGAATCTGCTATTGCAAACGCCGAGCATAACGAAGGTGCGGATATCGACGATCTAAGCGTCGCCAAAGTCTTCGTTGATGAAGGCCCAATCATGAAGCGTATTATGCCTCGTGCAAAAGGCCGTGCCGATCGCATCTTGAAGCGTTCTAGCCACATCACTGTTGTTGTAGCAGACCGCTAAGAGACGAGGAGATAAAGCAATGGGTCAAAAAGTACATCCTAATGGTATTCGTCTTGGCATTGTTAAGCCTTGGAATTCCACTTGGTTTGCTAATAACCAAGATTTCGCTGACAACCTAGACGGCGACTTTAAGGTACGTCAGTTCTTGAACAATGAACTGAAAAAAGCGTCAGTCTCTCGCATCGTTATCGAGCGTCCTGCTAAGAGTGTTCGTGTGACTATTCACACTGCACGTCCTGGTGTGGTTATCGGTAAAAAAGGTGAAGATGTTGAGAAGCTGCGCGCTCACGTTGCAAAACTAGCCGGTGTACCAGCGCAAATCAACATCGCTGAAGTACGTAAGCCTGAGCTAGATGCGCAACTTGTTGGCGACAGCATCGCATCACAGCTAGAGCGCCGTGTTATGTTCCGTCGTGCGATGAAGCGCGCGGTACAAAACGCTATGCGCCTAGGTGCCAAAGGTATCAAAGTAGAAGTAAGCGGCCGTCTTGGCGGCGCTGAAATCGCTCGTACCGAGTGGTACCGTGAAGGCCGTGTGCCACTGCACACCCTTCGTGCTGACATTGATTACGCAACTTCTTCTGCTCACACCCAGTACGGTGTTATCGGCATTAAAACCTGGATCTTCAAAGGTGAGATCCTAGGTGGAATGGCTGAAGTTGAGCAAAAGGCTGACAAGCCGAAGAAGCAGCGTAAAGGCCGTAAGTAAGGAGTCTATCGATGCTTCAACCAAAACGTACTAAGTTCCGCAAGACTTTTAAAGGTCGTAACCGCGGTCTGGCGCACGGTACTGACGTAAGCTTCGGTACCTATGGCCTGAAAGCTGTTGGTCGCGGTCGTATCACTGCGCGTCAAATTGAGGCGGCTCGTCGTGCGATGACTCGTCACATTAAACGTCAAGGCCAAATCTGGATTCGTGTCTTCCCTGACAAACCAATTACTGGTAAGCCGTTGGAAGTTCGTATGGGTAAGGGTAAAGGTTCAGTAGATTACTGGGTTGCCCAAATCCAACCAGGCAAGGTCCTGTACGAAATGGATGGTGTTCCTGAATCACTGGCTCGCGAAGCGTTTGAATTAGCTTCACGTAAGCTACCGATCAAAACCACTTTCGTAACTAAGGCGGTGATGTGATGAAAGCACAAGAACTACGTGAAAAGACTGCTGAGCAGCTGAACGAAGAGCTAATGGGTCTGCTACGTGAGCAGTTTAACCTGCGCATGCAAGCGGCTACTGGCCAACTTCAGCAAACTCACACTCTTAAAGCTGTTCGTCGCGATATCGCACGTGTAAAAACCGTACTGACTGAGAAGGCTAACGCATAATGAGCGAGAACATCCGCACTCAGCAAGGTCGCGTTATCAGCGACAAAGGCGATAAAACTATCGTCGTTGCTATCGAGCGTTTTGTGAAACACCCAATCTACGGTAAGTACATTAAGCGCACGAGTAAGCTACATGTACACGATGAATCAAACCAGTGTAACCAAGGTGACACTGTCGAGGTTCGTGAGTGTCGTCCAATCTCTAAGCAAAAGTCTTGGACATTGGTTCGCGTTGTTGAAAAATCACGCATCTAAGCGATTTTTCATACAATAATAAGTCAAACGGCTCTCATTTGGGGGGCCGTTTATTTTTTATCTACCCATCTGGTCAAAATAGTGTTATTATTCGCCGCCCTTGTAAAAAGGCAGCCCGACCCGAGATGGGTCTAGATGTAATAACAGCGGAGCACTAACAATGATCCAAATGCAAAGTATGCTGGACGCAGCCGACAACTCCGGCGCTCGCAGTGTAATGTGTATTAAGGTTCTGGGTGGCTCTCACCGTCGTTACGCCCACGTTGGCGACATCATCAAAGTTACCGTTAAGGATTCAATCCCACGCGGTAAAGTGAAAAAAGGTGATGTGCTTAAGGCGGTGGTAGTTCGCACCCGTAAAGGCGTACGTCGTCCAGACGGCTCTGTCATTCGCTTCGACCGCAATGCTTGCGTGTTGTTGAACAACACGAACGAGCAACTAGTCGGCACACGTATCTTTGGCCCTGTGACACGCGAACTTCGTACTGAGAAGTTCATGAAAATTGTGTCTCTGGCGCCTGAAGTTCTGTAAGGAGCGATCTCATGGCAGCTAAAATCCGTCGTAACGACGAAGTTATCGTTCTTGCCGGTAAAGACAAAGGCAAGAAAGGTAAAGTATCTAAGGTTCTACCGACCGGTAAAGTTATCGTTGAAGGTATTAACCTCGTGAAGAAACACCAGAAGCCGGTTCCGGCTCTGGGCACTCAAGGTGGCATCGTTGAACAAGAAGCCGCTATTGACGTTTCAAACGTGGCTATCTTTAACGCAGCTGCTGGTAAAGGTGACCGTGTAGGCTTCCGATTTGAAGACGGCAAAAAAGTGCGTTTCTTCAAGTCGAATGGCGAAACTATTAAGTAATTCTGGAGTAGTACAATGGCGAAACTGCATGATTACTACAAAGAGACAGTTGTAGCTGAGCTATCTAAGCAATTTGGTTACAAAAGCATCATGCAAGTCCCAGGGATCGAAAAGATCACCCTTAACATGGGTGTGGGCGAAGCTCTGAACGACAAAAAACTGCTTGAAAACGCAGCAGCTGATATGACCGCAATTTCTGGTCAAAAGCCGCTGATCACTAAAGCACGTAAATCAGTCGCAGGCTTCAAGATCCGTGAGGGCTACCCAATTGGTTGTAAAGTAACCCTACGTGGCGAGCGTATGTGGGACTTCTTTGAGCGTTTGATCGCTATCGCAGTTCCTCGTATCCGTGACTTCCGTGGTCTGAACCCGAAAGCGTTCGACGGTCGCGGTAACTACAGCATGGGCGTTCGCGAGCAAATCATCTTCCCTGAGATTGACTACGACAAAGTCGATCGTATCCGTGGTCTTGATATTACTATCACTACCACCGCAGGTACAGATGAGGAAGGTCGAGCTCTGCTGGCTGCCTTTAACTTCCCATTCCGTAAGTAAGGTGAAGGGTTACTGTTATGGCTAAAAAATCGATGAAAGCACGTGATGTAAAACGTGCGAAGCTCGCAGCCCGTTATGCTGAAAAGCGTGACAACCTGCGTGCGACCATTAAGAATGTTAACACGTCAGACGAAGAGCGTTGGGACGCAGTCCTGAAGCTTCAGTCGCTACCACGTGATTCTGCGAAGTCTCGTCAGCGTAACCGCTGTAACCAGACTGGTCGTCCACATGGCTACCTACGCAAATTCGGCCTAAGCCGAATCAAGGTTCGTGAAGCTTGCATGAAAGGCGAGATTCCGGGTCTGCGTAAGGCAAGCTGGTAATTGAATCACGGGAGTAAAGACTTATGAGCATGCAAGATCCGATCTCGGATATGCTGACCCGCCTACGCAACGGTCAGGCAGCAAAGAAAGTTGCTGTTAAAATGCCTTCGTCAAAGCTAAAAGTGGCAATTGCTGAGCTACTAAAAGCAGAAGGTTACGTGGCTGACGTCGCAGTAAACAGCGACGCAAAGCCTGAACTGGAAGTGACGTTGAAATACTTCGAATCTAAACCAGTTATCGAGCAAATCCAACGTGTTAGCCGTCCAGGCCTGCGCATCTACAAAAAGAAAGATGAGTTGCCTTCAGTGATGGGTGGCCTTGGTATTGCTGTTGTATCAACTTCGAAAGGTTTGATGACCGATCGCGCAGCTCGCAAAGCGGGTCTGGGCGGTGAAATCATCTGCTACGTAGCTTAATAAGGAGTAGGAAATGTCTCGTGTTGCAAAAGCACCTGTCGTAGTTCCTGCCGGCGTAGAGGTGAAACTTAACGGTCAGGAAATCACTGTAAAAGGAAGCAAAGGCGAACTTAGCCGCACGCTTCACGATATGGTGTCAGTAAACCAAGAAGAGAACACCATTACCTTCGCACCAAGTGTGGAGCACGCTAAAGCATGGGCTCATGCTGGCACTGCGCGCGCACTGGTCAACAGCATGGTTGTTGGTGTTACAGAAGGCTTTACCAAGAAACTGATCCTGAAAGGTGTTGGTTATCGTGCAAACGTTGCAGGTAACAAACTTAACCTGACACTTGGTTTCTCTCACCCGGTTGAGCACGCTCTTCCAGAGGGTGTTAAGGCAGAATGCCCAAGCCAAACTGAAATTGTTATCAGCGGTGCTGATAAACAAGCAGTTGGCCAGGTGGCTGCCGATATCCGCGCATACCGCAAGCCTGAGCCTTACAAAGGCAAAGGCGTTCGTTACTCTGACGAAGCTGTGCGTACCAAAGAAGCTAAGAAGAAGTAAGGTAACACTATGGATAAGAAAGCATCTCGTATCCGTCGTGCGACCAAAGCACGACGCAAGATCGCGGAAATGGGTGCAACTCGCCTGGTGGTACACCGTACTCCACGTCATGTGTACGCACAGGTTATCGCTGGTAACGGCGCGGAAGTTATCGCAGCCGCTTCTACCGTAGAAAAAGCGATCCGTGAGCAAGTGAAGAGCACCGGTAACAAAGACGCCGCTGCAGCCGTGGGTAAGATCATTGCTGAGCGAGCGAAGGAAAAAGGCATCGAAGCCGTTGCTTTTGACCGTTCCGGTTTCCAATACCACGGCCGTGTGGCTGCACTGGCAGATGCTGCCCGTGAAGCTGGTCTGAAAATCTAAGGTAGGTGGAAGATGGCTAACGATAAACAACAAAGTGATTTGCATGAGAAGCTGATCGCTGTAAACCGTGTATCTAAAACGGTTAAAGGTGGTCGCATCTTTACCTTCACTGCCCTGACTGTGGTAGGTGACGGTAACGGTCGCGTAGGTTTCGGTTACGGTAAAGCCCGTGAAGTACCGGCCGCGATCCAAAAATCAATGGAAAAGGCGCGTCGTAACATGATTACTATCGCGCTGAACGAAGGTACACTGCACCACGCTGTTAAAGGCCGCCACACTGGTTCAAAAGTGTATATGCAGCCAGCATCAGAAGGTACAGGTATCATCGCCGGTGGTGCGATGCGTGCCGTGCTTGAAGTAGCAGGCGTTCAAGACGTTCTGGCGAAAGCATACGGTTCGACCAACCCAATCAACATCGTTCGTGCAACGATCGATGGTCTGGGTGGTACGAAGTCTCCAGAGATGGTTGCTGCGAAACGTGGCATGCCTGTCAACGAAATTCTGGGGTAATACGACATGGCTAAGACAATTAAAGTAACTCAGACTCGTAGCGCTATCGGCCGCTTGCCGAAGCACAAAGCGACCCTGCGTGGCTTGGGCCTACGTCGCATCAACCACACTGTTGAACTTGAAGATACTCCGTGCGTGCGCGGTATGATCAACAAAGTCAACTACATGGTTAAAGTGGAGGAGTAATCACATGCGTTTGAATACTCTATCTCCGGCTGCAGGCTCAAAGCCTTCTGCGAAGCGTGTAGGCCGTGGTATTGGTTCAGGCCTGGGTAAAACCGGTGGCCGTGGTCACAAAGGTCAGAAATCACGTTCAGGTGGTTCAGTACGCCCAGGTTTCGAAGGCGGTCAAATGCCTTTGAAACAGCGTCTGCCAAAATTCGGTTTTACTTCGCGTAAAGGCCTAACTTCTGCTGAAGTTCGTCTCGGCGAGCTGGCAAAAGTTGAAGGTGATGTCGTAAGCCTTGAAACACTAAAAGCAGCGAACGTTGTTGCACAAGACACTCGTACGGCGAAAATCGTACTGTCTGGTGAAATTGCTCGCGCTGTGACTGTGAAAGGTGTTCGTGTCACTAAAGGCGCTAAAGCGGCAATCGAAGCTGCAGGCGGTAAAATCGAGGAATAATTTAGCTCGAGGACGAGGTACAGATGGCAAAACAACCAGGACAAAACTTCAGTAGTGCAAAAGGCGGAGTCGCGGAACTGAAAAGCCGTTTACTTTTTGTAGCTATGGCATTATTGGTATTCCGTGCCGGCTCTTTTGTGCCAATTCCTGGTATTGACGCTGCTGTACTTGCCGATCTGTTCGAACAGCAACAAGGGACCATCATTGACTTGGTTAACATGTTCTCTGGTGGTGCCCTTGAGCGTGCTTCGATACTGGCACTGGGCATTATGCCGTATATCTCGGCATCGATTATTGTTCAGTTATTGTCAGTGGTTCACCCCGCGTTAGCGGAGTTGAAAAAAGAGGGCGAATCTGGCCGTCGTAAGATAAGTCAGTATACCCGCTACGGCACGCTGGTGTTGGCAACCTTCCAAGCAATTGGAATCGCGACCGGGTTACCGAGTATGATGCCAGGTCTGGTGATTAATCCAGGTCCTGCATTTTACTTTACTGCGGTAGTGAGTTTGGTCACAGGTACCATGTTCTTAATGTGGTTAGGTGAGCAAATTACTGAACGCGGCATTGGTAACGGCATTTCGTTGATTATCTTCACCGGGATTGTCGCGGGTCTGCCACCCGCAATTGGACAGACAATAGAGCAAGCGCGTCAAGGCGACATGTCTCCGCTTCTCTTGCTAGGTATCGCAGTGATCGTATTGGCGGTCGTCTACTTTGTGGTCTTCATGGAGCGTGGTCAACGTCGTATCGTTGTTAACTACGCCAAGCGGCAGCAAGGTCGTCGTGTTTTTGCAGCGCAAAGCACGCACCTGCCTCTTAAGATCAACATGGCAGGCGTTATTCCAGCGATTTTTGCATCAAGTATTATTTTGTTCCCTGGCACGCTTGCTAACTGGTTTGGTAAGGGTGATCAGACAAGTTGGTTAACCGATGTGTCATTGGCACTGAGTCCGGGACAACCAGCGTATGTAATACTTTATGCGGCAGCGATTATCTTCTTCTGCTTTTTCTATACGGCGTTGGTTTTCAACCCGCGAGAAACAGCAGATAATTTGAAGAAGTCAGGAGCGTTCGTACCTGGTATTCGCCCGGGTGAGCAGACTGCTAAATACATTGATAAAGTAATGACACGGTTAACCCTTGCTGGTGCCATGTATATTACCTTTATCTGTCTGATCCCCGAGTTCATGATGATTGCGTGGGATGTCCACTTCTACTTTGGTGGTACATCACTACTTATCGTAGTAGTCGTAATCATGGACTTTATGGCTCAAGTTCAGACTCATTTGATGTCTCAACAATATGAGTCCGTGTTGAAAAAAGCCAACCTAAAAGGCTACGGCCGCTAATAGGTTGTCTATTTACGGAGTTTAGCAATGAAAGTTCGTGCTTCCGTTAAGAAAATCTGCCGTAACTGTAAAGTGATCAAGCGTAACGGTACCGTTCGTGTGATCTGCAGTGAGCCAAAGCACAAGCAACGCCAAGGCTAATAGCAGAATATTTTTCTTGCAAAATGAGGTCAGGCTGGCTACATTAGCCAGCCCACCTTTTGTATGTGCAAAAGAAGTGGTTATGCCGCTGCGTATCCTCGACGGGCTCTGCAGCGGTTCTACTTGAAAAGTACTAGGAGTGAATAGTGGCCCGTATAGCAGGCATTAACATTCCTGATCAAAAGCATGCTGTTATCGCATTGACTGCGATTTACGGCGTCGGCAAAACCACCTCTCAAGCTATTTTAGCTGATGCAGGTATTGCTGAAAGCACTAAGATCAGTGAACTATCAGAAGAACAGATCGACCAATTGCGTGACGGTGTCGCTAAGTACACCGTAGAAGGCGATCTACGTCGTGAAATTTCCATGAACATCAAGCGTCTTATGGACCTTGGTTGTAACCGCGGTATTCGTCATCGTCGCAGCTTGCCACTACGTGGTCAGCGTACGAAGACCAATGCTCGTACCCGTAAGGGTCCGCGCAAGCCGATCAAGAAATAATCGGGGTAGATAAGTACTATGGCTAAACAAGCAACTCGTGCACGCAAACGCGTACGCAAGCAAGTCGCTGATGGCGTCGCGCACATTCATGCGTCTTTCAATAACACAATCGTGACGATTTCTGACCGTCAAGGCAACGCTCTGGCATGGGCGACCGCCGGTGGTTCAGGTTTCCGTGGCTCTCGTAAGTCAACTCCATACGCTGCGCAGGTTGCTGCAGAGCGTTGTGGTGAAATGGCGAAAGAGTACGGCCTGAAAAACCTCGAAGTGATGGTTAAAGGTCCAGGTCCAGGTCGCGAGTCTACTATTCGTGCCTTGAACGCAGCGGGCTTCCGCATCACTAACATTGTTGATGCGACGCCAATCCCGCATAACGGTTGTCGTCCACCTAAGAAACGCCGCGTTTAATACGCACTAGCGCTGTTTCTTAGAATATTGGAGAAAGATCATGGCAAGATATTTGGGTCCTAAGCTGAAGCTTAGCCGTCGCGAAGGCACTGACTTATTCCTTAAGTCAGGCGTACGCGCGATTGATACCAAGTGTAAAATCGATAACGTCCCAGGCGTTCACGGTCAGCGTCGCGGCCGTCTGTCTGACTATGGCGTTCAGCTTCGTGAGAAGCAAAAAGTACGTCGTATGTACGGCGTAATGGAAAAGCAGTTCCGTAACTACTACAAAGACGCTGCCCGCATCAAGGGTAATACAGGTGAGAACCTGCTTCAGCTTCTTGAAGGTCGCCTAGACAACGTAGTTTACCGCATGGGCTTTGGCGCAACACGCGCTGAATCACGTCAGCTGGTAAGCCACAAAGCGATCCTAGTTAACGGCAAAGTAGTTAACGTACCTTCTTTCAAGGTTTCGGCAAACGACGTGATTAGCATTCGCGAGAAAGCTAAGAACCAGGCGCGCATCAAAGCAGCTCTCGAAGTTGCCGCTCAGCGCGAACTGCCAACTTGGATCGAAGTAGACAGCAAGAAGATGGAAGGCACATTCAAGCGCCTACCAGAGCGTTCTGATTTGTCTGCTGACATCAACGAACACCTGATCGTCGAGCTTTACTCCAAGTAAAGCTGAACTAAAGAGAGGACATAATGCAGGGTTCTGTAACAGAATTTCTTAAGCCGCGTTTAGTTGATATTGAACAAGTTAGCTCGACGCATGCAAAAGTAACTCTTGAACCTCTAGAGCGTGGCTTTGGCCATACTCTGGGGAATGCGCTACGTCGTATCCTACTTTCATCTATGCCAGGCTGTGCGGTGACGGAAGTTGAAATTGACGGCGTATTGCACGAGTACAGCACCAAAGAAGGGGTTCAGGAAGATATCCTGGAAATCCTACTTAACCTTAAAGGCCTAGCCGTTAAGGTTGAGGGTAAAGATGAAGTTATCCTTACTCTGACCAAGTCTGGTGCAGGCCCTGTTGTTGCAGGCGACATCACCCATGATGGTGGTGTTGAGATTGCGAACCCAGAACACGTTATCTGCCACCTGACTGATGCAAACGCTGAAATTAGCATGCGTATCAAGGTAGAGCGTGGTCGTGGCTATGTACCAGCGTCTGCGCGTATCGATAGCGAAGACGATGAGCGTCCAATCGGTCGCCTACTTGTTGACGCAACGTTCAGCCCAGTAGACCGTATTGCTTACAAAGTGGAAGCAGCGCGTGTCGAACAGCGTACTGACCTCGACAAGCTGGTCATCGATATGGAAACTAACGGTACACTGGATCCTGAGGAAGCGATTCGCCGAGCTGCAACCATCCTAGCAGAACAGCTAGATGCGTTTGTTGACCTGCGCGATGTACGTGTCCCTGAGGAAAAAGAAGAGAAGCCAGAGTTCGATCCGATCCTACTGCGTCCTGTAGACGATCTTGAACTAACTGTTCGCTCTGCTAACTGTTTGAAAGCAGAAGCGATTCACTATATCGGTGATCTGGTACAGCGTACCGAGGTTGAGCTTCTAAAAACGCCAAACCTTGGTAAGAAGTCTTTGACTGAAATTAAAGACGTGCTGGCATCACGTGGTCTCTCTCTGGGTATGCGCCTAGAGAACTGGCCGCCAGCATCAATTGCTGAAGATTAATCAGAGACTGATTATTTAGTTAGAAGGATTAGGTCATGCGCCATCGTAAGAGTGGTCGTCAACTCAATCGCAACAGCAGCCATCGTAAAGCGATGTTCAGCAACATGGCTAGCTCGCTGGTAACTCACGAAGTTATCAAAACAACTTTGCCCAAGGCAAAAGAGCTGCGTCGCGTCATTGAACCGTTGATTACCTTAGCTAAAAACGACAGTGTTGCTAACCGTCGTGTAGCATTCGCTCGTACTCGTAACGACGAAGTCGTAGCGAAACTGTTTAATGAACTTGGCCCACGTTTTGCTTCACGTGCAGGCGGTTACACTCGCATTCTTAAGTGCGGTGTTCGCTCAGGTGATAAAGCCCCAATGGCTTACATCGAGCTCGTTGATCGCCCAGAGCAAGACGCTGAGCAAGCTGCAGAGTAAGTTTTTTCACTTATAAGCAGCACCCAGAAAAGCCAGGCAATTTGCCTGGCTTTTTCTTTATCCGGCCCTTCACCATCGCGTTTTAAAAACGGCCCATGCTTGTCGCGTATAGCCTCACTCTCCGTTTAACTAAGGTGGAGAGGTGCTGCGGATAAAAGCGAGTCGCGAAATAGTAACTTTTGGTGCTTAGAGAGTAGAAACAGGCATTATTGGCTAAAAAAGAGCAGATCGTCTAAAAATGGAGCGTTTAGAAGAAAAGATAAAATTAATGATTGACGCTTGTCACAAACGCTTTAGAATGCCGCCCTACTTAACGCAGACAGCGCGTTAGGGGAGTCAAAAAGAGGTTTTGTTTCACCCGGTTGGGTTGAAAATAAAAGATAAAATTTCTTCTTGACTTTAACGGCAAGGCGCGTAAGATACGCAGCCCTGACCGAGCGAAGCGCAGCTTCGCACAGTCAACGCTCTTTAACAATTTGACCTATGCAATCTGTGTGGGCACTCGTTGAGAATAGACAAAA
>NZ_MUFC01000025.1 GCF_001995985.1 Salinivibrio sharmensis | reverse complement strand
TTATGCGGTATTAGCCGTCGTTTCCAACGGTTATCCCCCTCGTCAGGGCAGGTTCCCAGCCGTTACTCACCCGTCCGCCGCTCGACGTCCAGCAAATCCACCGAAGCTTCAATGCTGCCGTTTCCGCTCGACTTGCATGTGTTAGGCCTGCCGCCAGCGTTCAATCTGAGCCATGATCAAACTCTTCAATTTAAGTTTTGGTGTTTGCTTTCCCAAAAGGAAAGACAAACGGCTCGATAAATACTGTTTTGCTCGTCTCTTACGAGACAAACGAATTGACTGTGCCGAACAACTATAAAAGTTGTCGTTTGGTCACTCAGTTCATCGAATAAATCTTTTTGTCTATTCTCAACGAGTGCCCACACAGATTGCATAGGTCAAATTGTTAAAGAGCGCCGCCCAATCTTGAGGGGAGTGGCATCTTACGCCACCTTAGCAACAAGTCAAGCATTTTGTTTTGCTTGCTTGTCTTGCCGTTGTTAGCGCGGCTTGCCGTGCCAACGAGAGCGCATTATAGAGAGGTAATTTTGTGACGCAAGGGGTTTTTAAGAAAAACACTTCAAGCGAACAAAAAGTCACCACTTCACGTTTGCCGTTCGTGGAAAAGTGCTTTAATTAAGCCCGTTTTGTCTCTGCACCCCAGTAAAATAAAAAGCCAGCGTTTGTTGCTGTCCATGTGTGGTACGCCAGCGTACCGCAAGTGTTAGCGTTTTGGCATAGACCTCGCTATCGACCATCAATGTGTTTTGCTCATTAGCAACCACCAGCTCATAGATCGAATCCTCGGTGGTAATTAAACACTCAGAGAGGTTATCTAACCTGATAGGCTCGCTATTACTTGATGAACATGGCGCATCAGTATTAATCAATCGCCAGTGAGAGAGTTGGTTGTTAGCCAAATACATGGCCCCTTTAGCTAGATGCGCATCACGCTGCTGAGTCTGAATATCCGTTGCCAGCCGAGACACGCCAGCGCCAGTAATAGAAACCAGCACGAGAGCCAGTAAGATCTCGATAAATGAGAAACCTCGCGCTTGTAACATATTACCCCTCCCCATGAGGCGGTTTGATGTCATGGTAGCTATTATTTACGGGCTGCCACTGCTTAAGCCCAGCAAAACTCTGCTGTAATACCTCACCACTATAAGTAGGTTTGAATGAACCATACACCACAGAATGGCCATCCGGCACATCAGTAATAAATGCGCCTTTGGTGATGAAACTACCGTGAAACCAAAAAGGGACACGGCTTGCTTGATCAGGATTGGTGACAGTTGATGTGATCATTTCGCAAAGATGTTGGATATTGTTATTGCGGTGCGAACAAGATATCTGTCCAGTCTCAGAGGTATGCATTCCCCATTGATTAGCAAACCCATGAGCGGTAAGTGTTGGGTTGAATTGATAAATCACACCGTTAAATGTATCCATACCGCCTCGTAGTGCCAGAATACCGTCTTGGACAACCAGGAGAATAGGTACATCGCTTTTTAACGCCGCATTTTCCTCCCTACTCAAATCGCAAGGCCCCTCCACCCATACTTTTATATTCGCGCTCTCTGATGATGAACTGCTTAAAACCGCATTCAACAATGGCTCATAGCACTCAGAGGGATCGCCATAGGTACTAAAAACTGTGCCGCCTTGTCGCTCAAATTGATCTCTGACTGTTTTCCACTGCGCGCGAGGGACACCAAAGTAATCGTTGAACAAGTCCATATTCTCAACGTTGGTTTGCACATCTTTTTTTAGTCGCGCGCCGGTTTCATCGCGACTATCTGCCACTGTGTACTCGCTAACCTTCGTTTTATATTCGGGGGCGCACTCATCGCCATCATCTAAGAGAACGGTAAATATGTTTTGACTTTTTTCCTCTTCATTCTTTGAGCTCTCTGAACTCTTTGACTGATTCTCACCGAGCGTGCGCGGACGAATCATGACATCGCCCCCCGCCATAATTGAATGGCATTCATATAAACCATCCTCTCGCTTTTTTCCCTTTGCTGGTCGCCATGTATTGCCACCGTAAAACGCTGCTGATCCTGAAGTGACAAATGAACTTCTTCGTGCACCGGTGGCTTTTGCTAGGGTCACTCCGACTTGTTGCTGTGCATGGGTCGCGTAAAGATGCCACATTCCGCGATCACTGTTTTGCCAAGGCTCCAACCATAATTGGCTCCCTGCGATATGTTGACAAGATGAGAGTTGCGCTATCCCCGCTGCCACATCGTCTTTCGATAAGTAAATACCATCATGTTTGATCTTAGCCACCGCGCAATCTAGAGCCGCCCAGGCTCTGGAAAGGGATTGCTCGGTTTTGACTGTCGCCTGTGTTTGTTGGATATCATTGATTGCGCGTCGACTGACACCTAATACGATAAGAAGCGTAATCAGCGCGATGCTAGCGACCACCGCTAGGGTGGCTATACCTTGGTCACGCGTGCATTTTGCGACGTACTTCATGATGAGGCCACTGTATTAGCTAAAACCAACGTTCGCGACACGTCTTTCCGCTGGCTAGGTTGGCTTATTAACGAAGCGGAAAGCTTGATGGTCAATGCGGTAATACGTCGCCCATTTTCCGTACGCACTTCATTACGGGTAAAAGATAAATGCGATATCTTCAATTCGCGAGAAGAAATATTTCGCCAATAACCTGATTCACACGACCAGTTCGCTGTGTCTCGGTGATTTTCATAGACCTCTATGGCATGGGCTTCTGTGTCTAATCGAAAGCCTTTGGCGTCATCTTTACCCACGGTACTCGTAGGATGGGTACTGTCTTGTTGATAAGCAAAGCGAAGGCATTGCCCCTGACGCTGCGAGAGGGTTTCATCAATTAGTAAAAGTTGAAGATCATGACCATTGTCAAAGAGATAGGGCGACGCGCCACCACACTGGTAGCACAATCCGGCTCGACGTATCTCCGTTTCCATCATCGTTACTAGGCGGCTGACTTCGAGCGATAAGCGCGTCTTGGCATCTATCCGGGCTTGCATCGTGGTCGCCGACGTCATCACAGAGAGTGCTGTGATTGAAACTAAAAGACTCACCGACAAACCGACTAAAAGCTCAACTAATGAGTACCCTTTGGACTTAGCTGCATGCACTGTCGATACCACCCCACTGACAGGATTCAAAACCGAGGTATTGACGGACAGTGACCACGTAGTCAGGCGTTTGCCCACGATCACCGCCCAAACCAACGGTCAGATTCAAGGTTGGTCTCTGGGTGCGAAAATCAATCGAGAATAGCTCACCTTCCGGTAACGGCGCCCAGCTCTTTTTCGCTTTAAGCAACAGCGAAATATCAGTCGGGATCGTCACCATCGGCAACCTCGTCTGTTGGCAAGACATGGCTGAGAGCCAGTCAGTTTCATTGCTAACGAGCCCGCTCCCAGTACTCGGTTGCGCAACGATACACTGGGTGTTTTCTGTTTTACGTAGGCGAAGATGATAGACCCGGTTTTCTTTCATCGCACGCGCTTGAGCAAGATAAAACAAGTTTGTTAGCGATTCACTACGACTCGCCATCATGGTTGCTTGCTGAGCAGACGAAAAGTGGGGGATCGCGATGGTGCAAACAACCGCCAACACGCTCAGTACCAGCAGGGACTCAATAAGGGTGATGCCACTCATTTTTTTAAGGCAGCGCCGAGAGCACTGACTTACGTGCAGAGGTTGAAAACGCATACTGTCTCCCAAGGTTTGGGGGTCGCCATTGCCTGCAGGCTAACACCCGCATAGGCTCAGTTGGGTTTTCATTATCAACTCTTCGAGAGGTTAAAAAGAATGCGTCAACGTCAAAGCCGCCGCTTTCAACATGGAGTGACGTTGATCGAGATCCTGATTGTGCTCGCCATTATTGCCACCTTGACAGCCCTGGTCATGCCTCACTTTCACCAGTATCAGCAAACACAAGCTCGCAAAGCAGCAATTGAGCGGTTAGTGCAACTCCAGGCTTGGGTAGAAATGCAAGTCATCACCAAGGCATATTACCCAAGCATCTTTCACTCTACACTGCTAGAAAAAGGGCTTATTTGTTCAGATTGCCAAGTATCATCTGACTATCAGTTTTCAATAGAAGGCAGTGATACAGGGTATAGGATTATCGCGCACCCTCAAGTAGATGGTCGTCAGCATGACGACCCATGCAATAGGTTGGTTTTATATCCTAATGGGGTAATTACCAGCGTATCAGCAGAAACATCGTGCTCGCTTCCCTCCCAGCAGAAAACGCCCGGCTTCTCTTTGAAATAGGTTGTTGTGGCAAAAAAATAGCCAGCACAAGGCTGGCTATTCACTAATGACAGGTGAGTTTCACTGTCTGTCAGGCTAAGCACTTATCCAGTAAGGTCATCAAAGAACTTTTTGACTCCGTCAAAGAAGCCTTCTGATTTTGGCTTGTGCTTTTTCGCCTCAGTGCCACTAAATGACTCTTCCAGCTCTTGAAGCAGCTCTTTTTGTCGGCTACTCAAATTAACTGGGGTCTCGACCACCATTTTGCAGATGAGATCGCCAACACCGCCACCGCGAACGGACTGCACGCCTTTACCGCGCATGCGGAACATGCGCCCCGTTTGCGTTTCCGCTGGGACTTTAAGGCTAACACGGCCATCTAAAGTAGGGACTTCAACCTCGCCGCCAAGGGCTGCCATGGTGAAGCTCACCGGTACTTCGCAGTAGAGGTTGTTGCCATCACGGGTGAAGATATGGTGTTCACGGACGTGTACCTGAACATACAAGTCACCCGCCGGTGCGCCGTTCTCACCGGCTTCACCCTCACCAGATAAGCGAATGCGATCGCCCGTATCAACACCTGCAGGAATTTTCACATTTAGGTGCTTGGTTTCTTTTACGCGACCTTGGCCATGACAACTGTTACAAGGGTCTTTGATAATGGTCCCGCTGCCATGACAGGTTGGACAGGTTTGCTGCACGGCAAAGAAACCTTGGCGCATTTGCACTTGGCCAATACCGTTACAGGTTCCACAGGTTTGTTTTTTCGAACCCGGTTTCGCCCCACTGCCATCACAAGTTTTACACCCGACATAAGTAGGTACTTCGATCTCTTTGCTGACGCCACGGACCGCCTCTTCAAGCGTAAGCTCCATGTTGTAGCGTAAATCGGCTCCACGTTGCGCGCGTTGCTGACCACCACGACGACCTCCGCCGAATATATCGCCGAATACGTCACCAAAAATATCGCTAAAGTCAGCGCCTCCACCGAAGCCACCGCCGCCGAAGCCGCCGCCTCCCATGCCGCCTTGTTCAAAGGCTGCGTGACCGTATTGGTCATAGGCTGCGCGTTTTTGCGGGTCGGTCAGCACTTCGTAGGCCAACTTAATTTCTTTAAACTTGTCGGCTGCATCATCGCCTTTGTTACGGTCTGGGTGATATTTCATCGCCAGCCGCTTATAGGCTTTTTTAATATCGCGCTCGCTTGCATCGCGGCTTAAGCCGAGCACTTCATACAAATCTCTTTTAGACATGGTCTGACTGCACCTGTTTACGTCAACAAAACAAAGACGTTCACTTCACTGTTTGATAAAACGACGGGCGAAGGAGATTGCTCCCCTACGCCCGTGCTTATTAACGACAGTGCTTTCGCTTATTTCTTGTCGTCGTCTTTAACTTCTTCGAACTCAGCATCGACAACATCGTCGTCTTGTTTTGCTGAATCAGCACCGGCGTCTTGCTGCGCCTGCTCATCTTGAGCTTGCTGCTGCGCGATTTCCATCAGTTTTGATGAAGCGGCAACCAGTGCTTGAACCTTCGCATCGATGTCTTCTTTATCTTCACCGTTACGTGCGGTTTCCAGCTCAGAAATGGCGGTTTCGATCTTCTCTTTGTCTTCTGCAGGCAGTTTGTCACCTGCTTCTTCCATTTGCTTACGCGTGCCGTGAACCAGTTGGTCAGCTTGGTTGCGCGAAGTCACTAGCTCTTCGAACTTCTTGTCCGCTTCTTTGTTAGCTTCTGCTTCTTGCACCATCTTCTCAACGTCTTCGTCGCTTAGGCCGCCAGACGCTTGGATAGTGATCTTCTGCTCTTGACCGGTTTGCTTATCAGCCGCAGACACATTCAAGATACCGTCAGCGTTCAAATCGAAGGTCACTTCAATTTGTGGCACACCGCGTGGCGCAGGCTGGATGCCCTCAAGGTTGAACTGACCCAGTGATTTGTTGTGCATGGCTTGCTTACGCTCGCCCTGGATCACGTGGATCGTAACCGCGCTTTGGTTGTCTTCTGCTGTTGAGAACACCTGGTTCGCCTTGGTTGGGATCGTGGTGTTTTTCTCAATCAGCTTAGTCATCACACCGCCCATGGTTTCGATACCCAGTGAAAGCGGAGTCACGTCAAGCAGCAGTACGTCTTTTACATCACCAGACAATACGCCACCTTGTGCCGCAGCACCCATAGCAACAGCTTCGTCTGGGTTCACGTCTTTACGTGCATCCTTACCGAAGTACTCTGCCACTTTGGCCTGTACCATTGGCATACGGGTTTGACCGCCAACCAAGATAACGTCAGTGATTTCGTCAACTGATAGCTCGGCATCAGCCAGTGCGACTTTCATTGGTTCTAGTGAGCGCTGAACCAGCTCTTCAACCAGAGACTCAAGCTTGGCACGAGTCACTTTGATGTTCATGTGCTTAGGACCGGTTGCGTCCGCCGTCACATAAGGCAAGTTCACGTCTGTTTGCTGCGCAGAAGACAGCTCAATCTTCGCTTTCTCAGCTGCTTCTTTAACACGCTGCATCGCTAGCGGGTCTTGACGTAGGTCGATGCCTTGCTCTTTTTTGAACTCGTCAACCAAGTAGGTGATCAAGCGGTTATCGAAATCTTCACCACCAAGGTGAGTGTCACCGTTTGTGGCCAATACTTCGAACGTTTGCTCGCCATCTACCTCGTCGATTTCGATGATAGAGATATCGAAGGTACCACCGCCTAGGTCATACACAGCGATTGTGCGATCGCCGCCTTTTTTGTCTAGACCATAAGCCAGTGCCGCAGCTGTTGGCTCGTTAATGATACGTTTAACTTCTAGGCCTGCGATACGACCAGCATCTTTGGTTGCTTGACGCTGTGAGTCGTTAAAGTAAGCAGGGACAGTAATTACCGCGCCAGTGACTTCCTCACCGAGGAAATCTTCAGCGGTTTTCTTCATTTTCTTCAGGACTTCAGCAGACACCTGTGGCGCAGCCATCTTTTGGCCTTTCGCCTCAACCCAAGCGTCACCGTTATCTGCCTTCACAATTTTGTAAGGCATGATGCTGATATCACGCTGCACTTCTTCATCTTCGAAGCGGCGGCCGATCAGACGCTTGATAGCAAACAGGGTGTTTTCTGGGTTTGTCACTGCCTGACGCTTCGCAGGCTGGCCGACAAGTGTTTCACCATCTTGTGTGTAAGCGATAACCGATGGTGTTGTACGATCACCCTCTGCGTTCTCAATGACGCGCGTTTTTTCACCGTCAAGTACGGCGACACATGAGTTGGTTGTACCCAAGTCAATACCAATGATTTTACCCATCTGGTGCTCTCCGAAATTCGTTTTGTGGCTTTAATACGTTACCCCTTAAGTGGGGGGTAACTGTGAGAGGTTCAACCCCCTCACCGCAAATTTTATTTAGTGCTGCCGTTTAAATAGGGGCAGCCAAGCGCTTTTCAAGGGGAGAAGGCAAAAAAAACACCGAGCCCGGTTTGGTAACATCCCTCTCCCGCGCCTGCTTAGGCTTTTTCGTCTACGTTACCTTGCGGCGCTTTAGACACCATCACCATGGCTGGACGCACGACTCGACCGTTTAGTTCATAGCCTTTTTGCATCACCATCATTACGGTGTTTGGCTCATGCTCGGCGCTTTCTTGAATGGTCATCGCCTGATGCAATTCTGGGTCAAACGGTTGACCTTGAGGGTCGATCGCTTTCAAACCAAACTTATCAATGGTGTCCATCATGGTTTTCAGCGTCAGCTCTACCCCTTCAACCATTGGCTTGATTGATTCGTCTTCCTTGTCGGCCATTTCAACCGCACGCTCAAGGTTATCAATCACAGGTAAAAGCTCACCGGCAAATTTCTCTAAGGCAAACTTGCGTGCTTTATCCACTTCTTGCTCGGTGCGACGACGCATGTTGTCAACATCAGCGCGAGCACGCAGCACACTGTCTTGCTGCTCTTGCACCTTAGCTTCGCTCGCCTCGAGAGCAGCTTCCAGCTCAGTGATGCGCGCAATCATGGCCGCCGTTTCTTCATGTTCAATGTCTGCACCACCACTTGCTTGTTGCTCAGCGGCCTGCTCTTTACCTTTGGCTTCAGCAGCTTGCGCATCTTTCTTCGCTTCCTGCTCTTGCTTCACTTTCTGTTCTTCGCTCATGATCACTCCGACACAAATGGCATTGCCCAGCACGCCACTGGGACTATTCAACTTGATTGACGAAAGTATTATGGGGATGAATCTTCATGATTCAACCGCCCACATAACGCAAATCACGACAATCGCTTTTTTACCGCGTTATACTGGGCACAAATAACGATGAGATCCTGATTATGTCGACACCATTCCAGCGCATTGCCCTGATTGGCAAACCTCGTAACCCGGAAGCGGTTAACACACACATCGGCCTTTATCACTGGCTAACTGAACGCGGTTATGAGGTGTGCATTGATACACGCTTGAGCGCCAATCTTGGCTTGCCAGATGCCCATTATTTGGATCTCGTGACGATAGGCCAACACGCCGACTTGGCCATTGTGATAGGTGGGGACGGCAATATGCTTGGCGCCGCGCGAGTACTCTCTCGCTGCAACATAAAAGTCATCGGTGTTAACCGCGGTAATCTTGGCTTTCTCACCGACTTAGACCCCGAAGCCTTTGAACATGCGCTAGAAGCGGTATTAAATGGCGACTACGTGGACGAAGACCGTTTTTTGCTCGAAACCGAAATTCATCGCCACGACCAGGTAAAAAGCCACAACGCCTCATTGAATGAAGCGGTACTTCATCCTGGACAAGTCGCACACATGATTGAGTTTGAGGTGTACATTAACGAGCAGTTTGCCTTCTCACAGCGATCAGACGGGATCATTATTTCAACCCCCACAGGCTCAACCGCATACAGCCTATCCGGCGGTGGCCCTATTTTATCTCCCAGCCTCAATGCGATTTCGCTTGTGCCTATGTTCCCACATACATTGTCGAGCCGCCCATTGGTTGTCGATGGCAACCGCCGTATAAAATTACTGGTTTCTCCTGACAACCGTGGGACACTCGAAGTGAGCTGTGATGGCCAAGTCTCTCTGCCGGTTAATCCAGGAGATGAGGTGCATATTTACAAAAGCCCCGCCACCCTCAAGCTCATTCACCCTCAAGATTATAATTATTACAACACGTTACGAAAAAAACTGGGTTGGTCTTCCAAGTTGTTTTAAGCCAACTGTTTCTTGCCTATTACATCTATCCGATAAAAAGCAGGGCTTCCTGCTTTTTTAATGCGCAATTTTTGTGCGGCTCATCCCATTCACAACAATTCTCGCCACACAGTGTTCACTGGATGAAAAAACAGTATATACTGTATCTATAAACAGTTGTCGATAGATACAGGTGTCTCTCTATGTTAGCCGATATAACCATTCAAAACTTTGCCATCGTTAAATCCTTGGAGCTCGAGTTTAGTAAAGGCATGACGGCGATCACCGGTGAAACCGGGGCGGGTAAATCTATTTCTATCGATGCGCTAGGGTTGTGCCTTGGTGATCGTGCCGATGCCAACATGGTGCGCCCGGGGGAGAAACGCGCAGAAATTTCTGCCAGTTTCACCCTCGAGCAAAACAGCGCTGCACGTCGCTGGCTGCAAGATAACGAACTGGAAGACGGTGATGATTGCATATTAAGGCGAGTGATCACCAAAGAAGGCCGCTCACGCGCTTATATCAACGGTAACCCCGTACCTGCCTCACAGCAAAAAGCGCTGGGGCAGCTATTGATAAATATCCACGGCCAACACGCGCACCAACAACTGTTACGCCCTGAACACCAAATTACTTTGTTGGATCAATACGCTGGCCACCAAAGCTTGCTAGATAAAATGGCAACACGCTACCAGCGCTGGCGCCGCACTAAAAATGAACTAAAAGCACTGATCAAGAAAAAAGACGACATTGACGCTCAGCAACAGCTTTTGGAATATCAAGTGGGTGAGCTCAATGAACTCGCATTGGGCGAAGAGGAATACCAGCAAATTGAAGAAGAGCATAAGCGCTTGTCAAACAGTGGCGATATCGCCATGACCAGTCAGGCGGTGGTGGATTTACTCAGTGATGGCGAAGAGACCAACACATTGAGTTTACTGACGGCGGCCCAACAGCGCTTAAGTGAACTGGCAGCACTAGACAGTCACTTTTCGCCGCTCGCTGAAATGCTCGAAGAAGCTCGGATCCAAACCCAAGAGACGAGCCAAGAAGTAAGTGGCTATCTTGACCAACTCGATATGGATCCTCAACGCCTTCAGTATCTAGATCAACGCATGAGTACCATCATGGGCTTGTCTCGCAAGCATCATGTCCAACCGGAAGCATTGTATGACACCCACCAGCAGCTGATTAAAGAGTTGGAAAAACTGGCACATAACGATGAGGCCATTGAGCAGCTTCAAGCACAAGTGGATCAACAATTCGCAGATTGCCTCGACACCGCTGAAAAGCTGAGCAAGAGCCGTCGTCGCTATGCCAAAGAGTTGAACAAATTGATCACGCAAAGCATGCACCAGCTGAGCATGGAACATGGTAGCTTCGAGATCCAAGTCGAGAATAAAGCCGAGACCCACCTTAGCCCACTAGGCGGTGATGCGGTGGCATTTCTTGTGTCGACAAACCCAGGTCAGCCTTTGCAGCCGTTGTCTAAAGTTGCTTCGGGCGGTGAGCTGTCTCGGATCTCGCTGGCCATTCAAGTGATCACCGCCCAGAAGGTTGAAACACCAAGCCTTATCTTCGATGAAGTCGATGTGGGGATCAGTGGGCCAACCGCCGCGATTGTAGGCAAACTCTTACGTCAGCTTGGCGACTCCACCCAAGTGATGTGTGTGACCCACCTGCCACAAGTTGCAGGCTGTGGTCATCAGCAGATGTTTGTAGCCAAAGATACTGATAAAGGCAGCACCACGACCCGTATGTATCCGCTCGACTACAAAGCACGTATTAGTGAACTTGCGCGATTACTGGGTGGCAGTGAGATCACTGAGCGCACCCTGGCCAATGCTGAAGACCTTCTTGTCGCCGCCTAGTCTTCTACCTCATGGCGAAACCTGAAGCGAGAAACGTGCACTGAGGCCACGTTTCTCGCTTATTTCCTTACACCTGTCGAACTTTTTCACGCTATCATCGTCGAAACGCTAGTCGTCAGCAGGTTTTTACATATATTCCCTGCTTCATTATACTCGGGACGCATCAGTCGCAGACTACACGGTCACCGACAGACATGATTTGCCATCAAACAAGACAGTGAAGATATTAACTATGGGTTGGACTAAAGCCGCCGTTGCCTCTCTGATGGCGATTGCCATGATGGGTTGCTCTTATGCCGAAAAGCTGGTTTATCGCGTGGATATAAACCAAGGTAATTACATTGAAGAAAAGGCCGTCGACGCCTTGAAATTTGGCATGACCAAGGAGCAGGTAAAGTTCCTTCTCGGCCCACCTATGCTCGTTGAGTCAGGCTATCCTAACACTTGGTACTTTGTGCAATGGCAACAACCTGGCCATGAAGCGCCAACACAAAAAGATCTGGTGCTTTCATTCGATGATAATAATCAACTCGTCAACATGGATGGTGATTTCGAGCCGGGCGAGCAATTTTTCGAGGCCGTTCAGTAACGGTGCCGCCACATACTCATCCTTTAGTAAAGGCGCCGATCGGCGCCTTTCTTTTTGACCCGTTACGAGCGCTTGCGCTGAGTATCCACACGCCCACCAGTAACAGGATCCGCTTTTCCCTCTTGCTTCGCGCGCTCGGCGCGGCGACGGCGGATCTCTTTCGGGTCGGCTTGCAGCGGCCGGTAAATCTCAATACGATCGCCATCGCGTATTTGGGCATCTAGCTTCACTGGCCGACTAAACACCCCAACCTTGTTGGTCTCAAGGTCAATTTCCGGATAGGCGCTTAAGACACCTGATTGACGAATAATGTCTTCTACCGTCGAGTCTGGCTTCACCACGCAGTTGAAAATACGTTGCTCATTAGGCAACGGGTAAACCACTTCAACATGCAGCAACGTCTCTTCACTCATAAATCTCTTTCGCTCGCTCTGTAAACGCCTTCACCATACTGCTGGTTAACTCGCTGAAGATGCGGCCAAAGGCAGCTTCGACCAAGCGGTTAGTGAACTCAAACTCGAGGTCGAGCTCTATCTTGCACGCATCACTTGATAACGGCGTGAATTTCCAGCCACCACTTAAGCGTTTGAATGGCCCGTCCACCAGTGTCATATCAATACGGCTGTTATCCACCAAATAATTTTTGGTAGTAAATGTTTTCTTAATCCCTGCTTTCGCGACATCTAAAGATGCGACCATGGTGGTGTCTGTATGCTCAATAAGACGGGTGCTCACACACCCAGGCAAGAAAGCAGGATAGGATTCAACATCGTTCACCAAGGCAAACATTTGCTCAGCACTGTACGGCACTAAAGCCGAGCGGATGATTTGCGGCATAGGGACTCCTTGCAAGTTAACCGCGAAATAATACCATCGAGACTGATTTAGACCAATGCTCGCAACCCACATCACGGATAAAGTCAGACTCTTTATGCCACTGAGTGCGATAATCCTTTCATTCTTCGATATATCGCCTTTATAATGCGGCCACTATGGCTAAGAAAAACGCAAAGAACAAAGCAAGTAGTAACACTATCGCGCTGAATAAAAAGGCACGCTTTGAGTACTTCATTGAAGATGACTTTGAGGCGGGGCTAGAGCTGCAAGGCTGGGAAGTGAAAGCACTCCGAGCAGGAAAAGCCAATATCAGCGAAAGCTATGTGTTGCTAAAAGACGGGGAAGCCTTTTTGTTCGGGGCAACCATTACCCCGCTTAATGTCGCCTCCACACACGTGGTGGCCGATCCGCAGCGCACCCGTAAGCTATTGCTTAAACGGCGTGAGCTTGATACCTTGCTCGGTAAGGTAAATCGAGACGGTTTCACGGTGGTGGCGCTGTCTTTATACTGGAAAAAATCTTTTGCTAAACTCAAAATAGGCTTAGCGAAAGGTAAAAAATTACACGACAAACGCGACACGGCGAAAGACAGAGACTGGCAGCGACAAAAGTCCAGGATCATGAAAAACGCAGCGCGTTAATCGTTGACGCGGTAGATCAATGTGTTAGACTCTGCCGCTCACACTCTGGGGCTGATTCAGGATTCGACAGGATTGAGAAGGCCCGTGGAGCATGCCGAGGGGCGGTTGGCCTCGTAAAAAGCCGCAAACAAATAGTCGCAAACGACGAAAACTACGCACTAGCAGCTTAATAACCTGTTGAGTGCCTATCCTCCCTAGCCTCCGCCTGTAGGACGGGGATTCAGGATAGTCAAAACCAAACAGGATCGCGTGGATGCTTTGACCCAAGAGCTGAAGCGTTAAAACTAAGTTGGGTATGTCTTTGTGTGGCGTGTTTGTCCGCAGCACACTGACGAGATTAAAGACAAACTAAGCATGTAGCGCCATTGGCTAGACTGATTCTGGACGCGGGTTCAACTCCCGCCAGCTCCACCAATTTTATATTCAAAGACGTCTACGGACGTCTTTTTTATTGCCTTAAATAAGTTAAAATCAATAACTTAGCGTTCATCAAGGTCCATAGAGGTCCACCAACCGCTTTGATTTTTAGGTACACCGAGGTGTACACTGATGAAAATGGAGGCTGAGAGGTGTACCCATTATGGCTAAAATCATAGCTAAGCTTACGGATAAGAAGATAAAAGCGGCAACGCCAGAAGAGAAAGAGTACCTACTCTATGATGGCGACGGGCTCAGACTAAGAGTTAAACCAACCGGCTCTAAGCTTTGGCTTTTTAATTACCTGCGTCCATTCACCAAAAAGCGCACCAACCTCAGCCTCGGTGCCTATCCCACTGTTACCCTATCTCAAGCGCGTAAAGCAACCATGGATGCAAGGGCCCTCCTCGCTCAAAACATCGATCCTAAGGAACACCGTGAAGAGCAACAAAGGCAAGAGATTGCGCTCACCGAACATACGGTAGAGAAAGTCGCCTACCAGTGGTTCGAGCTGAAAAAAGAGCAAGTGACTGAGGGATACGCGACCGACATATGGCGCTCTCTGGAACGCCACATTTTTCCAAAGCTTGGCGCTACTCCCCTTTCCAAAATCACTGCCCCTATGGTGATAGATGCCTTAAAGCCCATTGAAGCATCGGGCAGCCTAGAGACATTAAAGCGCTTGGTCCAACGACTAAACGAAATGATGAACTACGCGGTTAACTGTGGCCTTATCCACGCTAACCCGCTATCGGGCATTGGCGCTGCATTTAAAAAGCCCAAAAAGAACCATATGGCGGCGTTAACTCCCGATGAACTACCAGAGTTAATGCAAAAGCTTGCTTACGCGAATATCAAACGAGTTACCCGGTGCCTAATCGAATGGCAGCTACACACCATGACGCGGCCAGCAGAAGCGGCAGCTGCACGATGGGATGAAATAGACTGGGATAACGAACTATGGATTATCCCGGCGGAGAGGACAAAAAAAAGAAGAGAACACCGGATCCCACTCACAGAGCAGATGCTGGCGATATTAGAAGTGATCAAGCCGATAAGTGGCCATCGTGATTTTATTTTTCCTTCAGATCGTGATCCGCAAAAGCCTTGTAATAGCCAAACGGCCAATATGGCACTAAAACGAATGGGGTTTGCCGACCGGCTCGTGAGTCATGGGCTACGCTCCCTGGCAAGTACAACACTGAACGAGCAGGGTTTTGATGCAGACCTCATCGAGTCCGCACTTGCCCACGTTGATGACAACCAGGTACGGAGTGCATATAACCGGACAGACTACATCGAACGCCGACGCCCAATGATGTGCTGGTGGAGTGGACACATCGAGCAAGCGGCTAAAGGCAGCCTATCAGTGACTGGGACTAAGCAACTGAAAGTGATCTAACCGTAGAGCCCGATAAAAACTCGCTACCTGAATACTCTGCGCTCCCTGCGTGGGAGGCCATCTACCCACCATACCGAAGCCGGGGTGTGGTTAGAGCGCATCGAATAAGGGTTTTACGCTCATTTTAATAAACTAAAAATCGCTCTGGGTACGGCGTGGGGTACGGGGACCATTAAAACCCTCAAATCTCATTGCCACCCAGGCACTTTTACTTAGCCTGTATGAATGTACAAGTATTGGGTTTATTACTGGCTTTTAGCTGATCAATAGCAGGAGAGGTGACAATATCGATGGGTCAGCTTTACGTCGGCGATAACGTCGATAAGTGGGTCAATTTTAAACTGGCGTTGACAGCACTATGTTAGCAGCAAAAACGAGGATAACTATCTGCACTTTTCAAACTGACAGCGTCTCACTTTGAGTTTGAGTCTAAGCCAAATAACTTTTTGATAGGGGGAAACCACGTATCAGCATTTGAGTGCCACGCAAAAGTCCCTATAAACAGAGCAACTAACCATCCCACTATCGTCTCTGAGCTATAACAAAAAAAGAGACCGCAGCGATTAGAGCGAATCTACCAAGCAAGCCAAAGAAAGCTAACGCCAGAGCTGCCATCTGCAACATTGCCTCAACAAAACTGAAAAGTGTCATACTTTAACCAGAAAGCCGTTTATTATCATCAATATACATAGAGACCGAGTGATCCTCTTCAGCCTCACCCGCTCTATTCACCTGGCGCCAATACATAAGCATAGACACTAAATCTCACCATCGTCGACACTCTGACTCGTGCCCTTAGCAACCAGTTCACCATTCATTGGGTTTAACCGATAATTCATCAACGTGTCATTTATAATCGCTTCTGCAACTCTTTTAATTGTTAAAAATGGTACATTAAACCACTCTCTTGGGTGATAGGTTCGCCCATTTACATCAACCAAAGTAAAATCTGAGCGCCGAGGTGCTAGGAATGCGTGTAAAAGCCTCTCAACGCGTTGCAAATTAGCGCCATAAATTTCCCACTCTGCAACGACCTCAATAGGCCCTTCAAGGTAGGTTTTTTGACCTTCTGCTCCTTGTAAACGATCTTCAAGAGAGCGCGCCGTCAACCCCACTTTATAGAGATCACGTTGTTCTCGTATTAACTTATCTGTACGTTTCGATCGTAGAACATAGATAATGCCCTGTGATTGGTCTCGATGTGTCAGTCCATTAAAACGATCTGCAACAATGTCAGGATCGACAATACGCTGGCCTGGTTCATATCCTCTCGATTTATAACCGGTCAGAGCTCGACCTAAAGAGTGCTTGTAGGGCGTCATTTCGGTGCCATTGTCAAATATAACTCTAACCCGATAGGCAGTAGGGCCAGATTCTCGCTCTTCTTCCGCTGTGATGGAGTCGACCAAACACATCTGACCACGAAGGAAAAAATAATCTCCAACCTCAATCTGACCTCTTTGTTGAAACGGCTCAATACTGGCAATGCCTTCTGCGATACGGCCTCTCATCCGGTGAAATAAAGGAGCAAAAAAATCAAAGTCATGACAAAGCTCGCGATCTGCTATCTCGTCGGGGTTCTTACGCGATTGCTGATATCCATCGATATGTTTCATCTCAAACACATCATCAGCCTCAGAGGGCATATTCAGAAAACCTAATAGATCTTCGTCAGCAAGTACCTCGTCCAAAGAAGAAAACTCGTCTATTTGTCCACCTTTGTCATCAATATCGTCTATTTCGCACTTTAACTCAGCACCGATTGAAGGACTTGATTCGAGTACATCAGGCCGATGAGATGTATTATTGTCAGGTTTTGTATTACCTGTCTCGTCAACTGGTAGAAGGTAGTGACGATCTGCATCATGCAGTTGAGAGACTAAATCCGGGTCACGCCGCACTCCCTTTAGATTAAGGCCTAATATCCGCTCTTCCGTTCCTGGAGCAGCACTAGGCTCAGGTTCACGTCCATGTGTGTCGACAAACTCATTAATTCGGTCAAAAAATTCGTTTCCACTAGTTCGTTTGGACCTAGGGCTCTTTTGAATGTTTTCCTCCTCAAGGAGCCCTTCGGGTAGGTCTTGAAGTAACTCATCCAAAGTAAGTCGTTCGCTACTCATCCTTTTCTTCTCCTTATGAAACCGCTTGCTTCTTCTTCAGATAGTTCTCGACAAATTGCGCTACCTGAGCAAGCCGTTGTTCATATGGATCATTTGCGTCGTGTCGTGGTCGGCGTTTCTTATCTTTGAAGAATTCCTTGAGTCGAGGAAGCAAAATAACAGCCTCATCCTCGGTCACATCATTACGCGGCAGTGTTAACGCGTCCTTTACACGCGCTAAACGATCTGGAGTGAGGTGTTTAGACAGGATTTCCTCTCCACGAGCGAAAGGATTAATATGAGATATCATGTCGAGGTTCACGTTGTTGATGTTAATGAACCGGCTTCCCACTTTCAGGAACTTTTCGCCTGCTCGCCCGGAAGGGTATGTTTCACTTCCTGTCTCTCCACTATCAAGTTCGTATCTAGAAATGAGTTTGGGCTCAGGAACAGAATTCGCATCGGTATAACTTTCGGTCTCCTCTTGCCCATCAACCGTGTAGTCACATGGCGGTTTTTCTCCAACAACATCCGCATCTGGCGGCAAGTCATCACCGTCTATCAAACCACCTGTAGCCTGCGCAGCAAGACTTAAGTGTATCTCTTGAGCTAGAAGGTCAATCTCATCATCTGACAAGTCTGCTTCCCGCATACGCAGAACGGACTTGATGTCTTCTTCACGAAGCAACCTACCCTGATTCTCGTCTCCTGCCATCAATTTCATTGCGCCTGGCGTAGCCGTAATGTCAGCAATGTACTCTGCAACGCCACCTTCGAGGATATCAGCACACCGATTAGAAACAGGCTTATTTTCGTCCTCGATAATACGCGTTCCTTTGGGCACGTTTTCACCGAGTTTAATTCTTGAACGAGGCTTGAACTTAATCGAGGGTGCTAAGACTTGCTCCATCAGCAGTGAAGCAGTGATCGCCTTGAGTAATGTGTTCACTGCCTTTTTACGGTCTTCATCAGCGCCATCAGGCATAGCAATTAGATTTGTGAACTGCGCATGTCTTTTACCTTCAACATCACGAGTTGCGCGGCCGACTATCTGTACCACCTCTGTCAAAGATGAACGATAACCAATGGTTAAAACATGCTCACACCACGGCCAATCGAAGCCTTCTTTAGCCATTCCCAAGGCGATGATGATATCCATCTCATCCCTCGATGTGATGTTTTGAAGGTAATCTACCGTCGCATCCCGCGATTCCTTATTATCATCTACGAGATTAGCGACAAGAAGATCTCTGCCATCATTGGTCGTGACCCGATTAATATTGGCATTCCCAATTCGCTCTCCTACCACCCCAATCTGATCAAGGATACGATCGACTTCCTCATGCTTACCAATTGACTCAGACGAGTTCACATTGGGAATATGGATGATCGTCTTCTTCGTGGTATCCAGTGCGTTATCAAGCGCATCAAAATAAACGCCCTCATAAAAGTGGTAGCCTATGCCTATAGACTTGAGATGGCGGTATCCGTTTAGCTGGTCGTAATAGGTATAAGTGACAGTCTCAAACTGAGCTTCATCTTCCGATTCAAGAATGTTTATCCCATCGCCTCGGAAGTAAGAGCCAGTCATTGCTACGATGTGGGCATTGGAGCCTTGCATGATCTCGTCAATCACTCGCCCTAAAACATTGGCTTCATCAGCTGAGACATGATGAAATTCATCAATACCAACAACTGTATCGTTGAACCGTGACGGATCTGCTATCTCATCGACAGCAAACCTTAATGTCGCGTGGGTGCAGACCAGCGTTTCATCATCAGAATCTAGAAAGCGTTTAAAAGCCTGGATCTTACCTTTTCCTAAATCATCACCTGCCCCACAAAGGTTATTACGACCCTCAAGATGCCAGTCCCATGCAAAGCCCCCCTCACTCAAATTTGTGGGCTTAAATGACGAGCCAATTGACCTTTCAGGCACAGCAATGATGGCTTTCTTGAGACCTTGTTTGCGGAGCTTATCTAACGCTAAGTACATTAACGCCCGACTTTTTCCCGAGGCAGGAGGCGACTTCAATAGGAGGTATGGCGCGGAGCGGTGCTCGTATGCCATGGCCTGCATCTCTCGCATCCCCATATGGTTAGCCTGAGTACTCGCACCGGTTTGCTTATATTGGATAGTTATGTCGGATGATGGCTTACTCATGCCTTATTCTCCTTGGCAATCAGGGTTTCGTAGCGCTTAAATAAGTATTCTAACCGCTCATTATCATTGCGAAATAAAGTCGCCCTATAGGTATTCTCTACAGCCTCATCCAGAGATCGATGTGCTTCTCGAAGGTCGTCAGGCATCTTTTCGGGATCATACAAATCTGCCATTGTCTTCGTCGGATACAAGGCTCGGGTATCTAAGACTTCCTGAGCCTTACTCTCAATATCTTTGCGCTGGCTCACGGTTGGTGCTGGCCAGGGGAAGGTGTTGTAGACAAGCGTATTGGAATAGCGATATCGAGTCTCTAATCGACCTGCAACTGTCTTCAACCAAAGCATATGCATACGGGTCTGAAGTATTGCAAAGTCATATAGCCCAGCATTAGGAATAATCTGTACAAGATTTGTGGCAATGATCCCTGAACCAAAAAATCCAATCGGTGCATATTCTCTTCGTTCAGAAGTTACGCTCGGCACTAGAATAAAACGCGAGGGATTAAGGAGGTCACGAAATTGATGAGGACGCTCAGCAAGCTTTCTAGCTCCTGCGTCTCGACTTGATTGCCTTTTCTCTCTTACTCGTTCAACGCGTTGCAATACCAATGGCATTGCATCAAGCTCATCTTGTGATGCATCAGCCAACCACAAGCACCAACGTTCTTTTCCTTTGAGAAACTCATCCGCGCCCATCAAGCGCTTCATCCAATGCTCAGCATGGGGCTCCTGATCAATCAAAGCCTCTCGATCGGCTGTGGACAAAATCAAGTTACCGCCATCAAGTGGCTTACTCCCACTCATCATGGGTAACGCTTGAGCAAGCGGTTTTCTGCGATCGGTGACGACAGTATCAGTGCCAGACAATAGATAAGGGCTGATATTTATTGGCTGCGTCTTCTCCCATCCTCCATCACTTCGCCTTGTAAATAAAAACCGAACTGGCTCGGGCTTCATAGTAAGCCCAATAACAGAAACATGGACACCAGCCTGATCGCGTGCATTATTGCGCCACTTAAACCCTTGGTAAGCAAAACGAATCTTGATTCCCAGCTCTAAGATTGGTGGCCAAAGCGTAGCAACTTGTACCCCTTGATTGATTGAATTTGTTGAGACAAAAGCGAGTTCCGCGATCGCCTCTCGGCCCTTAGCTAAAGAGAGATAATTTGCACCGAGCCAATACCAACATGACACAAAATCTAGATACTTATGCTTTTTAAAGCCTCGGAATACTCGTTCCATATCTTCAGCCTGCTCATCTGAGCGCTTACCTTGACCGTGGAAAGGAGGATTGCCAATAAGATAAACTTCATCTCCCCTATCAACAGGGCAAATACTCGACCACGGCTCACTCAAGGCATTACCACAAGTGATATTACCACCAGCTTTTAATGGTAATGGGGGGGATACGTCGCCAAACTTTTCGCGAAACGCCTGATTGGCTTGGTGCTCTGCAATCCACAGCGATAACATGGCAACTTCATGAGCAAAATCATGAATTTCAATGCCATAAAACTGAGACAAGCGAATGCCGGATGTGCCAACCATAATCGAGTCTATACTCCCGGCGGCGCTCTCACCCCTAGCCTCCTGAAGCGCCATAAGAACATCCATTTCGATACGACGAAGCTCTTTATAGGCGATAATCAGAAAATTACCGGATCCGCAAGCTGGATCAAATACTTTGATTTTATGCAAGCGCTTCAGCAAGGCCTCGAGTTTCTTTTCATTCCCTCTTGCGACATCCAAGTCATCACGCAAAGGGTCCAGAAAAAGAGGAGCTATCGTCTTCATAATGGTGGGCACACTGGTGTAATGCTGGCCCAAGTTAGAGCGCTTTTCTTCTTCCACCACCGACTGAAACATTGATCCAAAAATATCCGGATTTATCTCATTCCACTTCATCGAGCCGCAATCGAGCAACACTCGTCTCGCTTTAGCTGTGAAAACTTTTGGAGCAGGCTCGTTGCTTTTGAAAAGTCCACCATTGACGTACGGCAGTGTAGCTAGGCTATTTGGCAAACGCTCTCGTTCCTGAGCATCATCAGGCACATTCATTACATTGAACGCCGCCTGAATTACGTCGCTTACATTTGACCCATCTTTTTCTGTGTGCTCAGCAACAAGTTTAGTGAACTGGTTCTGCTTTAAAATGCCAGTATCTTCGGCAAAGAAACAAAACAGAAGGCGTGTAAGGAAAACATTCAACCCATGAATTTCTTCAGATGTCTCAAACTCATTTGCCTCCCGAATCTCATCGAAAAGATGGCCGAGCATGCGCGCCGCTTTAACATCTGCTTCCAGCTCACGGAAATCTTCGACCTGTTCATACCCTCGCCCGTAAATAGGCAAAAAAAACGCATAATGGCGATCCAACTCCATGAACGGCGCTTCCATACGCTCCTTCTTAAGCACGCTCCAAGCAGTGATGGTGTTAAAATCGGTGATAATGACGACGCGGGGGTCATCCTTTTTACCAGCGATAACACTAGGATCGTTAATTCGTTGAGTTAAAACTTCGTGAACGTCACGACCATCCTCAACGGGCTCAAAGAAAAAGCTTTGACGTACTGCGATGGCACCCGGAACTTTAGCAACGTTGGTAGTCGGGTCTCCATTTCGTAGTTTAGTTATAGTCGTTTTGGGTCGCTCTAATGCATGCAGAAAATCATATATGAACTCGTCACGCTCAGAATGAATGGCAGCCTTCTCTGCTGCACGCTGGAATTGCTCCATCAACTGGCCATGATTCAAAGCCATGATGCCTCCAAAAATAGTGTCTAGGTCTCTACCAATGCTTGGGTAGCAACTTTTGAGTCGATAATAGTTTTAACTTCGCTATACAAATCCACATCAACCTCTGGAACGGAGAGTGACACTACTAACGCGTAGCGAGCTTTTGAATGGTACTTTTCATGAGCCTGTCGGGTCTTCCACCAGCCATTAGCAGGATAAACGGCTATCTTTCCTCGTGCAGCAAGATCTGCAGCACTACCTCGCCAAACATCTTTGTGAATTGATCCTCTATGACGTTGCTGCTTTCCTAGTAACCAATTTCCGTCGGCTAAGGATTCCGGTTTTTCACCCTCGGCCTTAGCATTAATCCTTAGCATGAACTGATGGTCAGATTCACCCTGGTGCTTAACGTCGAATCTTAACTGATGGCTGGCATAACTGTATTTGTCTAATGCATTGCGACTAGATGGATTTGGCTCGATAAAGTATGACAAAGTAATCGTGAGCTCTACATCCGCTTCACCAACTTTTTGTAGTTCATCAACGGGCCATGGCAGGTCATGTAGATGCATATCTTTAGTCTTAGCTTTTCCCGGTTTTGGTCTTATGTATGGCTGCAGTTCATCCTGAACCACCATATATAACGAATTGCTTGCGCTGCTTAGTGCTTTATCCAAATTGGGTACACCAAAGCCAACTTTGCGTACCAATTTGGCCATATCAGCTTTTCTAATGTTGCCATTACCTCGCTCCGCAGAAATCAGTGAGTACATTTCATCCGTCCAATCGGCGGAGTGTACCGTTAGAGCCCTTACTGTTTCAGGCCAAAGCTTTGGATACTTCGATAGGATCTGAGCAGCAAACCTTGCAGCTAATGCAGTAGCAGCACTGGTTGCATTTGCACATCGAAAATGTCGTCTAGAGAAGTCATGATTGGTTGTGAGTAGCTCTAAATCTGGCATACCAGCACAACCAATATCGTCTCGCCCAATATTACCGCCCTCGAACACAATCTCTGGCTTAATCGGCGAATTTTTCCTTTCCCACTCAAGAGATGTAGTTGAATAGGGAGAAAGCCCCCCTTTGGGTGCCAATGGTTTATAGTCGCCTGGTTCTGTTATGACATCTTTCTCGGTATATGCGCCGACAGTTAACACATTCCAAGCTTGAGCAGGGTCATGTACATCGCTTAGATAATTACGCTGTGGATACTCAAAGCTTCCGACAGGGGCTGTATTCCCTGCACAAACAGTGAACAGCCTAGGAAGTGTCCCTTCGCCCAGAAAATCGACCGCAAGCATATCCATTGCACTCGACCACGATGACGCCCGGCCTCTATCCGTTCCTTTTCCTGATGACAGTGACATGGAATAAATTCGTGAACGTTCGGGTTCATAGATCTCTATTTCTGATACCGCATCTTCGGTTACTCTCCCCAGAGACTTCCCAGCATTATCACCATTAAATCTAATGGTTTTCACTGACTCTAGCCGATGGGTAATGGTTTCAGTATTTGTCGAGCTTAACTTATCAGTGAGATCTCCCCACATCGCTAAACCAGCCATACTTGTGCCATGACCTATCGCATCAGTAGGATCATCGTCATCTGTTATTGTTCTCTGATCTGGCAAATCAGCAAAGCAAGACAGCAATGGGTGCTCTACGTTCACGCCGGAGTCGATTATGCAAATATAAGGGGAGTCGGCTGTATAGGTATGATTTAGACGGTTAAGAAGCTCATCAGACCACATCTGCTGCTCTGTAGGCTCCATCGCATCAAAAAATTCCGCCGTGACCTTCGGGTAACGTATCTCTGATACCCTAAAGAGGAGTGTTGCATTTTCTTCAAGCTTTCTTTGACTAGCTTTTACTTGAACAACAGTGTGTTCAGGAAAACGAAGCTGAACTTCAGAGACCTCAATCTCAGCGAGTCTCGCTAATCGAGAAAAATCAGAGACTATTTCAAGGTAGTGGTTATGGGTTTGGCGACTATTCCTCGGTGTTGCTAACCATACTTCCCACCAAACATCCGCTTCTTTGTCTTCGGGCAGAAGACTGATATCGTCAGCCCAGATAGCAGAGAAAGCAGCACGCTTGATAGATTTTATTGAATCAATCAGTTTTTGATGGTCAGCCGCGACACCGTTCGAATTTTTTTTGTATTTTTCGTAATCATTCAGCTTTTTTTGATAGAAGCTTAACTTACCCTCTGGCACATACGCCGTCGCAAGAGTCGTATTCTGTCCATCTTGCTCCACTGTTTTGACATTGTGTAGCACAATACCTTGGGGATCATTAGCAAGACTCTGAACGGCCATGCCAACGTCTGGAAAGCTTTCAAACTCAACCTGAATACCAACGCCCATTGAGAGCTCCGATGCAGGAATGCTCCGTTTAAGGTCCGTTAAGTCAGTAGCAACATTTTGGATATCTTGGCGTAGCTTTTCGCTGTGAGAAGCCCTGTCCTGAGCAGGAATCACTACCTTGTTTGAGCCTCCTGGGGAGCGAGACGTAAACTCATGAGGACTGCCGGAGGAGCTGAAAAAGAAGTGGGGTTTATCAAATTCGTTTTTTTTGGCCATTCAAAATCCTTTTACTCCATAAAGTGCTGGCTAATACTTTTCCTATCCTCAATGGCCTGCATCAGCATTTTAGTGCTAATTGAGCTGTAACCATGAATCAACATTTCTTTGATTGCATCATTTGCAGCTAAAGTTATCTCTGCATTGCTCAACCCTTGAGCAATCGTGGGAAGCCGCTTCCAAGAAAAATTCTTCGCTACGTATGGCTCTAAACGAGAACGAAACAGCTTTGTTATTTCGTCTTCCGACGGCAATTCATATCGAACCACATCATCAAAACGACGAAATAACGCATGATCTAGCGCTTCAATATGGTTTGTTGCGCAGACTATGACGCTATTGGAGTCATCTTGCTCAATCATCTGCAAAAAGCTATTCAGAACACGTCTGGCTTCACCAACATCATTGTTCGAACCACGATGAGATCCTAGGGCATCAAACTCATCAAAAAAGTAAACACCACGAACTTCTTTTATCGTATCAAATATTTGCCGAAGCTTAGCAGACGACTCACCGAGATATTTTGTAATCACAGCATCTAAACGAACCTCGAAAAGAGGAAAGTCTAGTTCTCCAGCTAAAACTGACGCAGTAAACGTTTTCCCTGTACCAGGCATCCCTGCCAGCAGGAGCTTTCTCCTGGGAGAGAGGCCGTGGTTCTTGAGCGTTGTTAGATGCTTTTGTTCCTTGACCAACCGCTCTAATCGCCCTTTAACGGCGCTAGATACAATTAAGTCTGAGAAGCGCAATTGAGGATGAGTTGTAACCAGTAAGCCAGAAGCATCTTTAACACCAGCTGCAATGGAAACCGGTAAATTGCTCGCGCTTCTCTTCTTCGCTTTTTCAACTAGTCCTTTCAGCTCTTGCGCAAGCTTGCCATGACCATTCCTAGCTTCATGAGCAGCTACCTGGAGCGCAACAGAAACGAACCGGTCGTCATCTCTGTCAATATGTGATTGCAGCAAAGCTTTGATATGGTTGGAGCTAGCCATAGGTTATTCGCAATAGTGAAAAGTGATTACAGTATAATGATACATTGAAACCCCTTTTTCTTCTATAGACTAGGCGTCACAAGGGGCGTCAAAGCTGGCAATATTTAGCGCAAGGTGAGGTACCCAGTTTACTCTTTGACTCTAAAATGCCCTAGTCAGAAGTCCACCGCGCTATCCCTCTCCGCTATCCTTGCCATCACCCACTCTTCGACTTCACTTTCTACCCACGCGACCGCTCTGCCTCCAAGGGGCACACTTTTCGGAAAGGTGCCGTCTTTCATCAGGTTGTAGATGGTTGAACGGCCAAGGCCTGTCATGTGTTTTACTTCGCTCAATTTAATTAATCTCATGATGTTACTCCGTTATTGGACTCATGAGATTTCCGCGCACGTAAAGATTTACCGGTTTCACCCTCCCCTCTTGCACCCACTCTCCTAACCAACCTGATTTCAGATATATGTCATCGATACGCATAGCCACATCAATCACTTAAAGGAGACTCCCTATGCGTACGTCACACACTCCCCTGTTTACCCCTGCAGACAACTACCCTGCCCATCAGCCATCTGAGTTGAACCAGCTCTTAGAGCACGCGGCAGAAGCACTGGCACAAAAGTACAAACGCGAAGGCACCTTCACGAGCCCTAACAACGTGATGGAGTACTTAAAACTCAAACTCGGCGCGTATGATCGTGAAGTGTTTGCGTTGATGCTGCTGGATAACCAACATCGGCTAATACAGTTCGATATCCTGTTCTTTGGCACTATTGATGCCGCGTCTATCTATCCACGCGAAGTGGCGAAAGCGGCACTGAGTCACAATGCAGCCGCCGTTATCTTTGCGCACAACCACCCATCCGGGATTGCTGAGCCGTCACAGGCAGACCGCCATATCACTGACAAATTGATCAAAGCGTTGGGCCTTATTGATGTTCGCGTTTTAGATCATGTGGTTGTCGGTGAAGACTGTGTGTCTTTCGCCGAGCGAGGCTGGATCCCAGTCGTGTAGCGGCTTCACAGCCCATTTTTACACGTCACGTATGCACACAGGCAGCGATACCTTTCCCTGCTTCTCATTATGTTAAAACGGGAAGCAGCCAACCCTGGCGCAACAAGGGTCCGGCTGTCGCTGCCGCTCTGTGCTTCTCAAAACCTCCATCTGTGAAGAAAAAAGGAAGTAAGCCATGTCAGAAGTTCAAGCCATCAAAGATGCTGAGACTGTTCAGCTTATCGGCCACCTATTGAGTATTCGTTATCATCGCCAAATGGCCGACGTCTGGTATATCGGGTTAAACCTGGCGTTACGTATCTCCGATCTGCTTGCGATTCGGTTCGACGATATCCATGGTGACCGATTGCAAATCAAAGAGCGTAAGACAGGTAAGATTGCTGATATCCAGCTCAACCCCAAAACACTGGCGCGCATTGAAAAGATACGGGCAGACCATCCTGATCACGTCTACCTGTTTCAATCTCACCGCTGTCAGCAGATTAAGCAGTTGCCGCCTAAACCGCTCTCTCGGCGCGCTGTTACTCTCGCCTTTCAACAGGTCGGGCAAGAGCTCAACCTCTCGTTAGGGACGCACTCAATGCGAAAAACACGCGGTTATATGTTGTATCAAGCCACAAAAGATATTGGTCGGGTGATGAAAATGCTGCGCCATACCTCAGAAGGCATCACGCTTCGTTATATTGGTATTACACAGGAGGATGTCGACAATGATTTTATTGCCTTAGAGATATGAGGTAAGGCCGCACCATGACAGTACGGCCGACGGGATTTTAAATATATATCATCAATAAAAAACGATTGTGCACGATTTACTTGGTGCTAGAACCAAAGCAACGAAACCCCTCGTTGCGACGCTTGGTTCTTTTTTTGGCTAAATAGCTTAGTCGATAGAATATATCTTTATACTCCTGCTCAGCGCGCTCAGAGCTCTCAGGGCGTCCGTGAAGGTAGTAAATGCTATTATCAGGGATATGCACTAACCCCATCGCTTGATTGTTACACAGGCCGATTGCCTTCGCCCAGGCACGGACAATGATATTATATAAACCATCACCGCATTCGACGTTCTCAAACTTCCCCCAGCAATAAAACCTATCCTTGTTTAATACCAACGCGAAATGATAATGATCGTTGTGTGAATGATTACGCTCCCTTGCCCAAGCATATCGCACCTTACAACGATGCACCCGCTTACCCTTCGCTCGCTTCTCACACTCTTGCTTTGCCATTTCTAATTCAATAGCTCGAATAAATCGTTTAATCGTGCCTTTTTTCCATCGCTCGAAGGAGAGGGCCTCATCACGCTTCAGAAAGTCATCAGACTCATCAGTAGCTGGAAACCTTAAGTCAAGACGAGCAACAGTGAGGTTATTATAGTCCTGATAACCATCAGCTAACATATTGCGTATTTTCTCTAAGTAACGTGCCTTACATTCATTGATAGGTAGAAGGATAGGAAAGTCTTTGTAGGTATGTGTGTCCATCTCATGCTCCTCTGTGAGTACTACAAAGGAACACTAGTTAGATTATTTTTTACCTTATCTTCTTTACTGGTAATGGGTATATGAAGAGAAGAGCTAATACGTATATTACTATACCGACAACTCCCCTTACTCCTGTGACCATGTCACCCACCAGCCAACCTAGCCTCTCCCTCTGTCACCGACGATCTGAGCATGTGGAAGTTATGAGCCTATAACTACCTAAATCTATGTATCCCAGAGGATACTCTAGTCATTTTAGTCACCTTATAATCACTCCAGTCACCTTATAATCATTTCAGTCACCTTATAATCACTAAAATCAGATCCCCACTGAATTAACGTGACACCAATCACACTTATTAATCCACTTTTAAAAAGCCACTTTAGGTAGAAAAAAGTAGGTGTTATAAGAAATAAAATATAAAAAAGGAGAAGCACTGAAATGCTAAATAGAAAATTATCTGCACATCTCGCAAGGTCGATAAGAACGGAAAGGGATCTCCTTTTCTTTTTGCGGAAGTTCAGAAACAAAGGCCTCTTAGAATCAAGTGACGAGGAAGAAGAAATAATAGCCGAAGAATTTGAGATAAGCCCCAAAAAAACAATAAATGAAAGACTCCTCCAGCTAGTAAAAACAGACGAAAACAAGATCAAAAAAACAATAGAAAAAACAAAAATAGAACTACATAAAAGTAAAGTGAGAAACTATGACTTCAAGAGTATATTAAGCGAAGAAAGAAAGATTAATTGGCTATGGTGCTACATAATAAAAAACATAAACAAAGAGATAGGATACATTTTATATAAAGAGACAGACACAGGGGTTGTCACGGATATAGAAATAACAAAACCTCTAAAAATAGAAGGCATTTATTTGCAGGAAAAACGCCAAAGCACAACAGAAGAAAAAAGAAAACAAATAGAGAACTGTCTCATTCATTCAAATTTTTTAGAGCATGAAGAAAAACTTCTGTCAAATCATTTAAAAAATGAATGGAGAAAAAACGCCAGAAGGACTGAAATGATAAAGTGGTTAGATGGCTGTCACAGCAATCAGCTCATGTGGGCTTATGATTACATAAAAAAAAGATACGAAATAAGATACACTTGGACACCTTCAAGCAATGAAGACATGAAGTCAGTCATTGTTGCTGTCTATGACCTCATCCCTGAAAATACAAAAAAGAAATTTTTCGAAAATTTCAGACATGCTTGGAATGTAAAGAAAAGTAAAGAAAGAAAGAAAAAAAACGTAGTCCTATTGGAAAACGC
>NZ_MUFC01000024.1 GCF_001995985.1 Salinivibrio sharmensis | reverse complement strand
ATAATGATTTTAAGTTAGATAATATGAAACAGCCAAACTATCACCTCACTCACGTTATCGATACCCAAACCGTCACACCTAATATGCAACGCTTGACCTTACAAAGCGACGCATTCGCGAACTTCCCCGCTGACTGTGAAGGCGGCTATATCAAGTTACTGTTTGATAAAGCGGGAAACACCGATCTGAGCGGATTAGCAGAAGGCGAGCGCCCCGTGATGCGTACCTACACCATTCGCCGCTTTATGCCTAGCCAGCAGCAAATTGAAGTGGATATGGTTCGTCATCAAATCGAGCAAGCCGACTGTGGTTTTGCCGCGCGCTGGGCTCTGAATGCCCAAGTGGGCGATACCATTAATATTGCCGGCCCTGGGACGATTGCGCCGATTAATCGCGATGCGGATTGGTTCTTTATGGCGGCCGATATGACCGCGTTGCCGGCACTATCGGCCAAGATCAAGACCTTGCCTCACGATGCCAAAGGTTATGCAGTGATCCAGCTCGATACCGCAGAGGATGCTCAACCACTCGACGCCCCCGCGGGGATGGAGATTATTTGGCTGACCACCCCGACGTTGGCCGAGACGGTAAAAGCTCAGCCTTGGTTAGCCGGGCAAGTGTCCGTGTGGTGTGCCTGTGAGTTTGAAAGCATGCGCGCACTGCGTCAGTACTTCCGCAATGATCGTGATGTTGAGCGCGAGTTTATCTACATCAGCAGCTATTGGAAAAATGGCGTGACCGAAGAAGGCCACAAGGTGATCAAGCGCGAAGATGCGGAGAACAATCAGTAAACCTGATCACTTTTTACCTGCAGTGAGCGTGCTTATCGCGTCTCTACCCGCATAAAAAAAGCGCCGCTAGCGGCGCTTTTTCGATCTTCAACGTTTAGTCGTCAACTTAGTTACCCTGTTTGTCGAGTAAATCTAAGAAGAAAGCATATTCCAATGCATCTTCTTTAATCCGCTTAAAGCGCCCCGATGCGCCGCCGTGGCCGGCTTCCATATCGGTTTTAAACACCAATGTATGGTTATCGGTTTTGAGCTCACGCAGTTTTGCGACCCATTTCATTGGCTCAAAGTACTGCACTTGTGAGTCATGCAAGCCTGTGGTGACCAGCAAGTTGGGGTAATCTTGCGCGCTGACATTGTCGTACGGTGAATAGCTAAGCATGTACTCGTAGTAAGTTTTGTCATTCGGGTTGCCCCACTCATCATACTCGTTGGTGGTCAGTGGAATCGACTCATCCAACATGGTGGTGACGATATCCACAAACGGCACGTGCGCGGCTACGCCTAAATACAGCTCTGGCGCTTGGTTGATGATCGCCCCCATTAACAAGCCACCGGCTGAGCCGCCGACCGCAAACACCTTGTCAGTATCGCCATAGCCTTGCGCGGTCAGTGCTTTAGTCACATCAATAAAGTCGTTAAAAGTATTCTTTTTGTTGAGTTTTTTGCCATCGTCATACCAAGGGCGTCCTAGCATTTCAGAACCGCGAATATGCGCAATCGCGAAGACAAAGCCGCGATCCAACAAGCTTAAACGCGTGGTGGAGAAAGTGGGCTCCATAGTGGCGCCGTAGGAGCCGTAACCGTATTGATAAATCGGGTTGGTACCATCTTTTTTGAAGCGGTCTTTACGATACACCAAAGACACAGGGACTTTTGCACCATCACGTGCGGTGATCATCACCCGCTCGGATTGGTAGTTGTCCGGATTAAAATCGCCCAGCACTTGGTTTTGTTTGAGCATTTCACGCTCACCCGACGCCAAGTCAAACTCGTAATAGGTGCCCGGCGTGGTCAAGCTGGTGTAATACACGCGCACCGCGATATTGTCCATTTCCGCATTGCCGGTCAGGTAGGACGCATAAGCTGAGTCGTTAAACGTAAGCTGATACTCCTCCCCAGTGGTGAGGTTACGCACCGTGGTACGCGGCAAGCCATTTTCGCGCTGCTCGTACACCAAGTGGTTGTCGAACAAAGTGAAATCAACCAACTGCACTTTATCATTTGGCGCGATCACATCTTGCCATTGGCTGCGATCGTCACGCTCGCTTTGGTGTACCTTCATCAAGCGGAAGTTCACCGCTTGGTAGTTGGTGTAGATGTAATACCACTCGCCACGCTTCGCCACGTCATATTCGATGCCGGTTTCTCGCGGATAAAACACTTGGGCGGTGGCATTCGGATCATTGGCATCCACGAGCGATACGCCGCTGGTTTCAGTGCTGGAGTGCCAAATAAAGATCTGCTCACCGTCTTTGCTTTTGCTCAAGCCGGTGTAATAGCTGGTATCCGTTTCTTCGTAAATTAAATCATCAGCGGATTGCGGCGTGCCCAGACGGTGGCGATACACCTGATACCCCAGCAAAGTTTGCGGATCTTTTTTGATGTAGTAGAAGGCTTGATTGTCGTTCTGCCACACAATACTGCTCGAGGCGCCTTCAATCTTATCATCGAGGTACTCACCGGTGGTGAGGTCTTTGACTTGAATGGTATAAACGCGGCGGCTAAGGGTATCTTCCCCATAGGCTAATAGGTTTTCGTTTGGGCTGACACTGAGTTGGCCAATGCTGTAAAACTCATGCCCTTTCGCGAGCGCGTTGACATCCAAAATTACCGTTTTGTCGGTGCCGGCAAAGTCTTTCGCTCGCACGTAAGTACGGTACTCATTATCCCCTTCCACTTCGCTGGAATAGAAATAACTGCCTTTTTTGACGGGCACCGAGGCATCGTCTTTGACGATACGCCCTTTGATTTCATCGAATAGTTTGGCCTGCATTGGCTCAGTGTGCGCGAGCACCTGGTCGGCATAAGCGTTTTCTTGATTAAGATGGGCGATCACATCGGGATCTTGGCGTGCATCGTCACGCATCCAATAGTAGTTATCCACGCGCGTGTCGCCGTGAATGGTCATTTCATGAGGGATTTTTTTCGCGACAGGCGCACTCAGTTCGCCTGGGCTGGAAGCTTTCACGTGTGACTCTCCTTGAAAACTGCACCCTGAGAGCAAAGACACCGCCAATGCTCCGGTGAATAAAATGTGTCTAGGCATACTTTTCCTTCAGGTTTATTTAGCCATAGCAGTATGTTAACAAATAAGCATTTTGTTACCGACCTGAAGTTACCCAACAAGTTCCAATAAATAATGTTCTTTTTATCGTTCACTAAACGACTGACGCATCGTTTCTTAATATCCGTCCATCTTTTAGCTAAAAAAGGCTAATTCTTATATTTTAGCCATAGAAGGTTAATTAAAGCAAAATGAGGCTTTGTGTGATCACAACGCCCACTAATGTCGTGATCACTACCGATAATAGCGAGCCAATTAAAACGTATTCGGTCAGGCTGCGATCCGCAGACCGCGTCAGCTCACCAAAGCGGAAAATCGACTTAGCTGCCAGCACAAAACCGACGGCCGTATAGCTGCCAAGTAAGGTAAAGGTCAGGATCAAGATACGCTCTAAATAGCCAATCAACGCCCCCGCAGCTACGAGGCCATGATAATCATGTTGATGATCAGAGGGTGAGTCTAACGTGACCGTAAAGCGCTGTAACACATGACCAATCAATACTGATGTCGGCTTTAAGATCAATAAATAGCCCGTGCCAATCACGACGATCTCGCTGAATAGAGGCATCTCGGTCAGCCCAACCCAAGGTGGCTGCGCCACAAAACTCAGGGCAATGAGCCCTAGTACCAAAAGGTGTATGCCTTGGCTCACCGAGAAACGGGCCAGTGATGACTGAGCGACAAGTTGGCCATCAAGCACTGCCACTACGCGCTTGGTGATTATGCCAACCGCCAATACGCCCAACAGCGGCGAGACGGTTTGAGTCCAAAATACCGCAGGTACCAGTAAACATAAACCGTAGAGGAGCGGTCCTACCGCCCAATCCATTATTCGCGCGCGTGGTGTCGATTTCGTCCACCAATTCGTAGGCTGTAGATAGAAATCATAAATAAGATGAGTCAGTAACAAGGGAACCAGCAAAGAAAGGAAGGCCATCATACGTGTGCCTCCACGGCTTGCTGAAACTCGGCCAACAATGCCTCGATAAGCCCCCAACCCGCCGCTTTAAGGGACTTACTCACGGTTGCATTCGCGACCCCAAGTGCGGCCGCTAACTCGCCATACGCGAGTGGTTGATCGCGCTGTAATAAAGGCAGCATCATTTCGCATTGACGAGACGTCGCATCGCTGAGCTGCCGGTCAAGGTAACGGATCAGCAATGCAAATCTGTCTTCAAGATCGGTATTGGCGCAGAAAAAAGCCAGCCGCTGGTTTTTCATTGCTTTTAAGCCGCGACCAGATAGCACAAACGCTTGTCCCATCGACTCTGCCACCGCCTCACGCAAATCCGCTTGCTCGGCAATCGCAAAGCTGATGCGACAATCAAACGGTTTTCCCAATGCTTTGATCGCAACACGATACATCACGACATAATGAAGCGCGTTCGCCACATCATGGATCACAGATTGAAACTCATCACCGCGTATAATGCTGTGCTGATTAGCGCTATGCGCTTGTGAAATATGGGCTTGTATGGTTTTGATTTGCGCCAGTACTCGCTCATACTCATCTCGATTTAAGGCGGTCGAATCCACCAGATCGCCACTGATCACCGCAATGGGTGCCTCGCTTTCTGTAGCCATTATTCGTCCCTGTTAACCAACCCCGCCAAATTTAGCCTTTTTTAGCAAAAAATACAAATTTACCCATAAATAGCAAAAATATAAGCGAGGCCGCATCACGCGACCTCGCTGTTACTGACGAGACTATTACCAACGCGTTAGCTACTAAAGCTGGGTCATATCGATCACCTTATCCGGCCAGTGCTCAATAAATTGTGGCTCGTGAGAAACCACAATTACGGTGCCTACATACGCTTTAAGGGCGTGCTGCAACGCCATTTTTGCATCGACATCAAGATGTGTGGTGGGCTCATCTAACACCAGTACATTGGTTGCCATCACGGCTAAACAACAAAGCTTTACTTTGGTTTGCTCACCCCCGCTCAATGTATGCAATGGCCGCACCGCCTTTTTACCACTGAGACCACATTCAGCCAGCGTCTGGCGCGCGGTTTTATCTGTGAGCTGGCCTACCCCACACACGGCCTGAACCGGAGAGCTTTCCGGAAAGCGCCAGTGTAAGCCTTGCTCAAAATATCCCCACTGTATACCGTTTTCCGTGTCAATGTGGCCCCGTAGTGCAGGGATTTCCCCCAGTAAGGTTTTTAACAATGTCGATTTGCCCAAGCCATTGAAGCCAATAATCGCGACTTTTTCGCCCCGTTGAATCTGAAGTGACAACGGCGGCAAAAGCGGCGTTCGATAGCCAATCTGCAACTCCTTGGCGGCCAAGACATGTTGCGACCGTAATGGTTTGTATTGGAACGCAAAGCTTACCGGCTCACGCGTCTGATTTTTTTCAATCGGCACCATTTTCGCAAGCTGTTTCTTGCGCCCCTTGGCAATACGCGCATTCACACCTGCGCCGTTCTTGCGAATATAGGTGGCCAACTTATCCATTTTCTTCTGCTGTGCGAGGTATTGCTTGTGCCGTGTTTCACTTTGCTGCGCCTTTTGTGCCATCGCTTGCTGATACGCTCCTCTGTATTTGCGTATCTTGCTCTGGTCGATATCAACAATCGCCGTCGTGATCGATTCGAGGAAAGCCTCATCATGCGACACCACCATAAAGGTACCCGTATACTGGTTTAGAAACTCCGCCAACCAAGCAACGTGCTCAGCGTCGAGGAAGTTAGTCGGCTCGTCGAGTAACATCACTTCGGCTTGTTCCAGCAGTAACTTTGCCAACATCACTTTATGCCGTTGACCGCCACTCAACTGGCCCATTGCGGTTTGCATGCCCAACGGCGCGATACCCAGCCCAGCCGAGACCTGCTCGATACGATGGGAGATACGGTAAAAATCTTGTGCCTCTAATTGGCTTTGCAGTCGTGCTGCTTTGGCAAGCACCGCGTCTGACGTGTCCACCGACATCGATGCGTAGATAGCATTTAACGCTCGCGCAACCTCAACAAGATCGCGATATGCCAACGCCATAAAGTCATAGATAGACAGTGTTGGGTCGAACGTTAAATGCTGGTCTAAATAACCGACTTGGATATTCGGTTGCCAAACAATCTCGCCACTATCCGGCAGCAGTTCCCCTTGCAGCATTTTTAACAGGGTACTTTTCCCCACCCCGTTCGCACCCGTCACGCCAACATGTTCACCATGATGTAGCACTAGGCTCGCACCTTGGTACAACACTTTTTCCTCAATTTGAAAACGGAGGTTTTCAATTACTAATAAACTCATGTTTCTTATCCATAAAAAAAGGCCGGTAACAAGTACCGGCCTTTCGTCATCATTAAAATGAATGCATTCTGCTGTGATCAGAATGCAAAAAGGCCGGTGATGGAGCATCACCGGCCTCACTCTCTATCGCGTCTTTACATCAGATACTGAGAGCCCTACGCGGATGGCGTATGACAATATCTGATGAAGATTTGATGTTAAGCTCCGAGCAACACTTCATCGTGTATTTGCGCGAAGCCCAGCCTTCTTACGAAGTTCTTAAATAGAATATAAGCCATAATAGAGAGTCGAAATATCAACATGAGCGTCGGAGAATAATGAACCTCATCGGTGAAGTCAATTTTGTGCATGAAATCTAGATATGCATACATCAAGCGATATTAGGTATATGCTCGGCGTCATGAGAGACACTTTCCAGTGCCGAGACGTACACTTTAAAGGTATTTTTTCCATCATGCTTCGCCTGATAAAGCGCATCATCGGCTTGGGCCAACAACACCTTGGCCATCAATCACTGGTTCAAACACGTCATCACAATGAATCAGTACTTTATCGCCAATAGAATGGCCGCTCGCAACAGCATTACGCCGGCACGAGCATCATCGCCGATTGGGCGGCGACATCAATATGTTGCCCACTCGAGAGCGTGACACCCGTGAGCAGGTCAGTCCAATCTCTTTCCAGTGTCACTGAGAGTGATTGCGGTTCCAGGGATTTATTTAACACCAATATTCCTGCCTCGCCCCGTTGAATCACTAGCCAATCATCGGTCGCTTCCAAGACGCTCATGGGCTCACCATGGGTTAAATTATGAAAGGCAATCATTTGCACCATCTTTGGATCTTGCCACGCGTTTAGCCACCGCGGTTGGCCGCTCAACCCTTTGATACCACTGGTATCAAGATCGGTATAAATCAGTGGGACGCCACCATCACGCCCCAAGATATACGCGTAAGCAAGCCACTCGCTCGCTTCGTCCATCACCAAATCCAAGAATACATCATTGTTGGGAATGTCATGGGTAATGGCAAAGGTGATTGCGCGCCCTTTCGATAAGGCTTGGCCGAAGCAATAAGGGTCAATCAAGGATTTGAAGCTGCCTTGGTTGAATAAAACCTGATAAAGCGTTGAGAACAGTGGAAAGTCGTAAGCACCTAAACATGTTTCTTGTAAATAAGGAGCCAGAAAGAGTTCATATTCTTCTTTGCTCGCACCACCGTCGGTAATAATTTCGCCGAAAATATGCGCATCATGGGTAATATCATCGGTCCATACGCGCTTGAGGTGCTCTAGGGTCATGTGCTTAGCCGCATCAATCCGAAAACCTTTTACACCAATTGCTTTTAACGCCTTGAGGTAAGCGCGTTGCTGCGCTATCACATGATCACACACTCGCAGTGTCGGTAAGCCTGGATCGCTCGCGCCACCGCTAATGCGCCCGTTTTGTACTTGCCAGGTGTCTTTCCAATCTTGTATGCCAAATGCTTCGACGAAGTCATGCTCAGTAAACAGTGGCTCGGATAAATCACCAAACAAGGTCAATGTGCGATAGTGGTCTTTGTGCGCGTGATAGGCCGCCATCACTGCTTGGCTGGGGTAATTCAAGTCGCTGCGAATATGCGCTTCATTGGCCATATGGTTGAAGACCACATCAACATACGTAAGCACGCCAACACGGTTTAACGCTGCAACCATTGCTTTAAAGTCTGTGGTGTTACCAAGCGCATTTTCAATTACACGATAATCTTGCGGCTGATACCTAAGCCACCAGCGTTCGTCTTGTTCGCTTTTCATCGGGGGAGACACCAGCACCGAGCCATACCCTAGCGCGCTGATCTCCGCCGCGCGTTGGGCAACGTCCGCATATTTCCAATCAAAAGCATGCAAAATAACATTGGCGCCTGATGATTGGGTGTCTTGTAAACCGTTCATGTCTTCCTCATCGCGTTCGCGCATCACCGTGTTCTCGTTATAGATGGGCTTATTCAATGGTCAAAATTATAAGCGCTATACACATGCAGCCCTCCTCCTTTGACCATTTGTATGAGGATGATAAGCAAGGCGTAGTCATTGTTTAGCTGAGGATTAAGCAACCCTCGCTGGCCTTTATAACGGATGTCGAAACAGTGGGGAACGAAATGGGTTTGGCTCTTCAAGCTGGTTCTTAACCAGCTTTGATCTGGGAATGGCGTGTAGGGGGGTGCACCTTAAATGTGTTTTTCCCTTCATGCTTGGCACAATAGAGGGCATCATCCGCTTGCGCCAATAAGCAATCAATGTCGAGCACCTCGATGGTGGTCGTCACTCCGATGCTGGCAGACAAGCTCATTTCAAGCTCTGAGCCACTGCTTTGAACAGCGTACAGTAATTCTGCAGATAACCGTTGTGCATTAGCACTGTCACAGTAGGGCAGCACGACCGCGAACTCTTCTCCGCCCAAACGTCCAACAACACCCTGGTCATCAATGACTTGTTCGAAAACGTCTGCACAATGTATCAATACATTATCGCCAACCGAGTGGCCGAATGAGTCGTTGATGGCTTTAAAATCATCCAAGTCAATCATCAACACGCTGATTGGAAAAGCGGCTGTATCAACACGCCGTTTCGCTCTCGCCAAAAAGGCGCGGCGATTAAACAGCCCCGTTAAGCTATCTCGAGTCGCTTCGCGGTGGAGCTTCTCGTGCACACGCTCCAGCTTATACATAAAGATAATCAGGGTATTGATCACGCTGTAGGCGATGCCCGACAAAATCAGCCCTGCTTGTAAGAGCGAGGTGCCCAGCAGTTGAGTAAATAGATCAGGATAGAAATGGGCAAATGTCGCCCTGCCTACATAGGCAGCACTGAATCCACCCATCACCATGATGAGCCAACGCTTTAAACGCTGGCCCCCTATGTTCGTACTACTTACAATGGTTTGTGTCATCAGCCCTAACTGCATACTGACGATCAAGCTCGCGTAAACCACGCGACTCCCAATGTCATCAAGGTGTGATGACATAAGTACCGCCGACAGAATCACGGGCAGCACTAACTGCCAACGTGGCACATAGCGCGCAAACACTTGTCCCAACGCCCAATGGCTAAACGAAAAGGCCACCATCACGCAAGCATTATAAAAAACGATCCCGATGTAAGGATGAAGATGCGGACGGGCAAATAAGAATAGGTTGCTAAAACCGTGGATAAACAGAGACACCGCCCACCCATTGATACCAGGCTCTTTACGATTTTGAACCAACAAAAAACCCGCCAGCAGCCATTGGATTGCAGTCAGAGTAATGAGCAGTGTCGGTGCATCAAGTTTAAACATCAGGAATACGTTAATTAGGGCACAGTTCAATTTTACCACTTTATCCGTGGCCGTTTACCGGTAATCAATGTGCGCGACTTCAATTTATGGCGGTTAATCTTTATGACAGTTTCAGCGTCCTCGCGCCGATGCTATCCATAGATCGTGAGCGATAGGATTAGTTGCGATACAAGACTTTGATAATGTGCCAGCCGAATTTGGTTTTTATCGGCCCGAGCGGGCGCAATAACTCGCCACTGAAAACGGCTTTATCGAAAGGCGGTGCCATATCACCGCGACGAAATTCGCCTAGGTCACCACCGCGTTTTCCCGACGGGCATTGCGAGTACTTTTTCGCGAGCGTTTGGAAGTTTGCCCCTTTTTTAAGCTGATCAAGCAAAGAGGTTGCTTGCGACTTATCTTTTACCAGTATGTGAAGGGCTGCTGCTTTCTTGGCCATCGGGCTGCCTCGTAAAACTAAAGCCGCTCAGTATACCGGATTTCTTCAACCGGATAACAAGAATTGTACGGCGACCAGAACCAATGCACGCGATGGGCGTCTAGCCAATGATCTCGGTAAATATGAAGACTAGCGCGAAAAATCAGCAACAATTCATTAGAGGTGGAAGTATAAAATAGAAAAAACCTAGTTCCTCCAACCTTTTTGGTGCCAGCTCTATTCAGTTTTGTCATAACCGACTGCTATTGATTTCTATCCGTTTCTATTGCAATAACACTCCTTAAAACGCTGATTTGATCGCATTTTAATGAATAACGACACGTTGAAGGGAGCCATGTTTATCGTCATAAAAAGTATTAAAAAGAGATCTAAGTCACACTGCTGACACGTTGATATTCATCTGACTTTAATATTTACACCTCTGATGGTTAAGCTGTCTGTATTATCTGCTATTTGTTAAAAAACATCGGCAGATGCTTTTACGGGTATAGGAGAGACAGGCACTTGCTGCCACCTCACTCGATGAGAAACCGATCTCAATCACACTCTCGTTAACCACGAGTGAAAGCTAATCCACATATCGGAGGGACATGATGTCCATTTACAGCCACCTTAAGCAATTGACTGCAATTTCATGCGTTGCCGCCGCGTTAGGCTTCTCAGCCATGGCCAATGCCGACACTTGGCGTTATGCCCACGAGGAGTACGAAGGTGACGTGCAAGACGTCTATGCACACAAGTTCAAGGAGTATATTGAGGATAACTCTGAGCATACGCTGCAGATTTATCGTTTCGGTGAACTCGGTGAATCCGACGACATCATGGAACAAACGCAGGCAGGTATCCTTCAGTTTGTTAACCAATCACCTGGCTTTACCGGTTCGTTAATTCCAGAAGCACAAATCTTTTTTATCCCTTACCTGATGCCGACGGATATGGAAACCGTGATTGAGTTTTTCCGTCAGAGTAAAGCGGTAAATGAAGACTTCCCCGAGCTGTATGAAGAGCAAGGCCTTGAGCTGCTTAAGATGTACCCTGAAGGCGAAATGGTGATGACGGCGGATGAGCCTGTGACTGAGCCTGCCGATCTTCAAGGTAAGAAAATTCGCGTCATGACTAACCCACTGCTTTCATCAACGTATGAAGCCTTTGGTGCAACGCCAACGCCATTGCCATGGGGTGAAGTATACGGTGCACTCCAAACCAATATGATCCAAGGCCAAGAAAACCCGATTTTCTGGATTGAGTCAGGCGGTTTGTACGAAGTATCACCTAACCTGATCTTTACGCACCACGGCTGGTTTACCACCGCCTCAATGGCAAATAAAGACTTCTTTGACGGCTTGTCATCTGACGAGCAAGCGATGATCCGCGATGCCGCTGACTATGCGTTTAACCAAACCGTTGAACACATCCGTGGCTTGGCTGAAGAATCGCTTGAGAAAATCAAAGCGTCGAGTGATGAAGTCACTGTGACACGCTTGACTGATGAGCAAATCGAGAAGTTTAAAGCACGTGCGCCACAGGTAGAGGAAACCTTCTACGAAATGACCGGTGAAAGCGGTAAAGCACTTCTTAACCAGTTTAAGAAAGACTTGGACGCTGTTACTAACTAGTCGCTAATCACTCAGGCACCGTGTCATGCGGTGCCTGTTTACCCGAGGAATACGTAATGACCGATTCCGACTCTCTCACGTACCACTCCGAGCTTCCCGGCCTCCTTGGCAAACTGGATACCCTGATTTGTAAAATCGAGTCCTTCATGTTGGCCGCTGGTGTGCTCCTAATGGCCCTTAATACCTGTGTCAACGTTATTGCTCGCTTTGGTTTTGGGCAGGGCTTATTTTTTTCTGGCGAAATCAATCGCATTTTAATTGTTTTAATCACCTTTGCAGGGATTGGCTACGCGGCGCGTCATGGTCGCCACATCCGTATGTCTGCGCTGTATGACACCCTACCTTTCAAAGGTAGAAAAATTTTAATGACAAGCATTGCGCTGATCACAGGCCTTATCATGCTGGTGTTGGCGTATTTTTCTTATCAATACATTGTCTCCGTTTATGACCGCGGTCGTATATTGCCAGCACTTGGCTTCGAGATTTGGTGGATTTATATCTGGGTACCACTCGGCTTTATCGTCACCGGCATCCAGTACTGGTTGACTGTCTATAAAAATCTCACCTCACCCGATGTTTACCTCTCCGCTGGCGTCCTCGATGGTTACGCTGAGACAGAAAGTGAAGTTTAAATAGGCACCTACCACTATGGCCATGACGTTAATGCTCATCATGATTGTCTTGCTCGTGCTTGGCTTTCCAATGATGGTCCCTTTGATTACTGCCGCGCTAACCGGTTTTTACATGATGTTTGGCGGCGTTGGTCAAATGGACACGTTTATTCAGCAAGTGCTGGGAGGCATCCGCCCTGCCTCACTGATTGCTGTTCCTATGTTTATTCTCGCCGCCGACATTATGACGCGGGGGCAATCCGCTAACCGCTTGATTGATATGGTCATGACCTTTATTGGTCATATCCGTGGCGGATTGGCGATCAGTACCGCCACCTCTTGTACCCTATTTGGTGCCGTGTCTGGCTCAACACAAGCGACCGTGGTGGCCGTTGGCTCGGCATTGCGTCCAAAGCTGCTCAGAGCCGGCTACAGCGACTCTTTTTCGCTCGCGTTGATCATCAACTCTAGTGATATCGCCTTTTTGATCCCACCCAGCATCGGGATGATCATTTACGGGGTGATCTCAGAAACCTCCATTGCCGAGCTATTTATTGCTGGGATTGGTCCTGGGTTAATGATTCTGACCTTTTTCTCGCTCTACTGCTTGTATTACGCCACTGTCCACAAAGTGCCGACTGAGCCTAAAGCGAGCTGGAGTGAACGGATAACCGCCACCCGCAAAGCCTTGTGGCCACTGATGTTCCCACTGATCATCGTCGGCGGGATTTATGGCGGTGTCTTTAGTCCCACGGAAGCGGCGGCGGTGTGTGTGCTTTATGCGATGATCTTAGAATTTGGCGTGTTTCGCTCACTTAGCAGCAAAGATGTGTTCACCATCGCACGCTCAACAGGTCTAATTACCGCTGTGGTCTTTATTCTTGTCGGCGTGGGCAACGGTTTTTCTTGGATCATTTCTTTCGCGCAAATCCCGCAAACCATTCTCGAGGCGGTGGGCATAAGTGAAATGGGCCCAATGGGTGTGTTGGCCTCCATTTCAATTGCCTTTTTTGTCGCCTGTATGTTCGTTGACCCGATTGTGGTTATCTTGGTGCTCACGCCTATATTTGCACCTGCGATAGAAGCCACTAGTCTTGATCCTGTACACGTCGGGATTGTGATCACCTTGCAAGTGGCGATCGGCTCAGCAACGCCTCCGTTTGGCTGTGATATTTTCACCGCTATTGCGATTTTCAAAAAACCCTATTGGGAAGTTATCCGTGGAACGGGGCCATTTATTGCAATGCTGCTTCTGTCAGCGGCGTTACTGGTGATGTTCCCTCAAATTGCGTTATTCCTGCGTGATATTGCGTTTGGGTAACTAAACAACAGGAGTGATTGGATGTTTAAACGAATACTGGTTGCCGTCGATGGCTCATATTCTGCGTTAAATGCGTTAGATAAAGCGATTGAGTTGCAACAACTTACTCATGCTGAGCTCTACTTATTGTGTGTGTTTAAACATCACAGTTTGTTTGAGGCTTCACTATCGATGGTGCGCCCCGATCGATTGCAGATCCCAGATCAGACCCTGAGCGAATACGCGCGCAACATTGTTGAGCAAGCCAAACAACATGCAGTCGAAAACGGTGGCGAGAGTGTGCGTGGGTTTGTCAAAGGCGGACGTCCTTCCAAAACCATCATCAAGTTTGCCAAAAGCAAAGAGGTGGATTTGATTGTGATGGGCGCGCATGGCACCCACTCAGATAAAGATGGTATGTTTCTCGGCAGTGTCTCCCACCGTGTTGCTGGCCGTGCGCACTGCCCAACAATGGTGGTTTAACCGCTTACGGTAGCGTTTTTGGCACGTTGCAACTTACGCTGAAATGAAAGTAAAAAAGGCCAGTATCGGACGATACTGGCCTTTTTACTTAGTGCTTCATGCTCTTTTATTGCAGGTGGAAATAATGACTATTTAGCACCAGATGTACGCCGATAGAGGCCAAGTAACCTAACATGATCACCGGCGCCCATTTTAGGTGGCCAAAGAAGGTATATTTACCGTGTGCTTGTCCCATTAGCGCCACCCCGGCCGCTGAGCCTAACGACAACAAGCTACCACCAACACCCGCCGTTAACGTCACCAATAGCCAGTTACCGTGCGACATTTCAGGGCTCATCGTTAATACCGCAAACATGACCGGAATGTTATCCACCACCGCTGATAACACGCCAACGAGGGTATTCGCCCAAATAGGGTTCCACTCGAGATACATCACATTCGAGACCAGCGATAGGTAACCAATTAAGCTAAGGCCGCCAACACACATCACCACCCCATAGAAGAAGAGTAAGGTGTCCCACTCAGCATGGGAAATCCGGCGGAAGACATCAAAAGGCACCACAGAGCCTAATCGACGGAGTGCCGCCTCATCATTCTTCGCCTCAGCAATAGCACGTTTACGCGCTAACGAGCGCGGAAGCGTGCGGCGCAGATAAAAACCAAAGAACTGCAGGTAGGCCAAGCCCATCATCATTCCCATTACGGGCGGGAAGTGGATAAAGCCATGGAAAGCAACCGCAGTGGCAATAGTGAGCAAGAACAACACCATGATGCGGCGAGCACCGCGTTTGAGCTCGACATGCTCTTGCATCACATCCGGTTGTGTACGTGGGATAAAGAGCGACATGATAAAGGCAGGGATCACGTAGTTGACCACAGACGGAATAAACAAGGCCCCGAACTCGGCAAAGGTCACTTTGCCCGCCTGCCACACCATCAAGGTAGTGATGTCACCAAAGGGACTAAAAGCACCGCCGGCGTTTGCCGCCACGACAATGTTGATGCAAGCTAGGTTAATAAACCGAGGGTTATCACCGCCAATTTTTAACACAATGGTACACATTAACAATGCAGTGGTAAGGTTATCCGCCACTGGCGAGATAAAGAAAGATAGGATCCCGGTAATCCAAAACAGGCTTCTCAAATCGTAGCCTTTACTCAAAATCCACGCTTTCAAGCCATCGAATAGACGCCGTTCCTCCATCGCCGAGATGTAGGTCATTGCCACCAACAAGAACAGTAATAGCTCGGCGTACTCCAACAGATTGTGCTCTAGCGCGGCATGCGCCGGTGCCATATTGCCCCATTGAGAGTAGGCAAAACCAATGAGCAGCCAAATCAAGCCAGCCGCCAGCAAAACAGGCTTCGATTTTCGCAAGTGAAGCTTTTCTTCTAGCATCACTAAGCTGTAGGCAACCGCAAAGATTGCCAAAGACGCATAGCCCACCCAGGACTGAGTTAAATCCAGCCCTTCTCCTGTCGTAGCGGCAAAAGCCGTTGGCGATACCATTGCCAACGCCGCAACCAAACGCTTCATCCTTGAGCCTCCAAATTTTGTTTCCTTACTTCTGATATGACAATTACGTCGTGTTAATCAGTCTGTTTCCGACTGTTTATTGACCGACCACCCGCCATAGAGACAAATCGCGTCGCCTCGGCGTGGTGACACATTTCTCACCATTAAAAGACAGTTTAAAAAGCGTGCTCTGTGGCAATCGTGCAATGTATCAATTGTTTATTTTGCACAGCTAGGTCACCGCAGAACAAAAGCGAACATAATATTAACAAATATGGCGTTAACGTCTATTACTAAGCACGTTTCAACCGTAAAAAAGAGGTGACATGGGTTACTGTCAAGATTAATAATATCAACTTACTAGTTGGTAATCGCTGTCATAGTCAGCAAAAATCGACTAGATTTAAATAAAAAGTGAATGATTTTAGTCATCCTCATTGAAAAAACTAAAAATAACACTTACACAACATCGCAAACGCATCATTGCTATCTTGCTGGGATGCATCGTTCGAAGAAGGGAGTCACTATGAAAGCACCTAAACTCGCTGCCATTGTCTGCGCGGCCGCGCTGTCAGTGGGAACGACCACTTCCGCCCTGGCTGAAACGGCGCGTGTCGCCGTCTCTCAGATTGTGGAACACCCTGCGCTAGACGCCGCCCGCAATGGCCTATTGGATGGCCTAATTGCTAAAGGTTATACCCAGGGCGAGAATCTCGATTTTAAATATCAAACTGCACAAGGTAATCCCGCTATTGCGGTACAAATCGCTCGCCAGTATGTCGGCGAACAACCCGATGTACTTGTCGGGATTGCGACGCCCTCTGCACAAGCACTCGCGGCCGCTACCCGTGATGTGCCAGTGATTTTCACCGCCGTGACCGACCCTGTCGGCGCTAAGCTGGTCAAAAACATGGATGCCCCCAGCGGCAATGTGACAGGGCTATCTGATCTTTCCCCTGTGGCACAACACGTCGCACTTGCCAAAGAACTTTTACCCAACCTTTCCTCTATCGGCGTGGTGTACAACCCGGGCGAAGCAAACGCAGTGACCTTAGTTGAACTTCTCAAAGAAGCGGCGCAACAGCATGGGATAAAAGTGAACGAAGGGACAGCACTGAAGAGTGCCGACGTGCAATCGGCAGCACAAGTGGTTGCGACACAATCAGACGTGATTTATGCCCCGACCGATAATACCGTGGCTAGCGCTATCGATGGCTTGGTTGCCGCCGCTAATGCAGCGGACACGCCGGTTATCGGTGGCTCAACCTCTTACATCCCTAATGGTGCCGTCGCTGCATTGGGCTTTGATTACTACTCAGTTGGCGTGCAAACCGCCGACTATGTCGCTGCTGTACTCGAAGGCAAGCCTGTTTCATCGTTGCCAGCCAAAGTGGCGGAAGGATCAGACCTTGCTGTCAATCGCGCAGCGGCTAAGAAACTCGGCCTCGAAGTGCCTGCGTCTATCTTAGATCGCGCCTCACGCATCGTAGACTAGTTTGTATCAGTCTTGGAGTAGTAAATGACTGCAATTGCGTTCTTCGGCACCTTAGAGGTTGGGCTGATTTATGGCTTGGTCGCACTCGGTGTCTACCTAACCTTCCGTGTTTTGGACTTCCCCGATCTGACCGTTGACGGCAGCTTCCCAATGGGAGCTGCCGTTGCAGCGACCATGATCGTTGCCGGTTACAACCCTTGGTTGGCAACAGCGGTGGCCATTTTGGCCGGCGGATTGACAGGACTCGTCACCGCCTTTTTGACCGTAAAATGCGGCATCCTCAATTTACTTTCGAGTATTTTGACCATGATTGCCGCTTTCTCTATCAACATACGCATTATGGGGCGCCCGAACATCGCGCTGCTCGGGGAAGAAACCATTTTGACTCCCTTTGAATCACTGGGGATAGCACCCGCTTACTTGCGCCCTTTAGTGGTTGGAGTGTTAGTGGTTATCAGCGGCTTGCTGGTGATCCGATTACTGGCCAGTGATTTCGGTTTGGGGCTACGCGCCACTGGCGTCAATGCACGCATGGTAAAAGCCCAAGGCGGGAGTACCGCGATGTACACCTACTTTGGCCTTGCGTTATCCAACGCCTTCGTCGGCTTTGCAGGGGCATTATTTGCGCAAACTAACAGCTTTGCCGATGTCACCTCTGGCGTCGGTACCATTGTGGTGGGGCTCGCTGCAGTGATTTTGGGACAAACGCTCATCCCTGGACGTAAAGTGTGGGTGGCCGTTGTTGCGGTTATCGTTGGCTCTATTCTCTATCGTCTCGCCGTCGCATTCGCCTTATCGAGCGGAATGTTTGGTCTCCAGGCATCCGATCTCAACTTGGTGACCGCAGTGTTGGTTGCCGTCGCATTGATTGCGCCCAAAATGCGCCAGCAGTATCAAAAGTCAAAACGTGCGAAGCAGGCGGAGGTGTCAGGATGATCACGCTTAACAACATTCAAGTCACCTTTAATCCAGGCACTGTGCTGGAGAACCGCGCGTTACGCGGCGTCAGCCTCACCATCCCTGAAAAGGAGTTCGTCACCATCATTGGCTCCAATGGCGCGGGGAAGTCGACCTTGCTGGGTGCAGTGACAGGTGAAACCCCGATGATTGGTGGTCAGGTCATGATTGACGACATCGATGTGACTAAAAAAGCCGTTCACCAACGAGCCACCCTCGCCGCTCGGGTGTTTCAAGATCCACTCGCGGGCACCTGTGCCTCGTTAACCATTGAGGAAAACTTAGCCCTAGCCTATCGGCGTGGAAAAGGCCGGGGCTGGACACGTGCGCTTGGCAGTAAACGGCGTCAATTATTCCAAGAGCGCATTGCGATTTTGGGGTTAGGGTTAGAAGATAGGCTCGGTGACAGCATCGGCCTGCTTTCAGGGGGCCAACGCCAGGCGGTAAGTTTGGTCATGGCAACACTGTCAGACAGTAAGCTCTTACTGCTTGATGAACACACCGCAGCGCTGGATCCACGTATGGCCGCGTTCGTGATTGATTTGACCAAAACCATCGTCAATGAGTTCAACCTCACGGCAATGATGGTCACCCACTCAATGAAAGATGCCTTGGCCTGTGGCGATCGCACCGTGATGTTACACCAAGGCAATATCGTCCTAGATGTACACGGTGACGAGCGTAAGAATATGGATGTGCCCCACTTGCTAGAAATGTTCAATAAAGTGCGTGGGGAGACTCTTGCCGACGACAGCTTGCTACTTGGTTAACTGGTGGCTTCGTTATGCGGCTACGGCGCTTGCTGTTATGGTAAGCGCCTAGTTTTCCAACCCTCCTGCCAAGGATTTCGTATCCAACAGCCATCCATGCTAGGGTAACCCTATCTTAGTAAGGGACTGGCTATGAACATTAAAAGCGTTCTGCTCGCTTTATTGGTGGTGCTAATTTGGGGCGTCAACTTTTCCATCATTAAAGTTGGGCTGGAAACCCTACCACCCATTTTGTTCTCAGGGTTACGATTTTTTATCGTCGCCTTGCCGGCGGTATTTTTTATTCCGCGTCCTAAGGTAAAACTCTGGCAACTATTCGCCGTGGGACTGAGCCTGGGCGTAATTAAATTTAGTTTGCTGTTTATCGCCATGCAAGACGATGCCTCTGCGGGTATCGCCTCGTTGCTGTTACAATCACAAGTTATTTTTACCATTGCGCTAAGCGCACTGCTCCTTAAAGAGCATATTACCGTGTCACAACGCATCGGGCTTGTTGTTGCCTTTGCCGGCTTTGGGCTCTTCTTCGTCACTTCAACGGGGAGCGCGACATTCACCGGCGTAACGATGATTGTTGCCGCCGGCTTTTTCTGGGCAATTGCTAACATGGTGATGAAACAAATGCCAGGCGTTAACCTGATGCATTTTATGGTTTGGGTAAGCTTAATCCCACCGCTACCACTGTTTGCCCTCTCGTATTGGTTTGAAAGTCACCAACCTCTTGCGCTGTTACAAGCGACACCGTTATCCGGATGGATATCAATAGCTTATGTGGGTTACTTGTCTACACTGGTAGCGTTCGCCATCTGGGGCTGGTTGCTGAACCAGCATACTTCGGCCTCGGTCACCCCGTTCGCGCTATTGATCCCGATTGTCGGCATGGCGGCCGCATCGATAGGGTTGGGAGAAACCTTATCGATGATTGAGTGGATCGGGGCTGCCTTGATTGTTACTGGCTTAAGTCTGTCTGTGTTGGGTCGACGCATTGGCCGCTGGTTGGGGCTAACCGCGCCTGCTAAACCGACTTCTGCCCAGTAAATGATTTGCCCGGCCACCACTGACTAAGCAACCTGCCACCGAGTGACGGCTGATATCGCCAGCAGTGATCAAACATAGCCATTAGGCTTGGATTGCCATACTTAGACAAGCTCACGGCATGAAAGCGATTATGCTTGGCTTTCAGTGCCTCAACCTTGTTGATCATCGCATCCGATTGCTTAGGCGCGATAAAATCCGACACGACCACTAGATCCGCGTTTTGATAGCGATCGCTTTCCATCAGGGTGAGCGCTTTATCAATCACTGGCGTCATATCCGTGCCACCGTGAAACCGGTAAGAAAGAAAGCTCATCGCCTCTTGCAAACCGCGTTCACCGGTTAACTCATAGCTAATATGGTCAGTGGAAAAGAGCATCACGTAACAGTCTCGATGCTCAGTAGCGGCAATTCGCATCAACACGTACGCGAGGGCTTTAGCACACTGCTCTGGAAAACCGCTCATCGAACCTGAAGCATCCACCGCAATGATAAACGGCCCTTTCTTTTTTTCAGGCTTAGATTGACTCGGCGCCTGTGTCTCGACTTTTTTACGACGATAGGCCTTGCCGGAAAACTGATAATTGAGGAGCTGTTTGTCTACCAATTGCTTGTAAAACACCACTTCAAGCGCCGGATCCGCGAGCAACACGGCTTCATTGGGCAACAAGCGATCAACCCGATCGCTTTGGCATATGCCGGTAATATCATCGGGAACATCTACTTGGCGCTCGGGCTTCGTTTTCAGTGTTTCGGTGGGCTGTTGGCTTGGCCCAGAAAGATTCACCTGATTGGCCATGCGCCCGAGTTGTTCCGCGATTGCCTGAAGCTCTGGATTTTTCTCTAGAAAAACAATAAACCTCTTAAGCAAGGTAACGTCTTGCTGAGAAAGAGAGCTCGCTGCCATATCCCACAGCCGCCCCACTTTGCTGATATCGCCCGACTGATCGACACCATCCATTTGCTGATAGGTTGAAATCCGGCGGTACAAGTCTTCAAGTAGCTTTTGTTTTTGCGCCTCAACACTCTCGGATTGGTTTTTTTGTATTTCTGCTTTTAAATGCGCGTGCCATTTATTGCAAAAGTACGACTGAAACATAGGGTCGGCGTGCTGAGCTTGATGGGCGGCGAGCTTTTCCGCCTGCGGATAGAACGAAGAAACCGATTTTAATTGGCTCAGTAAAGTACCAATCTCTTTTTCAAATGCGCGCGCGGTTTTTTCGGTGGCCTGCTCGTAGTATTGAATTTCTTGCTTCAGGGAAGCTGACAACCCTTGCTGTACCAGCTTGCGTTTTGTTTGCCCACGCCAGCGGTGAAGCTGTTTTTTGACGGCTCTCTTAATCGCTGGGCTTCGTTCCGTCAATACCAGTAACTGGGGGTGAGACATCAGTTCAGTCATCGCCGCATCCAATAACCCAGACTCAGCGAGCATCAAACCCATGTTCAAGCTCTCAGCACTCAGCATGGCTCGCTCCTGAGAAGAACTCATCTAGGCGTGCTAAACGATTAACTTGACGCTCTAGGTTATCAATCTGCGTTTTTACCTCATGTTCCACATCCACCAAACTCGCTGATGCGATTTCCAGCAGATCCGGTTGCGCAAATAAATGCGGTAACCCAGCATTGAGTTGGCTGCGAGCACGACGAATCAAAAACTGTGCGTGTTGCAGTTGCTCAAGGGCATGATCGGTTTGTTGCTTCCAATCTGCTAGCTGCGATTCGCTGGGATCGTTAACCCCCACCAAGGCCATAGGTACAGGTCGATTAGCGATATCTTTAATGACCAAGGCGTGCTGCGCATCCCACTCTAACGTGAGCCGGCACAGATGATTGTTTTTATTCACATAGCCATACAAGTCTGTGCTGCCTGTTTTCAACTTTTTCTCAATGTCGGCCGCATCAAGATACACCCAGCGACTGTCACCTTTTTCTTGCTCTGACACCGATGGGTTGGCCCGAAGTAGGACAAAACGAACCAAATCTCGACTTTGGTTGACCGTGAAGCGAGGCGACTGACTCACGTCAATCGCCGCTTTGCGCGTGAGCCCTGCCGTTGCCGCGTCTTGTCGATAGGTCAACGCCTCAGCCGTATCTTGCTCAATCTCTTCTAACGCCACTTTGACGTCATCAAGCAAGGCGAGTACTTCTTGTTGATCGAACAGCACTTCTTTGGCAAATGCCTGCATCACCGTTTGCACCACATCTCGCGATTCTGGGCTATGCCATAGGCAGTCTTCCAGTAATAATAAGTCCAGTGGGGCGACTTCGTCACGACCATTGAAAAAAGCGGCCGCTTTTAGCAAACGCACCGCCTTTTTCCAGCGCCGATCAGACACATAAAGCTCACTTGGGTCGAACTGTGATTGCTCACTGCCGGCATTTTCTACCCGTTGTTTTAGGGTGTAGAGCTTTTCGAATATCGCATCAGGCAGATCCAGAGTGGGAATAATGGTCTGCCAATGCTGATATTCTTGATGGCTAATTTTCAACTTATCGGCCACCGTTGCTTCATCCTGGCTGGGCTCGGTAAGCATCAGTTTGAAGTTTTTCTTCTCTTGGATCCGATTGACGAATACTCGTAGCAACATACGATCGTACAGGGCATCGAGTCCACTGTCCGGCTCGGGTAATTCGTTGGACGCGGTCACCAATAAACGCATAGGAACAGGATAGACATGCTCGCCATTTTTAAAGGTGCGTTCGTTGACCACGGTCAGCAAGGTATTGAGGATAGCCGGCCCTGCTTTCCATATCTCGTCCAAGAAGACCACGTCGGCATTGGGCAAATAGCCATCGGTCAGGCGTACGTATTTGCCTTCATCTTTTAGCGCCTGAATCGAGAGCGGACCAAATACTTCTTCCGGCGTGGAAAACCGGGTCATCAAGTATTCAAAAAATTGGCTGTTATCAAACGCCTCGATCAATCGTTTGGCGATATAACTTTTCGCGATCCCAGGCGGGCCAAGTAAGAAGATACTTTCACCGGCAAGCGCGGCCAACAGACACATCTTGATGGTATGTTCGCGCTCATACACCCCACTGGAAAGCGCATTGATGAGGCTGGCTATACGCTCAGGTAGCAAAGCACGTTGACTGACGGTGGCAAGATTCTGAGACAAGTGACACTCCGATTTTCATCGCTATATAGGGCATTTTTGTGCTTGATAACCACGAAGCGGTAGTTGCTTAATCATGGCAAGCCAAGGGCTATTTGCCATTAACCGGCTGACTAACTGCACAAAAAACACACTATTATGTAAACTAGTATTAATTTATGTATCGATATATCATTAGCGCACTTGTCAGATAGTGACATAGATCACTCTCAAGTCAATCTTGCGACACCCCCTCTTGTCCTTGCTTGATAATTAACCTGCTTTCACGACGGGCCAGTGTGAGTGGCCACCCCACTCAGTCCATGAGCCATCGTAAACCGCCACAGGGTAGGCGAAGTAGTGCTCTGCCACAGCAGCCAAAATGCACGCGGTGACCCCCGAGCCACAACTTGCTACGTTAACCCGCGTATCACTTAAGTGGGGTAACACGGTCGATCGCGCCTCACGCTCACTGATCACAAAGCCTCGTGGGTCGGTCAACGTGGCAAAGGGAAGATTCGTGGCGCCAGGCATATGGCCGCTGCGAACGCCCTCTCTCGGTTCAGGGACGTCGCCATAAAAGCGCGTTTCAGGACGAACATCAATCACATTCATCGCAGCGAGTTTGTCTGCCAAGGTGGCACCATCCATATAGCGGTACGGTTTAAACTGCGTCTGATATGTCGCTTCGACACGTGGCTGCGGCGGGGTATTATCAATGGGCTCCTCAGAAGCCATCCACGCGGGTAACCCGCCATCGAGAATAAATACATCTTGATGCCCCATGACTTTGCACATCCACCACGCCCGCGCGGCAGAAAACAATCCTTGGGTGTCATACATCACCAGGGTATCTTGCGACGCAATGCCTAATGCGCCCATATGCTGGGCGAAGCGCTCTTCATCAGGCAACATATGCGGCAGGCTAGACGTGGGGTCTTTGATACGAGTGTCGAAGTCGAAATACACGGCGCCCGGAATCCGCCGTTGTTGCCACTCTTGAAAGCCGTCTCTCGATACATCTGGCATAAACCAACTGGCGTCTACAGGGATCACGGTATCGAGGCGCTGAGCCAGCCATTCGGCAGTAACAAACACTGACATGTTGACGGTTCCTTTTCATCGTTGATTGACGGCTTACCACCCTTTAACAAGATATTGACCTTTCTCATCTGGTGTCAGCCTGCGTTTTTACTCATACTGAGAGCCTCGCATTGAAGATGCAACTAAATGAGGATGTGAATGACACCGTCTCGCGTGATCAGTGGCACTATTTTACTGTTTCCCACTTTGCTACTTGCGCCCAGCACAGCCTTGGCGGCAGGCTTTGGATTAACGATTGAAAACGACAGCCCATTGGGGGTCGACAACCAATACACCAGTGGCGTTTATGCGCACTGGCATGCCGATTGGTCCGATGATTTGAGCGCCACATCGGTTAAGCCGATTCGCTGGTTTGCCGAACAGCTTCCGCTCAACGAAGCAGCAAGACAGGGCTGGAGTATCGACATTGGCCAAATGATGTGGACGCCCAATGATATTACGTATACCACGCCTCAACCCGAGGAGCGCCCTTATGCAGGGTTGATATTTATCGAGCCCGGTATCTACCAGCAAACGTCCGAGCGTGTAGATAAATGGTCACTGATGCTTGGTATGGTGGGACCTGCTTCTCAAACCGAAGAGGGACAGTCTTACGTTCACGATTTAATTGATTCACCCGATCCTAAAGGGTGGGACTATCAAGTGGAAAACACACCTGTGGCGCAGCTTGCCTATGAGCGGCACCAGCTTTTACACCGTAGCGAGCATCAAGAATGGGGGATGACTGGACGTGCGGATATCGGCAACTTCCGCAGTGAGCTTTCAGCAGGCCTTAGCTACCGTGTGGGTCTGGATCTTGCCAATACCTACGGTGGCATTAGTTATGAGCCCGGCCGCCACCTCGATAGCCGTTTATTTGAAGCCAGTGAAAAGGGCGCCTTTTTGTATACCGCTATCCAAGGACGCTATCGCGCCAATGACATCACCATCAATGGCGATAAACCGCCCGAAAATGCAGATATCGACATGACCCACTGGCAAGCCAGTGCCGCAGCGGGCATCGCGTTTTACCAACCTCGCTGGGGCACGGATATCAGTGTAGTACTGCACACCAAAGATTATGAGCAAGCTATCGATAATACCTACAGTTACGTTTCTTGGACCGTGCACTACCGTTATTAGTGATAATGCAACGCCCTCCCCTCATTATCGTGAGGGAACCACCGCTGATTTAGCACTGCGCGGTAGCGTTAATTTATCGGAGAACTTCATCCACAGTAGGGACGCTAAAATCATCGCAATCCCCAACCACTGCAGCGGTTGTAGCGTCTCGTCAATCCAGAGTACCCCCAGTGTCACGGCCGTAAGCGGATTAAGGAACATGATGATCGATTGGCGGTTGGGCCCCAGCACGGTAATGGAGCGGATATAGGCCCAATAACCGACAGCAGTATTGAGCACAATCACCCATATTAAACCTGGCACCGCGTGCAGTGTGGGCGCTTGTGGTGGCCCTGCTAAGCTCCAGGCAAAAGGGATTAACATCGCCCCACCCAGTACCAACTGCCATGCGGTCAGACCAAAAATATCTTTCGCTTCCCATCGCTTCATCCACAAGGTTGATTGCGCGACGAAAAACGTTGCTAGTAGCATGGCGCCCGCCCCTACCCAGTCTATGTCTGTGGACGGATTGAGCAACAAGCCGACACCCATCAACCCGAGAATGGCCAAGCCAAGCATTTTAGGCTCTGGCCGCTTTCCTTCCGTTAACCACTGCAATAACATCAATACGAGCGGTAAGGTAGCGCCTAAGGTGCCCGCCACCGCGCCCGGTAAGCGATATGCCGCGATAAATAGCAACAAAAAGAAAGCAGCAATATTGAAAAAGCTCACCGCAAGCATTTTTGGCAAACTCAATGGTAAGCCACGACGACTGATCAACAGCATTAATATCCCGGCAGGTAACGCCCGCCAGACCGCCATCCAGTAAGGGGAAAGGTCCCCCAAGTACAATGCGACCGCCGAATAAGTACTTCCCCAAAAAATGGGGGCGAGAATCGCGATGAAATAATGCATAACCTTTCTCCATTTATCTTTACGTGAAGATAGATTAGCCAACGCATTGGTCAATATCAAGTATCTTTATTAAAAGATAAATAATTGAGGGCGAACTTCGCCAGCGCAATGAAGTGGATCTGCTATGCTTATTTATTGGTAAAACAGGGGGATACTAGAATGATTAACACCGAAAATGCCGTCGTTTTGTTGATTGATGTGCAAGGCAAGTTGGCGCAAAAGGTGGTGGGAAGTGAGGAATTACACCAAAAAATCGCCCAGCTACTGCGTGGATGCCAACATTTTGATGTGCCTGTCGTTTGGGTAGAACAACTGCCTGAAAAACTTGGCGCAACAACGTCGACACTCGCCGACCTCATGCCAAACAACACGCCGATTGCTAAGCATACGTTTAGCGCTTTTGCCGAACCGAAAGTTGAACAGATGCTGAATTCGCTTAATCGCAAACAAGTGATTTTATGTGGCATCGAAACACATATTTGTGTGTATCAAACCGCCTGTGATCTGCTTCGGCAGCACTACCATGTGCACCTTGTGACGGATGCAACGTCATCCTGTCACCCTGCGCACCATCAAAGTGGCATCGCAATGATGCAGCAACATGGCGCCTGGATCACCGTGGTCGAAGCCTTGTTGTTTGAGTGGCAGCAGCGTGCCGGTGGGCCAGATTTTAAGGCCTTTCTATCGTTAATTAAATAGAAGCCAGTCAACAGACCTCTAATGATAAAACTCACGTTGCGCTGATAAAAAGAGAAACATTTTACCAATTCAACCGGATAAATGTGATTAAAGTCACGTTTATATAGCTAACAATTTAATTAGTGGTCTAATATTATTTGGGACGCATGTTTGAAAAGGAAAGGAAGCATATGTACAAACGATTACTCTCAGCCGCTATTCTCTCGCTCTCGGCATTACAAGCCAGCGCAGATGATCACAACTGTGGCAAAGTCACCATTGCGGATATGAATTGGAACTCTGCCAGCCTGATTGCCAACATTGATCAGTTTATTTTGGAGCATGGTTACGGCTGTGATGCGGAACTGGTTCCCGGAGATACCATGCCCACGGGGACATCGATGATAGAGAAAGGTGAGCCGGACATTGCGCCTGAGTTTTGGAGTAATTCAATGCGAGAAGGGCTTCAACGCGGCATCGATGAAGGGCGAGTTCGCTATGCCGGCAGTGCATTTGTTGAAGGCGGCGAAGAAGGTTTTTGGATCCCACGTTATATGGTCGAAAAACATCCTGAACTGAAGACTATTTCAGGGATCAAAGCGAATGCTGATTTGTTTCCCCACCCAGAAGATGCCTCAAAATCCGCTTTTTATGGCTGCCCAGCAGGCTGGAACTGTCAAATTACCTCAGAAAACCAATTTGAAGCTTTAGACCTGGCTGACAGCGGCTTCGAAATTGTCGATCCGGGTTCTGGTGCTGGCCTTGCAGGTTCAATCGCAAAAGCCTACGAACGAGAAGAAGCGTGGTTTGGCTATTATTGGGCACCTACTGCTGTGTTGGGCAAATATGACATGGTAAAAGTGGACTTTGAGACCGGGACGGACGTACAGCATTACAAAGACTGTATTACCTCGAACGACTGTATGAACCCTAAAGCGACCATGTATCCAGCCGCCGACGTTGATACCGTGGTGACAGAACGCTTTGCCGCTCGTGCCCCAGAGGCGCTGACTTATTTGAAAGAGCGTGGTTTCACCAATGATCAAATGAATGGCTTGCTTGCCTGGATGGAAGAAAACCAAGCGGATGGTGAATACGCGATGACTAACTTCCTCATCAATCACGAAGACATATGGACAAAATGGGTACCCAGTGACGTCGCTGAAAAAGTGAAAGACGCCCTGTAACCCTCACACAACCGGCGCAGGGCTGCCGCTGCGCTGGTTCTCCTTTAGCAGTATAGGAATAATAACAATGGCTGATTCATGGCTAACGGATGTGCCAGAAATGAGCAGGCGCGACCTGCTCGAGATTAGACAAACGCTTGATGGCGCTTATCGCAACTTTTCCCGCGAATATGGTGAAGGCATAGAAGCTTTTTTTGACCCTCTCCTTCATTTCCTTGTTTGGTTCGAAGACTTACTCCTCGCCACCCCTTGGTGGCTCGTCATTGCAATACTTGCGGGCATTGCCTACCTCGCCAGTCGTTCCTGGAAGCTTCCTGTGGCGGTGGTGATCTCTTTCACCCTGATTGCCTATTTGGGCATGTGGGAAGACACCATGAGCACCATGAGTATCATTTTAGTGTGTACACTGGTCGCTATTGGCGTGGGTGTGCCGATAGGCATTGCCATGTCCAAGTCCAATCGTACTCAGGCGGTGGTTACACCGTTACTCGATATCATGCAAACCATGCCTGCCTTTGTGTATCTCATCCCAGTGGTGATGTTACTGGGTATTGGCAAGATCCCCGGGGTTATCGCGGTGGTTATCTATGCCATCCCTCCGGTCATTCGTTTGACAAACCTGGGGATTCGGTTAGTCGACAAAGATGTGTTAGAGGCAGCGACAGCGTACGGCGCCAATGGTTTTCAGCGTTTATTCCAGATCCAGCTCCCCCTAGCAATGCCAACCATTATGGCAGGCATTAACCAAACCATTATGATGGCACTGGCGATGGTGGTCATTGCCTCGATGATTGGTGTTTCAGGCCTTGGGCAACCTGTGCTTAAGTCGATTACCAACCAATACTTTACCTTAGGTCTTCTTAACGGTCTCGCCATTGTGGTGATTGCGATTATTTTCGATCGTGTGTCTCAAAGCTACGCCAAACGTTCCCAGCAGCATCTCAAAGGAGGCGATCATGACTAAGCCAGTGCAGGACACCTTAATTGAGATCCAGGGCCTATATAAAGTGTTTGGCGATCACCCACATAAGGTCATGCCAGATGTAAAAGCAGGCAAGAGCAAAGATGCTTTACTTCAAGAAACCGGCCACACCATCGGCCTGAGTGACATTAATTTGTCGATTCGTCGCGGTGAAGTCTTTGTGATCATGGGTCTGTCGGGCTCCGGAAAATCCACCTTAATTCGTCACTTCAACCGCTTGATTGATCCCACAGAGGGTGAAATCCGCGTCGAAGGCACCGATATCATGAAGCACTCGCAAAAAGAGTTGCAGGCGTTTCGACGCCATAAGATGTCAATGGTATTTCAACGTTTTGGCCTACTCCCTCACCGTACAGTGAGAGAAAATGTTGGGTTTGGTTTGCGAATCCAAGGAGAGGGAAAAGCGCAACGCGATAAAAAAGCGGAACAATGGCTCTCAACTGTTGGCCTAGATGGCTACGCCGATCAATATCCGGCGCAATTATCTGGTGGACAACAACAACGGGTCGGCCTGGCACGCGCCCTCTGCACGGATGCAGAAATTTTGCTGATGGACGAAGCATTTTCTGCCCTTGACCCCCTCATTCGCAGCGAGATGCAAGACCAGCTGATTGAACTGCAGGAAAAACTGCACAAGACCATCATTTTCATCACCCATGATCTTGATGAAGCCTTACGGCTTGGTGATCGTATTGCCATTTTACGTGATGGTAAGCTCGTGCAAGTCGGAGAGCCTGTCGATATCTTGCTTCAGCCGGCCGATGACTATGTCGAGGCTTTCGTAAAAGACGTTAATCGTGCTCGCGCACTGACTGTGGAAACGGTGATGCAGCCACAGATATGCCGTATCAGTGCCAACACGATTGGCGATGCGATTCAGCAGATGCGTCAGCAAAAGGCCAACTATGGCTATTACATCACGGAAGAAGGCTATCAAGGCACCCTGAGTCAAAAAAACCTCAGTGACAAAGATCCAAGCGGTGATATCGAGGCAAGTCTTCTCGAAGACGTGCCTGCCATTGAGCAAGACTCGTTATTGGAAACCGTCATCCCAGATACGTTGGAGTCAAAATGGCCGCTACCCGTGTTTGATAATCAAGGCGAGCTAATTGGACACCTCTCACGACAAACAGTGGCCAGTATTCTCAGTGAAAGTGGCCATAAACACGCAGGCGAACCTGGCGACCAAGACTCAACGAAAAAAGCCAGTTAGCCAATAACGCACTGTCGCTGACCGTGAACGCGCCCCGCTCAGGCGGGGCGCTTTTATGTTGTCGCACTTTTCTGCACCATTTTTCAGCCGCGTCATGCTCATAAAAATGAACAGTGATTTCATTCGCAAATCACATTACTGAGACATCTGTCATTCTAATGAAACAGTGGCTCCTTAAGCTGCGGCGCATATTTAGATTAGGCAGTTGACAGGAAGTACCATGAGCGTAAGACAGCGGTTATTGATCGCCTTCACCCTCTTTATCGCCTCGACCATCGGACTCGGTAGTCTCGCACTTTGGATATCGGCTCGCTCCGCGGATGCCTCAGCCGAATATGTGAATCATCAACTTCCCGAAGTATGGGCGCTTTTAGCTCTTGAGCGTGATCACCGCGATCTCGTCAATCTGTCGCAAAAAATCAAAGCACAAGTTTTGTTCTGGAACGAAATCACCCCTGAATTTGAAAAACTTCAGCAACGTTATCAACAGAGCTGGCAAGCCTTGTCACAGTATCCGTCTTTGTCGGACTGGCGCGCAGAGCATCAAAAGGGTAAGCAGAAATTCGACCAATACCTCACCAAGCTTGCCAAAACGGTCGACAGCAAAAGCTTTTACGACGCAGGGCGCCTGGTCGACTTTGACCTTTATCCAGCGGTTGACCCCATGCTTGCTGCAATTAATGAGAAACTTACCGAGCGTCAAGACAACGCGAAAGGGTCGGCGGGCGAACTGATTACCTTTTTGCACCAGCAATCGAACATCGTCTATATCGGTTGTGGGATCACACTATTACTGGCCTTGGGGCTGATGACTTGGCTGCGAAAAACCGTGGTGGTGCGCCTGGATCATATTGCCACATCCCTGACGGATATCGACCAGCGCTCTGACCTCTCAATGCGCTTATCGGATAATTATCAGGATGAAGTCAGTGCTGTTGCTCAAGCATCAAATAACTTGCTCGATAAGTTCAGTCACTTTGTCACCGACATACAATCACGCACATCCGCGCTCGATCAACAATCAGATACGCTAGACCAACAAAGTACGCAAGTGGCGACGATTAATCAGCAAACACGGCAAAACGTTAACGACGTCGCGCAATCACTCACCGTTATGGAAAGCGCAACCACGGAAATCGCTAATGCCATTCATGACACCCGTGAATACATTGGTAAAGTCTCTCAAGACAATGATGAAATTCAAACGCAAATGAGCGCCACTGAGGCATCCATCGCCCACAGTGTCCAGGTGGTCGAAAACGTATCCAACACCATGGCGACCCTGAAACAAACCAGTAGCCAAATTGCCGGCGTCATGGATGTGATTGAAGGTATTGCAGAGCAAACTAACTTACTTGCCCTCAATGCCGCCATTGAAGCGGCGCGCGCCGGTGAGCATGGGCGAGGCTTTGCGGTGGTCGCCGATGAAGTAAGAAGCCTGTCGCAGCGCACAGCACAATCAACCGGTGATATCCGCGACTGGCTCAATGATTTACTCGGCCAAGTCGATACCGCCAATGACCTATTGGCACAGACACAATCCGCCAGCGCCGATAACCAGCAAGCCAGTGTCCGACTGCAAAGTTATTTAGGCGAAATGCACACCACCTTCCAAGGGCTGGAGCAACTCAGCGCGGAAGTGGAAGCGGCTTTGGATTCACAGCACAAAGAGATTGCTCACCTCACTGAGCAACGTCGCGCGCTCAAACAGGATAGTCAGTCACTCACCGAGGCAATCGATACCACCAGTAACGTGAGTGGCCAGTTAAGCCACCAATCCAGCGCGTTGACGCAATTAACCGATCAATTTCAAACCTAGCAGCCCAGTGAGAGAATACGCGTTGCAGCGTATAAAAAGCCCCTTTCAATAGGGGCTATCTTGTTCATACCTGTTTGATGCGCTCAAACCCGGCCGCCAGATCAGCAATCAAATCGTCGACGTGTTCGAGTCCAATATGAAGCCTGACCAGCGTCCCAGCAAAATCGACTTGCCCAACGGGCCGGATGCGGTTGAGCTGTTCAGGTTGATTGGCTAATAACAAGGATTCAAAGCCGCCCCAAGAGTAGGCCATACTAAAGTGCTGCAAGTGGTCACAAAATGTTTCCAGTTGCGCATCAGACAAACGCTGCTCAAACACAAACGAAAAGAGCCCATTGCTGCCGGTAAAATCTCGCGCGAAATAGCGATGACCGGGACAATCTGCAAATGCAGGGTGAAGCACTCTTGCTACTTCGGTTTGCTCATTCAGCCAATTGGCCACCTGTAACGCATTGTCTTGGTGCTGAGCAAGCCGCACATCCAGAGTTCTCAATCCACGGGCGGCTTGGTAAGCCGTATCAGGATCGACCGTTTGTCCCATTAAATAAGCGCGCTCACGCAATGTTGGCCAGCAGCGTGCATTGGCAACCGCCGTACCCAGCATATTATCCGAATGGCCAATAATATACTTGGTTCCAGACTGAATCGAAATATCCACGCCTTGCGCTAACGGTTGATACAAGCGACCTGCAGCCCACGTGTTATCCATCATGATGATCGCATCTGGCGCTCGCTCCCTTACCGCTTGAACGATTGCTGGCGTATCGTGCACTTCCATGGTGTAAGAGCCTGGAGACTCTAGAAACACAACCCGTGTATTTGGCGTGATACGTTGACCAATCTCCGTGCCCTCGAGAGGATCAAAATACTCGGTTGTCACCTGCATATCAGCGAGAATTTTTTGGCAAAAATCTTGAGTTGGCTCATAGGCCGATCCTGAGACCAAAATATGGTCACCGGTTTTCACAAACGCAAGAATACTGTTTGCGATGGCCGCCGCACCACAGGGAAAGAGTGCACACCCCGTTCCTTGCTCAAGCTCGGTCATGGCATCTTGCAGCGCAAAATGGGTAGTAGTTCCGCGTCTTCCATAGAACAAGGTTTGCTGGTGACGATTGGCAATCGCGTGCTTCTTCTCAGCTAACGTATCGAAGACAATTGACGAGGCGCGCTGTACGACTGGGTTGACCCCACCAAGGGTATAGGCTTTACGGCGTCCGGCATGTATTAGCTGCGTACGACTGTGTTTTTTTTCCATCGTTCACTTCACTCATCCTAGGTTAACTGACCAATAGCCTACGGATTTACATAAAGGCAGTAAAGACATTTAGATGGCCAAACCAAATTTTATGACATCGATTTGGCTATATGTCATAGCGCTCAGCACTAACTCGTTCAGCCTATTGATACCCGTGATGACTATTGTTTACAGTACTAAGTAGATCACAATTTCACTATTCTCTCCTAGCACCACCATAAAAACGTATATACATTGTATATCTAAAAGATAGGCGTATTGGCATGGCAAAAAAAGAAAAAACAAAAAAAGACAGCCAGTTACTGATAAGAATCAATAGCGAGCAACGGGATGCATTCTTAGCGGCCTGCGACGAACTGGATACATCCGCAGCACGTGAAATACGCCGATTTATCAAACAGTTTTTAAAAGACCACGAAACGAATAAATCATCGTGATCACACATGGGGTGGACATGCCGGCCCCGTCCACAGCATTGAAGCTGTATTGCAGTGGCAAACGCTTCGGCAAATCATCATTAAGGAGAGAAATCATGGCAAAAGCGTCGAAAAAAGACCTGAAAAAATCGATTAAGAAGGCAAAAGCGAAAGTTGCAAAGCAGGAAAACAAGCTGAAGAAGCTCAAAAAGCAACTAAAAAAAGCCTAAATCACAGGCTGATACGCAGTAAAAAAAGCTCGGAGCATTGCCCGAGCTTTTTATTTTTCATGTCATCAACGTCTATTTGTCGTGACCAGGTCCTGAGTGTACCTTTCACTCAGGCTTTACAGGCTCAACCGTAAATCGCCCAACATCAACGCCCACGACCTTGACCTGTTCCCCAGCCAGCAATGTACAATCATCAGCGGCCGAGCTGAGTTTCAATTGCCAAGTGACGCCTGAGTATTTTATCGTCGAAGGCTGCTCTCGGCTCAACGGCTCACTGAGCGTCAATATCAACCCGATAAAATCACTATGACGATTATCCGGACGTCGTCCGCCGCGTTGTAGCTGTTTAAGTGGGCGCCACAGCATGGCAGTTAGCAAGCCCGCACCGATCCCAGTGCTGCTAAATAACGCCGTAACGGTTTCTGGCACAACGCCGACCATCGCCAAAAGTCCCACCAAAATGGCCGCAACACCGGTTGCCAATAAAACAATGGTCGATAGGCCAAGCAGCCACACTTCGACGGCTAACAGTAACAAGCCCACAATCACGGTTAATTCTGCGAGGTAGATACTCACACTAAACATCCTGTTTTACGCTTTGCTCTTATTGAGTGTATCAATAATTGTCATCGCTTCTGCAACCACGTTCGCGGCACCTGTCCCAGAATCAGGTAGCAGTACGACTGAGGACTCTTTGGCAATGGCCTGTTTCGCCTTGATCGCTTTTTCTGCAAGCTCTAACTGGATGGCTTTTTGGCCTTCCTCTGTTATTGCTCGTGTCCCTACGATTTCAAGTGCTTCGGCTTGCGCCTCGGCAACCGCGATAATGGCTTGCGCTTCACCTTCCGCTTGCAAGATTTGCTCAGACTTCTCTGCTTCCGCCGCTAAGACTCGGGCCTGCTTTTGACCTTCAGCAACGTTGATATCCGATTGACGCGCCCCTTCTGACTCAAGAATAACCGCACGCTTTTCTCGTTCAGCCTTCATTTGACGCTCCATAGCGTCTAACACAGAACGTGGTGGATCGATGTCTTTGATTTCGTAACGCAGCACCTGAACACCCCATGGCTGAGCGGCCTCATTGATGGCAGAGACAATCGCGGTGTTTAAGCTTTCGCGCTCTTCGAAGGTTTTATCCAGTTCCATTTTACCCACTTCACTACGCATGGTGGTTTGCGCAAGCTGAGTCACGGAGTACACGTAATCATCGACGCCATAACATGCTTTATACGGATCCAATACCTTGATATACAAGACACCGTCGACAACCAGCGAAATGTTATCGCGCGTGATCGCGGATTGACTGGGTACATCATATGCTTGTTCTTTTAACGTTCTGGTATAACCAATACGATCGATAAACGGCACGATGAAATTGAGACCCGCTTCCATCGTCTTGTAATACTTACCAAATCGCTCAACAACATAAGCTGTGTTTTGTGGCACAAACTTAATCGCACCACGTAGTACCACGATCACTAAGACCGCCAGCACTACCCAGACGCCAATAAAACTCGACGTTTCTAAAAAAATCGTATCCATGGAGAAGCCCTATCACTGCGGGTCACAATCATGACTCGCATAAACAAACATAAACGCACGCACACAAGTGTTTGCGGCGTTACTCGTCACGTCTCATGATACGTTATTGTCAGCATAAAAAGACATCATCCAACGGCTAATTTGACACTCCTCGCAATCTAGATCGCTTTTCTTTGATGCTCTTTGCGTCGATACAACACAGTTATCTGGTCGTGCTCTCATTTTCACAACAAGCTCACACAAAGTTGCTCCGTTCATCCGCAAAATAGATTTACCTCACACTCTTTTGGGTGTATTCTCAGTACTGTTCAACCGTGTTGGTTGACGAACTATTGGTCGTACACACACCATGTTGCAACCAATGGTAAACTGACGCGCAAATAACGCGTGGTCCTGTTGAGGCTGCTTGGCAGCTTCGATAATCGGAAATTTATGCAGCAATTGAATATAGATACATCGAAACACCCTACCGCTAGGCTGGAAGTTAGTTGTCCTGAAGATATTCGCTACATTTGCCCATAGAGTCGATTAACGGCACTCGCGTCACTGCAACACCTAGTTAATATATTCAGGAGACACCATGTCCAAAGCTAATGGTTCCGTTAAGTGGTTTAACGAAGAGAAAGGTTTCGGTTTTATCCAGCAAGAGAACGGTCCAGACGTATTCGTTCACTTCCGTGCTATCGTTGGTGAAGGCTTCCGCACACTAGCAGAAGGCCAACAGGTTGAGTTCGATATCGAGCAAGGTCAGAAAGGCCCACAGGCTGCGAACGTTGTTCGCCTGTAAGCCAAACCAAATTTAAGAGAAAGGCGCCCAATTGGGCGCCTTTTTTGTTGCTATCATTTGTGCTTTAGTCTAACCCATCATTTTTTAAGCGAAACCTCATCAAGGTCGCATTCCTTTCACACTCGCTATAGACGCTCTTGCCACCATCCACTAGGCTGAAAACATAGACATTGTCAGGAGGACGTATGCTATCTCCGTGCTTAATTGTTGATGATCATGAAATGATTCGTGACACCATTGGTTTAATGGCACAGGCGCTTGGTATTAAATCAGTGATCACGGCAGCAGATGGTGCTGAGGCTATATCGCGTGCCTACCATGAAGAGCCCAGCCTGATCATTACCGACTTACAAATGGATCCCATTGACGGGTTGGAAATGTTACGCCTCATGCGGAGCGGCCGCTATCATTTGCGCCATGATACGCCCATCATCATTTTAACCGCTAACGCATCTCAGGCAGTTATCAGCGAGTGCATTCGCTATGACGTCGATGCTTTTATGGTTAAACCGGTGAAAAAACAAGATCTAGAAAACCGTGTCAAGCAGCTCTCTAAACAGACCAAAGCGAAAAAACCCCCCAAGTTTTACTTTGAGATGTATCAGTCAGACCCTGCCAAATCAACGGACTTTGAGCACAACGGGGCCATCGTCTTTACCGAAGAAGAGCAGCAGAAAATAGAAGGCATCAACGAGCCGCAAGGCGAGGTGCAACCTGGCCTGACGCCAAAAGAGCCAACCATTTCTCCATCCAAGGGAGAGTCGAAAGATCGGAAATTCATTCGATGGCAAGAAAAGTATACAGTGGGGCATCAATCATTGGATGAGAGTAACAAGCAGCTGCTCTCTATCATCAACGATACGTATGAAGCTATTGCCTACCACCATGAGGACGAGACTAAGACGGATTTTGAGGCCCTCGCGCAACGCTTTCGTGACTACATCGACTCTCACTTTCAGCTAGAGGAAGATATTCTCGAAGCACGCGCCTACCCCAAATACAAAGAGCATACTGCAATTCATCAACGTCTAGCTCGGCAGGCGCAATATGTCTTATTGCAATGCCAAGCCGATCCAGAGCTTTATCGCTCAGAGTTTTTTAAGTTTCTACGTTACTGGTGGATTCACCATGTGGTGCGTGAAGATACTCAATATCGTGATTTCTTACTACAGGGTCCCTAGCACACTGAGTCGCTAACTCACCTCGGTGCCTACAGTGCTCTTTGCCTGTAGGCAACGCAACATGCATCCAAGCTATCTGTTCCTAAACTATCTCTCCCTCCGTTTGGCATTCGTTATGCGCGTCATCCAAGGCCACATCAACCCTATTCCGCCACATACATTGGGTATGGGAACCTACCCACACCTTTAGGCCAGTAAATGTTACTCCTCAAAACACTTACTTTCATAAAAAATTTAACAATATAAAAATCGATTAAAATCAACAAGATGATAATAAT
>NZ_MUFC01000023.1 GCF_001995985.1 Salinivibrio sharmensis | reverse complement strand
AAATTTAACTATAGAATAACCTTGGTGTTTCAACTGTGTAACATGCAAGCAGTCAATTAAGAAGTGTGTAGCTTTCCCCGCGCCAGCCAGTTGTTTTGACTGCCGTGTTGGGTGAGAGAGTAAAACGAGCGATACGCCAGTATCGGCACCGAAAACGGTGTAAAGGAGTGACCATGATTACCGATATCGTCGATTTATCGCGGCTGCAGTTTGCGCTGACCGCGATGTATCACTTCCTGTTTGTTCCTTTAACTCTGGGCATGGCATTTTTGCTGGCCATCATGGAATCGTTATACGTGATGACCGACAAGCAAATCTACAAAGACATGACCAAGTTTTGGGGCAAGCTGTTTGGAATTAACTTTGCGCTTGGGGTGGCCACTGGCCTCACCATGGAGTTTCAATTCGGAACCAACTGGGCCTACTATTCCCACTATGTCGGGGATATTTTTGGGGCCCCGCTTGCCATTGAAGGGCTGATGGCCTTCTTCCTTGAATCCACTTTTGTGGGCCTGTTCTTCTTTGGTTGGGATCGTCTCAGTAAGCGTCAACACTTGGTCACTACCTGGCTGGTGGCGTTAGGCTCTAACTTTTCCGCGCTATGGATTTTGGTCGCCAACGGCTGGATGCAAAACCCCGTGGGTTCAGAGTTTAACTTTGAAACCATGCGTATGGAGATGGTGAGCTTTGCTGATGTGGTCTTTAACCCCGTCGCACAGGTGAAGTTTGTTCACACCGTTGCCGCTGGCTATACCACAGGGGCGATGTTCATTCTGGGGATCAGCGCTTACTATCTGCTCAAAGGCCGTGATATTGCCTTTGCCCGCCGCTCGTTTGCGATTGCCGCCTCGTTTGGCATGGCGGCTATTTTGTCGGTAATCATCTTAGGTGATGAGTCCGGGTACGAGCTGGGCGATGTGCAGAAGGTCAAACTGGCAGCGATTGAGGCCGAATGGCACACCGAGGAAGCGCCAGCGGCGTTCACCGTGGTGGGGCTGCCGAATCAAGAAACCATGCAGACCGATTATGCGATCAAAATCCCTTATGCGATGGGGATCATTGCCACGCGCTCATTGGATAAAGAAGTGACAGGCTTAACCGATTTGATCGCTGAGCACGAGACTCGTATCCGCAACGGCATGCAGGCGTATGCGTTGTTGGAAAAACTGCGTGCCGGCGAGAAATCACCGGAAACCAAAGCCGCGTTCAATGAAGTGAAAAACGATCTCGGTTATGGCCTGCTCCTCAAACCGTACACCGATAAGGTGGTGGATGCGACGGAAGGGCAAATTCAGCAAGCGGCGCAAGACTCTATTCCGCAAGTGGCGCCTTTGTTCTGGAGCTTCAGGATCATGGTAGCCTGTGGCTTTGCGATGCTGTTTATTTTTGGCATGGCGTTCTGGCAAACCTGCCGTCAGCGTATCGATGAAAAACCCTGGCTACTGAAGCTTGCGCTGATTGGTATTCCGCTGCCGTGGATCGCATGCGAAGCCGGTTGGTTTGTTGCCGAGTATGGCCGTCAGCCTTGGGCGGTGGGGGAAATCCTCCCTGTGCATGTTGCGGCGTCTAACCTGGCCGCTGGCGATATTATTTTCTCGATGGTGGCGATTTGCTCGCTCTACACCGTTTTCCTCGTCGCCGAGCTTTATCTGATGTTCAAGTTTGCCCGCCTTGGGCCCAGCAGCCTGAAAACTGGCCGCTACCACTTTGAACAAAAAGGCAATCCAGAAGCGGATTTCAGCCGCCAGATTGAAGCATAAGGAGAGAGAGCATGTTTGATTATGAAATGTTACGCCTGATCTGGTGGGTGCTGATAGGCGTGTTACTGATTGGCTTTACCGTCACCGATGGCTTTGATATGGGGGTGGGCGCTTTGCTTACCCTGATCGGCAAAACCGACAGCGAACGTCGGGTGATGATTAATGCTGTTGCCCCTCACTGGGAAGGTAACCAAGTCTGGTTAGTGACTGCTGGCGGGGCGCTCTTTGCTGCTTGGCCGTTGGTGTATGCGGTTTCCTTTTCTGGTTTTTATATCGCGATGGTGGTCACGCTGGCGGCGCTGTTTTTCCGTCCCATGGGCTTTGACTATCGCTCAAAAATCGATGATCCGCGCTGGCGCACCGCGTGGGATTGGGGCCTGGTGCTGGGGGGCTTTGTGCCACCGGTCATTTTCGGGGTCGCCTTTGGTAATCTCCTACAAGGGGTCCCGTTCCAGCTTAGCGATCTTTTGATCCCAACCTACACAGGCGGCTTTTTTGCGCTGCTTAATCCGTTCGCCTTGGTGTGTGGGCTGGTGAGCTTGTTTATGGTGGTATTGCAAGGGGCAACCTGGCTGCAACTGAAAACCACCGATGCGCTGCACGTACGTGCACGTAATGTGGCTCAGCTCTGTGCACTGCTTACCACAGTCCTCTTTGTGGCGGCAGGCTTCTGGGTACAAAATATGGATGGTTTTGTGGTGGTCAGTGATGCGGCGAATCAAGCGGCGTCTAACCCACTGGCAAAAGAGGTCGCACTGCAAAGCGGGGCTTGGATGCGTAACTACCAAGCGATGCCAATTCTCTGGTTAGCACCTCTGGTCGGTGCGGTGATGCCCTTGCTGGCACTGCTGGCGTCACGTCTTGAGCGCGGCGGCTGGGCCTTCTTGTTCTCGAGTTTAGCCGTGGCGGGCGTGATTTTGACCGCGGGGATCGCGATGTTCCCGTTTGTGATGCCATCGAGCACTTTCCCGGGTCACAGCTTGACCATGTGGGATGCCACCTCAAGCGAGCTGACCTTGTCGATCATGACCATCGTCGCCGCAGTGTTTGTGCCGATTATCTTGGCTTACACCCTGTGGTGCTACATTAAGATGTTTGGTCGTTTAGACGCGCAATATATTGAAGACAACACCCATTCACTGTACTGATTAAGGAGCTTGCATATGTGGTATTTCACGTGGATTCTTGGTGTGCTGCTGGCATGCGCCTTTGGCATTATCAATGCCTTATGGTTGGAGCACACCGAAGCGATGGATCACGACAATGAGTGAGCGCCAACCTGCTCCCTTAGGCCAGGATTTTTCTGGCCTTTGGCGGCTGCTCTCATTGGCCAGTGCCCTGTGCTGGGGCGGCCAAGTGATGTGGGCGCCAGAAGCCTTTGCTCAGCGCATGGGTGGGGTGACGTTTCCGATGGGCGTGGGGCTGCTCTACGCGACCTGCGTCGGGGTGATCCATGCGGTCGGTTTCACCGCGCAAGGCAAGTGGAGCCGATGGCTCACCTGGCCGCCATTGGGGTGGGGCGTCTCCCTTCTTTTGCTCGCCTTGATGTGGCTGCGCTAGTTGAGTCAACCGCTCGGTGAGCAAGTGCAAAGTGACAAATGAATGACAAAAGCACCCGAGTGGTGCTTTTTTCATCACTCTAGCGTGAGTAATTGCGCGTTTTTTGCAGCACATCACTTCTCGACCGCTTGATGGGCGACCAATGCGCCAGCCGCGCGGTCTCGGCATTTCTATACATCCACAACTTAGGTATAGTAATTGCCTATCGAAAACCGATCATGGGTAAAGACATGACAGAATCAACGCCGTTTCGCTGGCCCATCCGTGTGTATTATGAAGACACGGACGCCGGGGGAGTGGTTTACCACGCTAATTACCTCAATTACTTTGAGCGAGCACGCACTGAACTGTTGCGTGAGATCGGTGTCAATCAACAAGCGCTCTTTGCCGAGCATACGGCCTTTGTGGTACGTCACATGGACATTGATTTTCACCGTGGCGCTCGGCTTGATGACGCGCTGGAGGTTGTCACTACAGTGTCAGCCATGGGGCGCGCCAGCATGACGTTTTGTCAAAGCTTGGTGAATTCTGATCAAAAAGCATTGTGTGCGGCGACGGTTAAGATAGCCTGTGTCGACCCAAAAAACATGAAACCCAAATCGATTCCAACACAGATTAAATCGGAGATGATGACGTGACCGCTGAACTTTCCATTCTCGACCTGTTTTTGCAAGCAAGTTTGCTTGTCAAGGGAGTGATGCTGATATTACTGGGTATGTCAGTGGTGTCTTGGGCGATGATCATCAAACGCTCCAAGGTCATGCAGCAAGCGTTTAGCAAAGCGGAACGCTTTGAAGACAGATTTTGGTCTGGGATCGATCTCTCTCAACTATTCCAAGAAGTGCAAGCGCGCAAAGACAATTTGACCGGCAGCGAGAAGATTTTTTACGCCGGCTTTAAAGAATTCGCGCGATTGCACCGTAGCAACGACAAAGTGCCTGAAGCGGTAATGGAAGGCACGTCGCGGGCGATGCGTGTGTCGCTATCAAAACAGGTGGAAGAGCTGGAAACCCATCTGCCATTTTTGGCCACGGTGGGCTCAATCAGCCCCTACATCGGCCTATTTGGCACCGTTTGGGGCATTATGCACGCCTTTATCGCTTTGGGCGCGGTAAAGCAGGCCACGCTGGCGATGGTGGCGCCCGGGATTGCTGAAGCCTTGGTGGCAACCGCAATGGGCCTGTTCGCCGCGATCCCCGCCGTGATGGCGTACAACCGTCTGACGGCTAAAGTGGGCAAACTTGAGCACAACTACATGAACTTTATGGAAGAGTTCTCTAGCATTCTTCATCGTCAAGCGTTTGCGGCAACCCAGGAGTGATCCATGGCGTATCAACCTAAGCGGCGCAAGATGACGGCGGAAATCAATGTCGTCCCCTACATTGATGTGATGCTGGTACTGCTGATTATTTTTATGGTGACCGCCCCCTTCGTGACGCAGGGCGTGGATGTGGATCTGCCACAAACGGCACAAGCGAAAACCGCGGCAGAGCTAGCAGAAGAGGAAGACAGCGGCTCCTTTATCATTGTGGAAGTGGATAAAGACGGCCAACTCGGACTCAGTGTCAATAATGGCGATATGACGCGCGGTTTGAGCTTGGAAGAAATTCTGGTGCGCGTTAAAGCTGAGCTGCAGCTAAACCCCAAATCGCCGGTGTTAGTGGGCGGTGATGGCCGGGTGCCTTATTCAGAAATCATCCTGACGCTTGATGCATTAAACCAAGCTGGCGTGTCGTCAGTGGGCTTAATGACCGAGCCGTACGAGTCGTAGGTGAGGGTGATGAACGAGCCAAACGATAAACCAACCCACAAAAAATCAGGCAAAGACTCGCTGATGCCCGCGCTGGCGATATCAGCCGTGTTGCATCTGGTGTTAGTGATTGTGCTGTTGTGGGGCGCAGACTTTAGTTCTGACTCAACGCCAACCCCTAAAGCGGGGCTTGCGATTGATGCCACAGTGATTGATCCGGCCGTGGTCAATGCACAGGCGAAGAAAATTCGTGAGCAACGTAACCAGGCAAAGCGTGAAGAAGCGGAGCGACTCAAACGGTTAGAGCAGCAAGCGAAACGTCTTGAGCAGCAGCGTGAGCAAGAAGAGCAGCGCCTTCGCGACGTGAAGCGACAAAAGCTAGAAGCTGAGCGCCAAGCACGGGAAGAGCAAAAGCGGATTGCCGAGCAACAGGCCAAAGCGGAAGAGCAAGCGCGTATTGCCAAGCAAAAAGCCGAGCGGGCCGAACGCGAACGCCAGCGCAAGTTAGAAGAGAAGCGCAAAGCGGAACTCGCGGCGGAGAAAGCGGAAAAAGCGCGGCAAGAAAAGCTCGCTGCGCAACGTAAAGCCGAGGAAGAAGCGAAAAAAGCCGAAGCTGAGCGACAGCGCAAGCTTGCTGAACGTAAAAAAGCGGAAGAAGAGGCGCGCAAAGCCGAACAAGCACGCAAGGAAGCAGAGCGCAAAGCCCAGGAGGCGAAGCGACGACAACAAGAGCAAGAGGCGGCGCTGAACGATTTGTTCTCAGGCCTTGAGTCAGAAGCCAGCCAGCGGCAAAGCGCGCGCGGGCAATTTATTCAAGACGAAGTGGCGCGGTACGGCGCCATTTTTACACAGATGATCCAGCAACGCCTTATCGTTGACGATGGCTTAAGTGGCCAAGAGTGTGTGGTGAATATGCGCTTGTCGCCCACTGGCCTGCTACTTAATGTGGAAGAAAAGGCGGGCAACACGCGACTGTGCCGCGCGACCAAGACCGCGGTGGCGTCTGTGTCTCAGTTTCCAATGCCGGAAGATGGCGATATTATTGCCAAACTACGTGATATCGAGTTGACCGTTAGACCTAACTAAACGACAGGATACCAAACATGATGGAAGTGAGCCCCTGCGGTGGCACAAAGAGTGTGACAAGCAAGAGTCAGGATCGTTTGCGAACATGGCGTATCGCCGCGATGGTGATGCTTTTTGCCTGTCTATCGATACTGATTCAACCGGCACATGCCGCGCTTAAATTGGTGATCACCGAAGGGGTGAATACCGCGCGCCCAATTGGCGTGATCCCGTTTCAATGGAAAGGGCAAGGCGAACTACCCGAGGATATTTCTGGCGTAGTCGGCTCTGATTTACGCCGCAGCGGTAAGTTTAACCCGCTGGCGGTCAGTGACATGCCGCAAACCCCATATAGTGATGCGGATATAGATTACAACGCTTGGACCTCGCTGGGAGTAGATGCGGTGGTCACAGGCACCATTACTCCCACATCTGACGGTCGTTATCAAATTGATTATCAGCTTATTGATATCGTTCGAGGCCAGCTCACTGGCGGAGACAGTAAAGGCCTAGGTGCCGATGGCAAGCTAGTGCAAACCGATGATCACTTACTGGTGAATAACCGCGCCACAGTCAAAGAGAGCGATTTACGCCGCTATGCGCACCGGATTTCCAATATTGTTTATGAGCAGCTCACCGGCGAAAAGGGCGCGTTCTTAACTCGTATCGCTTATGTGGTGATTGATAAAGAAAACGACTATCCCTACCAGCTGCGGTTATCGGATTACGACGGCTACAACGAGCGTTTGATCCTGCGCTCCAAACAGCCTTTGATGTCACCGTCTTGGTCACCGGATGGCCGCAAGCTCGCCTATGTCAGCTTTGAAAATGGCCAGGCAGAAATCTTCATCATGAACATTTACACCGGCCAACGTGAGAAAGTTGCGTCATACCCTCGTCATAATGGATCGCCACAGTTTTCCCCTGATGGCAGCAAGTTAGCCTTGGTACTTTCCAAAACCGGTAGCTTGCAGGTGTATACCTTCGATTTGAACAGCAAAAAATTGACGCAAATTACCCATGGCCGTGCCAACAGCACCGAGCCATTTTGGGATCCTGATGGTAACTCGCTCATCTATACCTCTGACCGGGGTGGCAAACCACAGATTTATCGCGTAAATTTAGACGACGGAACTAGCCGACGGATCACGTGGCAAGGCAATCAGAACATGGGTGGGCAACTGACACCGGATGGCCGTCACTTGATTATGGTCAATCAATCATCGTCTGGCTATAACATTGCAAAGCAAGACTTAAACAGCGGGGCGGTGCAAATCCTAACCAAAACCTTGTTGGATGAGTCGCCAAGCATTGCGCCAAATGGCAGCATGGTGATTTACAGCTCGGTATATGGACGTAAGAATGTGTTGTCGCTCGTCTCTGTAGACGGCCGCTTTAAAGCGCGGTTACCGGCAACCAACGGGCGCGTGCGTGCACCAGCCTGGTCACCTTACCTGTAGTTTTTAAATTTTAAACAACGTACGCTAACTTTCTAGAAAAGGAAAATAGAATGCAAATCAATAAAGTACTGAAAGGTCTGGCGGTGGCACTGCCGATGTTTACTCTGGCTGCGTGTAGCTCACACGATAGCTCAACAGGCAGTGGTTCTGGCCAATCAACCAACCAAAATGGCACCACCGTTGTTTCTCCTGTTGACGGCCAAGGCTCAATGACAGAGCAACAAATTCGTAACCAAGAGCTGCGTCAGTCGCAAACCGTTTACTTCAACTTTGACGACTCATCAGTACTGCCACAATACGAAGACATGCTGGATGCCCACGCGACTTACCTGCGTGCTAACCCAGCGATGGAAGTGGTCGTAGAAGGTCACGCTGACGAGCGCGGTACCCCTGAGTACAACATCGCCTTGGGCGAGCGTCGTGCCGAAGCGGTTTCTAAATACCTGCAAGCGCTGGGTGTACCGGCGAGCCAGATCTCTATCGTGAGCTACGGCGAAGAAAAACCGTTGGTACTTGGCCAAAGCGAAGAAGCTTACGCCAAAAACCGTCGTGCGGTATTGGTATACTAATCCAGCCTTTTGGTAATGGATAAAGGATATGACAATGAACAGTAACTCTGTGCGAACCCTCGCGCTGGCGTTACTGGTGAGTGCGGCAGCCCCCGTGGCTGCCACACCTGCTCCGGTGACAGAAGTAGGGGCGGGCGGCACCGCCGTCGATCGTTTAGAGCGCATGCTCCAAGCTCGCAACCAAATGCAACTGGATATGCAGCGCCAGCTTGACCAAATGGCGCAAGAGCTGAGCAATTTACGCGGCAACGTTGAGCGCAACAGCTATGACATTCAACAAATGGTTGAGCGTCAGCGCGACCTCTATAGAGAAATCGATACCCTAAGAACGGCGAAGCAATCAGCACCTGCAGAGCCTGAAAAAAAGGCTGAAGACAAGTCAGCCGCGAACTACACCGCGGATCAAACCGAAAATGCAGCCTATGAAGCCGCCGTTAATCTGATCTTAAAAGAGAAAGATTACCAAGGGGCTACCCAAGCATTTAAAGCGTTTCTTTCACAATACCCAGAGTCGGTCTACACCGCCAATGCCCACTATTGGCTCGGTCAGCTTTATTTCTCCAAACGTAAGTTTGAACAAGCCAGCCAAGAATTCACGGCAGTGAGTGAGTTTAAAGACTCCAACAAACGCCCGGATGCCTTGCTGAAACTGGGCTTGATTGCACAAAAACAAGGTAATGGCGACCAAGCCAATCAATACTTCCAGCAAGTGATTGATACCTACCCAGACTCAACCAGCGCCAAACAAGCCAAAAACGCGATGTAGGACGATGGTGCCATCGACGACGATGGCTCCATTGGCGACAAGGCGTTAATGTTTAACCTCGATGATCCCATTGGCGTAGGTGACACAAGCCCCGGGACTTTGTTGGATATGGGCACATTGTCAACGGGCGCCTGTCACGATTGGGGTTAATTTTTGGCTTTGATGTCGGAGGTACGCCGCGGACATTGCTTCAGTAGTCCGCATCTCACCGGTGCTTGTCCGACCTACGCGTACTTTAACGCCGGTGAGATATTGATCCCGTGCCATGGCGCTTATCTGATCCTAGTGCTAATTTGTTTCTCCCCCCACTCACGTTATACTACCCGGACTGGAAGCCCCGGACTGGAAGTAAGCATGAGTAATCCCATGAGCCAAGTGATTGAAACGTCGCAAAGGGTCTACCCCTTTCCGCCGAAACCTGTGGCATTGAGTGACGAAGAGAAAAAACAACACGTTGCACGCATCAAACAATTGTTAGAAGAAAAAGACGCGGTGCTTGTTGCTCACTATTACACGGATCCAGAGATCCAAGCCCTCGCGGAAGAAACCGGCGGATGTGTCGCAGACTCGTTAGAAATGGCCCGCTTTGGTAACCAACACTCAGCAAGTACCTTGATTGTCGCCGGTGTACGCTTTATGGGGGAAACCGCCAAAATTCTCACCCCAGAGAAAACCGTGCTAATGCCGACACTTAATGCGGAATGCTCGCTAGATTTAGGCTGCCCAGCGGACGAATTTACCGCGTTTTGTGATGCCCATCCGGATCATACTGTGGTGGTATACGCCAACACCTCAGCCGCCGTTAAAGCGCGTGCCGATTGGGTGGTGACGTCCAGCATTGCGCTGGAGATTGTTGAACATCTTGATAGCCAAGATAAGCCAATTATCTGGGCCCCAGATCGCCACCTTGGCGCCTACATCGAAAAAGAAACTGGCGCTGACATGGTCTTATGGCAAGGCGAATGCGTGGTGCATGATGAATTCTCTGCCCAAGCGCTGGAAAAAATGAAACACCTTTATCCTGATGCCGCGATTCTCGTTCACCCAGAATCGCCTGCCAGTGTGGTCAAAATGGCGGATGCCGTCGGCTCAACCAGCCAGCTGATTAAAGCGGCACAAACGCTGCCGAACGAAAAGCTGATTGTCGCCACCGATAAAGGCATTTTCTATAAGATGCAGCAAATGGTGCCGGAAAAAGAACTTGTCGAAGCCCCCACCGCCGGCGCCGGCGCGACCTGTCGAAGCTGCGCCCACTGCCCATGGATGGCGATGAATGGCCTCAAAGCGATAGAGAGCGCACTTGAAAACGGCGGCGAAGAGCATGAAATCCACGTTGACGACAAGGTGCGCGAAAAAGCGTTAATCCCGCTCAACCGCATGCTTAACTTTGCCGCTGAAATGAAGGGGTAAAGCGGTTCCTAGGGCCTAGGAAAAGATGACGGAATACTGAGAACTAAGTGCCTAGGATCCTAGGGCCTAGGCTCTGCTTTCTACTCTTCCCGTATTCCGTAAGCGAAGCGCTCTATATTCAAAAACCCTGAATGTCGCGTAGGTCGGCATAAACGCCTTCTCGATCGCACAAGCTTGGCGTGATTTCCGCCGCGCGCCCGTTGCACGGCGCCATCGGACATTGGTGGTAAATTTGGCGCCTTTGGATTACTTTACTTGCTTGGCTTCTTCGCGAATACGTGTGATGAGCTCAGACGATTGAGTTTGATGTTTGAGCACGATATCAACGGTGAAAGGAAGCGTCGATTGCTCGAGTTTATCTTGTATTATTGCTACATCATTGAATGTTAATGCGTTGCCCTCAAGCATGATGTCGATATCAGAATTATCCCTAAATGTGCCGGTTGCGCGAGAGCCAAAGATCCAGGCGTGTTGGACGCCAGGGTGGCTGAATACCATATCTTGGAGCAGTTGAAATTGATGGGGTTTTAACCCTACCCCCATCAAGAACGTGGCATTATTGTCCACTTTTATTCTCCAAATACCGCATGATCTCGGCAATAACAGGGGCATAATGTTTAACGATCAGTCTTTGCGCTTCGAGGGCATTTTGCTCGTCGTAGGTGTGCGAAAGCAAGTTTCGTTTTACTAGCGCGTCAAGCAAGGTTTCACACTGATCCGACGACAGATGGTTGGCTTCTAACGCTGTGCGAATGACACTGCGCGGCGATGCAACATCAAACCCTTCGTAGCTTAATAAGTCTTTTAAGGTTTTCCACGTGAGCTCAAAAGTAAACTCAAAGGTTTGCACGAGGCCTGCCAGCTCAAGTTCGTTATAGCTTTCTTGTCCGCAAGCGTTTTCAAGCCGACGTTGGGCTTTAATCAGGTTTTGAAGTCGAAGTTGCCAGCGCTCCAGGTGTGTATCCGTCATTTTCACCTCCTTGCAGGGTTAGGGAGTCGATCCCCGAATTGTGCCATACGCCTATACAACCGCCGATATATAAACCAAGCGTAGGTCGGCATAAGCGCCAGCACGATGCCAATAATTATCACAATGTATGCCGCGCGCCCGTTGCACGGTGCCATCGGACATTAAAGCCAAGTTTAGTGCCAATCTTGAATGGTATCATTGCCGTTAAAGTACGCGTAGGTCGGCATAAGCGCCAGCACAGTGCCAATAAGTATCACAATGTGGGCCGCGCTCCATCCTACATTGGTGGTAAATTTAGCACCGATCGTAACAGGCGCCCATTGCATGGCGCAGTGTAACAAGCGCCCGTTGACAAGGTGCACTTATCCAACATCTTGCAGGGGCTTGTGTCATTGACGCCAATGATATCATCGGCGTTTAAATTATCGTTCTGCATCGATAATTGCTCAACACAAATTCCACGAGGGATGATAAATCCCTCTTTTAACTTCACGATGAAATGAGGAATACGGCCAATCAACGACGCGCTCAACCCAACCATGTTTAACCGGATTGAAATGCACATAATCAAAATGATGCTTAAAATCTCGCTCATCCCTGGTTGTATGCTCCCAAAACCGATCTTGCCATACCATCCCTTTTCCTGTAACGAGTCGCTTATCAATTCGGGACACACTTTTAGTAAATAGCTTCTTTATCTCGCGCCACCTAGTTGAATAATCTGAGTCATTATCGGGAAGTGTCCAAATAGCATGTAAATGATCAGGTAAAACAACCCAAGCATCGATTTGAAAAGGACGAGACGCTTTGACGGTTGCCACCGCTGAACGCAGTAACCTTATATGCTCCGTGAGCAATTGCATCTCTCTGTCGTGTAGATTTACCGTAAAAAAATACGTGCCACCATGTGCATAATTTCTCCGATACCGCATTCCAGGCTCTCTTTTGCCACCTTCACATACGATCAAGTGACGCGAACCCAAGGCAGGAATCAAGTTTCATTACAATAAATTAGAATTCAGCCGAGAAACAAGATCGAAAGTGTTTGTTGCGCAGGGATTTGTGTCACCGTCGCCAATAGGATCATCGATATATAAACCAGGCGTAGGTCGGCATAAGCGCCTTCTCGATCGCACAAGCTTGGTGTGATTTCCGCCGCGCGCCATCCGACATCGTGGTCAAAATTGGCGCCGAACGTAACAGGCGCAGTGCATCAACGAACACATTTTTAGTGTACTGTGTACCCGTTATTTCGTTGGGCTATGTTGACAGCGGGTACTTAGTACACATACTATAAGGTATAAGGAGCTCCAAACGTGAGCCACGCACTCCATTTTATTGAGACCCCAACATTTACCAGATTAATTACTGCACTCGCATCTGATGATGAATTGAAAGAGCTACAGAGCGAACTCATCGCTCAACCTGAAAAGGGCGATCTGATTCAAGGTACAGGTGGGCTAAGAAAAGTCAGGATGGCCAAGAAAGGGCAAGGAAAGAGCGGGAGTCTAAGGGTCCTATATTATTTTGCTCACGCTGAAACCATTTATTTAGTGTATGTGTATGCTAAAGCAACGCAAGAAACTTTGACACATGAAGAGAAAAAGCAGTTGAAAGAACTAGTTAAACAACTTCGAGGTAATGGGGAATGAGTATTTTTGCAGATCTAAAGACGTCCCTTGAAGAGGCAGTCGAAATCAAGAAAGAAAACATGGAGCCCTCTCGTGTTACTTCTTATGCCATTGAAGACGTTAAGGCTATTCGTGAAGATATTCTGAATGTATCTCGCTCTGAGTTTGCCAAAGCGATGAGCGTGAGCGTAGAGACAGTAAAAAGCTGGGAAAACAAGCGTCGTAATCCCTCCGGTTTAGCTGCGAAGGTGCTTCACACTATTAAAGATAACCCTGAGTTTTACAAAGCATTAGAAGCTCATTAGTGGCAGTAAGTTGTTTATATTACCTAAAAAAATACAAGGTCGGATGGAATCATCGATATATAAACCAGGCGTAGGTCGGTATAAGCGCCTTCTCGATCGCACAAGCTTGGCGTGATTTCCGCCGCGCGCCCGTTGCACGGCGCCATCGACATCGTGGTTAAAATTGGCACCGATCGTGACAGGCGCCCAGTTGGCAATGTGCACATACCCAACACCTTGCCGGGGCTTGTGTCACCTACGCCAATGGAACCACCGATATACAAACCAGGCGTAGGTCGGCATAAGCGCCTTCTCGATCGCACAAGCTTGGTGTGATTTCCGCCGCGCGCCCGTTGCACGGCGCCATCCGATATCAAAGCCAACGATTAACTTCGATCGTGACAGGCGCCCGCGTTGGCCTATTTGTACGTATCCAACATCGGGTAAGGGCTTGCGCCATCGTCGCCAATCGAATCATTTGACGGAATACGGAGAACTAAGTGCCTAGGTCCTAGGATCCTAGGACCTAGGCACTGATTTCTGCTCTTCCCTTACTCCGTAAGCGAAGCGCTCTGTATTCAAGGCCCTGTATACTATCGCCTAGGACCCTACTTTTATGCCCCTTCTGCATCTTCCGCCAACGCCGCACCGTGGAGGCTTAAACCACACAACATGGTAGGCATGGCGTTAAAGATTTCCTCAAACTGTGCCAGCTCTTCGGCGCCTTGCGCTTCCATGGTAGAAAGCGCGGTTTCTGGGTCGTAAAGCAAGCTAATAGACAGCACCACGCCACCGAGTAGGGCATTACCATCGGTGTTTTCCGGCATCAGTGTTTCCCAGTCATCACGGGTCAGGCTCCAGCCTTGTAGTAACCCTTCGGCGAAATCGCGCGTCGCTTGGTTGACAATCTCAGCGTCATCAAGCAAACAGCCTTCTGGCCATAGCCAGGTTTTCTCCAACAACTGCTGACGCTGTTCATTCCAAATATCCACAATCAGATTGGCGTACTGCTCAAACTGCTCATGATTCTCAAACGGCGCTTGTTCTTCGCCACCCCACATCACAGGAAGCCACTCGCTAGGGCTAATAACATGAGGCGCGGCCGCCATCGCGGTGACGACACCACGAGTTTGCATTTCGTTAAGTAGCTGCTCGCTATCGGCATGCTGGGTGAGAAAGTCGGCTAACGTCATAACACTCTTATTTGTATTTTGATCAATGCCATGAGTTTAACAGCTTTCGCACTCGCGCGCTTCCATCGCTCGCACGCTGTTGCTCAATACGTTGGCGACTGAATCGGGGGGAGTTAACTCAGTTTTTCCAGACATAGAGATGCTTTTGGTGATGGAATAGCCATTTAAACCCAAAGCCATCACCAACAGCTTGACCGCAAAGCGGCAACTCTCTATAGTACGCCCCGTTAACGCGACTGCGGGTAGCTCAAGTCCACCCAATAAATAGCTCGCGTAACAGACAATATGGTGAGGTGTCCGAGTGGCTGAAGGAGCACGCCTGGAAAGCGTGTATACGGCAACGTATCGAGGGTTCGAATCCCTCTCTCACCGCCATCATTAAAAAAACCGCCCTCGTGGCGGTTTTTTGCTATCTATCCCTCACCGAACAATGATTTCAAGCTATTTTCACCCTCACAGCAATTGCCCAAGTTGCTTTTATCCCTTATCTAAAAACGCTAACCTAGTCGCAGTGGATAGTAACGTAGCTTCGGCTCACTTTTTGCATAACCCACGCCATCATGCATTCAAAGGCAAACACTTGCCGTTAGATTGGCACCAAGACCCAAAGAGTATCAACTATGTTTAACAAGCAACTTTTAGCGATCCTTATCCCTCTAACCTTATCCGGTTGCGGCGGCGGCAGTGACGACAGCGGCGGCAGCCAACCCAAGCCAACCCCTAAGTATACCTTTGAGTTTGCTGCTCTTTATGCGAAATCAGACGCTAACAGCAGGTGTGCAGTTTATGGTGAAAAGCAAGATGGAAAACAGATACTGGCGACTAAAGATCGGATTATAAGTGGTATCGATACAACCGGAACGATTCTCATACAAGATGAACAAGGTGGCGTGACTGATACTTATGATATCGGCTCGAATAAATTAAGGATTAATCAGTCAATTGTCCCAGAAGAGGGCTATGTTACGTTTGTTCTGGCAGAGAAAGGTGATATCAGTGCGATATCCTATCAGAAAAATGCACTAAGTCAGTCTGTACTGTTTGGTTACCCTGTCGACAGCGTCAGTAATGATGATCGATGCGTAACCTCAGGCGCAACCAAGCCGGATGAACGAGAGTATTCAAATGTCAGGGTTGATGTTTCGAATGGCTCTGATGCGCATAGCGTTGGTATCACAACGCCAGATAAGCGAGCGCTTTCATCAAACTTTGGCGCTAAAACGGTCAGCAGAGCATTCAGGAGTGCATTAGGGGTAGGATATGCTCAAAAAGCTGCAGGCGACCCCAATAACACTGATATTTCAGATGTAGAGACGCCGCGAGAAATCACAGATTACAAATTCTTTAATCTGTCCGATAATGCCACAGAGGAACTTGACAAGTTAATCGAAAGCAACAGCTGGACAGCTCCCGCAAACACCTACAACCTAACCTCCGCCGCCCTCTATGCTGACTACCAGCAAACGCCCTATATTTGGCAAAACTTGCCTCACAGCGCGAGCGATACCATCACCTACCGCTATGATCCAGACAGTAACAATCTGGATTACTTTTTAACCGCAGAAGGAAGCGTGGACGCTTCAGGTGATCAATGGCAACTATCGACCGCGCAACAATTGTCTGATACACAACTAAGCGCGGGATTAGGTCGTACGGATCTGGCAGATAGCATCACAGTTCCACAACAGACAAACGCGAATATCGATGGAAGTGGAACGTTATCAGCCTATGGCAACGGTGCTGGCGGCCAAGTGGGGATTCAACGTATTGCTTATCAAGTCGCAGACGGTTCGACAACAGTCACACACGTTATCTATGCTGAAGCAAATGCTCAGCAAACCGTCCCATTGTTCGACAACAATACTATTGATTCACTAGTAAATGGTGCAGGTACATTATCTAATTATGATATCAGCGTGATGTACACAGAAAACGATCAAGCTTTAGCAGCGCTAATGGCAGAACACACCAACCCAAGTATTACTGATAATAGTGACCTAAGTGTGGATCCATTGCCCGCGCTCTTCACCACCTACGAGCGAGAGCAACTGGCACGACAAAAGAAAATCATCGATCACTATCAAATATCGACGAGTAATCCTTAGGACCTAGAGCCTTTCTTACTCTTTTCCGTTATCTGTAAGCGAAGCGCTCCGTATTCAATTTCCCGAATGCGGAGTACTGAATACGGAGTACAGAAAGAGCAAGAACCCCAATGCGAGAACAAGGCTGCTTTACCTAGCCTCTAGTTTCTAGTTTCTAGGAGCGAAGCGTTTCGTCCCCTTCCCGTCATCCATAATCTATACCCTAGGGCCTAGGTCCTAGGAACTTAGTATTCCAGCATCGGTATTCAGGAGTTGGAATACAGAGCGCTTCGGTTAAAATATGTAACCGACACCAACAGAAATAAAGTCGACGTCTGCGTCATCAAGTTGATAACGCTCGGCTTCAACGCGCAGATTTACATACTGGCCCAAATCATACGTCGCGCCCAAGCCAAAAACGGGATCGGTACCATCTGAAGAGTCAGAAAAGGTTTGGTTGTGGGTGCGAGCAGTGCCATCGACAGACCATTTGTTCAGTCCCAGCTTACCAAAGAAAGAAAACGACTCATTCACTGGTAGGTAACCCATCGCAGATAAACTTACTGTAGAGGCATCAAGCGCGAACGTTTTATATGGGGTGATGTAACCATTTGTCCCGCCAAGATCCGTATAGGCCGCCTCAATACCGATGTTCTTATAACGATGTCCGGCCAATAGTTTAAAACCAGAATCGGTATCATCTATCCCCTGATAGTCGATGGATGACTGTCCAAGTTGGATACCTATATAAGATTCATCAATAATATCTTTTTTCGGTGCATCCTTGGCTATGGCAACAGCAGATGGGATCAAGCATGAAATTGCAATGAGTTTTGTTAAGCGCATAATTCTATCCTCGTAGATTAAAAGCGCTGGCATTGTAATGATCAGAACGATAATTGAAATCATTAACAGTGTTACATGACTAAATCATGCGCTGTTTTATATCTACTTGGCTGAAAATAAGACAAAAAGCATGTCGTCTTAAAGGTATTGGCCGTACTCAAGATCTTGAACATAGAAAGAGCAAGAACCCCGATGCGAGCACGGTCTGCTTTACCTAGTCTCTAGCCTTTAGTTTCTAGAAGCGTCTCGACCCTTTCCCGTCATCCATAATCTATTCCCTAGGCCCTAGGCCCTAGGATCCTAGGAACTAGGACCTTTATCTACCGGAGTTGGCTCGATATGCTTTTTCCGTAATCCGTAATCCGTAATCCGTAATCCGTAATCCGTAATCCGTGATCTGTAATCCGTAACCCATGATTTATTCCCTAGGACCTAGGAACTAGGATCTAGGTCCTTTCCCCTAAAGGCCCTAGGATCTTTCCCCTAGAGCCCCCACGTGATACCCTTTTTCTAGACATTACTTAAGGGAAATCCGATGAAAATTGCAGTTGCTGGAACAGGTTACGTCGGCCTGTCAAACGCTATGCTACTGGCGCAACACAACGAAGTGGTCGCACTCGACATCGTGGAAGAAAAGGTCAATCTTCTTAACAATCAACAATCCCCGATTGTCGATGCTGAAATAGAGCAATTTCTCGCCGAAAAACCACTTCACTTTACTGCCACTTTAGATAAAGAGCAGGCCTATCGAGGTGCTGATTTTGTGGTGATTGCCACCCCCACAGACTACGATCCCGAAACCAACTACTTTAATACCAGCTCGGTCGAGGCGGTGATTAAAGATGTGATGGCGATTAACCCAGAGGCGGTGATGGTGATCAAATCGACTGTGCCGGTCGGTTATACCGCTGAGATTAAGCGCAAGATGGGTTGCGAAAATATCCTCTTCTCCCCTGAGTTCTTACGTGAAGGCAAAGCACTTTACGATAATTTATATCCATCACGAATAATTGTCGGTGAGCAATCCGAGCGCGCCCGCCAATTTGCCACCTTGTTGCAACAAGGCGCAGTGAAGTCAGGTATCTCCGTCTTGTTTACCCATTCCACCGAAGCGGAAGCGGTAAAGCTGTTCTCCAACACCTACTTGGCGATGCGCGTCGCTTATTTCAACGAGCTGGACAGCTACGCCGAATCCCACGGTTTGGACGCACGCCAGATCATTGAAGGGGTAGGGCTAGACCCACGGATTGGCGATCACTACAACAACCCCTCCTTTGGCTACGGCGGTTACTGTCTGCCAAAAGACACCCGTCAACTATTGGCCAATTACCAAGACGTGCCCAATAACATCATTCAAGCCATCGTTGACGCCAACACCACCCGCAAAGACTTTATTGCTAATGCGATCATCAAGCGTGAACCTAAAGTCGTCGGCGTCTATCGCTTGGTGATGAAGTCCGGCTCAGACAACTTCCGCGCCTCAGCTATCCAAGGGATCATGAAGCGGATTAAAGCCAAAGGCATTGAAGTGGTAGTGTACGAGCCCGTACTTGACGAAGACTCCTTCTTTAACTCAGACGTGATCAAAGACTTGGATACCTTCAAACAACGCGCCGATGTGATTGTCGCCAACCGTATGGTTGATGAGATCCGCGATGTAGAAAGTAAAGTCTACACCCGCGACTTGTTCGGCGCGGATTGAAGGAAAAACCACAGTACGGGCTCGGTCTGCTCTTTTCCGTACTCCGTAAGCGAAGCGCTCTGTATTCCAATTCCCGAATACCGATGACGGAATACAGAGTACGGAAAGAGCAAAGGCCCCGATGCGAGCACGAGGCTGCTTTTTCTAGTCTCTAGAAGCGAAGCGTCTAGTCTCTTTCCGCCGTATTCCGTATTCCGTATTCCATAATCTTTCCCTAGGACCTAGGACCTAGGACCCTAAGGTCTTACTCTCTTTCCGTCTTCTCCCTCGCAAAATCCTCCAAACACCATACAACTCAATCACCTACCTCGCTTATCCTCACCGCACATTCATAACCGGTGGATGATGCCATGTTATTTATTACCAGCCGTACTCCCGAACAAGGGCCGACCAGTGATGCCGGCCGTTGGCTAAGCTTTGATAACCAAAACACCGATATCTCAAAGTGGGTGTATTTTTGCCAGCGGACCGGGCAGGGCGAATACCAAGAGATCACCGCGGCGCCGTTTATGGCAAGATTAAAAGCCTTACCCGCACATACCCAGATACTGTTTTTGCTCCATGGTTATAACAACCAAATGGAAAGTCATATCTTCCCGATGGCGCAGACCTTACAACACCAATTTGATCGCTTCGCACCCAACGCCATGCTGGTGGTGCCGATTATCTGGCCCTGTGACGACGATGGCCGGCTTGGTGCTGTCGATGACTATTGGGACGACCAACTCGCCGCCACCGCGTCAGGGTTGGCGTTTAGTCGTTTACTCGCGATGTTTGATGACTGGCGTCGCGCCCCTGAGCAACAAACTGAACCGTGCAAAAGGCGCATGAACCTACTCGCGCACTCCATGGGGAATCGGACGCTCATCAGCACCTTTCACCATTGGCACAAACATGCTGGACTCGACACCATGCCACAATGGTTTCGGCATATCTTTATGATGGCCGCCGATGTTGATAACCAAGCCCTAGAGCCGCACCAGCCGGGCAGAGCAGTGCTGGATGCCGCCAAACAAGTCCACATTTACTATGCCGCCGATGATATCGCCATGGCCGCCTCAAAAGTGGTCAACGTACGCCACCGCACCGTCACCCGGCGATTAGGCATGACCGGCCCCGAAAACCTCGACGCACTTCCTGCGAACAAAGTGACGGTCACCGACTGCGACGCCTTTAACGACCAATTCGACCCAAATTGGGGCCATACCTATTTCCTCACCGACGACAACGGCCACCCAAGCCCATTGATAGAACAGATGATGGATAAGATGATAGGTACATAAATACCATTAGCGACGATGGTGACATTGGTGTAGGTGACACAAGCCCCGGTAAGATGATGGATAGGTGCACATTGTAAACGGGCGCCTGTCACGATCAGCGCCAATTTTAACCTTAATGTCCGATGGCGCCGTGCAACGGGCGCGCGGCTCACTTCGTGATAATGATTGGCATTGTGCTGGCGCTTATACCGACCTACGCGATATTCATGATTTTTGAATACAGAGCGCTTCGCTTACAGAATACCGAAAAGAGCGTAAAGCAGTTCCTAGGACCTAGGATCCTAGGCCCTAGGAACTTCATCTACCAGAGCTGGCACGATATGCTTTTTCCGTATTCCGTATTCCGTATTCCGTATTCCGTATTCCGTATTCCGTATTCCGTATTCCGTATTCCGTAATCTTTCCCTAGGACCTAGGACCCTAGGATCTCCCCCACCAAGGACGTAACTATGCCCAACACTTCACTAAAAACCTCACTAAACAATGAAACCCTCACAGTCACTCACCACGGTGGCTATCAAACCGTGACTGGCTCTTGCCACCAAGTGGATATAAAACCGAGCGGCTTACGCTTGCTGATTGACTGCGGCCAATACCAAGGCGATGAAGCGCGGGAGGCGAGGGTGAACCTCAACGGCAAACGCATTGATGCGCTGATCCTCACTCACGCCCATATCGATCACTGTGGTTTGCTGCCATGGCTACTCGCCGCGGGCTTTAACGGCCCTATTTATTGCACTGAAGCCACCGCTGTATTGGTGCCGCTATTGATTGACGATACTTTAAAGCTGCAACTCAACATGAACTACGGCAATCGTCAGCAGGTACTCGAACGCATCCGCCAGTTAACCGTGACACTGCCTTACAACAGCTGGCATCGGCTAAAGCCCAAGCAAAAAGGTCAGCCAGCGACCTATTTGCGCTTGCAACCGGCTGGGCATATTTTGGGCTCGGCCTATGTCGAGTTAAAACTGCCCGACGCGCAGCGCGTAGTGTTCTCCGGCGATTTAGGGCCTAGCAACACGCCACTGCTGCCCGATCCAACCCCGCCAACCCGTGCCGATATCTTGTTTTTAGAATCCACCTACGGTGATAAAACCCATGAGTCCGTCGCCACGCGCGCACAGCGGCTAGACGCCATTATTCAACGCTCACTCGAAGACGGTGGCGCGATATTGATCCCCGCATTCAGTGTCGGTCGCACCCAAGAGCTGTTGTTTGATATTGAGCAGCTTATTCACCAAAAGCAGCTTGATGATGCCCTCCCTATCATTCTTGACTCACCCATGGCGCAAAAGGTGACGCGTCACTATCGCCAGTTCAAAAAGCTGTGGAGCAAAGAGGCCAAAACCAAACTGAACCAACACCGTCATCCGTTAGCCTTTGAGCAATGCATTACCATTGATGAACACAGCCAACATATGGCGTTGGTGAATCGCCTCAAACAAACCGGCGAGCCAGCCATTGTGGTCGCCGCCTCCGGTATGTGCCAAGGCGGACGCATCATGAACTACCTTGCCGCATTACTTGAAGACAAACGCACCGATGTGATTTTTGCCGGCTACCAAGCCCAACACACCCTCGGCCGCGGTATCCAGCAAGGCAACAAACAAGTGTGGATAGACAACTCGCAAGTCACCGTCAACGCCCAAATCCACACAATCTCTGGTTACTCCGCCCACGCCGATCAAAACGACTTGGTCAAATTCGTGCAAGGCATCCAACCGCCCCCCAAGCAGATCCACTTGATTCATGGCGAACCGCACAGTCAGCAAGCGCTAGGCACTCTTATCCGTAATCCGTAGTCCGTAAGCGAAGCGCTCCGTATTCCCATTCCCGAATACAGATGACGGAATACAGAGTACAGAAAGAGCAAAGGCCCGGATGCGAGCACGAGGCTGCTCTTCTCCGTATTCCGTCAAATGACCCCATTGGCGTAGGTGACACAAGCCCCGGTAAGTGTCAACTATGATGGACTATGGCACCTGGGCGCCAGTTGCACTGCGCCTATCACGATCAATGCCAATATTTGACCGCCAATGTCCGATTGCGCCGTGCAACGGGCGCGCGGCGCAAATCCCCCCAAGCTTGCGCGATCGAATTGGCGCTTATACCGACCTACGTGATATTCAAGATTTTTGAATACAGAGCGCTTCGCTTACAGAATACCGAAAAGAGCGTAAAGCAATTCCTAGGACCTAGGAACTTTATCTACCCGAGCTGGCACGATACGCTCTTTCCGTATTCCGTATTCCGTATTCCGTATTCCGTATTCCGTATTCCGTATTCCGTAGTCTCTAGTTTCTAGTTTCCAGAAGCGAAGCGTCTCGTCTCTTTCCGTACTCCGTAAGCGCAGCGCTCCGTATTCCGATTCCCTAGGACCTAGGACCCAAGGCTCTTTCCCTAGTCCCTAGTTTCCCCCATTCCGTGATCTAAACCACCTTTTTTATCCAGGCTTGACGATTAAACAATCAAAATGTTCTTTTGTAAGCGAATCACGCTAAAACACACTTTAAATGACCGCTGAGCTATGTAGAATACGTCAGACATTTGACGCACTGTGCTGGGCAGCGAGTAAGCAAACGCGTGTTACCGTGTCGGGCAGTGCTTAATAAATAAAGTGACAGCCACAAACCGCAAATTCGTACAGGGGGGAACGACACCTCATGGCGGTAGCGTATCCAATCGACACTGGATGCCAATATCGGCGCGTTGCACAGAGTGTAAGTACACGAGACGGATAGCGGTTTTGTGTCATAAAGGCGTCACTCAAATTGTCAAAAATAGGACAAAACAAACCAATCACCGCGCACAGGGGAGCGACACCTCCGGGCGGTAGCGTATCCAAATGGCACGGCTGCCCGTGACGCGTACAGTCATTTCTTCTCACATTTGCAGCGTTGTTAAATCACTTATGACATGTTCAAAACGGATGAACTTTACATCGCCTCAGCTTGGCTACGGTCAAACCCTGGCGATGCTGGTGCTGCTGATGAGCACATCGGTGGCGGCGTCGCCATGGCTTGAAGCCAACGCCCCTTTTCTGCGCGCTGATCTTACCGCCTTGTCCGATGCCGGTGAGCTTAACGGGCCGATTAATCACTACCCGTTACGCTGGTCAAGCTTTTACGATGACACAGCGCCACGTCAACATGCCAACACGGGCCAATCGGCACGGATGACGGCGCGTGATAATATGCTTAATACCGCCCGCAACCACGTTCGCTACCGCGCGCATGCCGCGAAATTTAATCGTGCGCCGATTGAGTTTGACCTGTATTGGGCCAATGACCCCGCCACCGCTCTGGACTACGGTGATACCCCGCGGCATGAATGGCTAATCGGCTCGGCGTATCAATACATGAGCAACCGCTTTGCCTTTAAAGTCGCTAACCAATACCGCCGAGACGCGAATGGCGATAAAGAATACACCTGGCAGGGGTCCTATTTAGCATTAAACGACGGCCGTTGGTTATTTACGCTTGGCCAAATCGACCGCTGGTGGGGACAAGGCTGGCAACACAATCTCATATGGGGCAATCAGTCGTCCCCAGCGCCCAGCGCCTCACTCAGTTATCTCGGTGATTACCTTCCCGTATTAGGGTACTGGTCGCTGGACACCGTCTACCAATTACCAGACAAAACCGGTTACGACACCCACTGGGCAGCACGTTTGGTCAGCCAGCCGATTCGTCAGTTTCAACACGGGATCAGCTATCAAAAATGGCAAGATCCAAACGGCGAGCGGCAAATTAGCGAACAATGGGCATGGGATGCCAAACTCGCCTTGCCCGCCTTTGATTGGCCGGTTGCTCACGCACTCTATACCGAACTGGCCAGCAACTACCAAGGCCAAGAGCTGGCAACTAGCTTAATTGGCTGGAGTGGTCAAACCGAGATCGCGCAACAAAGCGTGCGTCTAGTGTTTGAGCAGCAAACCACCCACGATGGCTTTGAGTCGTCATTGGCGAATACCCCAGCGGTGGACCAACAACTGTCCTCCGATCAGCTCGGTGGCAACAGCACCACATATGGATTAGATAACAGTCGTTCGGTGGCAGTGTATACCCAGTTCAATAACGATCATGCGGTTAAATTAATGCTGGCGGATCGGGAACAAGCCACTCACAACTGGCACGAAATTGAAGCCAGCTATCGTCTGCCGGTGGCAACGGCCATGGTCACTCTAGGCGCCAGCCAAACCGATGACGACGCGCCCAATGTGGCAGACGCCAATACACGAGTTTGGCTTAAATATCAGATGCGGTTTTAATCGCCGCTTAACCTGCAATGACTGATAACAACGACGGCTGATATCAACTATCACTGCGAATAATAAGTACGGAACACGCTCACTATGTCAACGCTTTCATCTTCAACCGGGCGGCCATTAGGCGCCACTATCGTGCGCGGCCTGACCCGTTGTGCCCCCGCGCTACTGTCCTGTGCACCTGCTCTGTTACTGGGCGCGGTGATGCTTACAACAGCGCCGCACGCCGAGGCGGCCACGCCAACTGCCAGCCAGCTGCAACAGTTAAAGCAATTACCGCGCGCACAACAAGAGCAGCTTGCACGCCAGTACGGTGTGGATCTTGATAGCTTATCGACAAGCAGCAGTGATAACGAACAGCAAAATGCGAATACCACCCCCGAAACACCCGAGCGCATCGGCGGTGAGCAAAGCCAATCGGATAACATACGCCACCCCGGCAAGGCCTCAAGCCAAGACGACGACACCCTCAAACCTTTCGGTTATGCCTTTTTTGATGGTAAACCCGCCTCTATGGCGTCGGTCGATGATTTACCACTGCCAAGCGATTATCAAATCGGCCCAGGTGATACCCTCGATATTCAAGTGTTTGGTAAAGAAAACCAGCAATACGATCTCACCGTCAAGCGTGATGGCAACATCCATTTCCCTAAATATGGCCCGATGCAAGTCGCTGGCGAGACCTTCGGTAAAGTGCGCGAACAAATCAAAGCCATGTTCGAGCAGCGCGTGATTGGCGTAGATGTTACCGTCGATATTGGCGCCATGCGTACCATGCAGGTATATCTTGCGGGCGATGTCAAACAACCCGGCGCTTATACCGTCAATGGCTTAACCACGGTGACCCAAGCCTTGTTGGCCAGTGGCGGGATCAAAACCAGTGGTTCATTGCGTGATATTCAGTTAAAGCGCAATGGCAAGGTGATTGAAATCTTAGATTTATACGACTTGCTCCTTGCCGGCGATAGCAGCAACGATGTGCGCTTACTCAAAGGCGACACCTTGTTTGTGCCTGCGCGTGGCGCCCAAGTCGCCATTGAGGGAGAAGTATTACGGCCAGCATTATATGAGCTAAATGGCCCAACCACGCTTGCAAGCGCCATCAATATGGCAGGCGGTGCACTACCAGAAGGGTACTTATCGAGCGTTAGCGTTAAACGCGTGACCGAATCGGGTATTCAGCAATTTAGCCTCGACATGAGCACCAGCAAAGGCCAAACCTTTACGGTAAAAAACGGCGATGACATTAAAATCGCCAAAAGCAACGACGCGCTCGACGACGCCGTGGTGCTCCGTGGCGAGGTCGTTCGCCAAGGTGCCTACAACTTTGAGCCGGGGATGACTATTGCCGATCTGGTCAGCAATGCCCAACGCGATCTAAAACCCACCGCCGACCTTAATTATGCGCTGGTGGTGCGCGAAATCGACGCTGAGCGCAATATTGAAGTGTTGCAATTTAAACTGGGCCAAGCCATTGACCACCCCAACTCGTCAGATAACTTGCGCTTGCAACAAGGCGACCAGGTGTTTGTGTTTAATAACGGCATCGACAGCCAATACTGGGATCAACGTCAATCGGCAAAAGTGGATAAATCACGCCTTAACAAAAAAACCAGTGGCGATACCTACATTGATGCAGAAACCGGCGCAGAAGTACAAAGCCAAACCAAGCAAAACGAATCAAAACTAGCGAAAAAACTGGCAGAGCGTGATGACGAAGGCGAACGTTCACTGCGCGAGCAAGAGCTTGAACCAATTATCGAGCGCTTAAAAGACCAAGCCAACAACCAGTACAATGCCGCGATTGTGGAGCTGGGCGGCGCGGTAAAATATCCGGGCGTGTACCCATTACCGGCCAATGCCTCGTTTGAGCAACTGCTGGATGCCGCAGGCGGATTGACCGAAGCCGCGTACTTGCGCCAAGCTGAAATCACCCGCCGCCAAGTGGTGGAGGGCCGTTTAACCGTGCGTCATTATCCGCTGGATTTAAATAAAGCCATCAAAGGCGAGGGCCCGCAGTTTGCCATTCATCGCCAAGACCGGATTAACATCAAAACCAAGCCTAACTGGCATAAAAACAACACCATTGAACTACAAGGCGAAGTGCGCTTCCCTGGCGTTTATGCCTTTGAGCGTGGCGAAACCATTAAAGACGTGATTGAACGCGCCGGCGGCCTAACCGAATTCGCTTACCCCAAAGGGTCGGTGTTTAGTCGCGAGCGACTCAAGCGCCAAGAAGAAGAGCGCTTAAAAATGCTCAATCGCCAACTGCAACAAGAAATCAGCAGCCTGGCGCTACGCCGTCAAACCAGCAGCGCCCAATATACAACCAGCCCGTCAGAAGCCTTATCATTGGCCGAAGAGCTACAAAACGCCGAAGCCGTCGGCCGCATGGTGATTTCACTGCCTCGCGCACTTGAAGGTGACGACGTTGCCAACATCATGATCGAAAACGGCGATAAGCTCTACGTACCGCCGAAAAACCCGGTGGTCAGCATTATGGGCGAAGTGCAATTCACCTCAAACCAACTGTTTGAACCGGGCATGACCGTCAGCGACTACATCGAATCCGCCGGCGGCACCAAACAACAAGCCGACACCGACCGCATCTACGTCGTCCGCGCCGACGGCTCAGTAATGATGCCCAACAACAGCTTCTGGTTCAGCCGTAGTCAAAAACAACTCGAACCCGGCGACACCATCATCGTTCCAATCGACACCGACTACCTAGACGGCCTAAGCACCGCCTCCACCGCCACCCAAATCCTCTACCAAATGGGCGTAGCATGGCAAGCGGTTAAAGATTAAAGGCGAAGAGCAGTCTAGAGCGGAGTTTAGACGCTTCGCTTCTAGAAACGAGGGAGAGACTAGACGCTTCGCTTTTAGAAACTAGAGGCTAGGGAGAGACTAGACGCTTCGCTTTTAGAAACTAGAGACTAGGAAAAGCTTAAAGCGGCTCATAAAATAGTCTCTAGTCTCTAGTCTCTAGTCTCTAGTCTCTAGTCTCTAGTCTCTAGTCTCTAGTCTCTAGTCTCTAGTCTCTAGTCTCTAGTCTCTAGTCTCTAGTCTCTAGCTGTGTCTCGCAGAAATGTAAAGACAAAAAACACAAACAGTAGATGAGTTGTACTCTTTGCCCCAAAGGCGAGAGGGCTCAACATATGCTGTTTGAAAAACTGAGTGTTTGGCAACGCTCATCAAAATTAGCGTGCTCGGTATTTAGTACATTTGAGCACAACAAGAATTTTGCACTTAAAGATCAAGTTTTTCGGTCATCCCTATCAATACCCTCAAATATTGCAGAAGGGGAAGAACGTGAAACATCAAAAGAAAAAGTTCGCTTTTACTACTACGCCAAAGGCTCATGTGGTGAATTGGTGACTCAGCTTCAAATCGCGATTAAAACCGGACAAATAGAACGAGAAGCTGGTTTGGTAATGGTCCGTGAAGCAAGAGAAATTGCAAAAATCCTTGCTAGCTTGATAACACGACACAAACGCGCACTCAAAGTAGCAACTTGAATAATCAAAGGAAGGTATGGCATCTGACTCATAGTCTCTAGTCTCTAGTTTCTAGTCTCTGTTGCCTCATGGTTTATGACTAAGCAAAATATCGAACACTACCCCTACCCGCCGCTTTCGCAGCCGGTAGATTCTGACGAAATCGACCTCCGCGAGTTGTTTGCCGCGTTATGGCAAGGCAAGTGGTTGATCATTGCCATCACCTTTGTGTTTGCAGTCGGTGGGGTGGGGTATTCATTATCGCTTCCCAATACCTACAAGTCCGAGGCGTTACTGGCGCCTGCGAATGAATCTGGCGGTAGTGGTTTGGCCGGTATGGCGGGGCAGTTGGGTGGATTAGCATCACTAGCCGGGGTTAACCTTGGCAGCGGTGGCGGCAGTGAAACCCAAATTGCGCTGGCCACCCTAAAATCACGCCAGTTTATTAGCGAGTTTGTGCATAAACATCAATTAGCGGTGCCGTTGGCGGCGACTGAAGGGTGGGATGCTGAGACCAACCAATGGCTAATTAACCTAGAGCGTTATAACCCAGAGACGCAAACCTGGTTAAAGTCTGACGATGCGCCAGCAGACCAACCTGCTATGCCTACAGATTGGCAGTTGTATAAAGCGTTTTCATCCAAGCTAGAAACCGCTACCCAGAAAGACAACGGTTTAATCACCATTAGCTTTGAGTCACAGTCACCGGTCTTCGCGCAACAAGTAGTAGAGTTGTTGGTGAATGACATCAACACCCATGTAAAAAAAGAGAAACTGGCCGAAACCAAAACTAACATTGGCTACTTGCGCCAACAGCTAGAAAACACCAACCTGACTCAAATGCAGAATGTGTTCTATCAGCTGATTGAAGAGCAAACCAAAAGTTTGATGCTGGCTGAAGTGCAAGACGAATTTGTGTTCAAAACCGTCGATCCGGCCATTGTCCCCGAAGAAAAAGCCGGCCCCAAACGAGCATTGATTTGTGTGCTAGCAACGCTACTTGGCGGTATGCTGAGTGTCGCGATTGTGCTGGTAAGATTTGCGTTTAGGAAAGAAGATGTATAACCGTTTAAAAACGCTGTTTAATTTATTAACGGCAGAACAACGTAAAAGGCTCATTCGGCTACAACTATTAGTCGTGTGCATGGCTTTCGCTGAGTTAACGAGCGTTGTCGCTATTGGTCCATTTATGGCTTTAGTCGGTGATATCAGCCAACTACAAGGTGAGGGCAAATTTGCACAGCTATATCAATACAGCGGGCTAGCCAATCCAAGTGACTTTATTTTCTGGATAGGCGTCATTGTGTTGTTCGCGCTAGCTATTTCGGCGATGATCTCTATGTACACCATTTGGCGCTTGTCTTTATATGCACAGCAAGTAGGGGCGGAGTTATCAGCGCGTCTTTATCGCTATTACATGAATCAGTCTTGGTTATTTCATGCAGGAGGCAGCAGTAGTCAGTTAACCAATAAAGTCGCGCAAGAGACGGGTCGGATCACCCAAGCAATAATTCAGCCTGCAATGCGAGTCGCTGCCAAGTCAGTGCTAGCGATGGTGATGGCGACCGCAATCTTTATTTATAACCCACTGGTTGCTTTGACTGGATTAGCCATTTTTGCGTGTGCCTATATTGCGCTCTATCGGACTGTACGTAAAAAACTGTCGCAAGATGGTATTAATATCACTAATGCCAATCGCCAACGTTTTACTTTGCTGCATGAAGGGTTTGGCGGGATAAAAGATACGCTATTACTGGGCCGCCAAAGAGACTTTAACCAGCGTTACCAAAATGCCTGTGAAAAGTTTGGTTATGCTCAGGGTCGTAACCGTGGCTTATCCGAGGTTCCACGTTATGCCATGGAGCTTGTCGCGTTTGGCTCGGTGATTTTTTTGGTGCTATATTTAGTCAAAACACACGATGGTAAGCTAGGCCAAATTCTACCTATTTTGTCGGTCTATGCCTTAGCTGGTTTCAAACTGCTTCCCGCATTTCAGCAAATTTACACAGGGGTGGCACAAGTTCGCGGTAACTTATCAGCGTTTGATAATCTCGAAGCCGATCTGATTGCAAGCCAGCACGTGGCTGAAACTAGTACAGCGCGTGACAAACTTAAACCCACACATCAGGTTCGGCTTGACAATGTGACCTTTCAATACCCAGGTAAAGACGAGCCTGCTCTGCGACAATTATCGTTGGAACTACCCGTTAATCAGGTGATTGGTCTAGTGGGTGCGTCAGGATCAGGTAAATCAACGGCGATTGATATTTTACTCGGACTTATTGAGCCCAGCCAAGGTAGCTTAAAGGTCGATGGAAAGCCAATCAACGCCGACAACGTGCGTGCATGGCAAAACAATATTGGTTTTGTTCCTCAGAGTATTTTCCTTTCTGATGCGACTATCCGAGAGAACATCGCTTTTGGTTTGCCACTAAACGAAATTAACGATCAGAAAGTGCTTAAAGCCGCCATAATGGCACACCTAGAGGAATTACTCGAGGAACTGCCAAACGGTTTAGATACGCGCGTTGGGGAGCGGGGTGTGCAGCTATCAGGCGGTCAGCGACAGCGGATTGGCATTGCGCGCGCGCTTTATGATGATGCAGATGTCTTGGTACTTGATGAAGCAACCAGTGCGTTAGACGGCATTACCGAAAAACTGGTGATGGATGCCATCCATGATTTTGCCGGCAATAAAACCATTATTATGATTGCTCACCGGCTCAGTACGGTTCAGCAGTGTGATTGTATCTATATGCTTGAACAGGGCAAAGTAGTCGATCATGGTACGTATGCTGAGTTACTAAATAAAAACCTCGAATTTAGAAAAATGGCTAGTCATAGCTAAACCTATCGGAATATTTCAATGCTAAACAACAAATCAGTCCTTATCACCGGCGGCACCGGCTCGTTCGGTAAGCAGTTCATTCAAACCATTCTTGTTCGTTACCCTGACGTAAAGAAAATCATTATCTATTCACGTGATGAGTTAAAGCAGTTTGAGCTCAAACAGCTGTATCCGCAAAGTGACTACCCACAGCTGCGCTTTTTCATCGGTGATGTGCGCGACAGGGAGCGCATGGTGCAAGCGTGCGAAGAGGTGGATGTGATCATCCACGCGGCCGCGATCAAGCAGGTTGATACGGCGGAGTACAACCCAACAGAATGTATTCGCACCAACATTGATGGCGCGGAGAACGTGATTAACGCAGCATTGAAATGTGGGGTGAACAATGTGGTTGCACTTTCTACCGATAAAGCCTGTGCACCGATAAACCTCTATGGCGCGACCAAGCTTGCATCAGATAAGCTGTTTACGGCGGCAAACAATATTAAAGGTTCACGTGACCTAAAGTTCAGTGTGGTGCGCTATGGCAACGTCATGGGCTCTCGTGGCTCAGTGATCCCGTTCTTTTTGAAAAAGCGCCATGAGGGGGTCCTGCCGATCACCCATGAAGACATGACCCGCTTTAATATCTCGCTACAAGATGGGGTAGACATGGTGATGTACGCACTAGAGAATCACCTGGGCGGTGAAATCTTTGTCCCTAAGATCCCAAGTTATAAAATTTTGGATGTGGCAAAAGCCGTCGCGCCTGATTGTGAGGTAAAAGTCATTGGTGTTCGCCCTGGCGAGAAGCTGCACGAAGAAATGATCACCGATACCGATTCACTCAATACCATTGATCTTGGTCATTACTATGCAATCTTACCGTCTGTGTCTCATACCCACACAGAGCAAGAGTACATGACGCACCATAAAGCGGAGAAAGTGCCGTTTGGGTTTAAATATAACTCGGGTACCAATGAGCAATGGGAAAGCGTTGACAGCTTACGGGAAAAGATAAAGCAATACATCGATCCTAATTTTACGGTGGCCACGAAACAATGATCCCCTACGGCAAGCAAGACATCACGCAAGATGACATCGATGCAGTGGTTGACGTGCTGCATTCGGATTTTCTCACCCAGGGGCCAAAGGTCCCTGCGTTCGAGCAAGCTATTGCCGAGTACACCGGCGCCAAGCACGCGCTTGCCGTCAATAGTGCTACGTCCGCCTTACATATTGCCTGTCTGGCGCTCGGGCTTGGTGAGGGCGATCGACTATGGACCACGCCGATTACGTTCGTCGCTTCAGCCAACTGTGGGCGTTATTGCGGCGCGGAGGTGGACTTTGTCGATATCGACCCGACTACCTACAACCTGTGCCCCAAACAACTTGAAGTAAAACTCAAGCATGCGGAAGCGACTGGCACACTACCGAAAGTGGTGGTTGCGGTGCACTTGTGTGGCCAGTCCTGTGACATGCAAGCGATAGGGCAATTAGCCGACGAGTATGGCTTTAAAGTGATAGAAGATGCCTCCCATGCTATCGGGGGCAAATATCAGAATAAGCCAATCGGTTGTGGGCAGTATTCAGATGTTACCGTGTTCAGCTTTCACCCGGTTAAGATTGTGACGACGGCAGAGGGTGGCGTTGCAGTAACCAATGACGACGCCTTGGCCACGTCGATGGCGCTGTATCGCAGTCATGGGGTGACACGCGATCCGTTGCTGATGGAAGGTGATAGCCACGGAAACTGGTATTATCAACAAGTCGCGCTTGGCTACAATTATCGGATGACAGAGCTGCAAGCTGCACTCGGGCTAAGCCAAATGCAGCGGGTAGATCAGTTTGTCAGTGCGCGTCACCGCCTTGCGGCTCGTTATAACGAAAAGTTGCAAGATTTACCCCTAGTATTGCCTTATCAATCAAACGGTACCTATTCAGGCTTGCACCTTTATGTCGTTCGCCTTCAATTGGCGAAGCTGTCAAAGACCCACAAGCAGGTATTTGATGCGTTGCGGCAACAAGGCATCGGTGTGAACATGCATTATATTCCTGTCCACACTCAACCGTATTACCAGCAGCTCGGCTTTGGTCCAGGCGACTACCCACATGCTGAACAATACTACCAAGACGCCATCTCGTTACCGATGTTTCATGCTATGACCGATGAGCAGCAAGACACGGTGATTGATGTCTTAGCAGCGATACTGACGGAGTAATATGAATATAGCGATTATTCCTGCGCGCGGCGGCAGTAAGCGGATACCACGTAAAAATATTAAGCCCTTTCATGGTAAGCCAATGATTGCTTATTCGATTGAAGCGGCGATCGCCTCAGGCTGCTTTGATAAGGTGATTGTGTCAACAGAGGATCAGGAAATTGCCGATGTTGCGAAGCAATACGGTGCCGAGGTGCCGTTTTTGCGCCCCGCAGACATTGCCGATGACTATGCCACCACGATGGATGTGATGGCCCATGCGATTCAGTGGTGCCAAGATGCAGGTTTTAATATTGAAACCGTGTGCTGCTTATATGCGACTGCGCCGTTTGTTCAGGCTGACGATCTCAAGGCGGGCTATCAGTTGCTAGCCAATGAAAACGTCCAGTTTGCGTTTAGTGCCACGTCCTTCCCGTTTCCGATCCAGCGTGCAATTAAATTAGATGCAAACGGTGCTGTGTCTATGTTCTCGCCAGAGCAGGAGAAAATGAGATCACAAGATCTGGAAGAGGCGTATCACGACGCAGGCCAGTTCTATTGGGGCAAAGCCAGTGCGTTTTTCAATAAGTTGTCAATTTTCTCACCGCATTCTAAGGCTGTGCTTTTACCGCGTCATCGTGTCCAAGATATTGACACCTCCGAAGACTGGGACATTGCCGAGTCGCTATTTTCAGCCTTAAAACATACGAACAAGTAGCGTGGCAAGAATCATGAAAGTTGTATTTCGCGTTGATGCGTCGGTTTGGATTGGTAGTGGGCACGTGATGCGATGCTTGGTGCTTGCCGATGAGTTAGCGAACCATGGCCATGATATAACCTTCGCGTGTTTACCGTTAGAAAGCGATATGCGTGCGTTTATCGGTGAGCGGGGTTTTAACGTCATCACGTTGACGGCGCCCGAACAAGTCGTGAAACCGGCGCACGATGCTGACTACGCCGCATGGCTGCCAAAGCCCATCCCCGACGATGCGCACGATTTTATTCATCACGTGCATGCTGCAGATGTGGTTGTGACCGACCACTATGCGATTGAAAAACAGTGGCATGAAATCGTTCGCGCGAGGCTTAACTGTAAAATTGTCGCCATTGATGATCTTTTGCGAACTCACAGTGCGGATATAGTTATAGATCAAACGTTGGGTCGTGAGGCATCAGACTATCAGACAGCAGGCACTACCGTACTCGCAGGCAGTGATTATGCGTTACTGTCTCGCGCATTTCTCCAACAAAGGGAAAATGCGCTATCTCGAACCTTGACGCGTCATGTCCCCCGCGTACTTGTCTCAATGGGCGGTGTCGATGCCCCTAACGCCACGCTCAACGTGCTAGAGGCTCTATACCCTTACGTCAATGCAACGTTTACGGTCTTACTCTCGCCAAGAGCGCCGCATTATCATGAGGTAAAACAGTGGTGCTCAAATCATGGCAATGTCAACCATGTAGATTTTGTGGCTGATATGGCCAGTCTAATGATGAGCCATGATATCGCTATCGGCGCACCAGGCACAACAAGCTGGGAGCGAGCATGTTTGGGGCTACCCAGTGTTCTTATACCTATTGCAAAAAACCAAGCGGATAATTGTAGAGCACTTGTTGATGCAGGCGCAGTAAGAAAAGTAGAATTTAACAGTATAGACACTCAGTTAGTAGGTGCGTATCAAGAAATAAAAGATAAGTACTCAGCGTGCTGCAATAGTAACTTAGCAATTTGTGATGGCTTAGGAGTGAATCGGGTAGTTGATGTGATAAATAAATTAGAAAACTATAAGTTAAAGCTAAGGTATGCTAATAAAAAAGATATTGAACTTATATATGAATGGCAATCTTTACCTTCGACAAGAAAATACTTCAATAACTCTAAAGTCCCAACATATGCCGAACACTCTCAATGGATGAATAAGGTTATAGAGAGTGCTAGTATTGATCTTTTTGTCATTACAAAGGGCGATACTAATATCGGAACGATAAGAGTTGATAAAAAAAATGGTAAGCTTGAGGGGGATATTTCAATCCTCATTTCCCCGGAGTTTCATAGTATGGGGTTTGCTAAATTAGCACTGTTTGAGATAAAAAAAATTTTTAAAAGTTATCAATTAAACGCCTATGTACACAAAGATAATATATCTTCTCAATTTCTTTTTGAGAGAGCTGGTTTTAAACGATTGGATGTAAATAATTTTAAGTGGTGTTCGAAGTGAATGAAAGCTATATTTTTGCGTCATCAAAAAATTGGTGTTTGGATGCTTACAGAAGCCGTTTTGAAGGTAATCCTAATTGGTTTCTAGTCAGAGACAAGAGTGAGCTAACCCCAGAGTTTATAGAAAGGGTAAATCCGAAGTACATTTTTTTCCCCCATTGGAATTGGCTAGTCCCAGAATCTATTACTCAACGCTACAACTGTGTATGCTTCCATATGGCGGATGTTCCATATGGAAGAGGAGGAAGTCCTTTACAAAATTTAATTTCTCGAGGACATAAATCGACTAAGCTAACAGCACTGAAAATGACTAGAGAGCTAGACGCTGGTCCAGTATATGCTAAAGCGGAATTATCTCTGGCTGGATCAGCTACAGAGATTTTCCAAAGAGCAGCCCCTAAAGTAGTCGACTTGATATTAGAAATTGTTAGCAATGATATCACTCCAAAGGAACAAATTGGAGAAGTCGTGCATTTTAAACGTCGAACGCCTGAGCAGAGTGAAATCCTTGAGTCAATGAATATAAGTGAAATATATGATTTGATTCGTATGCTCGATGCTGAGACCTACCCACGGGCCTTTATAGACTATGGTAATCATCGTATAGAGTTTTCTGACGTAATGAAAGAAAAAGAAAATTTATTGACAGCGACTGTAAAAATATTTTCTAAAGAGGCACTAAAGTGATGAAGTCAGTTCTTATCATTGCTGCACATCCGGATGATGAGGTGTTGGGCTGTGGCGGTACAATCGCAAAACATATTCACAATGGTGATAAAGTTTCGATTAAATTTATGACTAATGGAGTAGCCGCACGACCAGGCATTGAAGATAGAGACGTTGAGAAAAGAAAACAATCGGCACTTAAAGCCCTTGATGTATTGGGTGTTGAAGAAGAGAATATCGTTTTTGGTGAGTTTCCTGATAATAGTATGGATATACTACCACTTATAGAAGTCGTTAAGTCTATTGAAAAAATAGTAGAGGAAGTCAATCCTGAAATTATTTATACACATTTTTCGAATGACTTGAACATAGATCATAGAATATCACACCAAGCAGTAATGACAGCTTGTCGTCCRCAAAGCTCTTCACCGGTTAAAGAAATATATTGTTATGAAGTGCTGTCATCCACGGAATGGAACTCATATACTTGTAGTAAGTTCAACCCTAATAAATTTGTAAGTATCACGCAGTTTTGGCAGAAAAAGTCAGAAGCTTTATATGCATACCACCAAGAGATGAGAGACTTTCCTCACAGTAGAAGCTTCGAAACAGTTGAGGCTTTAGCAACATTGCGAGGTGCAATCGTTGGCTTACAGAAAGCTGAAGCATTTCAGATTGAAAGGATAATTGAAAATGAAAAATGAAATAGTTATAAATGGCCGCCGGATTGGAAAAGATCATCCTCCTTATGTCATTGCAGAGCTATCTGCTAACCACAATAACGACATTAACCGCGCCTTTCAAATCATGGAGGAAGCAAAAGAGGCGGGAGCAGATGCGATAAAAATTCAAACTTATACACACGATACAATGACTATCGATCATGACTCGGAAGACTTTCAGATCGATAGCGGTTTATGGGAAGGTCAAAGTCTTTACGAATTATATAAAGGCGCACACTTACCATGGGATTGGAATGAAAAAATATTCAATAAAGGTAAAGAGCTAGGTATTACTGTTTTTAGCACTCCCTTTGATTTTAACGCCGTAGACTTATTAGAAGATCTGGATGCGCCAGCCTATAAAATTGCGTCTTTTGAAGTGATTGATTTGCCGCTCATCAAGCGGGTCGCACAAACGGGTAAACCCATGATTATCTCTACAGGCATGGCGAATGAACAAGAGATTGCTGACGCGATTAAAACAGCCAAAGAAAATGGTTGCCAAGAGTTAGTGGTGCTGCACTGTGTCAGTGGCTATCCAGCGCCCGCTGAACAATATAATCTACGCACCATCGCTGACATGGTTGAGCGCTTCGATGTGCTTTCAGGACTGTCCGACCATACCATTGACAATGCAACGGCAATAACTTCTGTCGCATTAGGTGCTTGTTTAATCGAAAAGCATGTCACGTTAGATCGTAATGGCGGGGGCCCAGACGATAGCTTCTCGTTAGAGCCAGCAGAACTTGCTGCTTTATGCCGAGACACGAAAACGGCGTGGCAAGCGCTAGGTAAAGTCAATTATGAACGGACTGAGGCTGAAAAAGGCAATGTGAAGTTCCGCCGTTCGTTGTATATCGTGAAGAATATTAAGGCTGGTGACGTTTTAACCGACAAGAATGTGCGCAGTATTCGACCAGGGTTTGGTTTAGAACCGAAGCACCTTGAGTCCGTGCTAGGGATGAAAGCGAAAACAGATTTAGCTCGTGGAACACCGTTAAAGTTTGAATTTTTAGAAAAATGAAAAAAATCATACAAACGTTAGAAATACTAGAGCGAGAACCAGAACAATGGATGTCTTATCTTCATGGACAAAAGTACGAAGAGCTCAGTCATCTGCAAGAGCGACCAAGGTTAAAGGGGAAGATATTACGCTTTATAAGCCTCTATTATAATTCGATGAGGAATATACAGCTTTTCAAACAAAAACCTCAAGAAAATTATGATTTTCTTTTTTTGGCTGGCACGCAAAATCAGAAATCGGCTTTAATGGGTTTGATGAGCAGTCTGAAAAGCTATAAAAAATCTTTCGTCTGTATTGTACCAGAAAATAARATAGAAAAGAAAGACCTTCATACTGGCTACTTCAACCCACTCAAGTTTACCTTTAGAGATATAATTAGTTCATTCGCTCTTAACGTGATGCGATATAAAAATATTTCAAGAGCATTCAGTGAAAGGAACCATAAAATACTATTAGATAAGTTGGACAAATTTCTTTCTGTTCACCTTTACTTATTTTATTTTAATCGTGTTGTTGAAGAGATAAGCCCATCTTATGTTATTGTAAGTAATGATCACAACACTATGAATAGAGCGCTCATTGCAGTGGCTCGTTATAAAGGGATCAAAACCGTCTATTTGCAGCATGCTTCTGTCAGTAATATATTTCCAGCTTTGAACTTTGATTATTCATTTTTAGATGGAATGTCAGCTGTAGAAATATATCAAGAATGCGAAAACAATCGTCCTCCGGCGTTGCTAATTAAAAAAAATCAAGAAATATTCCTGTCAGGCCAAAAAAAAGCAATAAGTAAGATAGATCGTTGCGATCGAGAACTAATTGGTATCGCCCCAAACGCATTAGATAAGGATGAAGACGTAAAGCTGTTAGCCAATCATTTAATTCAGAAAGGCTACAAGCCATTATTAAGGTGGCACCCGGGATTGGGGAAGCGAAAGATTGAGAAGTTGAAGTCAGTGCTAGGTAGTATGGTTACTTTCTCAGATCCAAAGCTTGATAGTCTGAATGAGTTTTTCAATCAAACTCTCAGTGTAATAGCAGGTAATAGCAGCATTCTTCTTGAAGCTGCACTTGCAGGCTTAACGCCAATCTACTATCAAATTACGAAGTCACCTTTAGAAGATTATTACGGGTATGTTGAGAAAGGCATTTCAATTAAATGCAATTATTTAAATGAAATTGAGCCTTGCATTTCAAAAATTAACGCGGGCAAGTTGAATATTAAACGTGAAAGTATTCGTTATTTCAGTTCAACTTATGATACAGAGTGGTTTGGTAAAGAAGGAGAGTTGGTAGCGAGCATCTTAATGTCTATCTCCTGTAGTGAAAAACCTTTGATTGAATCTATTAGTTTAGACAGTGAAAATGCGGGAAATACTACGGCTTCTAAATAGATTTTGAAATACGCGGCCGGTTTCAAGGTTGTTGACCAGATTTCTAGGGAAAACGCATGAAGAACCGTGCCAGGTAGTGTTCAAAAATCTGTGTCACTCCTATAGTTAACCTTCAACAGAGAGTGATACATCAATGTCCGACAAATACGAAATTGATATTCAAGCTTTTGCTAAGGCACTGCAATCTGGACAAGATCTCAACGGAAAAGATGGACTGCTAACTCCGTTGATCAGGGAAAACGCATCAGGGAAAATGCACCAGGGAAAACGCGTGAAGATCCGCGGCATGCCTGGGGTAGCGAATTAATGACTAAGTTGTTACTTAGGCTAAAAACCGTGCGTCATCCATGTTTATTAATTAAAATAAGTGAAAATAAGGGATCAATTTGTTGATCATTTTCAGTGCTATTTAATGGTCTCCTAACGTTTAGGAGATTTTAAATGACAGAAGATCAAAGTCGATTTATGCATTTCATTTCCATTAGAGATGTTCGCCAAGAAGGTAAAGTTGAACATACGTTATCAGATATTATTTTGATAACGATTTGTGCGGTGTTGTCTGGGCATGATACCTGGAAAGGTATTAGTGATTATGGACGTAAGCAGCGTGATTTTTTATTACGCTTTGGCTTCTCAGGTAAAACATCACCATCGGCAGATACGATTGCAAGAGTGATGGGAACCATCAGTCCAAAGGCATTACAAAAAGTCTTTATAGAATGGATGAAATCGTGTCATGAATTAACGGATGGCGAAGTGGTTGCCATTGATGGAAAAACACTAAGGGGCTCATATAATCGAGCAACAGACCAAGCTGCTATTCATATGGTTAATGCGTTCGCAACCGCAAATGGAGTATGCCTCGGACAGTCGAAAGTAGACAGTAAGACAAATGAGATTACTGCCATNAAAAACACTAAGGGGCTCATATAATCGAGCAACAGACCAAGCTGCTATTCATATGGTTAATGCGTTCGCAACCGCAAATGGAGTATGCCTCGGACAGTCGAAAGTAGACAGTAAGACAAATGAGATTACTGCCATCCCTAAGTTGCTGGAATTGCTTGATGTTTCAGGTTGTTTGATTACCATAGATGCTATGGGTTGTCAGCACAAAATCGCACAGAAAATCATCGATAAAAATGCTGATTATTTGCTTGCCGTTAAAGGAAATCAAGGCAAGTTAGATAAAGCGTTTGATAATTATTACCGCCCGGCAATGCTTCAAAAATTTGATGGTGATAGCTACGCATCACAAGAAAAATCGCATGGGCGATTGGAAACACGATGTGCACTGATTAATACCGATTTAAGTGTATTAGGTGGTTTGGCTTATGATTGGCCTGAACTAAAGACGATGGGCATCATAGTGAGTGTTCGACAAGAAGGCAAACACGCCGAAGAATCCGATATTTCTGTGCGCTACTATATAAGTTCAAAAGAACTGACAGCGAAAGAGCTACATGATGCCACTCGCTCGCACTGGTTAATTGAATCAATGCACTGGCAGCTCGATGTTGGATTAAAAGAAGATGCATGTCGAATTAGGGTAGATGACCGAGCTGAAGTTTTTGCACGAATAAGGCAAATGGTTTTGAATTTATTAAAGCAAGAGAAGAGTTTCAAAGCCGGCATTCAACGCAAGCGAATGATGTGTGCGATGGACCAAGAGTACTTGGCGACCGTGTTAGGAAGCCTTTCGTGACGAGGATGTTCATGCGTTTTCCGTGGGCTTTAAATTTATTAAAGTAAGAGAAGAGTTTCAAAGTCGGTATTGAACGTAAGCGAATGATGTGTGTAATGACTCAAGAGCACTTACCAACCGTGCTGGGAAGGATTTCGTGACACGGCTGCTCATACGTTTTCTATGACTTATTATTTAGATTCAGGGTTAAATATTAGTTATGAGTAAAAAAGTTTTCCTTTCTGCAAAAAAAGACTCTTTTTGGTTAGATGTTGTTAATAGAATGAAGTCGTCTAACTTTGATGTGTGTTATTGGATAGGTGCTGAATACGTTAAATCAGATATAGATGACGTTTTTTTTCATGAAGTTGTCGACGCCTATGAGTTAAAGAACTGCTATCCGTTGGAAATAAAAAGAAGTTTTAATATTAATG
>NZ_MUFC01000022.1 GCF_001995985.1 Salinivibrio sharmensis | reverse complement strand
AGAGCAGGTCGAAAAGCGGGTAGGTTATCTTGGCACTCTGGCGGTTATCATCAACGGCGCTGAAGTAGTCTTTAAATGTATCGATATCCACGGTATCTATCCCGAACTATTTTAGAATCGGCCTATATGATCACAGCCAGAGGTGATCGTCAAACCGATCCTGTTTTGGTCAAAAAACGTTCGCGATCTCGCCCTGGTGTAAGTACACTTCCGAAAACAAAAAGCCCTAAATTGGGTAGAGCTGCTTGCTTAAAAAGCAGCCACTCCTTCTTTAGTAATAAAATGACTTTCGGCATAAAGGCTGCTAAAAAACATCAATCTCGACACGGCGATTAATAGCACGCCCTTGCTGGGTGTGATTGGTCGCAGCAGGCCGTGTTTCACCTTGGCCGCTTAGCGTCACTGTGTTGCGATCATCCGACGAAATAAAGGGGACAACCGCGTCCGCCCGTCGTTGTGACAGTTGCTGATTATAGTGTGCACTGCCGATATTATCAGTATGACCGGTGACCGAGATCTGTGATGGGTGTTTTGCTAACGCCTGCGCTAAGCGTTGCAGAATCGCTTGGCCTTGGGAAGAGACACGCGACGTATCAAAGTCAAAATGCACACGCGCTACCGGCGAGTTGGGCGCTTGGTGCCAATAGGCATGACTTTTAATAAAACTGGCACACTGTGGCGACACATCAAGTGCATCAATTTGTGCTACCAGCCACTGGTGATTGGCGGTGGTTTGGGGGGCAACCGAGAGTAGTTTATTACCCTGATAGGTGCGCGCGATGACGCCTTCACCGGTCGTCACCTGATAATGTGCAGACCCTTCTTGCATGACGCAGTAGGTATCAAATAAGGCGTCATTCGCCCACACGATATTGGGAAAGCTCAGCACGAGTGCAATATTGATCCATTTAATCATTGGATGCTCCTTGTTATGGGGCGAGATGGCCGATTTCTTCAGTAATAAGCTCGAGGATTTTATTGACAATCGCGTCTTTGTCCTGGGCTGAGAAAACATTATCTTTTCCAACACAAGATTCCATTTGAGGTGGAATAGTTTCACTCTCAGCGAAGCCTACTGCAGTCATCCTGGCTTTAACTGGCTCCCCATCTACATTTAAGCTGTTTAGGTGAGCAAAAATCTTACTACACATACCGGCTTCAATTAGTTTATCTGTTGTGTCAGAGTAAGAGTCTTGTCCATCGGAGAGTAGAATAACCAAACGCCTTGGGTTATCTCCTTGGGCTGCAATTTGGGCACCACGAATTATTCCCGAATAAGATGCAGTACCACTAATTTGGCTACCCGTGATATAGAATTGCGAAACCTTAGAGTTAATATCATCAAAATCACTTGTTAAATAGATATCATGGAATTTCGAAACATTCCAATCATTAAATTCAGAAGGCATTTCCATTGGCTGGTGGGCCGCATGACTATAATTAAAAATACTGTTAGTACTTGCTGCGTAGTCAACAGGTTGGTATTGATCTCCAGGTTTAACCCAAACACTCTGGCGACACCCCCACCAACGCCATGAAAGGCATTTCTTATAAAAGCGACAAGGGGAACCACTACAAATAAGGTGATTAAAATAATCTAAGCTTCCGCCTGTGTCTCGAGCAGTAAAATAATCAAATCCAACAACAGCAAGTTTGTTTTTTTTGGCTGTTTTTATATTATCATTAAAATTTTCCAGTTCATCAGAGATAGTTCGAATAATATCTTGCATTACGACATAACGAATCTCACCAGTTCCGTCCTCCCCACTCCATGGCCAGGCCATCGAGCCAGAGAAGTCTGCCACCAAGACTACATCAACCGTTTCTGCATGGTATTTCCTACTTACCGCACCGCTTGCTACATCATAGTTCTCTCCAAAACCAACAATGGCCTCGTTACCTGGGAACCATGTAGGCTGGTGAATTTTGGCTGATACTTGATACTCAAAAAAACGCTGCTCCGAGCCCTGACAAGCCGCGTTATTTTCGCAATTTATTTTGCGAATAGTTATATCGCTATCGTTGACTTCCGAGTAGGGAAAATAGTCCTGAATATAAGCCTTGGCCAATGTCTTATCATCCGACCCTGCTCCTGCAACAGCCAGGCTTGCCACTTCAACCGCCTCTGCCAGACGCGCCTTGTCCTGCACTGCTCGTGCTCCATCTGTCCCTAGGGTGAAAATACCAAACAGTATTGGAATAAATAGAGCGAATAGAATGGCCGCATGCCCTTGCTGCTGACGGTAGTAACCCGGGGCTGAATGAGCAAAACTTGGTTGTGAGCGCATAAACTATCTCCCCATTACTACGGCGCGCGACGATACCCGTGAGAAGTCTTCGCCAATCAGATTACCGTACCAATTCTCGGTGTCGTAGCACAAAGTCACTTGATATAAGGTAGCTGGCCGCCCAAAGGTGGTGGTAAAGCTGAGATCTTTACTCGGCGGCGCTGCCTGGCACAGAGTTCCAGAAGGTGCCGACCATTGGCTAATAATCTTGGTTTGGTCGTCTTCGTCCGTCTCTCCGACCCCTTGACGAACATGAAGCGCAAATCCGAACTTGGTACTGTCAAAGTTACTCATGGTGCGCGTGAGGGAGTTTTTGACAATGGTGTAAGCTTCTTCGGCTTGAGCACTACCCACTTCAAAATCGTCCTCACCAAACAGCTCTGTGCGCTCTTTAATGATATTGGCCGCAGATACAGTCATACGCTCGAGCTTACCTTTAACACTCAATTTAATGATGATATCGGCACTGAACACCAACAGCAGCGCAAAGAAAACCCCGACGATAGCAAATTCGACGGTAAAGTTGCCTTGCTGATGAGACTTAAAGCGCAAAGGTTTCACGTTGGTATTCCTGTATCACTATCATTTCACGGGAAAAAAGGGTGTTTTTATCCAAAAATAAGTTAAAGATAGGTTGATAGTCATAACTGACGTTATAAATAGCAATCGGCGCTTGCTCAGGTTCGCCACACACGGCTTCTCTATCGTCTTCATCTTCAGGCTCACACCCCTCAGTGATCGTGGCCAGTGTATTGTATTCATTCACATAATGGACACTGATCCGATAATTATCGACATCGATCAACGCATGCCAAAGGCTACTATCATCATTAAGGGTTTGTTGAAATACGGTCAGAAAATCTTCAGTTTTTTGTTTTTTCGCATGCTGTGCGGCTCTTGAGATAGCTAAATCCCCCAAAGCAGATACATACGACATAAAGCTCATTTCCACCCAAGCAGCACACATTAGCCAAAACGCAAAAAAGCCGCCAACAAATTCTATCGTTGCGACGCCAGAGTGCCGGTTGGGAGCGTTTCGCTTTGGTAACATCATTGATTAGCCTCTACCCCGTGCCTAGAGCGATCCGTCGGTGCTCCAGTGATCACGTCTGTCACTGCTTTATGAGGTGTCTTTACCGAACTATAATTCGCATTATCCCCAAGAATCGCCGGAAAATCCGCGACGGGAAGTGCTTGCAGTTGTTGGTAAAGCGATACACGATCACTCTCGGCCATATTGTCTGTTAACACCTCAAATGCCGAATATTGATCAGTTTTAGCATAGATCAACGATAGCGTAACACGTGTTCTATCTGACAATTGTCTCAAATCTGGTACAGGCTGCAGTCGGCGTAAAGCCTCTGTATAGCGTTCCTCAAACACATCAAGTAGCGCTAAATTGTTTTTGATAGTACGGTCATCCGCCATATTGCTGCGCGCATGGTTAAACCACTCTCGTGCAACCGTAAAGTTTCCCTCTCGAGCAGAGAGTATGCCAAGAAGGTTCGCTGATTCACTATTCGAGGGCGCAAGTTGCTGAACCTTGGTTAAGTGCTTTCTTGCCTCAGCCCACTGTTCTAGCCCCAGTGAAACCTTTCCAGCGAGTAGTAACACATTGCTAGCAGTTGGGTCTTTTGCGTCAAACTGTTGAAGAAGCGGTGCGAGGTAGAAGCGAGCCGAATCATAATCTTTAATCTCTAGATATCGCTTTACCAGCTTTATCCTCACTTCCTCCGATTCTTTTTCTTTCAGCTGGTTTTTGTACAAATCAATGATTTCAAGATCATTACCACTACTCTCCAGAACTTGCTCATTAGTTAATGTCTTTTCCTGAGGTGGGGCACTCCCCACACACCCTGCTATCATAAAAGCAAGGCTGAGGACCAGTAGCCGTAGAAATGGAAACGATCTCAATACGAAAAGGTTAAGCATTCGCTAACATCCTCATAATTCCTGGCGCTGCAATGAGAATAACTATCGGTACCATAATAAATACAATTAAGGGGATCGACATTTTTGCAGCCAATTGACCAATTTTTTCTTCTATTCGGAGCAATTGCACTTCGCGAATATCCGATGAAAGTGTCGTTAGCACACCATAAATAGACGTTCCATATTGCAAACTCTGGTTGAGAGTCATCACGAAGCTGCGCATTTCATTGGAGGGAACACGCATATAGAGCTCTTCTAGCGCTTGCTCTAGACCCACTATTCTTGAGCGTTCATTCACTCTTGTGAGTAAGAAACTCAGATCGCGGTCAAAAGCTGCCATTTCCCGCGATAAATAAGTAATAGATGCTTCAATCGTCATCCCAGTTTGTACACAGACCGCCATCAGGTCTAACATGTACGGAAGTTTGTTTGAAATCGCTTTTACCAATGCCTTTTTTCGAATATTCAAATAGGCATCAGGACCAATAATCGTCACCACAAGCCATAATATTTCTACAATGAGTAGCCATTTACTTGGCCACTGTTGCAATTGTCCAATTAGATATATTGCTGATGCACCTGCTATTAATAGCATATATTTAGCAGGCATAAAAAACTTGCTCAAGCGTGTGTCGTAGATCCCTGCCGCTAGGAATTTTTGCTCCATATCTTGCTTATCACTTGAGACAAGCTGACTAAGGATAGCTCCAAAGCGCTCCCAGAAATCAAACTTTTTCTCATCAGCCGAGTTTACGTTGAAATCTCGAAAACGCTGTTTTTTCATTGATTGGCGCAAACCACGAAGCGCTATTACACAACCGATTAGTATTAACGCCAAAAAAAGCCATTGCTGCTGTAGCATAGTTACTGCCCTGTATTAGCGAACGCTTTTCATTAATCCCCACACAATGGCAATGCCAATTGCTTCACTGATCAACACATAGTAAAGAATGACTTTTCCATCCGGGTCGAACATGACAAACTCAAAGTTTTCTGGGCTAAGGTACTGCAAAATAAAAAGAAAGAAAAAAGGAATCGCAGCCACTATTTTGGCGGATGTTCTCGCCTCAGAAGTGAGTGCATATTTTTTCTTCTCTATAGAGCGAGCATTAAACATCATGCGGTTTAACCGCATCATGATCTCTTTCAGCTGTCCACCCCTTTGCATATTGGCACGCAAGGTAATAACAAAAAAGTAAAAGGATGGGTAAGGGTAACGTCGACATGACTTGCGAAAAACCTCATCCGGCGACTCACCTAACTGTAAGCGCTTGCCCATTATACGAAACTCGCGGCCAATATCACCTTCCAGCGTATTTCCTACATATAAGATTGCATGCATAATGCTCTCCCCCGCTGACACAGCACTCGTCATCATATTGAGCGCGTCAGGGAATTCAGTTTCGAACATTTTGCGCTCTCGACCTTGTAACCAGCGATAGAAAACCAACATGCCCACTAGCACAATAACAGGCGTGACAAGCCATAGAGGCTCACGCAAAAACTGGCGATTAAAATAAACGGAGGCGAAAATGAGTCCACAAAGTAACGCCGCCAGCTTTAAAATTGGTCGGGCTCCTAATTGCTTCTTAAAATTACTCCAACGAAGTAATAACTCCTCCCACAGGCTTCTATCGGCCAGTGATCTCAAGTCTACAGCCTGTTGGTTTGCGACTACCGATTCAACAAACTCTGTTTGATTAAACTCCTCAAGGTAGTCATAGCGCTTGCGTTTTTTAAGCCAAGGAATAATGAGCAGACCGATACCGATCACAAGCATAACCAAGTAAATCATCTTTCCTCCCCAGCTTTGAACGCAGATGAGAGCTTGTCTTCTAGGCCAAAGAAGCGGGCTTTTTCCATCAATACTGACCGTTGCATCAAACCAGCAGTCACGTAGTTACCGCGCACTTTCCCATCAGAAGATTGCTGATACATAGGCTGAAAACGGAAGATTTCTTCCATGACGACATTACTTCCCTCTAGCCCAACCACTTCGGTTATGCTCATCACCTTACGACTTCCATCATGCAGCCGGCTGATTTGTATTACTAAATCAACAGCACTGACTATGGTACGCCTGATCGCTTCAAGCGGTAAGTTGCTATTAGCCATCATCACCATCGACTCAACCCTGGCTAATGCATCACGCGGTGTATTGGCATGAAGCGTCGACATTGAGCCATCGTGGCCAGTATTCATGGCTTGGAGCATCTCAAAGGCTTCAGCACCACGGCACTCGCCAACAATGATTCTATCTGGGCGCATCCGGAGTGAGTTGATAACCAGATCGCGCTGATCCACTAACCCAGTATTCTCAATGCCCGCGGTACGCGTTTCTAAGCGAACAACATGTGGTTGTTGTAAGCGTAATTCAGCCGCATCCTCTATCGTAATAATGCGCTCGTTTTCACCGATAAATTGTGATAACGCATTGAGCATCGTCGTTTTACCCGACCCGGTACCGCCTGATATCAATACATTTAGGCGACAATGTGCGGCAATCATTAACAATTGCGCCATTTCAGGGCTCATAGCCCCAAATTCACAAAGCTTCTGGAGATCGATACTTTGTTTTTTAAACTTACGGATAGAAATCGCCGTTCCATCAATCGATATCGGTGGAATAACGATATTCACTCGGCTACCATCTTCTAGGCGCGCATCACAAGTGGGTGAGGATTCATCAACTCGACGCCCGACGCGAGAGGCAATACGCTTTGCAATTTCTCGTAGCTGGTTTTCATCGATGAAGGTAACAGGCGCCCGCTCAACCAGGCCATTGCGCTCAATATAAACGGAATCAGGGCCATTGATCATAATGTCTGTGATCGTTTCATCGTCCATCAGGTTTTGTAACGGACCTAAGCCAATCAGCTCATCCGTTAAGTATTTAACAAATTCTTTTTTTACCGTACTACTCAGCGGCCATTGCTCTCGGTTGATCAATAGCTCAACAGCACTTTCTAATTGTTTCTCAAGCTCCTCTCGCGAAACATCGGCGACAACATTTGGATCCAAAGCATCAAAAACCTGTTTGCGAATCTTGACATAAACTTCTTTGGTGCCAATCACTCAGCTTGCCTCTTTCTGCTAAAAAGATTGGTTAGCTTTGCTAAGGTTGAAGATGCTTCCACTGATTCGCCCACAACTAGCGAAGCGAGTTTGTGTAGCGGCCCGGAGGCATTGACCTTTGCTCGTGCTATACGCTCTCCCTCGAGTAATAATTCGCCTATTTTCCCATTAAAAGGGATATTCACATCGACAGCGCATTGCAAAAACTTTTCAATGTCATCTTCGGTAACTGTTGCAAACTTTCCAGGAAAATTATTGTTTACAACAAGGATCAAACGAGGTCGCGCATTTTCATCCATCGAATCAATGCTTAACTTTAACCTACCAGCATCTCGCAAGGCCGCAACCGTTGGCGTAAGAACCAGAATAATACAATCACTGCTAAGCCAACGCTGCTGATTCCGATGCGTAAAACCCGATGATCCGGATACATCCTCGATAATAAAGTTACATTCAGACGATAGGATGTCGGCGGCGCTATTGTGATAATCATTCAACTCATCAGCGCTATACTGCGAGGAGGACAATGCGAGGACAGAGAGCATCTCATTGTGTTTGGTCAGTAGGCTCTGAGCGGAAGATAAGTCAAGACTTGATGAAAATGCGCCTTTTTGCACCTCCCGCTTTTCAAATTTTTTAATACCGAGCATGATATCCAAATCACCACTGGTGTAGTTGTGATCCACAACGATACAGGATGCCTTTTTTTCTGAAACCAGTTGATGGGCTAATTCAGAGGCAACTAGTGTTGTGCCTACCCCTCCTTTTGCGCCAACCACAGAGATCCGCTTGGCACGCCTATTTTGTCCTACACCGCGATTTCTCTGCCGATTATCACTCACACTACGAACAAAATCGATTAGCTCTTGCTTAGTGATGGGCCAGAACAAGTAATAAAATCCCATCTCTTTGAGGTTACGAATCGTTGAGATTGCATCTTCACTACCAATGACTATCACCGAGGCATGACTAGGTAGTAAGTGGCTAATTCGACGCGCATCACCCGTCACATCTTGGCTACTATTGAGCTCAACCAAGACAATCTCAACACTTTGCTGGCGGACATGATCCGTAATGACCATATCTGAGTTTTTACATATTTCAGGCGCAGAGACGCCTTCAAACCTAAAGGCCTCTTCAACAAGAGAGCGGCAAGGCTCGGTTTGATAGAAGAGAACTGACGTTATCTTATCTTTGTCATCTTGCTGCGACTGATTGCTCTTTAGTATATCAACGAGATCAAACATCAATAATTGCCTTGTTAATGACTAGTAACTGGGGCACTAATCCCTTTTTCAGGATGCACTTTTGACAGCCATTGATTGTGGGTTAATACACAACCGCTTTTCTTTGGGTGAATATCGGCGATTGTTACTGGCTCACAACTCTCAGTCTGTACTTGATAAGAACGCAAAGCTACTTGCCAATCGCCCTCTCGCAGCGGCATTGCCTTTTCGTGGATATTATTTTTATCAACCCCTTGAGCCAGAAGGTAGTTGCGCGCTTTTTCAGTTTTCTTAGCGCCTGCTTTCGAGCTATAACTTAAGTGTATGGGTTGGGTTAATATCAGTGACTGATGGTGGGAAACAAAACGGATAAACTCATTAAAACTGGTATCGCCAGTGCTAGACTGTGCGGTTAAAGACAATTTATACGTCACTGGGGTGACGGAAACTCCCACACCTTCTGTTTGATAGGCAGGCGTACAAGCAGTGAGCCCAGTCACTAACACAGTAAAAAGAACCCATATTATTGGACTTTTCATTGGATAAAGCCTCCTTTACGTAGCCATTGTCGCAATGGCGCCTGCTCAGGCACAGCATCCAGCGCGAAGAACCGTTCTAGCGTTGACGTACGCTGAATACGAGGGATAACAACTTGGTCAGATTCAATTGGCTTGACCAAATTCACCTTAGCAATGATAACAAGTTCGGTTTTATTGCGCTGCGTTTCTGTATGACGAAATAGCGCACCTAAGATAGGTATATCACCGACAAAAGGTATCTTGGATAGTGACTCCCGCTCTTCGCTATTGAGCAAACCACCCAGGACAAAGCTCTCACCATCACCCAGCTCAACCGTGGTCCGTGCTCTGCGGGTTTTTAAGGCAGGCAAATCGTAAGCATCGTTGCTAAATTGCTGATCGAGCGAGCTCACTTCAGGCATCAATGCGAGTTTGATCTTGTCATCACGCCGCACATCCGCTGCGAGCTCTAACTTAACCCCATACTCGCGGTATTGAACGTTTACGCCGCCATCAATACGTGTGACAACAGGCAGTTCACCACCGACGAGAAAGCTAGCGGTTTCACCAGAAAGCACTGACAAATTGGGCTCTGCGAGAACCTGCCCAACACTATCATCACCGACAGCACTGATTACTGTGATAATGTCGCTGGCACTAAAACTTTTTAACGGATTAACAAAGATCCCACTGCCTTGGCCACCAGAGCTAAAGTCAACCCCAAACTTTTCCATGAACGAGTTTGATACCTCTGCCACCGTGAGCTGAACATTCACTTGCTTGGTTGTCGCGACTTCTAAGTTGTTGACAATACCTTCGTATCGGTAACGGCGCATAAACCCAAGGTTGTACGTTTCTTCTCCTGTGTCCCACTCTATCTCGTCTTGGGTAGAAGGTTTGGCTAACAATTCTCCAACGAGTCGCTCGATATCTTGTTTTTGCTCCTCACTCGCAACAAGACCACTTAGCACCACTTGCTCTGCTAAGTTATATATAGACACGTCTAGTTCGGGATAACGAAGCTGTATTTGTTGTTGAATATGAACCATGCTCTGATTCACAATCAACTGTCGTGACACTATGGTCTTTCCTTCTTCATCAAAAACCAGCAAAGATGTGGAACCGACCGCTTTGCCGAATGCGACCACTTTCTGTTTATCAATAACCTGATAATCAGCGATAGCAGGGTCAGCAACGAATACCGAGCCAATCACTTTATTGACATGAAACGCTTTCGCCTGTCCCTTAGACAAATTCATTACAGTTGCCGAGGCCTGGGCTGCAAATACGGCCAAGCTTATCACCAGTAACCCCGTCCATCGGAGGTAGAAGCATGTTGTTTTCATCAGGATCCCTTACTTTATTACCGCTGAATCGGCACGAAACTCTTTTATAGCGCGGTAGTCCTCTAGCACATCCCCCGCGTTGGCAGACATGTCTTGCTCTGGTGTGTTGCCAAAAGATTTGTGTACTTCAAGCTGAGCAATCCGCTTAGCAATGGTCATGGTCGCCACTTGTTTACGAGTTAATTCTAAAATCAGCGTGGTATCTGTTGATGCTGGCTCGCTTCGTGTCGCCTCTTGCTGCTGTTGGTCAACTTTCAGCACCTTTACCCCAATTAATACAGGCGATAAAGAAACGCCACGAAAGCTGCGAACCGTGGTTTCATTGGCTAAGTTCTGGTCAGTAGATGCTAACGCCATAATATCCACCAATGTGCCTGCACGCACAGCCCCCCCTACTACGGCAGTCGGAGAAACCTTTATCGGGAAAGGAATGCGATCGGCACGAGTCACATAGTCAAGATAGTCTGGGCTTTCTGGCGATACAATTTTATCGGGGTATAAGATATCACCTGCGGCAAGCGCTTCTCTTGCGAGCAAGGGGCTACCACCTGATTCAGGCAGAGCCATATCACTATCGATTCCCATTTGGTTAGCCTTACTCTCTGGCCAGGTTTCAATGATTAATTTGCTACGTGTGATCGAGTCACCCCGATTGAGAGGCGCTTTTAGCGTGATGACTTTGTAAGTCACTTCAGGGGGAGGTGCACCCGCCTCTGCCTGAGAAGAGGTTTCAGGCTGGTCACTTTGGAGTAACCCGTATAAACCAATCGAGATGGCGACGATTGCAAGAATAGAGAGTAATTTTGAGTTCATAGTCCCTTTGACCAACCTAAGATAATAAGTAGAGGGTGCGACGCGCTAAGGTATTTGTAGTCATTCTCCGCAATAGTAGATAGTTAACGCTATGGATGGAGAAGTAGATAAACCCGCTAATATTGTCATAAAAAGAGCCTGTTTAGTGGGTCATCGCCTACGTTACGTTGCACTGAGTAGCGTTAGCCAAATCGCCAATCCACCCGAGGGAGCAATGGCTAGCGCATAGGGAACCCCCATTGCTCGCCATTCCGGCTTGCCTAATCCACTCACCAGCAAAAGCCCTAGTGCGACAATGCCACCCAAGACAGCGGTTAAAAGCAACATCCACGGCCACCACTGTTCGCTGACTGCAAGGCTTATCGCCGCGAGTAACTTGACGTCTCCCGCGCCACACACGCCGAGCCAAAATAGAATAAAGCCGACCATTAAAACCAGGCCGGCTTGTACCAACGCGTTCCCGACAGGGAGCTGAGCCCAATAGGTGGCGCTCCCTGCTAGCACAGTCATTACTGCTATTAGCCAATGTTCAATAACACGTCGTCTGATATCACTGGCCACGCATGTCAGCAAACCAAGACTCAGTAACAACTGAAGAGCAATCACTGCCAACAGGCTTTCACCTTGAGTTTGTGGCCCTAGTCAGTACCACCACTACTGTCAGGAAGGGTTTCCGCTGAGGATATATTGTTAGTGATTGCAGTAATCGCGTTATCTAGTGCACCTCTCAAGCCGCCGCTTCCTTCTTCACCTTGGAAAACGGCTAAGACGATAGCAGAAATTGCCACACCGATAATCGCATACTCGATAGCGGTGACACCACGCTTGTCTTTAGCAAACGATTCCAGCGCAAGGCGGGTATTCACGAATAGTTTAGTTAACATAAGCATCTTCCTTCTCAAAAGACTGGGCTACTGGAACCCATTCCACATTTTATGATTAAAGTTTAGCACCTAAGTGCAAAGCAACAAATAACCAGTTGACAAAAAGTCGACGTATAGCATATTGCCAGCAAGTACTGAGCACCCGTACAACGGACAAGCAATAAACAAGCCGCTACGTATTACCATCAGAGCAGTAGATTACCCTCTGATTCGTCCCTATTACTGTCTCAATTGTGAGACAAACAAGAAGTCATCCGTTTATTTAGCAGCCATTACCGCTATCAGCATAGATTACTGCAGAAAAAGGCAGGGATTTCAATAGTTCAGTAAGAAGGACAAAAGCAATGAATGGAAGACTAAGCTCGGAGGGAGGTACAAAGAGAGTAAGAACTAGCAGAAAAAAGAAAAGGGAGCCTGAGCTCCCTTTTATCCAGAATCTTAGCGACGGATGCCTAGACGCTTGATAACGTCCAAGTAACGGTCAACGTTGTTCTTTTTCAGGTAATCAAGCAGCTTACGACGACGTGAAACCATGCGTAGCAGGCCACGACGGCTGTGGTGGTCACCTTTGTGCTCAGAGAAGTGCGATTGCAGATCGTTGATTGATGCGGTCAACAGGGCGATTTGAACTTCTGGTGAACCCGTATCGTTCTCAGTTTTACCAAAATCAGCAACGATTTGTGCTTTTGCTTCTGCAGTCAGAGACATAATGCTCTCCTAATAAGAGTGTGTGATTATCATGCACCAGCCAATCTCTGATTCAGCCGGTGCCCGAAGGCGCGTATTCTACTGACTTTCGTCTAAGGTAGCAATCTATCCACGCCTCTTTTCCTGTAAAAACACGCGCCGAAGCGTCGGGCCTTTTAGCGCGCTTCAGGCTGACGGCTCGCCACCAAGCGACGTGGGGCGACCAAACCATCGGCGTCGATTTCTCCCACACCAATGAAGTGGCGCTCATCACCGGCAGTGAGGCGAACAAAACCACTTGTGGGTGCATTGGGTACTTGAACCGCTTGCCCTTGCAGCGCATAGCTCGCCATCACCGGCAGCAAGTTAATTTCGCGCAAATCTTGCACCGCGGTATCAAGGGGCAGTAGCAAAGGATCGAGCAGCTGCTTGGGCTGGATCTCTTGCTCTCTCGCTTGATGGAGCAAGCTTTCCAGTTGCTCAAGCGTCACCATCTGGCGCGTTGGGTACGCCGATACACCGGTACGACGCAAGGCAGTGACGTGCGCGCCACAGCCCAACATTTCGCCCAGATCATCGACGATCGTGCGAATATAAGTGCCCTTAGAACAATGCACTTCCATTTCAATCTCATCACCTTCAAAGCGCAACAGCTCAATCTGATACACCTTGATAGTACGCGCTTCACGCGGCACCTCGATGCCTTGGCGCGCGTATTCATACAAAGGTTTTCCTTGGTATTTCAGCGCCGAGAACATAGAAGGAATTTGTTGGGTTTCACCGCGAAATTTAGCGATGCAACGCTCAAGTAGTCCCAAGTTGACTTTGACATCACGGGTTTCTACCACTTCGCCATCGGCGTCAGAAGTGTTCGTCCGCTCACCCAGTTTTGCCACGACGCGATAACGTTTGTCGGAATCAAGCAGGAACTGGGAAAACTTGGTCGCTTCGCCCAGGCAAATTGGCAACATACCGGTTGCGAGCGGATCAAGCGCCCCCGTGTGGCCTGCTTTTTCGGCAAAAAAGATACGTTTTACTTTTTGTAAGGCATCATTAGAGGTCATGCCCGTGGGCTTATCAAGCAGGATAATCCCATCAACGGGGCGACCTCGACGACGTTGACGACGCGCCATCTGTTACTCCTCACCTTTGTCATCTTCACCACGGCGCTCATCATCGCTGCGCACCGCTTTGCTTACCAAGTTGGAAATACGAATTCCCTCAGTGAGTGACTCATCAAACACAAACGTCAGCTCAGGGGTCACACGCAAACGAATAGCCTTGCCAACCAATGAACGAATGTAGCCACTGGCTTCGTTCAGCGCCTTTAGGCTCTCGGTAGGGGCTTGCTCGTCAACGGTTAAAAACGTGACGAAAACCTTCGCGTACGCCAGATCACGTGAAATCTGAACATCAGAGACAGTGACCATGCCAATGCGTGGGTCCTTGATTTCGCGCTGCAGTATCAGTGCAATTTCTTTTTGCAGCTGATGGGCGACGCGATCTGTGCGGCTAAAATCTTTACCCATTTTCTTTTCTCTCAATAAAATGGGGGTAAGCGCATGCGCCTCCCCCCACGGTGTATCCAAACAACCTGGTTGATTGATACGCTTAATCAGTCGATTGAGCGCTGAATTTCAACCGTTTCATAGACTTCGATCTGGTCTCCCACGCGAACGTCATTGTAGTTCTTCACGCCGATACCACACTCGTAGCCTTTCTTCACTTCGTTGACATCATCTTTGAAACGACGCAGTGATTCTAGCTCACCCTCGTAGATAACCACGTTTTCACGCAGTACACGGATTGGGTTGTTACGCTTAATCACACCTTCAGAAACCTGACAACCAGCAATGGCGCCCAGTTTCGGTGATTTGAACACGTCACGGACTTCTGCCAAACCAATGATTTCTTGTTTGAACTCAGGCGCAAGCATACCGCTCATCGCTTGTTTCACTTCATCAATCATGGTGTAGATGACAGAGTAGTAGCGCAGATCCAAGCTTTCATTTTCAATGGTCTTGCGTGCTGCGGCATCGGCACGCACGTTAAAGCCACAAATGATCGCATTGGATGCGGCAGCCAAGACAGCGTCAGTTTCAGTGATACCACCGACACCTGAGCCGACGATCTTCACTTTCACTTCATCCGTTGACAGTTTCACCAGTGAATCTGCAATCGCTTCGACAGAGCCTTGTACGTCCGCCTTGAGAACGATATTCAGCTCAGCCACTTCACCTTCAGCCATGTTCGAGAACATGTTCTCCAGTTTAGCTTTTTGCTGACGCGCCAGTTTCACGTCACGGAACTTGCCTTGACGATACAGCGCCACTTCACGGGCTTTCTTCTCGTCACGCACGACCGTGGCTTCGTCACCCGCAGCTGGCACACCAGACAAGCCGAGGATCTCAACCGGAATCGACGGACCAGCATGCTCTACATCTTGGCCATTCTCATCACGCATCGCACGAACACGACCATATTCCAGGCCACACAGAACGATATCACCTTTGTTCAAGGTACCTTCTTGAACCAGTACTGTCGCGACAGGACCACGGCCTTTATCAAGACGTGATTCAACCACCACACCGCGCGCCATGCCTTGCTCGACAGCCTTCAGCTCAAGGACTTCTGATTGCAGCAAGATAGACTCAAGCAGGCCGTCAATGTTCTGACCTTGTTTTGCCGAAACATGCACGAAGATGTTTTCACCACCCCACTCTTCAGGGATAACGTCATACTGCGCTAGCTCGTTTTTCACGCTGTCAGGGTTAGCGCCTTCTTTATCCATCTTGTTGACGGCAACAATCAAAGGCACACCTGCCGCTTTCGCGTGCTGGATAGCTTCTTTGGTTTGTGGCATCACGCCATCATCAGCGGCAACCACCAAGACAACGATATCCGTTGCACCCGCACCACGTGCACGCATGGCGGTAAACGCGGCGTGTCCAGGGGTATCTAAGAAGGTGATCATGCCATTGTCGGTTTGTACGTGATACGCACCGATGTGCTGGGTAATACCACCCGCTTCGCCCGTCGCAACGTGCGCTTTACGGATGTAGTCAAGTAGCGAGGTTTTACCGTGGTCAACGTGACCCATGATAGTCACCACTGGCGCACGTGGTGCGACAGGTGCATCGCTATCACGATCCGAGAGTACAGCCTCTTCCAGCTCGTTCTCTTTACGTAGGATAACCTTGTGACCCATTTCTTCCGCGACCAGTTGCGCGGTTTCTTGGTCGATCACTTGGTTAATCGTCGCCATCGCACCCATTTTCATCATGGTTTTGATGACTTCGGCGCCTTTAACAGCCATCTTGTTGGCCAGCTCCGCCACGGTGATGGTTTCGCCGATTTCAACTTCACGGTTTACTTTCTGCGCTGGCTTTTTAAAGCCATGCTGCATCGATGATGGCTTAGCCATACGGCCTTTGCCTTTCCCACCTTTGCCACGACGGCCGCGAGTGGTTTTGTCCTCGGCTGCATTGGCCTTTTTCTTCTTCTTACGACGCGGGGCGGCACTCTCTTCGCGACGATCCGCCTCGTCTTCTGCCTCACGGGCGTACTCGGAAGTGACTGTATGGTGATCAGCCGCCTCCATGGTATTGAGTGCTTTGTCTTGATCTGACCAGCGTTCTTGGTTTGCTTCTGCCATTTTGCGTGCCTCTTCTAACTGCCGCTGACTTTCTTCTTCAGCTTTACGCTTGGCTTCCTCTTCCTGGCGACGCTTAAGTTCATCAGCTTCTTTCTTCGCTTGCGCATCAGCAGCTTGAGCTGCAGCAGTATCCGCTGCGTTTTCTTTAGACTGCTCAGTTTTCGGTTGCGCTTGCGGCTTGGCTTCACGCTTAGCTTTTTCTTCGGCTTCGCGTTTGGCTTTCTCTTCTGCTTCACGTTTGGCTTTTTCTTCCGCCTCACGCTTAGCTTTCTCTTCTGCTTCGCGTTTCGCTTGCTCTTCTGCTTCGCGTTTCGCTTGCTCTTCGGCTTCTAGACGCGCTTTTTCTTCGGCTTCGCGTTTCGCTTGCTCTTCCGCTTCTTGCGCTGACTTTTGCTCTTCAAGCTCGCTACGCTTCACATAGGTACGCTTCTTACGCACCTCAACTTGGACATCTTTGTTCTTTCCGCCAGCCCCTGACACGCTCAGTGTGCTACGTTTCTTGCGCTGAAGCGTCAGACGCGTCGGAGCATTGCCGTTATCACCATGCTCACGCTTTAAGTGCGCAAGCAAAGCTTGTTTCTCATCTTGGCTTACCTGATCGTCAGCCGACTTTTGCATACCAGCTTCTTTAAACTGCTTCAGCAGACGATCGACTGGCGTATCAATTTCCTTCGCCAGCGTATGTACTGTAACCTCTGACATTCTGCTCCTCCTTTGCCGTCTTTACGCTTCGTCGCTGAACCAGCAGATATTACGCGCGGCCATAATCAGCTCGCCCGCACTGGTTTCGTCTAATCCGTCGATATCTAACAGATCATCAGTGCCTTGATCAGCCAGATCTTCCAGCGTCTTCACGCCCTTCGCGGCCAGCTTGAAAGCCATTTCGCGAGAAAGACCATCGAGAGCCAGTAAATCTTCGGCAGGTTCAACGTCTCCCAGCGACTCTTCTTGTGCCAGCGCGATGGTGGTCAACGCTTCTTTGGCACGTGCGCGCAAAATTTCGACGGTGTCTTCGTCTAGACCATCGATTTCGAGCATTTCGCTGGTTGGCACATAGGCCACTTCTTCAAGGGTGGTAAACCCTTCTTCTACCAAGGTTTCGGCAAAGTCTTCGTCAATGTCGAGGTATTTTACAAACAACTCGACGGAGGCTTGCGCTTCTTCTTGGTGTTTTTTCTGTAGATCTTCTACTGTCATCACGTTCAGCTCCCAACCGGTCAGTTGAGACGCCAAACGAACGTTTTGACCGTTACGGCCAATGGCTTGCGCCAAGTTATCCGCCGCGACAGCGATATCCATGGAGTGCGTGTCTTCATCGACGATGATAGAGGCTACGTCGGCCGGTGCCATGGCATTGATCACAAATTGTGCAGGGTTATCGTCCCAAAGCACGATGTCAATGCGCTCGCCACCTAGCTCGGTCGATACGGCTTGTACACGTGCACCACGCATACCCACACAGGCGCCGACAGGGTCAATACGCTTGTCGTTCGTTTTCACCGCAATTTTCGCTCGTGACGCTGGGTCACGCGCCGCGCCCATTAGCTCGATCATTTCCTCGCCAATTTCTGGCACTTCAATGCGGAAAAGCTCACTCAGCATTTCCGGCTTTGAGCGGGTCATAAACAGTTGGAAACCGCGTGCCTCTGGACGAACAGCATACAGTAAGCCACGTACACGGTCGCCTGGACGGAAGTTTTCACGAGGCAGCTGATCTTCACGCTGAATGACCGCTTCCGCGTTGTTGCCCAGATCAACGATGATCACATCGCGATTCACCTTCTTAACCACACCGGTCACCAGTTCACCTTCATTGTCCATGAACTGCTCAACCACCTGCGCACGCTCAGCTTCACGTACTTTTTGTACGATCACTTGCTTAGCCGTTTGGGTGGTAATACGGTCAAAGGCAACAGATTCAATCTGATCTTCAACGTAACCACCTAACTCTAGGGTCTCGTCTTCGTACTGTGCTGCTTCCAACGTGATTTCACGCGTCGGCTGGGTCACTTCATCAACCACGAGCCAACGGCGGAATGTATCGAATTCACCGGATTTGCGATCAATGGCGATACGTACATCAATGTCGGCTTCGTACTTCTTTTTAGTTGCCGTTGCCAGTGCGGTTTCTAGTGCCTCAAAAATACGCTCACGGGGAACGGCTTTTTCGTTTGAGACCGCTTCGACAACAGCCAAGATTTCTTTATTCATCTACTAATGCCTCATTTACTCTTAAAATGAAGGAACCAGGTTTGCTTTGGCGATATTACTCAAGGCAAACGCCTCATCTTGGCCGTCAACGCGAACCGTGATGGTATCGCCATCGACAGAAAGGATCTCTCCTTTCCACTTACGGCGGTTTTGCATAGCCATTTTCAGCACGATGTTCACTTCATGCCCGATGAATTGCTGATAATGATCAGCGGTGAACAGTGGACGGTCAACCCCAGGTGATGATACCTCAAGGTTGTAAGCCACTGTGATTGGGTCTTCTACATCCAACACTGCACTTACCTGACGGCTCACATCGGCACAATCGTCCACCGTGATACCATTGTCGTGGTCAATAAAAATACGCAATGTTGAATGTTGGCCAGCTCGAACAAATTCAAGCCCAACCAACTCGTAGTCCAACGCCTCAACCGGCGCGGCCAAAAGTTCAGTCAGTTGTTTCTCTAATCCTGTCATTCCAAACCCCAGAAATAAAAAAAGGGCTTAAAAGCCCAGTTACTATCCGAATGGTCTTCTTCAGATAACAAAAAACCCCGAAGATCGGGGTTTAATGTAACTGGACCCTGATGCCATGCTATCAACATAAATCGCTAGCATAGCCGTTATCGCTGGTGTCGGAACCATCTCAGCAATAACGAGAGAGTAACTCTCTGCACAAAGGCTTATTGGTCCGCTTTGTGCTGCCCCGAGGGCAAAAAGGCTAGCACATGGCTAGCCCGGTTAGCGTGGCTTTAATAAGAAACGCTAACGCGTTATTCAGTTTAGCCGTTATGTTAACAACAAACTTGAAATTGGTTGTGGGAAGCGGATTTTATCGCGCCGTGCAACGGTGCCGACCGAAAGTCGTGTTGATTGCGTTCAACCTGATATTTCACTTCACCAACCTAAAATTGGTTGCGGGAGACGGATTTGAACCGCCGACCTTCGGGTTATGAGCCCGACGAGCTACCAAACTGCTCCATCCCGCGTCCGATTGCGATTATTATATCGCTTTTTGCAACAAAGGTGCAAGCTGATGCCCTTTGTGAACTTGGTGCCGAGAGCGGGACTTGAACCCGCACGCCTATAAAGGCACTACCCCCTCAAGATAGCGTGTCTACCAATTCCACCACCTCGGCTCAATTTTTACTGAGGGATCTCGCTGTTATCAACAGGGATTTCGTCCTCTTTTGGCGTCGCTTGCTGTTGTGTAGCAGGCTCGCTTAAATCTTCAAAACCGCCTTTTGCCTCAGGTTTGTGCGCGGTGAGGTTACCAAGCACCAAACTTAACGCAAAGAATGCAATTGCAAAACCGGTTGTCATTCGGGTTAAAAAGTTTCCAGAGCCGCCAGAGCCAAATACTGTATTTGATGCTCCAGCCCCGAACGAGGCTCCCATATCTGCGCCTTTACCTTGCTGAACCAGAACCAGGCCAATTACACCGATTGCGGCCAACAGATAAATCACAAGTAGAATTTCGTACATGGTTCCACCTATGCTCCAGGTTGTTGAGCCGGCAGTGTTACTTTTCAGCCAGCGCAGCCCCCTTCGTTGGGAGCGGGTGAATACTAGCGAAAGCGCGGTGACGAAACAAGAGAAAATTACAAAAAACCTTGATTTCGACGCTGTTTGCGCAATCTATAACCACCCGCTCGAGGTTTATCAACAATTCGCCTTCACGGCTTCTGCGATTTCAAGCGCGTACGCTTGAACGTTATCGGCCTCAGGCCCTTCCACCATCACTCGGATTAAAGGTTCAGTGCCCGATTTACGTAACAGTACACGCCCTTGCTCGCCCAGCTTTTGCTCTACATTGGCTTTCGCTGCCAGCACAGGCTCGCTTTGTAACGGGTCAACTGAGCCACTGAAACGGACGTTCTCTAATACCTGAGGCAACAAGGTCATCCCGTCACTCAAGGCTTTGAGATCCATGCCAGTCGCTGCCATGCTGGCTAATACTTGTAACGCGGCGACAATGCCATCCCCGGTGGTGACCTTATCTAGCACGATCACGTGGCCCGAGTTTTCTGCACCGATCCGCCAACCTTTCTCTTGCAGCATTTCCATCACATAGCGGTCGCCCACTTTGGCGCGGGCAAACGGAATGCCGAGAGACTGAAGTGCGAGCTCCATCCCCATGTTGGTCATCAAGGTGCCAACGACGCCACCCTTTAATTCACCACGACGAAGGCTTTCTCGAGCAATAATATACGCAATTTGGTCACCGTCGACTTTGTTACCAAGGTGGTCAACCATGATGACGCGGTCGCCATCACCATCAAACGCTACTCCTAAATCGGCTTTTTGCTCGAGAACGTGTTTTTGTAACGCACGAACGTCGGTGGCCCCCACCTCATCGTTGATATTGGTGCCGTTGGGGGCACAGCCAATGGTGGTCACCTCCGCACCCAGCTCACGAAACACAGAAGGCGCAATGTGATAGGTAGCACCGTGGGCACAATCGAGCACAATTTTTAAGCCACTGAGGCTTAAAGCGCTCGGGAAGGTACCTTTACAAAACTCGATGTACCGCCCTGCCGCGTCGTTAATCCGGCTAGCTTTACCTAACTCCGCCGACTCGACACAAGTCAATGTTTTTTCCAGCTCAGCTTCAATCGCTAACTCAACCTCATCCGCCAGTTTGGTGCCTTCTGAGGAGAAAAATTTAATCCCGTTATCATAATGCGGGTTATGCGACGCCGAAATGACAATCCCGGCTTCTGCGCGGAACGTTTGGGTTAAGTACGCAATCGCAGGTGTCGGCATGGGGCCGGTAAAGGCCGCTTCCAGTCCCGCCGCAGATAACCCTGATTCCAACGCCGACTCTAACATGTACCCAGAAATACGCGTATCTTTACCAATCAATACCTTACGTGTGCCTTGTTGTGATAACACACGCCCAGCAGCCCAACCAAGCTTGAGCATAAACTCTGGTGTAATGGGAAACTCGCCCACCTTGCCGCGCACACCATCGGTGCCAAAATACTTACGCTCTGTCATTATTTTTCTTCTCCTAATCCATTTTTTACACGCGCTGTCATGGCGACCACCTTGAGTGCATCAGCGGTTTCTTTCACATCGTGGACGCGAATAATCTGTGCGCCTTTAGCCGCGGCTAAGGTAGCACAGGCAAGGCTACCGCCCAGAACATCCTGCGGTGTTTTATCTAGCATCTTATAAATCATTGATTTGCGTGACATGCCTGCTAGTACAGGTAACCCGAAGTCATGAAAAGCATCAAGGTCAGCAAGAAGCTGATAGTTGTGCGCCAACGTCTTACCAAAACCAAAACCAGGATCCAGAATGATATTCTGTCGATGGATCCCCGCGTCAGTGCAAGCATCGATACGTGCCGCTAAAAACGCTTTCACCTCACCAACGACATCTTGGTAGTCAGGGGCCGCTTGCATTGTTCGTGGCTGCCCTTGCATGTGCATGATGCACACAGGCACTTGCAGATCCGCTGCCGCTTCTAGCGCCCCAGGCTCTTGTAATGCACGTACATCATTAATGAGATTGGCACCCGCTTTCACTGCAGCACGCATCACGGCTGCTTTGCTGGTATCAATTGAAATCCAACAATCAGATTGCGCACGAATCGCTTCAATGACGGGAACAACACGATTGATCTCGTCTTGCTCGTTTACATCGGCCGCGCCTGGGCGCGTCGACTCGCCACCAATATCGAGAATGGTGGCGCCATCTGCGAGCATTTGTATCGCACGTTCGACCGCTTTATCACAGTGCTGAAATTGGCCACCATCGGAAAAGGAGTCCGGTGTGACGTTTAAGATCCCCATGATGACAGGGCGGGTCAGAGAGAGCGTGAGGTTATTGTGTGTTATTTGCATGCGTTTTTCCAAGCACGATCAAAAAAACCCCGACGTGTCGGGGTTTGTATTCATGGGTATTTACGCTTCAGACTGGTTTTCTGAATCAAGCGGCTTTTGTTTTTTGTCGTCAGATTGCTCGTCAGACTCGCTCGCTTTTGACGCATCTGGTTTGCTCGGCGTGTCATCTGACGATGAGCCACCATCGCCACCTTCCCAGCCTGCAGGCTCTCGTACATCACGGCGAGCCATCAAATCATCGATTTGTGCCGCATCAATGGTTTCGTACTTCATCAACGCATCTTTCATCGCGTGCATAATATCAAGGTTGTCTTCCAAGATTTGCTTGGCGCGATCGTAGTTGCGGTCAATGATGCCACGAATCTCAGCGTCGATGAGTCGAGCCGTTTCATCGGAGATGTGCTTGGTCTGTGCCACAGAGCGACCTAAGAAGACTTCACCTTCCTCTTCTGCATACAGCAGTGGACCTAATTTCTCTGAGAAGCCCCATTGCGTCACCATCTTGCGGGCAATATCGGTCGCACGCTCGATGTCGTTCGACGCCCCTGTCGAGACTTTTTCTTTGCCGTATATCAGCTCTTCCGCCAAGCGGCCACCGTACAGGCTCGAAATCATCGAATCGAGATGCTGACGCGACATGCTGATCCTATCTTGCTCAGGCAAGTACATGGTCACACCCAATGCACGTCCACGCGGGATAATGGAGACCTTGTACACAGGATCATGCTCAGGCACCAAGCGACCAACAATTGCGTGACCCGCTTCGTGATAGGCGGTTGACTCTTTGGTTTCTTCCGACATCACCATTGAGCGGCGCTCGGCGCCCATCATGATTTTGTCTTTGGCAAGCTCAAACTCGACCATCGATACCACACGTTTATTACCACGCGCAGAGAACAATGCCGCTTCGTTAACAAGGTTAGCAAGATCAGCCCCTGAGAAGCCCGGCGTACCGCGCGCAATCAGTGACGCATCGACATCATTGCCTAGCGGAACTTTGCGCATGTGTACTTTGAGGATATGCTCACGGCCACGCACATCTGGCAAGCTCACCACCACTTGACGGTCAAAGCGACCAGGACGCAATAGCGCAGGGTCCAATACGTCTGGACGGTTGGTCGCCGCAATGACGATAACGCCTTCGTTGCCCTCAAAACCATCCATTTCGACCAACATCTGGTTCAAGGTTTGCTCACGCTCGTCGTGACCGCCGCCAAGCCCAGCGCCACGTTGACGACCGACAGCATCGATTTCATCGATAAAGATGATGCACGGCGAGGCTTTTTTCGCTTGCTCGAACATATCGCGGACGCGTGATGCACCCACACCCACGAACATTTCCACGAAATCAGAGCCGGAAATGGTAAAGAATGGCACTTTGGCTTCACCGGCAATCGCTTTCGCCAGCAAGGTTTTACCTGTACCTGGAGGACCGACCATCAATACGCCGGTTGGGATTTTACCCCCTAGCTTCTGGAAACGGCTTGGATCGCGCAGGTAATCCACCAGCTCCTTCACGTCCTCTTTGGCTTCATCACAGCCGGCTACGTCAGTGAAAGTAGTTTTTACCTGCTCCTCACTCATCATTTTGGCTTTCGATTTACCAAACGACATGGCGCCTTTGCCGCCACCGCCTTGCATCTGGCGCATGAAGAAAATCCATACCCCGATAAGCAGTAGCATTGGGAACCAAGAAATGAAGATCGATGCCAACATACTTGGCTCTTCAGGTGGCGTCCCTTTTACGCGCACGTTTTTGTTAAGCAAATCATCCAAAAGCTTTGGATCATTCATCACAGGCATAAAGGTGACATAGCGTGAGCCGTCACGTCGGGTGACACTCAGCTCACGATCGTCAAATTTTACTTCCTGTATTTGATCGTTGCCGATTTCGCGTACGAAAGAGGTATAGTCGACTTGACGACCGGCGCTGTCCCCTGGTCCAAAGCTTTGGAACACAGACATTAAGACAACGGCGATAACCAGCCACAGAATCAAGTTTTTTGCCATGTCACTCAAGGTGTTAGCCTCGCATAACTGAGATAGATAAATGTAAGGGTACTACAGTTTATAACCTGTAGCCACAATGTAGACTTCTCGCGACCTTGCACGGGATGAGTCGGGTTTTCGAATTTTGACCGCTGTAAACATTTTACGCACCTCGGCCAAATACTGATCAAAGCCTTCGCCCTGAAAAACTTTTACCACGAAGCTGCCTTTCGGCCCCAGCACTTCACGGCACATCTCTAATGCCAGTTCGACCAAATACATCGCTTTGGGTTGATCGGCCGCCTGATTGCCGCTCATGTTTGGCGCCATGTCAGACATCACCACATCAACTTGGTTGGGTTGAATGCGCTCGAGCAAGGTGTCGAGCACCGCTTGTTCGCGAAAATCCCCTTGAAGAAAGCTAACACCTGGCATGGGATCCATGGGCAGGATATCGCAAGCAATTACTTGCCCGTCGTCACCGACTTGTGTCGCTGCATATTGTGACCAACCTCCAGGAGCAGCACCCAGATCGACCACGGTCATTCCCGGTTTCAAGATACGATCTTTTTGCTGAATCTCTTCTAGCTTAAAAATGGCCCGAGACCGATATCCTTTTTTCTGCGCTTCATGAACGTATTTATCGTCGAAGTGTTCTTTCAGCCAGCGTCCTGAGCTGGCAGAGTGTTTTTTATTCGCCATGTTGTTCCTACTACGCCCACCAACCGCACCACATTCATATAAAATTCAGACAATTGTGTGCGTTAGCTTATTCTCAAAGACAGACTCGCTCCCACCCAGCAAACGACGTGCTTGCCATCTGCCCACTTTCTACTGTTTCAGTTTGTGGTGAGATGGCGTTAGAATGGCATGTTTTCAACCCCTAGCAAATAGAAATCGAGCCAACATGAAACTCAGCACCAAACAAAAACAGCATCTCAAAGGACTGGCTCACCCGCTTAAGCCTGTCGTCTTAATGGGCGCCAACGGTTTAACTGAAGCCGTGGTCGCTGAAATTGAGCTTGCGCTTGATCACCACGAGCTGATTAAAGTGAAAGTCGCTTCGGAAGACCGTGAAACCAAAAACCTGATTGTCGACGCGATCCTTCGGGAAACAGGCGCCGAAAAAGTGCAGGTAATCGGTAAAACCTTAGTGATTTATCGCCAAAGCGAAGAGCGCAAAATTGAATTACCACGCAAATAATCACGTGTGTGATCAGCGACGTGCTGTAGCATAACAAAAAGGCCGCATTGCGGCCTTTTTACTGTGTCAGCATCGGAGAAAAGTTACATTCAGTAACACTTTCCTATACGTAATCGACACTATCAATTTCGAACTCTTTGACGCCACCTGGGGTGGTGATGCTCACTTCTTCGCCTTCTTCTTTACCAATCAGACCGCGCGCGATGGGAGAATTCACCGAAATTAAATTCGCTTTGATGTCGGCTTCGTCATCACCCACGATCCGATAGGTCACTTCTTCGTCAGTGCTCACATCAATCAAGGTGACCGTCGCGCCAAAAATCACTTTGCCATTATTCGGCATCTTAGTGACATCAATCACCTGTGCCACCGACAGCTTGTATTCGATATCACGGATTTGCGCCTCACAAATGCCCTGCTCTTCACGAGCCGCATGATATTCTGCGTTTTCTTTTAAGTCACCGAGTTCACGCGCCTCTGCAATGGCGTTGGAGATCTCAGGGCGACGCTTGATCAACTTGTCCAGCTCTTCTCGTAGCAGCTGCTCACCGCGTACGGTCATTGGCACTTTATCCATAAATGACATTACCTCTTTCAATCCACAGCAAAGGGATTTTGGCAAAACAAAGCCACGCCCAAACAGAGTATCTGGGCGCGGCGGAATTCAACGCTTTTCTTAGATTGTAAACAAGAATTCGCGCAAAATCATCTCTGATCCGGTGATAGCATAAGCCGCCCATCCACTATCCGCTTAATCTCCAGCCCAACTCATGCATTGGTCACCCCCGAACGGCTTGTCTTCAAGGCTAGACAGGGTAGGATGGCATGCATGCGCAAACAAAAAGGCTTTTACCATGCTGTCCGCTCTTTTCCGCCGCCTCGCCCCCATGGCGATTTTCCTCGTGCCGTTTGCGTCGGCCTCCGCGCCGTCGTTAACACTGGAAAAACTAACGCCGTTACTTCCCCAAGGCAGCCAAGTCGCGCTATGGGTCAGTGACGGACAACACAATCAGCCACAAATCAGCCTGCAAGCCGATGCGCTGCTGCCTCCCGCTAGCACACAGAAACTGCTCACCGCTTTGGCTGCACGGCTTTATTTGCCCAACACCTTTCGTTTCTCTACGCGATTGGTGCAAACCGGTGATGACGTCGCCCTTGTTTTTAACGGTGACCCCTCACTGACTCGAAAAGATATTCGTCAACTGCTAAGTCAATTACCGCGTCGTGGCCTCGATACCATTAACAACCTCTATCTGGATGGGCATGCGTTTGCTGGTCGCACCCGCGCGCCTGGCTGGCCTTGGGATATTTTAGCCGTTTGCTACAGTGCACCTTCCACGGCCATTACTCTCAATCATAACTGCGTGCAAGGGGCGATTTATAGCCAGCCTGATAGCACGTTGACACGCGTGCATGTCCCTAACCACCAGCCAATCTCGGTAGAAAACCAAGCTCGTGCGGTGAGCAAAGAGGAACAAGAAGCTAGCCATTGTGGTCTCGATCTAAGCGCAACACGACAAAATACATACTACTTTTCTGGCTGTCTTCCCCATCGAAAACGCCCTCTACCGCTTAACTTTGCCGTACAGACCCCTTCGACCTACGTCAAAGCGATTGTGGCCGATGAGCTCGCGCGCCTGAATGTGCGCGTGAAAGGCGATATCCGAGTGGCGCGCGCGCCCAGCCAGTCTCGCGAGTTGGCTCGTCACCAGTCAGCGCCCCTTACCTCCCTGCTCACCACGATGCTGCGCGACTCTGACAACCTCATTGCCGACAACCTTCTCAAAGCCTTAGGGCGCCGCTACTTTCAGCAGCCAGGCTCCTATCGCAATGGCGTCGCGGCAGTGAAAGCGATATTGCAGGAGGCTGGGATTGACCTATCACAGGCCGTGCTGGTCGATGGGTCAGGGCTGTCTCGTAATAATCGTCTCAGCGCTCGTCAACTGGCCGAGGTGATTCATTACATCACTCGTCATCCTGAGCTTGAAATGACCCAAATGCTGCCTACATCCGGTGTAGACGGCACCCTCAAATACCGTCAGAGCATCCGCCATGCGCCAATAAAAGGGCGTTTAAAGGCCAAAAGTGGCTCGCTGTATGGCAGCTTTAATCTAGCTGGGATTCTGGAAGATGATTCAGGAAAACAGCATATCGTGGTGCAACTGGTCAGTCATTATCATCCCGAGGAAGACGCGCAACCGGAGAATGTTCCCTCGCCGATTACTCAGTTTGAGCGTGAATTTTATATGGCGTTGATCCGCGGTCAGTTACAGCCTACACTGGCACAGTCTCACTGAACAAAAAAAGCCCGCCTAAATGGCGGGCTCATAGTCGTTGCCAAGCATACTGTTATGATTTGGTCAGCACTCGTGCATGCAATGATTGCACGGGGTTGACCTTGCTCATGTCGGCGGCCGTTAACGCCATGCACGTGGCGAAGGCAGCGTTCAGCGTAGTGGTATAATTCACCTTGGCTGCGAGCGCGCCGCGGCGCAAGACTTTTGAGTCTTCAATCGCTTGGCGCCCTTCTGTGGTGTTGACAATATAGCTGTACTCACCATTTTTGATGCGATCAAGAATGTGTGGCCGCCCTTCGTGCACCTTATTGACCAGACGTGGATTAATGCCCGCCTCACCAAGGATCACCGCGGTGCCGTGGGTCGCGTCTAGCTCAAAACCAAGCTTGAGTAACTTCGCTGCCAAATCCACCACGCGCTGTTTGTCATTATTGCGCACCGATAACAACGCTCGTCCGCCTTCGCTATAGGCTTTACCGCAGGCGAGATCCGCTTTGGCAAACGCCTCGGCAAAGGTGTCGCCCACGCCCATCACCTCACCGGTCGAGCGCATTTCAGGGCCCAGCAGCGGGTCAACCCCTGGGAATTTGTTGAACGGCAGCACGACCTCTTTCACCGAGTAATAAGGTGGAATCACCTCTTTAACAAACCCTTGCTCAGCCAAGGAGCGACCAGCCATGACGCGCGCGGCGATTTTCGCCAGAGGGACACCCGTCGCTTTAGAGACAAATGGCACCGTTCGAGCCGCGCGAGGGTTCACCTCGATGAGATAGATTTCATCATCCTTCACCGCAAACTGGGTGTTGACCAACCCATTCACGCCTAACTCCAACGCCAGCTTGCGCACCTGTTCACGCATGCGATCTTGGATATCGTCACTTAACGTATACGCGGGCAGCGAGCAGGCAGAGTCGCCAGAGTGCACGCCAGCTTGCTCGATATGCTCCATGATGCCGCCAATCACGGCCGTTTCACCATCGCACACCGCATCGATATCCACTTCCGTCGCATCATCCAAGAAATGGTCCAGCAGGACTGGCGACTCATGCGACACACTCACCGCCTCGTTGAAGTAGCGGCGCAGATCGGTTTCATCATAGACAATTTCCATCGCCCGTCCGCCCAATACGTAAGACGGACGTACCACCAGCGGATAACCAATTTCTTTGGCCTTCTCCACCGCTTGCTCCAGTGCGGTGACTGTCGCGTTAGCAGGCTGCTTAAGGCCGAGGCGCTGCACTGCATCTTGGAAGCGCTCACGGTCTTCGGCGCGGTCAATAGCATCAGGACTGGTACCAATAATCGGCACGCCAGCGGCCTCTAAGTCACGTGCCAGCTTAAGTGGTGTTTGTCCGCCGTACTGAACAATCACGCCCTCTGGTTTTTCAACGTTCACGATCGCCAACACATCTTCTAGAGTGATGGGTTCAAAGTACAAACGGTCAGAGGTGTCATAGTCGGTAGAAACGGTTTCTGGGTTACAGTTAACCATGATGGTTTCGAAACCGTCCTCACGCAGGGCCAATGACGCGTGAACACAGCAGTAATCGAACTCGATCCCTTGCCCAATTCGGTTTGGCCCACCGCCAATAACCATGATTTTCTTCTTATCTATCGGCTGTGATTCACACTCTTCATCGTAGGTGGAATACATATAGGCCGTATCAGACGAGAACTCAGCAGCACAGGTGTCGACACGTTTATAGACAGGATGAATCTGAAATTTGTCACGCAACTTGCGCACTTCGATTTCTGATACACCCAACAAGGCGGCCAAACGCGCATCAGAGAAGCCTTTGCGCTTTAACTGACGCAATGCGGCTTTATTGAGCCCTGCGAAGCCCTGCTCACGCACTTGCTGCTCATGTTTGACGATGTCTTCGATTTGCACCAAGAACCAACGGTCGATATTGGTCAGGTTAAACACGCCATCAACCGACATCCCCGCACGGAAAGCATCGGCAATATACCAAATCCGCTCTGCGCCTGGCTCTTTGAGCTCATGGCGGATTTCGGTCAATGCCGTATCGTCATCCAGGTTCACCATTTCGTCAAAGCCTGCCGCACCGACTTCTAGGCCGCGCAGTGCTTTTTGCAATGATTCTTGCTGGTTACGTCCAATCGCCATCACCTCGCCCACTGATTTCATCTGCGTGGTTAAGCGGTCGTTGGCGCCGGCAAATTTTTCAAAGTTAAAGCGTGGGATCTTAGTGACCACATAATCAATGGTCGGCTCGAACGACGCTGGCGTCGCGCCACCGGTAATATCGTTCATTAATTCATCAAGGGTAAAACCCACCGCCAGTTTGGCCGCCACTTTGGCAATTGGGAAGCCGGTTGCTTTTGACGCGAGCGCAGAAGAGCGTGACACACGTGGATTCATCTCGATGATCACCATGCGGCCATTTTTGGGGTTAATACCAAACTGTACGTTCGAGCCACCGGTTTCAACGCCAATTTCGCGCAGCACCGCCAGTGATGCATTGCGCATTAATTGATATTCTTTGTCAGTCAGGGTTTGCGCCGGTGCGACCGTGATAGAGTCACCCGTGTGAACCCCCATGGCGTCGAAGTTTTCAATCGAGCAGACAATGATGCAGTTGTCGTTTTTATCCCGCACCACTTCCATTTCGTACTCTTTCCAGCCAATAAGTGACTCATCAATCAACAACTCATTGGTGGGAGATAAATCGAGCCCGCGCTCACAAATCTCTTTAAACTCTTCTTGGTTGTAGGCGATCCCCCCGCCAGTGCCCCCCATGGTAAAGGAGGGACGGATAATACAAGGGAAGCCCACTTCGTCGAGCACCTTGTGCGCCTCATCCATGCTGTGGGCGATGCCCGCGCGTGGGCAATCTAAACCGATGCTTTGCATCGCCTCATCAAAGCGATGACGGTCTTCGGCTTTATCAATCGCATCAGCAGTGGCGCCAATCATTTCCACGCCAAATTCTGCCAACACACCATGGCGTTCAAGATCCAGGGCGCAGTTCAAACCTGTCTGGCCACCCATGGTTGGCAGCACGGCATCCGGACGCTCTTTCTCGATAATGTGTTTCACCACTTGCCACTGAATAGGTTCAATGTAAGTGGCATCCGCCATCTCTGGGTCGGTCATGATAGTGGCTGGGTTAGAGTTCACCAGAATGACACGATACCCCTCTTCGCGCAGGGCTTTACACGCTTGTGCCCCTGAGTAGTCAAATTCGCAGGCTTGGCCAATGATGATAGGGCCTGCACCCAGGATAAGAATGCTTTTTATGTCTGTGCGTTTTGGCATGCTCAACGACTCCGATTAGGCGCGATGTTGTTTGATAAGATCGATAAAGTGATCAAAAAGAGGGGCAGCATCATGCGGCCCTGGGCTTGCCTCGGGGTGTCCTTGGAAGCTAAATGCGGGCTTTTCGGTGCGATGAATCCCTTGCAAACTTCCATCAAATAAAGACACATGGGTAGCTCTTAATGTGTCTGGCAGGCTGTCTTTATCGGCGGCAAAGCCATGGTTTTGGCTAGTGATCATCACCACACCACGGTCTATGTCTTTCACCGGATGGTTAGCGCCGTGGTGGCCAAATTTCATTTTCACTGTCTTCGCGCCGCTCGCCAGCGCCAATATCTGATGGCCCAAGCAAATACCAAAGACAGGCACGCCTTCTTCTAAAAACGCTTGTGTTGCCTCGATGGCATAATCACATGGCGCGGGATCGCCGGGACCATTGGATAAGAAAACCCCATCCGGGTTCATCGCCAACACCTCATCAGCCGGTGTCATCGCCGGCACCACAGTCAAGCGACAGCCTCGGTCAACCAGCATGCGCAAGATATTGCGCTTGGCGCCAAAATCGTAGGCGACCACATGATAGGGCAACTCGCTCTCTGGTGCGGCATTAGGCAAGCCTTGATGAAGCTGCCACGAGCCTTGCGTCCAGTGGTAACTTTCTTTGGTGGTCACCTCCTTGGCAAGATCCATCCCCTTCAAGCCAGGAAAGTCCTGCGCTTTCGCCAGCGCCAATGCCTCATCAACACTCTCTCCAGCTACAATACAACCATTCTGAGCGCCCTTTTCACGCAATAATCGCGTAAGTTTGCGCGTATCAATATCGGCAATGCCGAGAATGTTGTGATGTTTGAGGTAATCAGAAAGGGATTGTTGATTGCGGAAGTTGCTGGCTAACAGAGGGAGATCACGAATGACGAGGCCTTGGGCGTGGACTTGGCTAGATTCTTCGTCTTCGGTGTTGGTGCCGGTGTTGCCAATGTGGGGATAGGTGAGTGTCACGATCTGACGGGAATAAGAGGGGTCGGTTAGTATTTCTTGATACCCCGTCATCGAGGTATTGAAAACCACTTCTCCCACCGCGGTGCCATCAGCGCCGATCGGGGTACCGTGGAACACTGTCCCATCTTCTAGGACTAAGAGCGCAGACTTGCTCAAGACAACCTCCAGTTATATAGAAATGCACTTTTTACGACTAACGTTGCATTCACGTATTCCATCTAAGATCAAAACCCGCGTCAAGCTGAATTTTGACAAATTGCGCGCATTCTATGGATGCATCGGCTACCTGTCAATCGAAGCACAACATTTTTCTTTATTTTATTAGTCACTCACTAACAAAGCACCATCAAAGCACTATAAAAGCAAACTTAAACCACGATTTACGGGCAAAAAACATCCAAATGGTGCATTGGGATTTCTTTCTTGCTCGTTTTTTCTCTCTTTAAAATGAAATCAAACTCGCAAACGTTTACCTTGCATGACTAAATGCTTATGAAAGCAACTTTGTCACCTAAAGCTCACGAGAGGCGTGTAAAGAACAAGAAACAAAGAAATGAAAAGCAAATATGGAAAAGCAAACACGAGAGGATAAAAAAACATCGCGCCGAAGCGCGATGAATAATTATTTAAGATTGAGGACATCTTGCATCGTGTATAAACCGCGTTGATGCTGATTGAGCCATACCGCGGCACGTACCGCCCCTTTAGCAAAGGTATTGCGGTTAGAGGCCTTGTGCGTGATTTCTACACGCTCGCCAATATCGGCAAACATCGCTGTGTGTTCGCCGACAATATCACCGGCTCGAATGGTCGCAAAGCCAATCTCGTCTTTACTCCGCTCGCCAGTGATTCCCTCACGGGCATAAACCGCCACGTCACTAAGCTGGTTCCCCATCGCACCGGCGATCGCTTCCCCCATACCTAATGCAGTACCTGATGGGGCGTCCACTTTATGGCGATGGTGCGCTTCAACAATTTCAATGTCGCACTCACCTCCCATCACTTTCGCCGCCTGCTCCAGCAATTTGAAGACAAGGTTCACACCAACACTGTAGTTGGGTGCCATCACCATGGCTGTTGAGGCTGCAGCCTCTTCAATGGTTTGTTTTTGCGCCTCATCAAAGCCTGTGGTACCGATGACCAGTTGCTTACCGGCTTCTTGGCACAGCGTTAAATTAGCCAAGGTCGCAGCGGGAGCAGTAAAATCAATCACCACGTCAAAGTCGTCACTGACTTTACGCAAATCGTCCACCACATTCACTCCCAAGCGACCGATCCCTGCCAGCTCGCCTGCATCGGTGCCAACTAAGCTAGATTCAGGCCTTTCGCTCGCCGCCCCTAACACGGCGTCTGGATACTTTGAAACCGCTTGAATGAGGTTGCGCCCCATGCGTCCGGCCGCACCGGCTATGGCAATACGTACCATGATTTTCCCCTTTGTCACTCTGCCAGTGATACTGGCTCCTTCTTGGTAGCCAATCACTCTAGCGCGTTCCTTGCCACTTGTATATTGGCGAAAAAAAGGGAAGCGTTCGCTCCCCTATCTTTATTGATTATCAACCTAAGTGACTTCACGAATTTGTAGCTCTTTAGGCACTTCAAAAAACATGTTTTCTTCACGCCCAGCAAGGTTATCAACATGGGTGGCACCCAGCTGCTTGATTCGCTCGATAATTTGATCCACTAACTCTTCTGGTGCCGACGCGCCGGCCGTGATCCCAACCGTATGCTTGCCTTCAAACCAGGCCGGATCAATATCTTCTGCCGTGTCAGTTAAATAACCTGGCGTTCCCAGTTTTTCTGATAACTCACGCAGACGGTTTGAGTTAGAGCTATTTTTTGAGCCGACAACCACCATCACGTCACAGCTTTGCGCTAGATCTCGCACCGCATCTTGGCGGTTCTGGGTGGCGTAACAAATGTCGTCTTTGCGGGGTCCTTGGATATTAGGAAACACCTTACGCAGAGTATCAATCACATCCGCCGTTTCGTCGACCGACAGGGTGGTTTGACTGACATAATGCAGGTTATCCGGGTCGTTCACCTCCAAGGTATACACATCCTCTGGGGTTTCGACCAAATACATCCCACCGGTTTCACTGGCGTATTGTCCCATGGTGCCTTCCACTTCAGGGTGACCAGCATGGCCTATCAGTACCACTTCCATGTTCTTACGGCTGGCACGGGCCACTTCCATATGCACCTTAGTTACCAGCGGACACGTGGCGTCAAACACGGTTAACTGACGCGATTTGGCCTCATTGCGTACGGCCTGAGACACGCCGTGGGCGGAGAAAATCACAATATTGTCGTCGGGCACTTCACTGATCTGCTCAACAAAAATCGCCCCACGCTGTTTTAACCCTTCCACCACAAAGCGGTTATGTACCACTTCATGACGGACATAAATGGGAGGTTGATAGATTTCCAGCGCTCGCTCAACAATACTGATGGCACGGTCAACCCCTGCGCAAAAACCACGGGGATTGGCAAGTAAGATCTTCATGTGTCCGCCTTTATTGCACACTTATAATTTCAACGTCAAAAATGACGGTTTTTCCAGCCAGTGGGTGATTAAAATCAACCGTAACAGAATCCCCAGTGACTGCGGTAATGATCCCTGGGATCTCCTGTCCTTGAGGCCCACTAAAGGCGATGATCGCCCCTTCCTCTGCCGGCGTTTCTCCACCAAAGTGGCGGCGATCCATGTGATGGATATTATCCGGGTTAGGTTGGCCGAATGCATCCTCTGGCGCTAAGGTGAAGCTGCTCGACTCACCTTCTTTTAACCCAAGAAGGCACGTTTCAAAGTTTTCCGTCAAGCTGCCATCGCCCATGACCAGCTTCGCCGGTTTACCGGCATTATGGGTGGTGTCGGCGACCGAACCATCTTCAAGTTTGATGGTAAAGTGCATAATGACTTCGCTAGTCGCTGTGATTGCTGTCATGATTCATCCTTTTAGAACGTCGCGGTAATGGGAATAGATACGCATCATCCTTGTTTAGTCGATGACTGGCCTTGGCGAAAACTATCCAAGATGATTAATGCCGCTCCCACGCAAATCGCCGAGTCGGCGAGGTTAAACGCTGGCCAGTGCGAATTACCGAGGTAAAAATCAAGAAAGTCAATCACATAACCATGAACAAGGCGATCAAACAGGTTACCTAGCGCCCCGCCAATGATCATGGCATAAGCGATATTGATCATGCGTTTATTGGCCGGAGTATGCCGCATCCAATACGCCAATAGCCCGCTGACACCCAGCGCAATGATACTGAACAGCCAGCGTTGCCAGCCACCCGCATCACTTAAAAAGCTGAACGCCGCGCCATGGTTGTGCACATACGTCAGGTTAAAGAAAGGCAATACTTCGATGCGGTGAGCAAACCCATATTCCATGGTTTGCATCACTAGCCATTTACTGCCGATATCGAGTGCAAAGACCAGCGGCGCCAGCCAAAGCCAGCGCCAACCTGATTGCGAGAGGGAAAGAGTCTGCATCACGCAAATTGGCGGCTTTCGCCTTCTCCTGCAATATTAGTCACACAACGGCCACAGATCTCTTCATGACCGGCAATGGTGCCGACGTCAGCAACATGGTGCCAACAGCGCTCACATTTAGCCGCACTCGATGCCGCCACTTCCACGGCTAAACCGTCAAGCTCCGTCTGCGTGGCAGACGCTGGCGCGTCACCGGCAACCACGGTCGCTTTCGAGGTCAGTAATACAAAGCGAAGCTCATCACCCATCAAGCGCAGCTTCTCGGCAAAATCAGCAGGTGCATAGAGCGTGACTTCCGCTTCTAACGAGCCGCCAATGACTTTCTCGTTGCGCGCTTGCTCCAAGGTCTTGTTCACCGCATCACGCACATCAAGCAATTTCGCCCAGAACGCTTGGTTGAGCACAGCCTGCTGTTCAAGGTCAAATAAGCCGTCGTACCAAACTTCGGTGAAGACAAACTGGTTGCGCTCACCCGGCATTTCATTCCAGATTTCATCGGCGGTAAATGACATAATCGGTGCCATCCAGCGTACCAGTGCTTCCACGATGTGGAACAGCGCCGTTTGACAGCTGCGGTGCGCATGGCTGCCTGCTTTGGCCGTGTACTGGCGATCCTTGATGATATCGAGGTAGAACGAGCCCATTTCAATCGAGCAGAACTGCATCAAACGCTGCGTCACTTGGTGGAAGTTACACGCATCATACGCAGCAGTGATCTCTTGTTGCGCCTCAAGTGCGCGGCTCACTGCCCAGCGATCAACCGCCACCAAGTCTTCTGGCGCAACCAAGTCAGTTTTAGGATCAAAACCGTGTAGGTTAGCGAGCAAGAAGCGCGAGGTATTGCGGATACGACGATAAGCATCGGCACTGCGTTTTAGAATTTCATCCGACACGCTAATTTCGCCAGTGTAATCGGTTGATGCCACCCACAAGCGAAGAATGTCAGCCCCAAGCTTGTTCATCACATCTTGCGGCATGATGGTGTTACCCAGCGACTTCGACATTTTGCGACCGTTACCATCAACGGTGAAGCCATGCGTCAGTACGCGGCGGTAAGGCGCTTGCCCTTTAATTGCCACTGACGTCATCAGCGATGACTGGAACCAGCCGCGGTGTTGATCCGAGCCTTCCAAGTACATATCGGCTTCTTGACCGTTAAACTCATCACGCTGATTAACCACAGCATAATGCGTTGCACCAGAGTCAAACCACACATCTAGGGTGTCCAAAACTTTCTCGTACTGGTCAGCGTCATCGCCTAGCAGTTCGTTAAGATCGAGATCCCACCACGCTTGAATACCGGCTTGTTCTACGCGCTGAGCCACCTGCTCAATCAGGTTGAGCGTATCCGGGTGTAGCTCGGAGGTTTCTTTATGCACGAACAGGGCGATGGGTACGCCCCAAGTACGCTGACGAGAAATACACCAGTCTGGACGCCCTTCCACCATCGACTCAATGCGGCTTTGTCCCCAGTCTGGGATCCACTCAACGTTCTGAATCTCTTGCAACGCTTTGTCACGCAGACCCGCTTTGTCCATAGCAATAAACCATTGCGGCGTCGCGCGGAAAATGATCGGTGTTTTGTGGCGCCAGCAATGCGGGTAGCTGTGCTCATACGCGTGATGATGCAGCAACGCGCCGTGCGTTTTCAGCGCTTCAATCACATTGTCGTTGGCTTTGAACACGTGTTGACCAGCAAACAGTGGCGTATCCGGCAGATAAACACCATTGCTGCCAACCGGGTTAGCCACTTCGAGATCGTATTTTTGTCCTACCACAAAGTCTTCTTGACCATGACCCGGCGCTGTGTGAACCACACCCGTACCGGACTCGGTGGTGACATGATCACCTAGGATCACTGGCACATCAAAATCGTAAAAAGGATGCTGCACGCGTTGAAGCTCTAGCGCTTCACCTTTACAGAAACCAAGGTTGTGATAGTGCTCAATACCCGCGCGATCCATCACATCTTTTGCCAGCTCTGCGGCAAGGATCAAGCGCTGTGGCTGGTCACCTTCAACCTGTACTAAGACATATTCCAAGTCCGCCGCGACCGCGACCGCACGGTTCGCCGGCAAGGTCCAAGGGGTGGTGGTCCAGATCACCGCTGACACTGGGCCTTCACCTTGGTGGTCGCCCGCCAGTGTAAATACGTTGACCAATGCTTGCTCATCGACCGCTCGGAAAGTCACGTCAATAGACGGTGAGGTCTTATCTTGGTACTCAACTTCGGCTTCAGCGAGTGCCGAGCCACAATCTGTACACCAATGCACAGGCTTGAAGCCTTTGTGTAGGTGGCCATTACCGGCAATTTTACCCAATGCACGGATAATATTGGCTTCGGTATTAAAATCCATGGTCAGGTAAGGCTTATCCCACTCACCTAACACGCCAAGACGTTTAAAGTCCGCTTTTTGGCCTTCCACTTGTTTGGCGGCATATTCACGGCACTTTTCACGGAACTCAGCGGTAGAAATCTTCTGACCTGGCTTGCCGACTTTTTTCTCTACCATCAACTCGATAGGCAGACCGTGGCAGTCCCAGCCAGGGACATACGGTGCGTCATAGTCCGCCAGCGTTTTCGATTTAATAATAATGTCTTTGAGAATTTTATTAACAGAGTGACCAATATGAATGTTGCCGTTCGCGTACGGAGGACCGTCGTGCAAAATAAATGTTTTTTTGCCTTTCTTCGCTTGACGGATTGCACCGTAAAGATCTTCATCGTACCAACGCTTGAGCATATCAGGCTCACGCTTAGCAAGATTACCTCGCATCGGAAACGCGGTTTCCGGCAGGTTTAAGGTATCTTTGTAGTCACTCATTGATTATTGATTCCGTATGGAGGTTACACTCTAGACATTATTGGCATCAGCCAGCCACGCACGCGCGGCTGATGCATCTCGTTGAATTTGCATTTTCAAAGCGTCAACTGACGCAAATTTGGTTTCATCACGCAACTTATGTAATAAGCTCACTTCAAGCTGTTTGCCGTATAAGTCGAGCGTGTGATCAAAAAGGTGTACTTCGAGTTGCTGGCGCGTGCCGTTGACCGTAGGACGGTTTCCTACATTCGCGACCCCTGGTAGCGACTGACCTTCAACGGCACCGGCTACGCTGACCGCATAAACGCCAGAAACGGGCGAGACCCGGCGCTTAAGCAACACATTCGCCGTTGGAAAGCCAATGGTTCGTCCTAGTTTGCGCCCGTGGGCAACCCGGCCACAGATACTGTATGGGCGCCCCAGCATATCGGCTGCGGCTTTCATCTCACCGGCGGAAAGCGCATCACGAATCGCGGTGCTACTCACGCGACGATCGCTGACACAAAAGCTTTCAGTGCTGACAACTGCAAAGTCATGCTCTTGTCCGGCTTGCGCTAAACGGGAAAAATCGCCCGCTCGCTTAAGACCAAAACGAAAGTCATCACCCACTACCAGAAACTTAACACCCAATTGATTGACCAACAAGCGGTCCACAAAGACATCAGGGCTCATCGCAGCGAATGCTGGGGTAAAACTCACGCACAACAGCCTATCGACTCCCAGTTTGGCAAGCTGGGTATATTTATCGCGCAATCGCGATAGGCGAGCGGGGGCATGTTCACCCAAAAAAAGCTCAAGCGGTTGTGGCTCAAACAGCATCACAGTCGCAGGCAGCCCGAGCGCTCTCGCTTTTTCCACCACTTGACGCAAAACCGCTTGATGGCCCAAGTGGACGCCATCGAAATTACCGATGGTCAGTACACAGCCTCGGTGTTGCGTCCGGATGTTGTGGATGCCGCGAATTAATTCCATTGCCTGCTGACTATTTGAACTATTAAAACTGGCGGATTATATACTAGTCAGCGCTGGCAATCAGCCCTGGATTGATAATCCGCGTTTTCTATCACCCATGATGGCGAATGTCACTCAATCTCACTCCCGCCAACAACGCCGTGACAAGGTACAGTGTCCCACCACCTACAATCAGTCCTGCGAGCATGACGCTACGCGATAGCAAAGACATCGATACCCACTGAGACAGCGCTGGCATCACAAGGTACAACCCAATGATCATCACACTTACCGCCAAGAGCAGCTTAACGATAAAGCCAATGGTTGCCCGTGATAACCGGTAAATCCCCTGACGGTGCAGTCCTTGATAGAGAAGGCCAGCGTTGATAACCGCCGATAATGCGGTGGCCATCGCAAGCCCGACATAACTAAATAAGTAAGCAAAAATGGCGTTAAAAACCATGTTACTCACCATGGCAATGACCCCGTATTTAACAGGCGTTTTGGTGTCTTGACGGGCATAGTAACCAGGCGCAAGCACCTTGATCACCATAAAGTTAACCAGGCCACAGGCATATGCCATCAGTGATAGACTTGCCGCCTGAACATCCGGTACACCAAATTCCCCCCGCATAAAGAGTACCATCAGCATCGGTTTTGCTAGCACGATGAGTCCTGCCATCGCTGGGATCCCAAGCAAAAGCACCATGCGTACCCCCCAATCCATCGTGGCTGCGAACTGTTGCGGAGACTGGTCGACATGCTTTTTCGATAACGCAGGGAGAATAACAGTCGCGATCGCGATGCCAAATAAGCCGAGTGGAAACTCCAGCAAGCGGTCGGAGTAATACAGCCAACTGATCGAGCCGGTCATCAAGAAACTGGCGATAAAGGTATCGAATAATAGGTTAATTTGGCTTACTGAAACCCCAAACAATGCAGGGATCATAAGCTGGCGTATTTTCACAACCCCAGGATGACGCCATCCCCATTTAGGTTTGACCAACATCCCCTCTTGCGACAAAAAAGGCAGTTGAAATAAAAGTTGCATCGCGCCCCCAACAAACACCCCCATCGCCAGGCCGATTTCTGGTTGGGCAAGATGCGGGGAGATCCCTATCGCCGCTGCAATAATGGCGATATTCAAAAAGACCGGAGTAAAGCTTGAGACCGCAAACTTATTGAGGGTATTGAGGATCGCCCCTGATAGCGCCACAAAGGTAATAAACCACAAATAAGGGAAGGTAATCTTGAGCATCAAGCTGGCAAGCTCGAATTTAGCCCCATCAGGTCGCCCTTCTAACCAATCAACAAACCACCCAGTACCAAACAGCGCCGCTAACACTGGCGAGCCGATCACCCCGAGCAAGGTGACAAGGGTGACCAGCCCTCCCAAGGTTCCGACCACATTCGCCACCAGCTCACGCGAGTGCGAGCGAGTGTCATCATCTTTATCTCGCGCTTGGTATTCCGTTAAGACAGGGACAAACGCTTGCGAGAAAGCCCCTTCCGCGAACAAACGGCGCAGAAAGTTCGGAATTTTATTGGCAAAGAAGAACACATCGGCGGCCGCCCCTGCACCCATTAAGTTCGCGATGACCACATCGCGCACCAATCCTAAAACTCGGGACACCAAGGTCATGGTGCTCACGATGAGCCCAGAGCGTAAAAGTCGCTTACTCACGGTTACCTCTTGAAAACACGTGCCCAATGCGCGTCACTGTCACGCCTTCTTTTTTCTTCGCCACGTCGCCCAACCGCTGACAGAGAGAAGAAATGGAAATATAGGTGACGTCGGGGCTGAAATGCTGATAGAATCAGCCGCCATATTAACTGTGATAACCCCGCAGCGCCAACACATCGTTGGAGCGGCGGATCTTTGCACAAATGAATTGACAATAGAGGTAAAAAGAGGCATAGTCCTCCGCCTTGAAATGTCACCGAACAAAAAGATTTGGGAGTTAGACCCTTGGCGAATATCAAATCTGCTAAGAAGCGTGCGATCCAGTCTGAGAAGCGTCGCCAGCACAACGCAAGCCGTCGCTCTATGATGCGCACTTACATGAAGAAAACTGCTTCAGCTATCGCTGCAGGCGACAAAGAAGCGGCAACTGCTGCTTTTGCACAAGTTCAGCCTATTCTTGATCGTTCAGCCACCAAAGGCCTGATCCACAAGAACAAAGCAGCTCGTTACAAAGCAGCATTCGCAGCACAAATTAAAGCGCTGTAATTTTGCTCTTTGCAAAGCGATAAAAAAAACCGGCTTCGGCCGGTTCAGATTGCTGACGAACCCCGCCTTTTTAGGCGGGGTTCTTTTTGATAAGCGGCCGTAGGCCGCGATCGCGATATTTTTTGTTAGAGAGTGGTCGCTACCGACCAACGCCCAAATTGGCGGATAGAAGCCAGTATTTGCCTTATATCCGCCATGTTAAAGCCACATTTTCTTAGATAGCTCACCACTAACGCTATC
>NZ_MUFC01000021.1 GCF_001995985.1 Salinivibrio sharmensis | reverse complement strand
AACCTAAGAAATGGATTTTTTATTAAATAAAAACATCAACTTAAACAAGAACCCAGGATCTAGATCTTGATCGAAAAAGGATCCTGTGGTGTGGAAAAAGAAATCGCTATCGGTGTCAAAGGTTGCAGAGAAAGTCATCACAAACTGCGGAGATAATCACCAATTTATCTTGCGATCTTGACTACTATTTCGCATAAGCCCTTGGCCAATGCGACACTGTCAAACGCCATTAAGCGTAGACGATGCTTTATGCATTGCCCACTCTGATTGCAATATTGTAAATGCCGATACAAGGAGAGCGTCATGAAAAAGGTTGCTGTGATCTTATCTGGCTGCGGCGTGTTTGACGGTGCCGAGATCCAAGAAACTGTGTTATCCCTGCTTGCCCTTGAGCAAAACGATGCCCAATGGCAGTGCTTTGCCCCAGATATCGATCAGCACCATGTCATTAATCATCGTACTGGCGAGGCGATGAGCGAAACACGTAATGTGCTCACTGAAGCCAGCCGCATTGTACGTGGAGATATTCTTCCGCTGACCGATCTGAACGCCGATGACTTCGACGCCTTACTGGTTCCCGGGGGCTTTGGGGCAGCGAAAAACTTGTCGGATTTTGCCTACAATGGCGATCCGGTTCAGGTGCACCAAGATATGTTTGCGGTGTGTCAGGCCTTTGCCCGTTCCGAGAAGCCTGCTGGCTATATGTGTATTGCCCCTATCATGATCCCGCAGATCTACCCGAAAGGCGTCAAAGGCACCATTGGTAATGAGCCCGATATCGCCGCCGCCTTTAACCGGATGGGCGGTGAGCATATCGAGTGTCCGGTATCGGATTATGTGTTAGACCAACGTCACCATCTGCTTTCCACCCCAGCCTATATGCTCGCGACATCTGTCACTGATGCAGCCGTTGGCATCAATCGGTTGGTAAAAAAATTGGTGGAGCTCGCCTAAGCCACCCTAATCCACAAAGAGACAAAGAAGAGAAAAGAAAAAAGCGACGCCGAGATGGGCGTCGCTATAACAAGTGAGCACAAAATCAAAGCTGTCTTAGTAACAGTTTGCTGGCCCCAATACACTGGAAGCAATGTGAGCAATGTCGTGCCTTCAGCGCTGAGCATGTGGGCTTGGCCCTGAAGACGAGTTAACAATAACCATTCTCATTACCGTTTTCAATACTTAATTGAGAATCTTTTTCATTTGTTGATCTTGTGCGCAGACTCTCTCACTGTCATCAAACTGTCATTGCACCCACAGCCATCACACCAACAACTCGGGTTCGAAAAGCCCTTGCCCAGAAAAGAAAAAAGCGACACCCCAAGAGGTGTCGCCTAGCAAAAATAGGCTAACTTAATCACTGTTTGATAAGCGCCCCGCTAATACACTGGAAGCAATGTGAGCAATGTCGTGCCTTCAGGGTTGAGCATGTGAGCTTGACCCTGAGCGCAAGTTAATAATAACCATTCTCATTATCGCTTATCAAGAAAAAAATACGCTTATTTTCCACTCGCTGTACATTTATTGATCTGCTTCTCAAAATAAAGCCGGTAATCGGCAGGCTGACCTTTTTGCTCCAACGCAACCATCTGATAGCCATGCCGCATCAGCATGCACACCATCGCGGTAAAGCGGTTGCGTGATTTGACCGCAAGCGTTTGATAGCCAGAAGCCGCTACCCACGCTTCTTGAGCCTTGAGTAGCGCTTTCGCCACTCCTTGACCTCGGGCCGCTTTGGTCACCCCGCCCAGCCAGCTATAAAACTGCGTCTTACTGGTGGCATAGCCTATTTTGGCACCGACAGGCTCACCGTTTTGATACGCCACCAATACCAATGCAGTACGTCCCGCTAATCGCGCGTGGCATTGCTCCAAGGATACACCTGCATCCAACTCGGGCACGCTGTTAAGCACCGTTACCGCTTCCTCTAAGTGCCCAGCACGAATTTCCATCTGACCTCCCGCTGACGTAAAAAAAGAGCCGCGATGCGACTCTTTATTCTGCTATTGATTAGGACGTTTGCTGCACCGTCGCCGACGGGGTCACCTGTGTGATACGCCGGATAATCAGGTTGAGCAACACTCCATACATAGGAATAAACAGCCCCAAGCTAATAATCAGCTTAAAGGCATAGTCTACCAAGGCGATTTCGACCCAGTGCTCGGCCATAAAGGCATCTTGGCTTTGGTAAAACGCAATCGCGAAAAAGGCGAGCGTGTCTGACGCATTGCCAAACAGGGTAGAACAACTCGGCGCGACCCACCATTGGCGCTGCTGGCGTAACCGATTAAACACATGAATATCTAAGATCTGGCCGAGCAGATAAGCCATAAAGCTGGCAATCGCAATCCGTGCGACGGTGAGATTAAACGTGCCCATCTCCGCTAACCCTTGATAGCTGCCCTGATAAAACAAGACGGATAACACGTAGGAAATCAGCAGTGAGGGCACCATCACCAGCAATATAATGCGGCGTGCCAATGCCGGACCATAGATCCTGACGGTTAAATCAGTGGCCAAGAAAATAAACGGAAAGGTAAACGCCCCCCAGGTGGTGTGAAAACCCCATACCGTAAAGGGGATCTGCACCAAGTAGTTGCTGGAGGCAATGATCAGTAAGTGAAAAATCACGAGGTAGCCCAGCGCTTTACGCTGCTGAGCAAGAGAAAAGTGGCTCATAGTGCACCTTTTTGTTATTGGGGGCGAGGGAACCCAAAATACTTAGCTACCCGTCTACAGGCAGCGCGAGGTGGCGAATTATACAGCAATCAAGCGACGATGCCAGCGCAATTTAAAGAGGCGGATGACGCGTCCACCAGCGGCGCAAAAAGGTAATCACCTCATCGCCCTCCTCATCCAGCGCTTCTAACCACACGCTCTGGGTGTAATGCGCCGCTTTAAGCATCAAACGCGTGCCTTCAAAATCAATCAGCCAGGTCATAATATCCGCGTCTTGTTGCCACTCCAGCACAGAGGCTTCGAGGGCTTGCAGCAATGGCTGACAGACTTCTTTGCCATTATCCGCATCCAGCTGCGGCTGATAAAACGCCAAGGTGTTGTCGGACGCTATCAATTGCCAATTACTCGGTGCCATAGCCGTACTCGCTCAAACTCAAGTGATCGTCAATCAAGTCCAAAAACGCATCGCCAAATTTTTCGAGCTTACGCTGCCCAACGCCACTGACCGCCAAGAGCTCCGCTTGCGATGACGGCAGCATCTCGGCCATTTCCATTAAGGTTGCGTCGTTAAACACCACATAAGGTGGAATATCTTCTTCGTCAGCAATGGCTTTACGTAACTTACGCAGCTTGGCGAACAGCTTTTTATCGTAATGGCGCTGGCTCAGCTTGTTGGCCTTGGTGCGAGGGCTGAGGCCAATACGCGGTACCGCCAGCTCAAGGGCAATCTCGCTGCGCAGTAATGGTCGCGCTTGTTCAGTTAACTGCAGCACCGAGCTACGGGCAATGTTTTGCACCAGATAACCGAGATGGATCAATTGGCGAATAATGCTTACCCAGTATTCATGGCTCCACTCTCGCCCGATGCCGTAGGTAGAGAGCTTGTCATGGCCATGATCTTTAATGCGCTGATTTTGCATCCCACGCAACACTTCCACCACGTATCCAACCCCGAAGCTTTGGTTAACACGGTACACGCACGACAGCGCTTTTTGTGCTTGTTCGGTGCCATCAAAATGGGTAGGCGGGTCGAGACAAATATCACAGTTGCCACAAGGGGTTTGCCGATGCTCGCCAAAGTAGTTTAGGAGCACCAAACGACGACAGGTTTGTGCCTCGGCAAATGCGCCCATCGCGGTCAGTTTATGGCTTTCGACCTGCTTTTGGGGCCCATCCGGCTTTTCTTCCAAGCAACGATGGAGCCACCCCATGTCGGAGGGGTCATACAACAACACCGCTTCAGCCGGCAGTCCATCTCGCCCTGCTCGGCCGGTTTCTTGGTAGTAAGATTCAATATTGCGCGGCACATCATAGTGCACCACAAAACGGACATTGGGCTTGTTGATCCCCATCCCAAACGCCACGGTCGCCACCACAATGTTGACATCATCACGTTGGAACGCCTCTTGGACTGATCCGCGCGCTTCTGTGGTCATCCCTGCATGGTAAGCGGCGGCGAGCATATTGTTATCACACAGTTTTTGCGTGACTTGCTCAACCCGCTTGCGGCTATTGCAATAGACAATCCCTGATTGGCCGCGTTGACCGCTCAGAAACTGCACCAATTGGGCCAAAGGTTTGTGCTTTTCCAGCAAGGTGTAACGAATGTTAGGACGGTCAAAGCTACCCAGATGCACCAGCGGATCGTGCAGGGCCAGGCGGGATAAAATATCCTCACGCGTGGTGGCATCCGCAGTGGCTGTCAGCGCCATCACCGGCACGTCAGGAAAGTGCTGTTTAAGCTGGCCTAAAGAGGCATATTCGCGACGAAAATCATGGCCCCACTGGGAAATACAGTGCGCTTCGTCGACCGCAACCAACGCCAGTTGCCACTCGGTTAAGCGATGGATAAAGTCACGCCCTAGCGCGCGCTCAGGCGACACATAGAGTAGTTTCACCTCCCCCTGATTTAGCGCACGCAAAGTATCCGCTTGCGCCTCAGGCGTCATCGCTGAGTTTAAGCACGCCGCCGCAACCCCATTGGCATTAAGCTGGTCAACCTGATCTTTCATCAATGAAATCAAAGGTGAAATCACCACAGTCAAGCCGGTGCGCACCAACGCGGGGATCTGATAGCACAGTGACTTCCCTCCCCCAGTCGGCATAATCACCAAGGCATCACGCCCCGCAATCGCCGCATCGATGACCGCTTGCTGACCCTCGCGGAACTGGTGATAACCAAACACCGCTTTGAGTACCTGATGGGCAGGACTCACAGCTGGATCAGCGGTAGCGACGTCAGTCGCGGTTGACGCATCGGTATGGGCGGGGGTGGCGGACATAATCAAGCTCGTTATTCAAACTGGCGCTCATTCTACCGACACCCTGTAGGCGATGAAACCCTGAGCACAGAGAAAGGTGCTTGCGCCCATCCTTACAACTTGTTACATCTAGACAACATGCACACGTTGGTGTTCATCCCTGACCGACACTTATAACGAGACTGCGCTGTGATTCCTGATCCCAAACGCACACGCCAAGGCGTGTTATTGGCCCTGGCGGCCTACATTATGTGGGGTATCGCCCCCATGTACTTTAAAACGGTCAACCATATTCCGGCGCCCGAAATTTTAGCGCACCGGGTATTGTGGTCGTTTGTCTTTTTAGCATTGCTGCTTTTTTTCACCCGCCGCTTTTATCAGCTCAAACCGATTATCCGCGAGCCGAAAAAGCTGTTGATGTTGATGCTCACCTCTTGCTTTATTGGCTGTAATTGGCTGATTTTTATCTGGGCGATTGTCAATAACCGCATGTTGGATGCCAGCCTTGGCTACTACATTAATCCACTAGTGAACGTGGCGCTGGGGATGATCTTTCTTGGTGAGCGTTTCCGCCGTCTACAGTGGCTTGCGGCCACGCTGGCGTTGGTGGGGGTATTAGTACAACTGATCACCTTTGGTTCACTGCCTTGGATTGCGTTGGTGCTGGCCACCAGTTTTGCGATTTACGGCTTACTGCGCAAAAAAATAAACCTCCCTGCGGTGCCGGGGTTGTTTGTGGAAACCTGCACACTCTTGCCCGTTGCGCTGATTTATCTTTGGCAGTTTGCCGATACCCCCAGCGCCAACCTGCTCGATAATCCCGTCAGCCTCAATATGCTACTGGCCGCTGCCGGTTTGATCACCACGGTGCCTTTACTGTGCTTTACGGGTGCCGCCACCCGCTTACCCTTAACGGTATTAGGCTTTTTCCAATATATTGGCCCTAGCTTAATGTTTTTACTCGCCGTCGGCTTGTATGACGAACCCTTTACCCCAGATAAAGCCACCACCTTTGCCTTTATTTGGGCCGCCTTGGCGATATTTAGCTTTGATGCCTATCGGGCAAAACGACAGCAAGAGGCCAAGATAGAGACCACGCCTTTGTCAGCAGGAAAATCAGGATGAATGAGCTCGCTATTCTCGCCACGCTGGCGGGGGTACATATGATTGCGCTACTCAGCCCCGGGCCCGACTTTGCCTTGGTGCTTCAAAATGCGACCCGTTATGGCCGTGCTACTGGCTTGGCGATTGCGCTAGGGTTATCGCTCAGTATTTTGGCACACACAATATTGAGCATTACCGGCATCAGTCTGTTGGTGCATCAGCACCCGCAACTGTTTATGTGGGTACAGGTGGCAGGGGGCAGTGTGCTGATGTATTTAGGCCTTAGCGCGATTAAAGGCTTGCTCGCCGCCACCACAGCGCCGGCGCAAACCACCAATGATGCGCCTGCGGTACGCGGCCAAAAACAGGCCTTTTGGAAAGGGGTACTGACCAACCTTTTCAACCCGAAAGCCTTGGTGTTTTTTATTTCGTTGATGAGTACCTTGGTGCCGGCCAGCATGTCTGCCAGCGGCAAAGCCATGGCCGTGGCGGTGGTGTTCCTACTCTCATTAGGCTGGTTTTCTTCGCTCGCCTGGCTGCTATCAGGGAGTCGCGTACAGCAAGTGCTCACCAAGGTCACCCCAGTTATCGATGGCCTGTGTGCGTTGTTGTTTTTGCTGTTAGGTGGCGCGGTCGTTTGGCAAGCCGGCGTGTTCGGCTAACGCTGCGGCTGAAAAAGTGCAGGCAATGGAGTTAATACCAATACGCCCAGCCAAGGCTGGGCGTATGTGACGTTTTTTGGCGTTAAGCGGCCGGAATTACAGCGCTTCCAGTTTGGCGTACTGAGTCACCAACCACTTAATCCCTTCCCCATTAAAGGCAACTTGCACGCGGCTTTGTCCGCCACTGCCTTCAAAGTTGATGATGGTGCCTTCACCAAATTTAGGGTGTTGAACCCGCTGACCCAAACTAAATCCGGTTTGGTTAAAGTTCTCCTGAGTCTGCGTTTTGGAAAAACGGCCACCGCTCGTAGCAGGGCGTGAAACATTGGCACGCATGCGCACTTCTTCCAAGCAGGCCTCGGGCAGCTCACGAATAAAGCGCGAGATCTTATGGAACATGTCTTTGCCGTACACACGGCGCATTTCTGCGTAGGTCAGATAGAGTTTTTCCATCGCTCGCGTCATACCGACATAGCAAAGGCGACGCTCTTCTTCTAAGCGACCCGCTTCTTCGGCTGACATCTGGCTGGGGAACATGCCCTCTTCCACCCCGACCATAAAGACTAAGGGGAACTCGAGGCCTTTGGCACTGTGTAAGGTCATCAATTGGACCGCATCATCAAACTCATCCGCTTGCCCTTCACCGGCCTCAAGGGCGGCGTGGGCCAAGAATGCCGACAGCGGTGTCATGCCTTCCGCTTCCGCCTCTTCGGGAGGCGTAAACTGACGCGTGGCCGTCACCAACTCTTCCAAGTTATCGACGCGCGCTTGCGCTTTTTCGCCTTTTTCTTGCTCGTACATGGCGCGCAAGCCGGAGTGACGGATCACTGCATCGGTTTGTTGATACAGCGCCATGTCACGGGTGTCATCTTCTAGCGCATTGACCAACTCGATAAACCGGCCCAATGCATTGGCCGCGCGTCCTGCCAGCGCTTTTTCTGCCAAGATTTGCTCGGCAGTGTGCCATAAGGTTTGGCCGCGATCGCGCGCCGCGCCGCGAAGCGTCTCAAGGGTACGATCACCAATCCCACGAGTGGGCGTGTTTACCACCCGTTCGAACGCCGCATCGTCATTACGGTTGGCCATCAAACGTAAATACGCCAGTGCATCTTTGATTTCCTGACGTTCGAAAAAGCGCATGCCACCGTAAATACGATAAGGCAGGCCGGCTTGAATTAAGGCTTCTTCCAGCACCCGAGATTGGGCGTTGTTGCGGTATAAAATCGCGCTATCAGTGAGTGCGCCGCCTTCGTCTTGCCAGGTTTTGATTTTCCCGACCACAAAACGCGCTTCATCCAGCTCATTAAAACCGGCATACACAGAGATGGGCTCACCCTCTTTGCCCTCGGTCCACAGGCTCTTGCCCATCCGGTCGGCGTTGTTTTCAATTAGGGTGTTCGCCGCTTGCAAAATCGTACTGGTTGAGCGGTAGTTTTGCTCCAAGCGAATGGTCTGCGGGGTGGTGAAATCGTCCAGAAAACGCTGAATATTCTCGACTTTCGCGCCACGCCAGCCGTAAATGGATTGGTCGTCGTCCCCCACAATCATCACACGCGCCTGTTGGCCGGCCATCATACGCAGCCACGCATATTGGATGTTGTTGGTATCTTGGAACTCATCCACCAAAATGTGCTGGAAACGTGCTTGATAGTGTTCGCGGATCACCGCTTTATCGCGCAATAACTCTAAGGTTCGCAGCAAGATCTCGGCAAAATCCACCAAACCGGCGCGGTCACAGGCTTCTTGATAAGCCTGATAAATCCGCAGCCAAGTGCTTTCGACCGGATCATGGCGGGTATCAATGTGCTTGGGACGCAAGCCTTCGTCTTTTTTGCCATTGATGTACCAACTCGCTTGCTTGGCGGGCCAGTGTTTTTCATCCAAGTTTTGCGCTTTAATTAACCGGCGTAGCAAGCGCTGCTGGTCGTCTGAATCAAGAATTTGGAAGTCTTGTGGCAGGTTGGCATCCAAATAGTGGGCACGGAGAATACGATGGCAAATGCCGTGGAAGGTGCCGCACCACATGCCAGAGGCGGTGCCTTGCATCAATTGCTCGATACGGCCGCGCATTTCCGCTGCCGCTTTGTTGGTGAAGGTGACCGCCATCACCGAGAACGGCGACGCCTCTTCCACCCGCATTAGCCAAGCCATACGATGAACCAGCACTCGGGTTTTACCACTGCCAGCACCTGCCAGCACCAAATGGTTGCCGAGCGGCGCGGCCACGGCTTCACGCTGTTTGTCGTTGAGTCCGTCAAGAAGAGTTGATACGTCCATCGCCACCTGCCATTTTACTGGGTATTTATACACTGGTTAGCGATTATACCAGCTCGCCACTAAATTGCGCGCCCGATCCCGACGCAACTTTTTTAAACAAACATTCAACAAGTTAGCCCTCACCATGCAAAAAAACCGCTTAAGTGGTGAAAGATTGCGCAGCGTTTTCCTATCTTGGTTTATATGCCCACCACGAATCAGTGGGCTGATAACACCAATACGGAACAAGAAGAGGAAGCATGATGAAACACACTAACCTAGCGGTTGCCGCTGCTGTGACAGGATTACTGGCTGTAGGCGCGACCACACTCACTAGCGCACCGGCCCACGCGGCAGAAAAAGAAAAATGCTATGGCGTCGCCAAAGCCGGACAAAATGACTGCGCCACCAACACCAGCTCCTGCGCGGGCACCTCCACCGAAGACGGCCAAAAAGATGCGTTTGTCATGGTGCCTGAAGGCTTGTGCGATCGCTTAGCTGGCGGCAGTACCTCGTCATCCTGATATGGCGCGCCCGGGCTTGCCCCGGGCTTTGTCACTTGATCACAAGGAGCGACCATGGATGAGGCAACCGTTTTGACCGGCGTGGGGCTCAGACAACCCCATCTCGCCTACTTCGACCAATATCGCCCAAAGCTTGGCTGGTTAGAAATTCACAGTGAAAACTATTTCCGCCCTCACCGTCCTGCTTTTTCAACCCTGATGCAGTTACGTGAGGATTACGCCATCAGCTGTCATGGCGTGGGGCTGTCGCTGGGGAGCGACGAGCCGCTTGATCGGGCCCATTTAGACAAACTGTGTACACTGGTCAAACACGTCGAGCCACTGTTTGTGTCTGACCATTTAAGTTGGAGCCGGATAGACGGGCAGCACTTTCACGATTTACTCCCCCTCCCCTATACCGAGCAGGCATTGCGAGTATTTTGCGCCAATGTGCAACAGGTTCAAGATGCGCTACAGCGCCCCCTGCTGATTGAGAATCCATCGAGCTATTTATGTTTTGCTCAGGGTGACTACCACGAATGGGAATTTATCGCCGAAGTGCACGCTCGCACGGGCTGCGATTTGCTGCTCGATTTAAATAACGTTCATGTCAGCGCGTTTAACCATGATTTTAGCGCCAGTACCTACCTTGACGCGATTCCCGCCCATGCGGTGAAAGAAATTCACCTTGCTGGGTTTACCGTCAAACACACCCCCGCAGGAGAAATTTGGATAGACACCCATAACCAGCCAGTTAGCGAGGCAGTGTGGACGCTCTATCAACAGTGGATTGACCGCCACGGCCCTCGCCACACCCTCATAGAGTGGGATAGCGACTTGCCTGCGCCCGAGCGATTGTTGGCAGAAGCGGCCAAAGCCCACCACCGACTGGCTCGACACAAGGAGGCAGTATGACACTAGCCACCCTGCAGCAGGCCTTTGCGGCCACATTGCGAGACGACCCTCAGCCGCTGCCGATAAAAGACGGTCGCCTTGCCGCTGACAAGCGAGTGCAGATTTATCGTAACCATTATGTGGTCACCCTCACTGACACCTTAAAATGCGTGTATCCCAAGACCTGTGCACTACTGGGTGAGGCGTGTTTTGATGCGGTAGCGCGTCATCATGCGATGATGCATCCCCCGCAAACCGGGGTGATGGAAGACTATGGCGCACAGTTCGATGCGACCTTGCGCGCCCTGCCCAATATTATCGAGCCGGTGCCGTGTTGCGCCGAGCTTGCCCGTTTTGAGTGGGCGCAAGTGGCGCTCACTCTCGCCCCTCCCTCTCCGGCGTTTGAAGGCAGCGCGCTCGCGTTGCTAAGCCCTGAGCAACAAACGCAGGTTTGTTTACCGCTCAACCAGCAAGCCCGTTTATTTGAAAGCGACTACGCGGTCAGTGACGTATGGCAAGCGATCGCCACCGAGCAGTTCGAAGGCTTGGTGGTCGAGAAGCCGCAATCTTTGTTACTGGTTGCTCACCAAGACAAGGTGCATTGGTATGCGCTCAATACCCATCATGTCAGTGTGCTCAAAACCTGCCCACACACACCATTAGGCGCCCTGTCAGAGGCGCAACTGGCGTGTGTGTCTGAGCTCGCGGCCATGAACGCGTTTACCACCCCAACGACTGTCTGCAATGCTAAGGAGTAAACCATGTGGCTAACCACAATCAATCACACCTTCGCCCGCGCGCTTACCCCACTGCAACCGCTACTGCTGTTGGTGGGTCGCGTCTATGTGGCGTGGATTTTTTTTCAATCCGGGCTAATCAAATACCAAAATTGGGACAGCACCTTATACCTGTTCGAGTTTGAGTATCAGGTGCCTTTGCTGCCCTGGCAGCTGGCCGCATATTTAGGGACCGCGGCGGAGCTGATTTTGCCGGTATTTGTTGCTTTGGGCCTGCTCGCGCGTCCCATGACGTTGGCGTTATTTGTATTCAACATTGTCGCGGTCGCTTCCTACCCACTGCTATGGGAGCGTGGCTATGATGACCACATTATGTGGGGCGTGATCTTATTAGTGGTCAGTGTGTGGGGGCCGGGTTGGCTTAACCTCGATAACTGGCTAGCCCGCAAACAAAGCGGCACCGATTAGCGGTGCCACTGCTGAATAAGGGTATCGAGCTCAGATAAATCGTCGATCGCCACATCCGGTAAGGTGCGTCCTTTGCGCATCATCGGAGATTGGCGCTCTGGGCGGATCCAACAGGCTTGCATGCCCGCTTGGCGCGCGCCAGCCACATCCGAACTTAAGTGATCGCCTACATGTAAAATACGCGCCGGGGCGATGCCCAAGGCCTGCGCCGCCTTATCAAACATCTCGGGACTCGGCTTGGCCGCACCGTGTTCACCGGCCCGGAAAATATGCTGGAAAAACGGCGTCAGGCCAATCGCATCGGTGTCGACGTTACCGTTAGTAATAGCCACCAATGGCAGTTTCTCGGACCAGGCTTTTAAGTAAGCCACACTTTGCGCCGGCGGAGTAAAGTCACTGCGATATCCGCAAAAGAAGGTGGTCGCCGCTTGGGCTTGTGCGCGCGCCTTCTCCGCGGTTAAACCCACATGTTCACCGGCAAGCGTCAGCTGGGCAACCCGCATCGCGGTAACATCAAAGCGTTGGGCAGGGTTCTCATCACGGGCTTGGCGGCGAAATCCCGCAAGGGTGGCTTTATCAAGCGCGGCGAGCGGTGGGCAGTGCTCACTCAAATAGTCGCTTAGCGCCGCCTCCGCACGTGCGATCACCGGCCAGTTATCGTACAAGGTATCATCCAAGTCAAAACTCACCGCATCAAACGCGTTTAAGCGACGATAAAATTTCATATCACGACTCCGAGTTGTTTTTTTTACCTGCGCTGGGTTTACGAGCCCCTGTACTGCGGGCACGAGGATGCGCCGCGTCATACACTTTCGCCAAGTGTTGAAAATCTAAGTGGGTATAAATTTGTGTGGTGCTTAAATCGGCATGGCCAAGCAGCTCTTGCACCGCCCGCAAATCCCCAGACGACTCCAACATGTGAGTGGCAAAGCTGTGGCGCAGTTTGTGAGGATTAATATGGCTGTTCACCGCCTGCTTTTGTCCCCACTCCGCCATACGTTTTTGCACGCTACGGTGCGAAATTCGCTGCCCAAGTTTAGAAATAAACAGTGCCTCTTCTGGCCCTTTGAGGAGCTGGTTGCGCACTTTTAACCAGTTCATCACCCAGGTTTTGGCCATGCCGGAAAAAGGCACAATGCGCTCCTTTTCCCCTTTACCGGTGACACGCAAATCCCCTTTACGCACCGAGACATCACGCACGTTGAGATCCACCAGCTCGGCTAAACGCAACCCTGCGCCATACATCAGCTCCATCATCGCCCGATCCCGTACCGACAGTGGGTCGTCTTGATCCACCTCGAGCAGCTGATTCATTTCATCCACATCGAGGTTTTTCGGCAACTGGCGCCCTTGCTTGGGCGCGGCGACCCCTTTGGCTGGGTTGGCGGCAAGCTGTTCGGTTTGCACGAGATAGTCGAAAAAGCTGCGCAGTGCGGACAGCCGCAATGCAATACTGCCCGGTTTGAGGCCATCGCGTTTGGCTTGGCTCGAAATTTGTCGCACCCAGTCGGCATCCACGTCTTGCCAATGAGCGATGCCCCGCGCGGTCAGAAAGTCGACAATCTTATCTAACTGGCGCTGATAATTACGTTGCGTATGGGCACTGAGACCCCGTTCGCTGAGCTGATATTGATAAAACCGATCAAGAGGGACCGTCAGTGAACGGGGAGCCGCTTGGTCAGGCGTTACCGCTGTCACTGACGCTCACCCTTGTTCGTCCACTGGCTACATAAGATGGCCAAGTGTGCCGCCAGCTGTTCGATAAAAAGGGTGTCCATTTCTGGCTGAAAGTGCCCGCCATCTGCGCTCGCAAAGCTCAACAGTCCCCACTCTTTGCCTTCCCCTTTAATCGGTACCAGCGCAAAAGAGCCTAGCTCCGGTGGCGTTGCCATCACCACTTCCGCATCCACACGGCGTAAGCGCCCGAGATAACAACGACGTCCGGCAAAATGATGACTCTTTAATTGATCCACCGCTTGACGCGAGATGGTCTGCAGCCCGTCGATAGGCGCGTACACCCGTAAGCTGACGCTCAGTTGCAGTTGCTCACTGAGTGCCATTAGCGCGGTTTGCACCGCCTGCGGCGTGTCGGCACGCAACAGCGTTTGATGCGCCTCGGCAAAGGCACGAAACAGGGCATCGTTTTTCGCCCCTAGGCTCATTAGTTGGGTAATGTCTTCTTCCAGCTCCGCCACCCGCTCACGCAGGCGCTTGAGTTGAATTTCCACCAGCGATACTGCACCTTGCTCGCCATGTGGCACGGTCAGCTGCGTCAGTAAATCGCGATGGCGAATAAAAAAATCTGGATTGTCTTTTAAATACGCTGCCACCGCCTCGTCGCTCAGTGGCATGGTTTCCAACGTCGAGGCTTGTACCCCATCATTCATAATTGCAATTGTCCATCAAATACATGTGTCGCTGGGCCTGTCATTGATAAGGGATGACCCGGGCCACGCCAGCGAATGCGTAAATCTCCACCGGGTAAACTCACCGTCACTTGCTCATCAAGCACGCCTTGTATAATCCCGACCGCAACCGCGGCACACGCGCCACTGCCACAGGCTTGGGTTTCACCAGCACCGCGCTCGTACACTCTAAGCTTAATCGCATTGCGGGAAAGGATCTGCATAAAGCCGGCATTGACCCGTTCGGGGAAGCGTTCGTGACTTTCAAGTAGCGGCCCCAAGGTGTCCACGTCGGCATGGTCGACATCCTCGACCACAGTCACCACATGCGGGTTGCCCATGCTCACGGCACCCACAAACAAGGTCTGCTCCGCCACCCGCATCAAGTAGGTTTTTTCTTGTGAGTTGGCACGAAACGGAATTTTCCCCGGTGTGAATTCAGGCTCGCCCATGTTCACGCGTACCTGACTGTCGTTTTCAATGTGCAGCAGCATTTTACCGGCTTGGGTGCTCACACTGATCTGATGCTTATTGGTCAGCCCTTTCATTCGCACGAAACGCGCAAAGCAGCGCGCACCATTGCCGCATTGCGACACTTCCGACGCGTCAGGGTTAAAAATGCGATAGTGGAAATCCGTCTCGGGATCGTAAGGCGGTTCAACCACGAGTAACTGGTCAAACCCGACGCCACGCTGGCGATCGGCTAAACGCCGAATCAGATCCGGCGAAAAGAACGCGTTCTGCGTGACACAGTCAACCACCATGAAGTCGTTGCCCAGCCCGTGCATTTTTGCAAACTGTACCTGCATGCCAATCCTTATTCTGGTAGGTGCTGTTCAAGCTGCCATAGCGACGCCAAGTTTTCGCGCTCGCGCACAAGATGCGCTTGGTCACCGTCGACCATCACTTCGGCGGGGCGGCAGCGTGAGTTGTAGTTTGACGCCATCACAAAGCCATACGCGCCAGCTGAGCGCACCGCCAGCAAATCGCCTGCTTCTAACACCAGCGAACGGTTTTTACCCAAGTAATCGCCGGTTTCACACACTGGGCCTACTAAATCATAGGTTTGTGGCTCACCTTGGCGCGGTACCACAGGGATGATCTCTTGATAAGCTTGATACAGTGACGGACGAATTAAATCGTTCATCCCCGCATCGATAATGGCAAAGTTTTTGTGCTCACTGTGCTTGAGGAACTCAACCTTGGTTAGCAATACCCCTGCATTGGCGGCAATCGCGCGGCCCGGCTCAAAAATCAGCTCAAGATGACGATGATTGTCCAAACGCGCCAGCAGCGCTTTGGCATACTCGGATGGCTGAGGCGGTTTTTCGTCACTGTAGGTCACGCCTAAGCCGCCACCCACATCGAGATGGCGAATCGCAATGCCTTCATCGCCTAAGGTATCAATCAGCGCCAACAAACGGTCAGTGGATTCAATAAACGGTGCCAGTTCAGTTAGCTGCGAGCCAATGTGACAATCAATGCCTTCTACCTTCAAATGTGGCAGGCTGGCGGCATAACGGAAGCTGCTCAATGCTTGGTCGAACGCAATACCAAACTTATTGTCTTTCAACCCGGTAGAAATATAAGGGTGAGTATTGGCATCCACATCGGGGTTAATACGCAGCGATATCGGTGCTTGCACACCCAATTCGCCCGCTACTTGGTTTAAGCGATCAAGCTCAGAGTGTGATTCTACGTTAAAGCATTTGATACCTACTTCCAACGCACGACGCATCTCTGCGGCCGTTTTCCCCACGCCAGAAAACACCACTTTCGCGGGATCACCACCGGCGACGAGCACCCGCTCGAGTTCACCTTGAGAGACAATATCAAACCCTGAGCCCAAGCGTGCCAGCACATTTAATACACCGATATTGGCGTTCGCTTTGACGGCATAACACACCAAATGCGGGTGAGTGCCTACGGCATGATCAAACGCATGCCAATGACGCTCAAAAGTGGCGCGCGAGTAGACATACAAAGGCGTGCCGTGATCATCGGCAAGCTGGGTCAAGGGCAGTGATTCGGCCCACAGTTGGCCGTCTTCCTGATAATTGAAATAGTCCAAAGGTGTTCTTCCCTGTTGTGGTTGATTATTGGTTTTGCGTCGGTTGTTCGTCCGGATAGTACAGGGGCCCTTGTTGGCCACAGCCGGTCAGTGTCATGATGCCAGTGAACATCAGTAAAATGATGAGTTTTCGCATAGTGAATGCCAGTGATTATCGAGTCAATGCCCTCTATAATCGCATCACAACCATGAAAAGCAATAGGATGTAACGGGATGAACACAACGGAATATCATCAGTTGGTCGATTTACAAATGCAGGCCATTGAAGAAGGTATCGATGACTCAGGCGCCGACATCGATTATGAGAGCGTTGGCAACGTGATGACGCTGGAATTTGATGATGGCAGCCAAATCATCATTAACCGCCAAGAGCCCATGCAAGAAATTTGGGTGGCATCAAAAAGTGGTGGGTTCCACTTTGGCCTCAAAGACGGTGAATGGACTTGCAGCAAAACAGGCCTGGTGTTGATGGATTTAGTGCAACAAGAGTGCAGCAAGCACGCGGGTGAGCCTGTTTCTTGGTAAGTGTTTACAGGGAAAGCACACATGGGATCCCGAGCATCGGGATCTCATATTTACTTAAATGAAGCGACTTGTCCGGTAAACCCACCCTGAGACGGTGGCCGTGGCGGCTGCATCTGGCCATCACACTTAAAGGGCAGCGCATGTGTATCGCCACCATCATCGGTAACGATTTGATAAAACTGTGGCAAGTTAAAGTTGATAAAGTTAGCACTGTAACTATAACGGTCATGTGAGGAGGTATAGAAGCGGTTCACGCCCTGTACCATCTCGGTTTTATCGCCGCTACATTGGCGATACACTTCCACCCGGTTGTTCTCATCAAGAATGTACAGGTTGTAGCCATTAGTACAATCTTCAAAGAAAAACTGCACCAAGCCCTCGCTGGCATACGCATCAACCACTTCAGGCGGATGCACATCTTGTGGGTTGTCGACCACCATCACTGGCGTGCCATTGACTTTGTTGGTGGAAATACAGCGATAAAAATCGACTGAGTTTTCTAACCGCTGTACTGATACGCCCCGACGCTCAAAGAACAAACCATGGGTTTGCTTGCCAATTCGCAACGCCTTAAAGCGGCGGCGTTTTTCTTTCTCAACCGGCTTAAGACGCAACTCAATACATTCTGCGACCAATTGGTAAACCAAGTTACGAATTAAACCACGCATTTTGCTGGAATAGCAGAATACATCCACTGATTCAGGCGGCACTGCATCTTGGTGCATTTTGCCCAACATGGTTTTCAATGCCTCCAAAATGGCATCGTCGCCGCGGTAATTCAGGGTTCGAACTTCATTCCACGAGTTACGATAAACGAGATCAACACTCCCCACCAAACACGTTTGCTCAGCGCCATAGCTGAATATGTCACTGTTTTTGAAGTCAAAACGCATCGACGGTTTCTTGTACGCCGACGTTGGATCGTGCTCAAGGTTAACAAATAAGGCGAGCTGGCGAATTTCACACGGGCTCGACAACGCATCCAGCGTCGGACGTGGAGGGTTGAGCGAGAAGGTATTACGAATATCACTGACCAGCTGATACAAGGTATCAAGGTCAACATCGGCGTCGCGTACCACGGTATCCAGGCGGGTTGACTCTGTTAGCAGCCCATTGAAAAATGCCCAAGCGACCAGCTTGGAGAGGTAGCTGTTGTGCTCAAGTGGGGCGCGACCGATTATATCAACCGGATCAAGCGAGTGCTTATACAAATACCACCCCGGCGCATTGGTACGCCCCTCCGGCACTTGAATAAAGGTGAGATCCGGCTCGTGGAGATCCGGTGAAATCTGCGGATTCAACAGAGTGACCTTACCCGGCAATTCTTCGAACGCCGCGTACAGTTTTCGGGCCAGAATGCTGATGTCTTGTGGGCTGATCGCCGAGGTGATGTCGTTACGACGAGCAAAGCGGATCAGGTTCCGATAGCTTTGCATCAAGGCATCAAGCAGCTCATTGTGCGCGTACTGTACTTCCTCGACTTTCCAATGGCGACGGTTATCGAGGTACGCCAATGCTTGTTCATCCCAGCCCCACTCACGCGCTAATAAGCGTAGCACTTCTCGGCGCCAAGCGACCGAGCCAGTTGCAGGGGACTGTGTTAATTTCTCATGGGTTTTCAGATAAAAACAACGACGAACCAAATCTAGGCGGCGGGTATCACCAATCGACTCCAAATAGCGGGTGACTTTTTCCAGCATCAGATAATAAGCATCAGATTGATACACATCGACCCAGCCTGCATAGAAGCGGCGCTTGCCATCCACACTCAAAAGCTGGGTGCCGGGATACTGCCACGAGTAGGCCTCGAGCAAAATCGCTTTGAGTACCGACTTATACGGTGAATCTATGCTTTTATACAGCTGCCACAAACTCGAGCCAAAATACTCTTCGGCCGGGATGGTCGGCAAACCGCCAAAATCGACCCAATCTCGACGGTCAAGGCCATGTTCGGCCACCAGTGTATCAACATATTCCTCGTAGCAGCCTTCCATTTCTGGCGGCACCATGTACCACAACAGTTTTTGCCCGGCGAGTCGCATGGAGGAACGATAAAACTCGTCCAGCAGCAGGAAATGCTGACTGGTGCCACAGTTATCGCTGGTCATTGCCTGGCTGAGATGGTGACGAAAACGCCCTTCACAAACCACAAAAAAATTGGCTTCTATCCCTTGGCTTAACGCCCATTCAGAGATCGCCATGCATTTGGCATCAAGCTTATCGCGCTGCGCCGCTGTCACTGAGCCGTCAATACAGACCCAGATATCCAGATCACTGGTAAGGCTTTGTCCCATCGAGCCGGTACTGCCCATGGTATACATGCCTTTGATCGGATGGCGCTCAAGGCCCTCCACACAGGCGGTTAAAGAAGAAAAGCGGGTGTCTGAGTGGATCAGGCAATCAGAGACAAACTCGCGTTGCGCCTCATCGAGCTCGTAATCAGCAATACCGAAAGGTACGCTGTCACCACAAAACCCGGGTAATGCGGGGTGATTTAGATGTAAAAGCACTGGCAGCACATCAAAGATAGCTTGCGCCTGACGGCTCATCGCGGACCGCGCGCGATCCATTCTCACGCGGTTAAACGCCTCGATGCGCTCAGTTTGCTGTTCTACGTATGTTTGCAAGGCAATCATCCAGATTCGTTGACATCCTGGTCAACAGGTCGACGTTACTGTCTTCACCGTATCCGCCCAATTGCAGATAACAAAACGTGATCAATGTAACACTCTCGACAACTCGGGTAAAGCCAATAACCCCGATGCCCGTGTGGTGGTATCAACATCGCACTATAGGTGCTTTTTGAGATCAATATCAACTTTTTTGCTCTACTACCTTAGTCGTAAGTCAGCCATATTGCCGCCTTCAGATCTCATTATTTGCGCAAATAATATGCGATTGATCACATATTTTCACCTATATGACCATAACGCCGTCATAAATCGCCAAACGGCATGGCAGAGATTACGAGTCGTCCAGCGCCAATGTTACGATGGGCGTTATGAACCAAGAAGGAAAACACACCATGTACTCAACGCCTGTACGCATTGCCACGCGCAAAAGCCCTTTGGCTCTCTGGCAAGCTGAATTTGTTAAAGACGCATTAGAGCGCGCTCACCCGGGGCTAACGGTTGAACTGGTACCGATGGTCACGAAAGGTGACGTGATTCTGGACACGCCTTTGGCGAAAATCGGTGGTAAGGGCTTGTTTATTAAAGAGCTTGAACAAGCGATGCTCGACGGCCGCGCAGACATTGCGGTGCACTCAATGAAAGATGTCCCGGTTGAATTCCCCGAAGGATTAGGGCTGGTCACCATCTGTGAACGCGGTGACCCACGAGATGCGTTTGTCTCAAACCATTACCAAAGCATTGACGATTTACCTAAAGGGGCCGTCGTCGGCACATCCAGCCTGCGTCGTGAATGCCAGTTACGCGAGCGCCGGCCTGATCTAGTCATTAACACGTTACGGGGCAATGTCGGCACGCGCCTTGGCAAACTCGATGACGGTCAGTACGACGCGATTGTCCTCGCTGCCGCCGGCTTAAAACGATTAGGCTTGAATGAGCGGATCCGTAGCGAAATCCCACCAGAAGTCATTCTCCCTGCCGTCGGCCAAGGTGCTGTGGGGATTGAATGCCGATTGGATGATGAGCGCATTCGCACCTTACTCGCGCCTTTGTCTGACGCCAGCACCACCGAGCGCGTATTGTGTGAACGTGCAATGAATAACCGACTCGAAGGCGGCTGTCAGGTGCCGATTGGCAGCTATTCAGAAATTCAAGGCGATAAAGTCTGGCTACGTGCGTTAGTCGGCGAGCCCGACGGTTCGACCATTTTACGCGCCGAAGTGACAGGGCCTTTGGAAAAAGGTGAGCAGCTCGGTACGGATTTAGCAGAGCAACTTCTCGCCCAAGGCGCGCGGCAAATCCTGGATAAACTTTACCAAGACGACGCATGACCATTGTTGTTGTTCGCCCCGAACCAGACTGCAGTCAGTTAGTCGATCAGCTGGCACAGCAAGGGCTGTCCGCGATCCCCTGTCCACTGTTAAGTTTTGCGCCGGGGCGAGACTTGCCCACCCTCGCGACTTTGCTCCCCTCCCTGCCTACCGGCAGTATCCTGGTCGCCGTGAGCCCACGCGCCGTGGCATTCGCCCATCACGCCTTACAGCAAAAAGGCGTGTCATGGCCAAACAATAGCGGCTATGTCGCGGTGGGGCAGCGTACGGCGAGCGAATGGCGCGCGGTGTCAAAGCAGTCAGTACAGTTGCCGCACCGAGAAGACAGCGAGGGCATGCTCTCACTCCCCCTTTTCTCTGACGTGACTGACGCGCAGGTGGTGATCCTGCGCGGGGAAAGCGGACGCGATATGATGGGGCAAACGTTGCAGGCGCGAGGCGCGCAAGTTCACTATTGCGAGACCTATCGGCGACAATGGGCCATTGAGCCTTTAATATCGCAAGTAGTAAGCTGGCCTAAACACACGATAACGACAGTAGTGGTCACCAGTGGCCAACAATTAGCCTACTTTGATCAACTTATCACACTGAGCGAACAGCACTGGCTGCGCCAATGCCGTATACTGGTGCCCAGTAAAAGGATTCAAGATCAAGCCACTGCGCTGGGTTTTGACACGATTACGACCGTTGACAGCGTGGCCAATGATGCACTGGTCAACACGCTGCTCAGGTTAAGTAAAACGGGACTTTCGGATGACTGACAACAAAAATACCGACACCAAACAACGCCAGGCCAACACGCCATCTTCACCCAAGGCCCACGCCACAGATGCGTCGGCGCCTGAAAAAGCCAGCAAAACCTCATCGGGGGGACGTGGCGGCATATTACTCGGCGCTATCGCCATCGCCTTGGCCCTCGGCTCCAGTGGCTGGGTGTTTTACCATGGTCACCAGCAAGCGACCGTGCTACAAAACACCGTCGCCGCGCAACAATCGCACATTTCACGCCTTGAGCAAGACCTTAACCAACAACAACAAGCCGCAGAAAAAGCGCGTGAACAACTGAAAGACACCACCCAAACACGTTTAAACCAACAAGACAGTAGTCTCGCCAGCTTGCAAAAAGCCGTGGCGGAAGTGAAAGGTCGACGCCCTAACGACTGGTTATTGGCTGAAGCCGATTACCTGATCCGGATGGCAGGACGTAAAATTTGGCTTGAACACGATGCCCAAAGCGCTACGGCGCTGATGGAAGCGGCCGATCATCGCATTGCTCAGCTTAACGACCCGTCCTTAATGCCTATTCGTCAGGCAATGGCTGACGATATCACCGCATTAAAAGCCGTGAAGCGCGTCGATAGAGATGGGATTGTCTTGCGCTTAACCAGCATGCAGCAACGGGTTGAAAATCTCCCGCTTGCCAGCGCCGTGATCCCAGAAGCTGAAGAAGTGGAAAAACCCGTGGTGTCTGAATCCGTCAATGACTGGAAGCACAACCTCACCACGTCGGTTACCGACTTTGTCGATAACTTTATTACTTACCGAAAACGCGACGGTAATGTAGTACCGCTGTTATCACCCACCCAAAGTTATTACCTGCAAGAAAACCTCAAGAACAAGCTCGATCAAGCGATGCGTGCGGTCTATCAAGGAAACGATGCCTTATACCATGAAGCACTAGGCATGGCCAAAGACTGGGCGCTGCGCTTTTATAATCAAGATGCCAATGCCACGCGCCGCTTTGTTGAGCAACTTGACGATTTAAATCAACAAACCATCGGCGTCGATATGCCGCAAAAGCTAAAAAGCCAATCGCTGGTCAGTGATGAGATCGACACCCGACTGCGCCGAGACATTGCACCGCTGACAGGAGGCCAATCATGATTAGATTGCTGTTACTTGTCCTTGTGTTGGCGGCCGGACTGGTGGTGGGCCCGCAACTGGCCGGGCAACAAGGTTATGTGCTGATTTCTGCTGCCGAGCAGACACTGGAAATGAGTGTCACTACCTTGCTAGTGCTGATTGGCATTTTAATTGCCGCCCTCTGGGTGCTTGAATGGTTACTGAGAAAACTGCTATCCATCAGTAGTACCGCAACAGGCTGGCTCTCGGGGCGCAAACAACGTAAAGCGCGCCAACAAACCCAAACCGGCTTAATGAAGTTACGTGAAGGGGAGTGGAAAAAAGCCGAAAAACTTCTCGCCAAAGCGCGCGCACATAGTGATGCCCCCATGCACAACCTATTGGCGGCCGCTGAGGCGGCACAACAACGACAAAACCTGCAGGCTCGCGACCAATACCTGCAGCAAGCCGCTGATCTGAATGCCAATAGCTTGGCTCTCGCCCTGACACGTGCCCAGCTCCATAGCCAAAGCGGTCAGCACGAGGAAGCCCTCGCTTCGTTGCGTGCGATTAAACGCCAGCACCCGCGTAACCCGGTGATGCTGTCGCTGCTTAAAGAAACCTATATCCAACTGGAAGATTGGTCAGCGCTTCTTAACCTACTACCTACGTTGAAAAAAGCCCAGTTACTCGATAGCGACCAGTTTAATGCTCTGCACGAGCGTGCCGAGCTGGGCGTGATGGCGCATGTTGCCAGTCAACAAGGGACAGAAGGTCTGCTAACGCATTGGAACCAATTACCAAAAGCCAAACGCAACCAGCCTTCGTTATTAGCTGGGTTAGTCAAGCATCTGGCAGCACGTAATGCAGACTCAGAAGCCTACATTCTGCTACGCGAGGCCTTGAAAAAGCGCACCGATGATCGCTTGATTGCCCTAATCCCGACGCTAAACTTGCCAGATAACTACCCTGCTGTGGTGATGCTGGAAGAGTTGCTCACGCAGGATAGCCGCAACCCTGTACTTCACAGCGCCCTTGGGCAACTGCTTATGCAGTCGGGAAAATGGCAAGATGCGCGCAGCCACTTTGAGAAAGCCCTGGAGTATCGTGCCGACGTCACCGACTATGCGTATTTGGCGGATGTGTTGGATAAGCTTGATCAGGGTAAAGCGGCCAGTGATGTCTCACGTACTGCACTGAAGTTAGCGCTGCCTGAACAACCTCCCGCGGCATAGTATTTCCGCCAGCCGAAAAGGCAGTCAGTCAATTGCCTTCGAATGAGAAAAAACGCCCCGCACTGCGGGGCGTCTTATTATGCGGATAGCGACTACCGCTTTTTACACAGGACATTGAGCGCCGCATCGGCGTTACGTGTCACCACTTTGCCACTTCGAGCATCTACCCCCTTGGCACCTTGCACCCAGTACGGTAAGCGCATGGGGAGCTGATCCGTTGCTTTTGCCACTTGCACCAACTCCTGCTGGGAGGCCAACACCATCCCTTCGCGTTGACAACGGGGCGCCGCCTGCGCATAAGGGACACGTAACCAACTCATGGATTTTTCGGTATATTGCTTATCGCCAGCTTCTGGTTCAGGTAAACCAAAATGGCTCAAGGTGATCGCTGTCTCCATCGACGTCGACTTCTCGCCATTGTGCGAAGGCGATGTCGTTTGTGATAGCGGCGGCAAGCGGATCACGGCCGGTTGAGACAATGGCTGACGAGTTTGTCTTAACACCGCCTGCTTGGTGGGTCCAAATTGACGAACCCGCTTTAGCACCAACTGGGCCACGTCCAAGTTAGGGTAAGGACCAATCAAGCAGCGCCCTCGACCTTCTCGCACCTGTACTTGAAACGGTAAGTCCGGCAAGCCTTGACGCAGAGACTGATAAAATTGACGTGATGGCACGCCTTGCGTGGCACCGCATTGCACCCAAAACGCCGTGCTCTGCGGATCCGGAGCTTGGTTGCCCCACAACCCTTGTCCGATATCACATGTCTCGCCAATGATTGGCCAGCCTTGCTGGCGGTCAACAATGGCGCAAGGGCTCTGTTCTGCGCGCACTGGCGCACTGATTGCCCACATTGCTACCACACTGACAGCCAAACCTCGCCACCGCCCCATGAGTCGCTCCCTTGATAATCTAATCTGCTCAGCTTAAGCAAAGAGACACATCGACTCAAGCCACTGATCACCAAGCTGTCAGACAGCTATCAAAAAAATGGCTGCATTCGCAGCCATTTTCCTTACCCTTTGTAGATTTTGGGGTTAAAGACATCCCGCAACCAGTCGCCGAGCAAGTTGATCACCAGTACCAGTAAAACCAACACGATGCCAGGGAAAGCAGTGATCCACCATGCCCCTGAGAAAATGTAGTTAAAACCGATACTGATCAACGAGCCCAATGATGGCTGATCGACAGGCATCCCCAGCCCTAGGAAAGACAGTGCCGCTTCCGACATGATTGCGTTAGCCACCTGCACGGTCGAAATGACCAAAATGGGCGACAAGCAGTTGGGAAGAATGTGACGGAACATGATCCGAGGCGAGCGGAAACCCATCACCCGCGCCGCTTCTACATATTCCTTTTTCTTTTCTGCCAGGACAGACGCACGAATGGTTCGGGCATACTGTGGCCACTCGGCAATCCCGATAATCACCACCAGCATTAAAATGGCATATTGGCTGTAAAACTCACTGCCAAAGCTGGCCTTAAAAATCGCTGAAACAATGATAGCGACCATCATGGTCGAGAAAGACAGCTGAATATCGGCGATACGCATAAAAAAGCTATCAATGCGGCCACCAAAATAGCCGGCACTTAATCCAATCACTGTCCCCAGAATCAACTGTAGGCCGACGGCACACAAACCAATGGTCAAAGATATACGCAGACCATAAATAATGGTCGACAAAATATCTCGCCCTTGGTTATCAGTACCGAGCAAAAAGCGCGGATCGCTCCACTCCATCCAGACGGGCGGGATCTCAGAGTCCATGATATCAATCGCCATTAAATCATAGGGATTGGTCGGGGACACTAAGGGCGCAAAGAGCGCCAGCAATAAGAACACCATAAAAATGGTGAAACTTGCGATCGCTACTTTATCGCGCTTGAAGTGATAAAAGAAATCCGAGTCTAAGAAGCGCTGCCAGCGACTTGGTGTCGTATTCGTTTGTGTCATCGCTTACGCCTCCTTGCCGGTTAAGTTAACCGTTGGGTTAATCAAGCCATAAAGCAGATCGACAATGGTATTAGTCACCACAAAGATAAGCCCGACGAAAATCACGTAAGCGGTAATCAACGGCGTATCTACTCGGTTAATCGCTTCAAGGAACAAAAAGCCCGTCCCCGGCCACTGGAAGACAGTCTCGGTCAAAATGGTATACGCAATCATGGTACCGATTTGCACCCCGCCAACCGTTACCACCGGCAGCATGGTGTTTTTCAACGCGTGTTGATAATAAACTTTGTTTTCGGGTAACCCTTTAGCACGTGCAAATTTCACATACTCAGTACCTAACGCTTCCAGCATTTCAGAGCGCACCAAGCGAATAAACAAAGGCAACATGATGGACGCCAGTGACACCGAAGGCAGCACCAAGTGTGCTAAACCATCCAGGGTGAAAAAGCCGGACTCCCAACCGAGCCAATTGGCGGTTTCTCCGCGTCCATAGGAAGGCAACCAGCCTAATTCAATCGAGAAGACATACATGAGCATGATCGCGGTTAAGAAGACAGGTATCGAAATACCCACGATGCTAAAGCCCATGATTATCTTGGTGAGAATGCTATTGGGGTGAATCGCCGAGTACACGCCGAGTGGTATCGACACCACGACAATGATCAGGGCCGCCCCCGCCACGAGTTCTAGCGTTGCCACCAATTTATCTAAAATGACGTCCACCACTGGACGCTTAAAGAAATACGAATTGCCTAAATCCCCTTGTAGGGCCTTGCCTACAAAGCGGGTATATTTGGTCAAGAAGGGATCGTTAAGCCCCATTTCATCACGCAGCGCATCACGCTCTGCTTCTGATACTGATTGCCCCACCAGCTCCCGCAAGGGGTCGCCGAGGTTGTCTTGGATAGCAAACGCCACCAGACTGATGACAAACATCACAATCAGTGCCTGTACCAGACGTTTGACTAAAAACGTTACCATGTGTGCCTCTAAGCGATTGGATAATCAGGGGCCCCAGTGGTTGGGGCCCTGTTTTAGTCCATTACTCGACCACTAGATCGCCGAAGTAAGGGAAGTTCATACCGTTAACGATCGGCTCGATGTTAACGTTATTTTTGGCTGCCCATGATGGGTCTTGCCAGTGCAAAGGTAAGAAGGCCGCTTCGTCATACAGGATCTTCTCAACCTTTTGCAGCATGGCACTACGCTTTTCCAGATCCGTTTCTGAGTTGGCTTCCATCACCAGCTTATCCACTTCGCTGTTCGAGTAGTGACCACAGTTGTATTGGCCCTTACCTGTGTCAGCGTCACGGGTCATGGTGAGGAACTCAGTGAAGTTGGCAGAATCTTCTGTATCTGGGTGCCAGCCAATCATCTGCATGCCGGCTTCGCACTTATCGAACTCAGGCCAGTACTGCGCTTTTGGCATGGTTTGCAAATCAACCTTAATACCAATTTTCGCCATCATTGCCGCCACCGCTTGAGCGATTTTTTCATCGTTCACATAACGGTTGTTGGGCGCAATCATGGTGATCGAGAAGCCATCAGGGTAACCGGCCTCTTCCATCAGCTTTTTCGCTTTCGCCAGGTCATAACGCGGCTCTAAATCTGCGTTATAGCCTGCGTAACCAACCGGGCTTTGCTGGCTCGCTGGCGTGGCCGCCCCTTTCATGATCTTCTGCGCAATACCTTCATTGTTGACCGCATAAGCCACCGCTTGACGGACACGTGGATCTTTAAACTCATCCACCACGCTCTGATTCATTTGGAAGGTGATCACGCGCGTCCCTGGCATGGTAACCAGCTGCAGCTCGTCGGCACGTTCGATACGGCGATAATCGTTTGGCGAGACAGGGGCAATCATATCGACGTCACCAGACAGCAGTGCTGCAACACGGGTGGCATCTTCTTTGATCGGACGCAGTGTGATGTTATCCACGTTGCCTTCACTGTCTTTGTCCCAGTAATTCTCATTACGGTCAAACTCTACAACCACGCCTTGTTCACGCTCGTCGACCACATAAGGGCCTGTACCTGACAGGTGTGTTGACGCATAGGTTGAGCCATTTTTCTTCAGCTCAGACTTATCACGGCCGTCTTCTGTTTTACCGCTGTAGAACTTGCTGTCCATCGGGAACACGTAGGTCATGACGTTCTCTACCAGCGGGTAGGTACCGTCTGTGACCACATCAACGGTGTGCTCGTCGACTTTTTTGATGTCAACGATGGGGGTGAAAATCCCTTTAAAATCTGGTGATGATTTCAAGCGGTCAAAGGTCCAGACGACATCGTCAGCAGTAAACGCGTTACCGGAATGGAACGTCACGCCTTCGCGAAGATTGAAACGCACGGTTTCATTATCGATACGCTCCCAAGACGTCGCGAGACGTGGCTCAAAGTCCATTTCTTGGGTAAAACGGACCAAGGGGTCGAAGACCATGTGTGATAGCTGTAGCGTACCACCGGAAAGCTGCTCATGAGGGTCCAGTGAGACCGGATCCGCATCATACGCGACGGTGATATCCGCAGCCGCGGCACTAAAGCTCAGGCCGGCGGCCATAAGCGCCACGGCAATCTTGCTCTTCATTGTTTTCATTGCATAGCTCCTTTATGCGTAGGGGGTTGCCCCCTGCTGTGTTTGCATCATGGATGAGGTGCGGCGCATTGCCGCGTCGACATAGCGTGCTATGCCGGTTGCAAACCTTCCGTGCTCATTCCCTTAAACTCTGGCATCAATGAGATAAGCTGACGGCTATATTCGTGTTGTGGGTTAGTAAACAGTTGCTCTGTCGGCGCCACTTCTAACAGCTGGCCTTTGCGCATCACACCAATACGGTCACACATTTGTCGAATCACCGGCAAATCATGACTGATAAACAACATGGTGAGATTGAGCTCGTCCTGCAGATCTTTAAGCAGGTTCAAAATCTGTGCTTGTACCGACACATCCAGCGCGGATGTCGGCTCATCGCAAATCAGCAACCGCGGGCGCGTCGCCAATGCACGAGCAATTGATATGCGCTGACGTTGTCCTCCAGAGAACTCGTGCGGATATTTAATCCCCGCTCCGCGACCCAGGCCAACGTGATCGAGTAAATCGCCGACGATTTGGCGGATTTGTGACTCACCCTCGGCTAAACGGTGAAAGCGAATCGGCTCAGCGATAATGTCATAGATTTTCATCCGCGGGTTCATGGACGAATACGGGTTTTGAAACACCATCTGCATCTGGCGACGGATTGGGCGCCGGGCGCGTTCGCTTTTAATCGCGGTCAGATCAATGTCTTCAAAGATGATTTGCCCCGTATTAGGCGGATAAAGCCCGGTGATCGCCCGTGCAATAGTCGATTTGCCTGAGCCTGACTCACCGACAAGGCCAAAAGTTTCCCCTTCAACCACGTCAAAGCTCACATGATCCGAGGCTTGGACGTATTCGCGACGGCTGGCAAAGAGAGAATCTTTAGTAATAAAGCGCAAAGACACATCTTTCACCTGCAGCAAGGGCCCACTGTAAGCGCGCTGATCTTGGCTTTGTCCCAGCCAGTGGTTCTTGACATCAAGCTCTAGAGTTTCACCGGCTTCTTCGATGTAATTGACCAACGGGAAGCGGTCTAACTTTATGTCAGAGCGTGGCACCGCTGAAATAAGACTTTGCGTGTAAGGATGCTGAGGCTCACCTAACACTTGCTGGGTGGTGCCCAGCTCAACCAAATCACCACGATACATCACCGCAACACGGTCAGTCACGTTGGCGACGACGCCCATATCATGGGTGACCAGCATACAGCCGACATTTTTCTTTTGGCATAAGTCGCGGATGAGGTTAAGAATCTGATCTTGGATAGACACATCCAGCGCCGTGGTCGGCTCATCGGCAATGATTAAATCTGGCTCACCAGCCAGTGCGACCGCGATCACCACGCGCTGGCGCATCCCACCAGAGAATTGGTGAGGGTATTGTTTGATGCGCAGCTCTGGCTCTGGGATCCCCACCTGCTCCATTAAATTAAGCGCGCGCTGATAAGCCTGTTGCTGCGTGACATTCAAATTAGTCAAAATGGTTTCGGTCAGCTGTTGCTCGACCGTAAACAGCGGGTTCAGGGAGGTCATCGGGTCTTGAAAGATAAACCCGATTTTGTCGCCACGCACTTTGCGCATTTGATTAGGGCTAAGGCCCGATATTTTTTTACCATCAAGGTACACATCGCCACTGGCAATGCGCCCTGGCGGGCTGAGCAAATCAATCACGGCATTACCCACCGTTGACTTACCCGCTCCAGACTCACCCACCACGCCAACAATCTCACCGCGCTCAATCGTTAATGACAACGACGTCACAGCAGCATGAACGCCATGGCGAGACGGATACTCAATTCGTAGGTTATTTACTTCTAGCAGTGACATTTTTCATCCTTGATATCGTCTTAGGTGACGATCGACTTCCTGACCAAAACAAGGTGATATGATCTTGCCTCGGAGAGATGCGGATTTAATCTGGCAAACATTTCACAAAAAATCAACATCACAGCAGAAAATGCCATAATGACACAGTCGGCTCGAATATTCATTCACTTAGCTACGATTTCGCACCCAAGTGTCAAACAAAAAATACACTTCATATCATAAAGATATAAGGTATTACGCTGTCCCCTGTTTTAAAGCAAATCGCGCATAGAATAAAGCAAAGTTATTTAACAGCGCATAAACAATGGCAGCGATAAGCTCCAAAAAAATAGCAGTTAACAACTCAATTAATTAGTTAGTCAATTAAAGGTAGATTTTTAAACCACTCAACAACAGGTATAGCAGTCACATCAAAAGGTGTGGTTTTTATTGCTAATTGGTGACTTTTTATCTATCAGAATCTTGATAGAGCTCTAATTTCTGCATTTTATCCTCTCTCAACGTCGCCACGTAGAGAAAAGACTCACCAACACGTACTCAGCAAAGCGATATAAAACCGCCCGACAGCAGTGGAAATTTGGGGGAAGAGAAATGTCCAGAGGGGTGTGTGAAACGAAAAAACCCCAGCCGTTAGGCTAGGGTTCATAATGGTGGTCGGTGAAGAGGGATTCGATGGGGCGGCCTTCCGCGCGACCGGGCTTCCGGCCCCCGACCCTCTATCTTCAACGAACAGGTATAAACAAAAAACCCCAGCCATTTGGCTAGGGTTCGTAATGGTGGTCGGTGAAGAGGGATTCGAACCCCCGACCCTCTGGTCCCAAACCAGATGCGCTACCAAACTGCGCTATTCACCGACATATTCGCTTTCAGCGAAAATAATGGGGTGGCTGACGGGACTTGAACCCGCGACAACTGGAATCACAATCCAGGGCTCTACCAACTGAGCTACAGCCACCACTGATTTTTTGCCATTTCCCTTTATCCCCGGAATGGCGCGCCCGACAGGATTTGAACCTGTGACCTTTGGCTTCGGAGGCCAACACTCTATCCAACTGAGCTACGGGCGCTTGCCCCGTTGGCGGTGACGAATATTACGGATATCACCACCAGCCGTCTAGCACTTTTTTTAATTTTTTTACTGACTGGTCTCTTTTTCAACAAATTGCGTAGAAAACGTCAGTAAGGTCTCTACTATAACGGTTTAACGTAACAATCTAAAGCGCTATAATCACCTAATCTTTACACGGAGTTAACCCAGCAACGTTGGCAAATCCGTTAAGACGAGACTGACAGGCCGCAACCGAATCACTCTTTATTGATTCGCCCCCTTAGGTTGACGGCAAATAAGATAAAAAAGGCGTTAAGCCACCAGTAATGTGGGAGTGTCATTGTGAGCGCAAAGGGAAAAAGTCTAGGTCATATTATGGTTGCCACTGTGGCGGCCCTTTTATTTGCTTCTGCTGCGCAAGCACTAGAAGTGTCTGAGCAAGAAAAAGCCGCCATCGCTGAGCGCATTGCCCCGGTTGGTGATGTTTACATTGACGGCGAAGCGCCAACGCAAACCGCCGCCGCAGAGCCGAGTGGCCCACGCAGTGGCGAACAGGTCTACAACACCTACTGCACCGCCTGTCATGGCACAGGTGCAGCCGGCGCGCCCAAAACAGGTGATGCTGCGGCATGGGGGCCACGTGTCGATAAAGGCATGGAAACGCTAACCAAGCACGCTATCAACGGCTTTAATGCGATGCCTGCCAAAGGGACCTGCATGGATTGCTCGGACGATGAGATAGTGGCGGCCATCGAGCACATGCTCGACGCCCTCTAATCGCGCTGCTCAATGTCTATGTAACGATAACGCCGCCTTCCGCGGCGTTATTTGTTTTTATCCAGCATGGCTTTTAGGTTGGCGATCGCCGCTTGCCCTTTCTCCATTCGCTCTTCTTGCGATACCGGTTTCTTTTGCGACTCCCATTCCACATCGTCAAATGGCAATTCATCTAAGAAGCGACTTTGCTGTGGCTTAATCACTTCGCCAAATTGGCGTCGCTCTTTACAAACCACGAACGTCAACGCCTTTTGCGCTCGCGTCAGCCCTACATAAGCCAAACGCCGCTCTTCATCGATGTTGTCTTCATCGATGCTCGATTGGTGGGGTAATAACCCCTCTTCCATACCAATCAAGTAGACGTAAGGAAACTCAAGTCCTTTGGAGGCATGCAAGGTCATCAACTGGACTTGGTCTGCGTCATCATCATCTTCACCCCGCTCCATCATGTCACGCAGTGTAAGCCGCTGAACCACTTCTCTTAGCGTTCGTTCAACCTGATCGGGGTTGTCACCTTCTAAATCAGCCACAATCCAACTATAAAGCTGTGAGACGTTTTTCATCCGCATCTCGGCGACTTTGGGGCTGGAAGAGCTTTCGTACAGCCACTCCTCGTAGTGAATATCACGCAAAAGCGCTCTAACCGCCGCCACGGTGTCGCCTCGTTCGGCTTGATCGGATAATTCCACCACCCAACGGGTAAACGCTTGTAACGACGCCAAACCACGGCCCGATAAATGTTGGCTGAGCCCGAGTTCAAAGCTTGCCGCAAACAAGCTTTTACCTCGCTGGTTGGCATAACTACCGAGTTTTTCTAACGTCACCGGGCCAATTTCACGTCGTGGCGTGTTAACCACCCGCAAGAATGCATTGTCATCATCGGGGTTAGTGAGAAGGCGCAGATAGGCCATGATGTCCTTAATTTCTGCACGTGAGAAAAACGAGGTACCGCCGGAGATTTTATAAGGAATGCGGTTTTGCATCAGCGCTTTTTCGATCAAGCGTGATTGGTGGTTTCCGCGATAAAGGATGGCGTAATCTTTGTATTGGGTACGCCCCAAAAAGCGATGGCCAATCAGCTCGCCAACCACGCGCTCCGCCTCATGCTCTTCATTGTTGGCGGTCAGTACTTTGAGCATGTCGCCATCAGGCAAGGCTGAAAATAAGGTTTTTTCGAATACATGCGGGTTATTGGCAATCAAGATATTCGCAGCACGCAGAATGCGGCTGGTTGAGCGGTAGTTTTGCTCCAACTTCACCACGTGCAAACGCGGAAAGTCTTTCTGCAGGTAAACCAGGTTTTTCGGCTGGGCCCCTCGCCATGAGTAAATAGACTGATCGTCATCGCCCACCACGGTAAAGCGCGCGCGCTCACCCACTAGCAGTTTTACCAGCTGATATTGACTGGTGTTGGTATCTTGGTATTCATCCACGAGCAGGTAACGAATGCGCGCTTGCCAGCGCTCTCTTACGGCTTGATTCTGGCTAAGCAGCGCCACTGGCATCAAAATCAAGTCATCAAAATCTAGCGCATTGTACGCACGCATTTGTTTTTGATAACGCGCATAGCAGGCGGCAAACAGCTGATCCCGTTCGCCTTGCGCCTGAGCAAGGGCTTCATCCGGCCCCAGCATGGCATTTTTCCAGTTGGAAATGGTGTGTACCAGCTGACGCAATAGATCTTTGTCGTTATCCAGCTCTTGCTCGGTCAACGCTTTTAACAACGCCAGTTGATCTTGATCGTCAAATAGCGAAAAGCCCGCCTTGAGCCCCAAGGTTTTGTACTCGCGACGAATGATATTCAGTCCCAAGGTGTGAAAGGTCGATACCATCAAGCCTCGGGATTCTTGCTTGCCTAGGCTTTGTGCCACTCGCTCTTTCATTTCGCGCGCGGCTTTATTGGTAAAGGTGACTGCGGCGATATGACGTGCTTTGTAGCCACACTGCTGAACCAAATAGGCGATTTTGTGCGTAATGACCCGTGTTTTGCCCGACCCTGCCCCGGCCAAAACCAGGCACGGCCCAGAGATATGTCGAACGGCATCTGATTGCGCGGGGTTAAGCTTCATGGTGAACAACACCTCGTTAGTGGCTGAATGAGCATTGTAGAGCGAATCCGACTGATGTCTATCTCACCGCAGCAGAGTGCATTTTGCTTGCTACACTTTATGCTTGTCATTTGCGCGAAAAACGCTCTAAAATGAATGAACGTTCATTCATTGCTTGGTGCATTACCTATGGACAAACGTACGCAAATATTTGCCGCGACCGAGCAATTAATCGCGACGGTCGGGCTCGATAAAGTCTCAATGCAACAAGTGGCGACACAAGCACACGTCGCGGCAGGGACCATTTATCGCTATTTTAAAGACAAGGATGATTTGCTTCGCCAACTGTCTTCACACCTGATGATGCAGTGTGCGACCCATATCCAGCAAGGGGTCAAGGATGAACCGACACTCAAACGTCAGTTTGAACGCTTATGGCGCAATACTTGGACCATGATGCTACATCGCGATCATCTGCTATTGTCTCGTGACCAGTTTGATGCCCTACCACGCGATGATCAGTCTCATACTCAGCAAGAGCGAGAGGCCTTCTCCGACCTTTATCGAGTCTTTCAAGAAGGTAAGCAACAAGGCGTGCTCAAGCCCCTAGATGATGAGGTGTTAATCACCTTGGGACTCGAACCCGCTTTTTGTTTAGCTCGCAAACAGGTTCGGGGTGTTATAACCCTGAACGATGATGCTATCGCAGATGCGATCCACGCTTGCTGGGATGCAATTTCTCTTCACTAACGACGTTCGGAGCTTACTTCGATGAAAAAATGGTTTTTCTTTATGGTTATCCTCGCGCTGCTGCTGTTTGGCAGTGTGATTGGCTTTAACCTGTTCAAGCAGCAAAAGGTTGCAGAGTATATGGCAAACATGCCAGAGCCTACCCACCCAGTCACCGCGGTGACGGTTGAGGCTGTGCCTTGGACACCAACGCTTGACGCCATTGGGTTTGTTGAGCCTAACCAAGGGATCACCTTAACCACTCAAATTGCCGGTGTCGTCGATGTGATTAATTTTGAGTCAGGCCAAACCGTTGAGCGTGGACAAAACCTGGTCGAGCTCGACTCGAGTGTTGAAAAAGCCAATTTAGCCAGCACGCAAGCGCGCCTACCAGCGGCGGAAGCCAAGTTTAAACGCTACCAAGGACTGTTTGCTAAAGGCTCTATCTCTAAAGAAGCGCTGGATGAAGCCGAGGCCAATTATCGTTCGCTACAAGCTGACATTAACGCACTGAAAGCCACCATTGCCCGTCGTAATATCCAAGCCCCCTTCGATGGTGTGATTGGCCTGCGTGATGTTTTCTTAGGTGAATACTTGCAGCCAGGTACGGATATTGCTCGCCTCGAGGATACCTCGGTGATGAAGCTGCGCTTTACCGTGCCACAAACAGATATTTCTAAAATCCGTTTAAGCCAGCCGTTGCGCATTACTGTCGACGCGTATCCTGAAAAGGAATTCATCGGCTCTATCAGTGCCATTGAGCCTGCGGTCAACAGCCAGAGTGGTCTTATCAAGGTGGAAGCGAACATTCCGAATAACGATGGTCAGTTGCGCTCAGGTATGTTTGCCCGCGCCGATATCGTCTTACCGACCATTGAAGACCAAATCGTGATTGATCAAACCGCGATTAACTTCAATTTGTACGGAGAAAGCGTCTACGTTATCCGCGAAGAAGAAGGGGAAAAACGCGCTTATCAGCAAGTGCTCAAAGTCGGTGAACGTCGTGGCCATCAAGCACGCATTATCGAAGGTCTGCAACCTGGCGATCAGGTCGTCACCTCCGGCCAAGTGCGGTTAAGCAATGGCTCCAAAGTGAAAATCGTCGAAAACGACGCTCTCACACCACCAGAACAATTACCTCAATTGTAAGACGAGGATGTGATGCGCTTTACTGATATTTTTATCCGGCGCCCCGTACTAGCCGCGTCAATCAGTATCCTGATTGCGCTGCTTGGCTTGCAATCTTTATTCAAGATGCAGGTTCGGGAATACCCGGAGATGACCAATACCGTGGTCACCATCACAACCAGCTATTATGGTGCCAGCGCCGACTTGATTCAGGGCTTCATCACGACGCCACTCGAACAAGCCGTGGCCCAAGCTGATAATATTGATTTTATGACCTCAGAGTCGGTGCTTGGCTCCTCGACCATTACGGTCAACATGAAGCTTAATACCGACCCAAATGCTGCCTTGGCCGATATTCTTGCCAAGGTAAACTCGGTGCGTGCTCAGCTTCCTGCCGAGTCCGAAGACCCCTCGGTATCGATGTCGACAGGGTCAACCACCGCGGTAATGTATATTGGCTTTACCTCACCCGAGCTCGATTCTAGCCAGATCACTGACTACCTCGAGCGCGTGGTCAAGCCTCAGCTGTTTACCGTGGATGGCGTCTCCAAAATTGACCTGTACGGCGGGGTGAAGTATGGCCTGCGTGTGTGGCTCGACCCTGAGAAAATGGCGGCATTTAAATTAGCGGCCACCGACGTGATGTCCGTGCTTGATGCCAACAACTACCAGTCGGCCACCGGTCAGGCGATTGGTACCTTTATGATCTATAACGGTAGCGCCGATACCCAGGTATCTACGCCCGAAGAGCTGCGTAATTTGGTGGTAGATACTCAAGATGGCCGCGTCGTGCGTCTTGGGGATATCGCTAAAGTCTCGCTCGAGAAAAGCCACGATCGGGTACGTGCACTGGCCAATGGCTCTGAAGCGGTTGTCGCCGCGATCAATGCTACCCCGTCGGCCAACCCCATCAATATTGCTGCTGACGTCATGGATATGTTGCCGGAAGTTGAGCGCAACATGCCAAGCAATATCGAGATGAATGTGCTGTATGACTCATCCAATGCAATCAATGAGTCCATCAATGAGGTAATCAAAACCATCATTGAAGCGGCACTGATCGTGTTGGTGGTGATTACCCTGTTCTTAGGCTCGTTCCGCGCGGTGATTATCCCCATTATTACCATCCCACTGTCCCTGATTGGTGTGGCACTAGTGATGGAAATGATTGGCTTCTCGCTCAACTTGATGACCCTGTTGGCGATGGTATTGGCCATCGGCTTGGTGGTCGACGATGCAATCGTAGTACTCGAGAACATCGACAGACACATAAAACTGGGAGAGTCCCCTTTCCGCGCCGCCATTATAGGGACACGCGAAATTGCTGTCCCCGTGATTTCCATGACCCTGACGCTGGCGGCCGTGTATGCCCCTATCGCGATGATGGGCGGGATCACCGGCTCGCTGTTTAAGGAGTTTGCGTTAACCCTTGCCGGGGCGGTGTTTGTTTCTGGGATTGTCGCGTTGACACTCTCACCGGTGATGTGTTCAACCATGCTGAAAGCCAACGCCAAGCCAAGTCGCTTTGAGCTTGCCGTGCACCGCTTCTTGGATGGCATGACCGACAAGTATGCGCGCATCCTCAGTAAGGTGATGCAACGCCGTCCTGTGGTGGTGTCCTTTGCGGTGATCGTCTTTGCTTCTTTGCCTGTGCTATTTAACTTTATCCCCAGTGAGCTTGCGCCATCGGAAGATAAAGGCGTGGTAGTAATGATGGGGACGGCGCCCTCGACGGCTAACCTGGATTACATCCAAAACAGCATGGCGGAAGTGAACCAAAAGCTCGACGAACAACCAGAAGTGGCTTTTTCACAGGTCTTTTCTGGGGTGCCGAAGTCGAATCAAGCGTTTGGTATCGCCTCGCTGGTACCTTGGAGTGAACGGGAAGCCAGTCAGTCCGAAGTGGTAAAACGCATGGCTAACGAAGTGAAAGACATCCCTGGTATGAAGGTCACTACCTTTGAAATGCCAGAGCTCCCCGGAGCTTCGTCTGGCTTGCCAATCCAGTTTGTGGTGACGACACCGAACAATTTCGAAAGTCTCTATCAAGTGACCGCCGAAATTATGTCAGAGGTACAATCTAGCCCGAATTTCGTTTATTCGGAGCTTAACCTCAACTTTGACTCGGCCACCATGAACATCAGCATTGATAAAGACAAAGCTGGGTCATATGGCGTGACCATGCGTGATATTGGCGCCACCATTGGCACCATGATGGCCGATGGCTACGTCAACCGTATCGACTTTGATGGCCGCTCATATGAGGTGATCCCGCAAGTGGAGCGTAAATATCGCCTCAACCCTGAATCGATCGAGAACTACTACGTGCGTGCGGCCAACGGTGAGTCCATCCCGCTGGGCTCGCTGATTGACATTGAAGTGACAGCGGAGCCTCGCTCACTCCCGCACTTTAATCAGCTAAATGCTGCGACCATCAGTGCGGTATCTGCGCCCGGTGTCACCATGGGTACCGCGGTGGATTGGTTTGAGAGCAAGGCGGCAGAGTTGCCTAAAGGCTATCAGCACGATTACCTCGGTGAGTCGCGCCAATACGTGACAGAAGGCAGCGCGCTGTATGCCACCTTCTTGTTCGCGTTGGCGATCATTTATCTGGTCCTTGCGATTCAGTTTGAATCCTTGCTCGACCCACTGGTGATCTTGGTCTCTGTGCCGCTCGCCATTTGTGGTGCTTTGATTGCGCTAGCATGGGGGCTGTCATCAATGAATATCTACTCGCAAGTTGGGTTGATAACCTTGATAGGCCTGATTACCAAACACGGTATTCTGATCTGTGAGGTCGCCAAAGAGCAGCAACTGCATCATCAAGCCAGCCGAATGGACGCAGTGAAAGAAGCGGCCAAGATTCGTCTGCGTCCGATCTTGATGACCACTGCCGCGATGATTGCAGGCCTAATCCCGCTAATGTTCGCCACCGGCGCAGGCGCCGAGCAACGCTTTAGCATTGGGATTGTGATCGTAGCGGGTCTCGCTATCGGTACGTTATTCACGCTATTCGTTCTGCCAGTGATTTATACYTATCTGGCCAGCAAGCACAAACCACTGCCTGTGTTTGTCGAAGACGATGAACTTGATAAGCTCGATGAGGACTATCGCGCATCGCACTAACCCAAAGGGCCTTCGGGCCCTTTTCTTTTATCATCCTTTCGACAAGCTGTGCGTATTTACATAGAATAAAGACAGTTAATGAAGGAGTATTCCATGTTTGACCCCAAAAAACTTGAGCAAATGGCCAAGCAAATTCACGATGCCATGCCTCAACCTGTCAAAGAGTTAGGCACGGATATGGAAAGCCGTGTGCGCCAAGCTATTCAAGGCCAGCTCACCAAGCTCGACGTGGTAAGCCGTGAAGAGTTTGATGTGCAAACTCAGGTGTTGCTACGCACCCGTCAAAAGCTCACCGAGCTCGAAGCCAAGCTTGAAGCCATGGAAGCAAAAGTGGACCAGTCGGCAGATAATCAAGAGTAAACTGCACATACACAAAAAAGCCTGACCCTCAGGCCAGGCTTCTCTTTCCACTTTGTGTCGAACGTTAGGCGTTATCGAGCGCAATCTGCTTCATATCGGTCATATAGCCGCGCAATTCCTCACCGATATACTCAATCGGGTGATTGCGGATACGGTCGTTAACCTCGATTAAGGTGGCGTTGTCGACCTGATTAGAGGTTTCTCCGAGTCCTTTACCAATCACATCTGCACCCACTGTTGGCATAAAGTGCTCACGCAGCAGTGGTGTCGCGACGTTTGCGAATAAGTAGTTGCCGTACTCAGCCGTGTCTGAAATGACCACGTTCATTTCGTACAGGCGCTTACGCGCGATGGTGTTGGCAATCAAAGGCAATTCATGCAATGACTCGTAATACGCTGACTCTTCGATAATGCCGGATGACACCATCACTTCAAAGGCAAGCTCGACCCCTGCTCGCACCATAGCAACCATCAAAATGCCATTATCAAAGAACGCTTGTTCACTGATAGTCACATCTGATTCAGGATAGTTTTCAAAAGCGGTCTGTGCCGTTTCTTCACGCCAAGTGAAAAGGTTTTTATCGTCGTTATCCCAATCGGCCATCATGGTTGCAGAGAAATGACCAGAAATGATGTCATCCATGTGCTTGTTGTAAAGGGGACGCATCAGTTCTTTAAGCGACTCCGACAGCTCAAAAGCTTTAACTTTTGCTGGGTTAGACAAGCGATCCATCATATGGGTAATACCCCCAAACTTCAGCGCTTCCGTAATGGTTTCCCAGCCGTACTGAATAAGCTTACCCGCATAACCTGGCTCAACACCCTCTGCGATCATTTTCTCGTAGCAAACGATGGATCCGGCCTGCAGCATGCCACACAAAATAGTTTGCTCACCCATCAGATCGGATTTCACTTCTGCTACGAATGAGGAGGCGAGTACGCCAGCACGGTGACCACCGGTTGCAGCGGCCCATGCTTTCGCAATCTCAAAGCCTTCACCTTTAGGATCATTTTCTGGGTGAACGGCAATTAGCGTCGGAACACCAAAGCCGCGTTTGTATTCTTCACGCACCTCGGTACCTGGGCACTTTGGCGCAACCATAACCACAGTAATGTCTTCACGGATGCGCTGACCGACCTCAACGATATTAAAGCCATGCGAGTAACCGAGTGCGGCGCCCTCTTTCATCAGTGGCATCACGGTTTCAACCACGTTGGAGTGCTGCTTATCTGGCGTGAGGTTAATCACCAAGTCTGCCTGTGGGATCAGATCTTGGTAGCTACCCACTTCAAATCCATTCTCGACCGCGTTCTGATAAGAAGGACGCTTTTCATCAATGGCAGCCTGACGTAGCGCATAAGCCACATCAAGACCCGAGTCGCGCATGTTTAAACCTTGGTTCAGCCCTTGCGCACCACAGCCGACAATCACCACTTTTTTACCTTTGAGAAATTCAGCCTCGGTGGCAAATTCGTCACGATCCATAAATCGGCATACGCCTAATTGTTCCAATTGTTGACGTAAATTCAGGGTATTAAAGTAGTTCGCCATGGGGTGCTCCGTTGATTCAAATCCGTGATTGGGTGTGTTTTCACCGCGTATTTTTGATACTACCCTAACCACTATATTGCCTAAAGTGATATATTCACAACATAACATTGCAGTTACAGCAACAATAAATTATGAATGCAAAGCAACTCACAGGCTTTCTCCACCTCTGTGACACCAAAAGCTATACCCGAGCCGCACAAGCCATGTACGTCAGCCCTTCTGCGCTGAGCCGAATCATCCAACGTCTCGAAGAAGATATTGGTCAGCCGCTGTTTATTCGTACCAATAAAGCGGTCGATCTCACCCCGGCAGGTAAAACGCTGCTTCCTGTTGCACGCGATATCCTGCAGCTTTGGCACACCACTAAGGCCAGTATCAATGAACATGCCTCTTTGCTCGGCGGTAAGCTCACGCTCTTTTGTTCAGTCACGGCAAGCTATAGCCATTTACCTGAGCTCCTCGCGCGGTTTCGTCAGCAATACCCAAATATCGAGCTACAACTGCTGACCGGCGACCCCGCTCAAGCAGAAGAGAAGGTGCAAGACAACAGCGCCGACATTGCTATTGCCGCTAAACCCAAGCGCTTGTCATCCAGCTTGGTGTTTCAACCGATTGATACAGTCAGTTTGTCAGTTATCGCACCGGCAATGGCCAGTAGCGGCATTGACCTACAAGCCATTGACTGGCAGCACACACCGTTAATCTTGCCCGAAGCAGGGACAGCGCGCGAACTCGCTGATCAATGGTTGACCAGTAAAGGTAGCGAGCCCAACGTCTACGCACAAATAGCAGGCCACGAGGCGATTGTCAGTATGGTGGCATTGGGCTGTGGTATTGGTGTCGCGCCAGATGTGGTGATTGATAACAGCCCCGTAAAAGATAAGGTTGAGCGTTTACGCCAAGAAATTGTGCAGCCTCTCGAACTAGGCCTTTGTTGTAAAGCCTCCCGTGCTAAAGAGCCTTTACTCAACGCCCTTCTCGATGTCATGCGATAAACACAAAAGCCCCAACACAATGATGCTGGGGCTTAAACGCAAAAAACCCCAGCTTTTCAGCTAGGGTTTCTAAGTAGTGGCGGAGTGGACGGGACTCGAACCCGCGACCCCCGGCGTGACAGGCCGGTATTCTAACCAACTGAACTACCACTCCGCACCAATTCTGTCTCATCAAAGTCTTACGTCAGTCTGCTTTGATGTTTAAATTTTTGCTAACTAAAGCCAACATTAAGCTCTAATTAGATTATCTTGTTTGATGCGATGAGGATTTTGAATCGAGACGCGCAGTGTATGCCAATACATGAGCATCGCAGATATCAAAAGCATCGAGCTATCAACAAGATAAGCAATGAGAGCCTGGCGATGTCCTACTCTCACATGGGGAGACCCCACACTACCATCGGCGCTGCTTCGTTTCACTACTGAGTTCGGCATGGAGTCAGGTGGGTCCAAAGCGCTATGGTCGCCAAGCAAAATTTGGTGTGTCTTCACTTTTTAGTCAAAACACTTAATCTAGAAAGCTGTTCGTTCTCGCCACAATCAACTGGCTTATTTCAAGTCCAACCCAAAACCTCTTGGGTGTTGTATGGTTAAGCCTCACGGGCAATTAGTACAGGTTAGCTCAACGCCTCACAGCGCTTACACACCCTGCCTATCAACGTTCTAGTCTAGAACAACCCTTTAGAGAGCTCGAAGCTCTAGGGATGACTCATCTCGGGGCCAGCTTCGCGCTTAGATGCTTTCAGCGCTTATC
>NZ_MUFC01000020.1 GCF_001995985.1 Salinivibrio sharmensis | reverse complement strand
GTTGATTGTGGCGAGAACGAACAGCTTTCTAGATTACCGAATTTGCTTGGCGACCATAGCGCTTTGGACCCACCTGACTCCATGCCGAACTCAGTAGTGAAACGAAGCAGCGCCGATGGTAGTGTGGGGTCTCCCCATGTGAGAGTAGGACATCGCCAGGCTTGCTTTCTTGTTTTCAGATTTTTGGAAAAATCTGAACGCAAAAACTGATTTAAGCATCAAAGCGGATATGTGTAAGACTTTGATGAGAAAATACAGAGCCCTGACCTCACGGTCGGGGCTTTTTTGTGTCTGTTATTTTTGTACTGAGCGCTATGCTTTCCCTTCCTGCTAGCTTTTCTACCGTGCGTTTCTCTGATCTTCTTTTCCCTTCTGTGCGTAATCTTGTTACCAGGAGGAGTGATTATGGTGACTGTATTTTATGACAGCATGTGTCCTTTATGCGTGAAAGAAATGCGTAAGCTGTCTCGCTGGGATACCCAGGGTGCGTTACAGCTGGTTGATATTCATCAAGCTGACTTCTCTGTTCGTTTTCCTGACATAGATCCCAGTGCCGCCAATCGCATTTTGCATGCGCAAGATAGCGGCGGGCAGATAGTGTATGGTTTAGATGCGATTTATGTAGCTTGGCGGGCTGTGAATAAAGGGTATTGGGTGAAGTGGCTACGCTGGCCTGGTATTGCTTGGTTTGCTGATAAACTGTACCTGTTCTTTGCCCAACACCGTTATCGCATATCCGCGCTGTTAACGGGGCAAGCTCGCTGTCAACAATGCCAACTTAAGTAAGGATGGATATGGCTCTGAGTGTGTATGATAGAGACGATATACTGGCGATGGAAAAGCGTTATCGCGCGGCGTTCGTGAATAGCCTGTCGGGCTTTAAATCGGCGAACCTGCTAGGCACCAGTGACTCAAATCGACAGACAAACTTGTGCATTGTGAGTTCTGCGTTTCATCTAGGAGCCAACCCAGCATTAATGGGCGTGATTATCCGCCCTGATACCGTACCGCGTGACACGCTAGAAAACATTCGCGAAACCGGGGTTTATACACTTAACCATGTTCAAAAGGAAATGGTTGTCGCGGCGCATCAAACGTCAGCACGCTATCCACACGGGGTGTCTGAATTTGAGCAAGTGGGGTTGACGCCCTTATGGCGTGAGCGAATCAATGCGCCTTATGTTCAAGAAGCCGCGATACGTCTAGGCCTGATTCTTCGTGAAGAGCATACCATGGCAATCAATGGCACCCATCTATTGGTCGGTGAGATCATTGAGGCGCATGTTCCAGATAGCTGTATCAGCCATGATGGTTTTGTCGATATTGAGCAAGCAGGCACCGTCGCGTTGAGTGGCTTAGACAGTTACCACTGCACCGATCGTGTGGGGCGGCTCAGTTACGCTAAACCCGACAGTATGCCTGAGTGGCTTGATTAGCGGGTACGCGCCATATAATGGGCATCGACAAACTCGCCGTTACGGAACGCAAACTGTTTGGCGGTGCCTTCAATTTCAAAGCCAAAGCGTTGATAGAGATGGATCGCAGCCGCGTTATCCGTATAAACGGTTAGTTCTATCCGTGAAACGTTCAGCCAGTTTTCGGCTAAATCGATCGCTTTTTCCATGAGCGCACTGCCAATGCCGCGGCCTTGATAGGCATCATGAACGCCCATGCCAATATCTGCGACGTGGCGACGGCGAGGATTCGCGGCAATGACGAAGCCGAGATTACCGACCACTTTATCCTCCAGCTCGGCAACCAACGGGTATACGCCATCTGGTACGTTATTAAGCCGTTTTTCCCACATGGCGAGGCTTGGCATCGGCAATTGTAAGGTGCCTGCTTGAGCCTTGGGTTGCGCATAGATATCGCGTATCGCCGGAATGTCGTCGGCGTGGTATTGACGAATAATCAGAGACATAACACATCCTTGTGGTGAGCTTACCTTTCTAATAAGCCATGGAAGCAAAGATAAATCAACAGCTTATATTAAATAAGTTACTGATTATTCATTCTAAATGTAGATCCAGTGGGGTTTTACTGGCTCGCCCGCCAATTTCTCGGGTCAGTCGGGGGACCAAATAGCCGGAAAGCTGGCCGATAATGTCTTGCACTAATGCGCGCGCTTCATCGTCCGAGACTAAAAAGTGGGCGGCGCCTTGAACTTTATCCAATACATGCAGATAGTAGGGTAAAACGCCAGCCTCAAACAGTCGTTGACTCAGAGCCACCAAAGCGTCAGCGCTATCATTCACGCCTTTAAGGAGCACGCTTTGGTTAAGCAGCGTGATACCTGCTTGTCGCAGTGCGTGGAGTTTGTCGCTTAACTGGTCATCGATCTCATTGGCATGGTTGATGTGGGTGACCATCACCACTTGTAAACGCGAGTGCGATAAACGCTCGGTCAGCGCTGAGGTGATGCGTGCGGGGATCACCACGGGCAAGCGAGAGTGAATACGCAGCCGTTTAACATGCGTTATTTGCTCGATAGCACTGATGAGCCAATCGAGCTCCTCGTCTTTGGCCATCAGCGGGTCGCCACCCGATAAAATCACTTCGTCTATCTCTGCATGAGCGGCGATATAATCCAGCGCCCCTTGCCACACGCGTTTGCTGCCTTTGTTATCCTGGTAAGGGAAATGGCGGCGGAAGCAATAACGGCAGTTTATTGCACAGCCACCCTTAACGATCAGCAGCACTCGGTTGTGGTATTTGTGCAACAGTCCAGGGACGGCATTATCTTGTTCTTCCAGTGGGTCAGCGCTGAACCCGTCAACCTCATTAAATTCGTCGGCAATCGGTAGCACTTGCTTTAGCAATGGATCATGAGGGTTGCCCTTTTCCATTCTGGCGACAAAACTGCGCGGGACGCGCTGTGAAAACAAACGGCGCGCCGTAAAACCGGACTCCCACCCCTGTGGTGAAATTTCAAGCATTTGCAGCAGTTCACTGGGATCTGTGATCGCCTCTGCGAGTTCTTTGATCCAGTTTCGCTCAACAGCAGGCTGGATTCGGGTTATGATGTGCGACATTTGTGAAAACTCGAAGATGTTAAGAGGATCAAGATGGCGTCTTTCAGCACTAATGAATTCCGCGGCGGTTTGAAAATTATGCTCGATAACGAGCCGTGTGTCATTACCGAAAATGAATTCGTAAAGCCAGGCAAGGGTCAGGCCTTTAACCGTGTCAAAATCCGTAAGTTGATCTCCGGTAAAGTACTAGAGAAAACATTTAAATCGGGTGACAGCGTTGAAGCGGCTGACGTGATTGAAGTCGATATGGATTACCTGTACACAGACGGTGAATTCTATCACTTTATGAACAATGAAACCTTTGAGCAAATTGCGTCTAACGAAAGCGCAGTGGGTGATAACGTCAAGTGGTTAGTCGAGAACAACACTTGTACGCTTACACTGTGGAATGGCGACCCTATCGTGGTTACCCCACCTAACTTCGTTGAACTAGAGGTAACGGAAACCGATCCAGGTTTGAAAGGTGATACGCAAGGCACGGGTGGTAAGCCTGCTACCTTGAGCACGGGCGCTGTGGTTCGCGTGCCTTTGTTTATTCAAATCGGTGAAGTGATTAAGGTCGATACCCGTACGGGTGAGTACGTTGGACGGGTTAAGTAACCTTTGTTAAAAAAAAGCCCTGCGCTTCATCAGCCAGGGCTTTTTTTATGCCTTGTTTTGACTGGAATTAGACAATCAATACCAACAGTATGGCCGCGACACTGACCGCAAAGGCGATGGCGTAGCAAATCACCTTACCGGCGAGTCCAACATGCAGCTTTAAGTCGTGCAGCCCGTGATGGATACGATGCATGGCATGCCACATAGGCAACGCAAGGGTGGCCAGGATCAGCAGCTTGCCGAGCCAGTGATCAGCAAACATCGTCACGCGGTCATAGCTCAATGCGGATGGGTCAATAACGCCAAGTGGGATGAGCACCCCCAGAATCAAGACAGTCACTGGGGTAAACATCGCGAACCAGGTTCCCCCGGCGCCAAAGAGGCTCCACCAAATGGGCTCATCGGAACGTTTGGGTTTGGAATCAATCATAACACCTCCTAAATGAGCACCAGAGCAATCAGTGATATCACCGCGACCGCGGCCCATTGCGCACCAATTACCCATTTACCGTCGAGCAGTTTGCCTTTAATGCGAATCGGCATTACTTGCGGCATCATGCTGAAAAATGTGGTGGCATGAAACAGGCTGGCGACCAAGGCGACCAGGTTCAAGATAATCACAACCGGGTGGGCCATGTAATCCAGCCAGCTTTGCCACGCTTGTGGCCCCTGAACCAAGCAAATTAACCCAGCTGTGAGACTCAGCGTGAAAAAGACCAAAGGCAGTACTGTCGCTTCGCGCACCATATAAAAGCGGTAGAACGGATGGTCGAGCCACCAAGTACGCGGCATGGGGCGTGTATAGGGTTTGCGGTTACTCATCCTCTTACCTCCTGCCCATCTTTATTAGGGTTAAACATGGCAATCACCATATCTTGGGTGGAAGCCACCTTGCCTTGGTTGACCGCACCCGCAGGATCAACACCTTTCGGACAAACTTTTGAGCAGTAGCCGACGAAAGTACATCCCCATGCACCGTTATCACTATTAATCAGTGGCATGCGTTGGGCTTTCCCCTTGTCTCGACTGTCAAGGTTATAGCGGTGTGCCAGCGCGATCGCAGCAGGACCAAGAAAGTCGGGATTGAGACCAAACTGAGGGCAGGCGGCGTAGCATAAGCCGCAATTGATACAAGCGGCAAACTGTTTGTAGCGTGCCATTTGTTCAGGCGTTTGCGTGTTGGGGCCGTCTTCAGGGCGACGATCATTACCCAAGATATAGGGTTTGATTGCTTCAAGACGCTCAATAAAGGGCGTCATATCGACAACGAGATCTTTCTCGATCGCAAAATTAGCCAAAGGCTCAATCACCACCCCTTTGGCGTAATCACGTAAAAACGCTTTGCAAGCGAGCTTGGGAACGCCATTGACCATCATCCCGCATGAGCCACAAATGGCCATGCGACAAGACCAGCGGTAAGACAGCGACTTATCGAGGTTGTCTTTGATATAGCCCAGCGCATCTAAGACCGACATGGTTTCATCACCGGGCACAACGAAAGATTGCGAGTAAGGCGACTCATCCGTTGCCGGATCGTATCTGAGCACTGAGACCTGGTAGGTAGTTTGCGTCATGATGCGGGCTCCTCTTGTTGATCCACATTGCCACGATTGGCGTGTTCCGCCGCATCGCCATATAGGCGTGCTTGTGGTTGTGATTTGGTGATTTTAACATCGCCGTAGTCAATGCGAGGGCCGCCCCCGGGTTGATAGAAGGCCAAGGTATGTTTGAGGTAGTTATCATCATCACGCTCGGTGCAGCCTTCATCTAGCCGTTGGTGAGCGCCACGAGACTCCTTCCGCTGGATGGCAGAGTGTGCCATGGCCTCTGCGACCTCCAAGCCATAGCCCACTTCAATGGCATAGAGTAGATCAGTATTGAACACACTCCCTTGGTCTTGGATGGCAACATGTTGATAGCGTGCTTTGAGCTCAGCAATTTTATCAATGGTGGCTTGCATCAGATCTTCGCGACGATAAATACCGCAGCCCGCTTCCATTGTGTCGCCCAGCTCTTTGCGAATATCCGCCCAGTTTTCTTCGCCTTGGTTGCTCAGCAACTGATCAATGCGCGCTTTGACGTTCTGAATCTGGGCATCAATCGCCGCTTGATTCCAACCTGTGAAAGTCGCTGCCCGTTTTGCTGCGCCTTCACCCGCTAACCGACCAAATACCGCCAATTCAGCGAGCGAATTTGAGCCGAGTCGATTAGCACCATGCAAACCGACGGAGGAGCACTCACCAACCGCAAATAAGCCGTTAACGCGTGTTTCGGTTTGGGCATCCGTTTCAATGCCGCCCATGGTGTAGTGCACGGTAGGACGAATAGGGATTGGCTCTTTAGCGGGGTCAACGTTGACATAGGCTTTGGCGAGCTCACAAATAAACGGCAGCCGTTCTTGAATGTAGTCTTCGCCGAGGTGACGTAAATCGAGATGCACAACGTCACCGAGCGTGTGCTTGATGGTGTTGCCTTTGTGTTGCTCATGCCAAAAGGCTTGCGAGACTTTATCGCGTGGGCCGAGCTCCATGTATTTGTTCTTTGGCTGCCCGACCGGCGTTTCTGGCCCGAGACCATAATCTTGCAGGTAGCGGTAGCCGTCTTTGTTGACAATAATGCCACCTTCGCCACGGCAGCCTTCGGTCATTAAGATCCCCGTTCCAGGTAGCCCCGTAGGATGATATTGGACAAATTCCATATCACGCAGCGGGATGCCGTGGCGATAAGCCATGGCCATGCCATCACCGGTGACAATCCCGCCATTGGTATTGCAGCTATAAACGCGTCCGGCGCCGCCAGTGGCTAGTACCACCGATTTGGCTTTAATACAGACCAGCTCGCCTTCCGCCATGTGCAAGGCAATTAAGCCTTGTACTTGACCGTCATCGATAATCAAATCAATCACAAAGTATTCATCGAGACGTTGGATCTGTGGGTATTTGGTCGAGGTTTGAAACAGGGTGTGGAGCATATGGAAGCCGGTTTTATCCGCGGCAAACCAGGTGCGCTCTACTTTCATGCCGCCAAAGCGACGGACATTGATGCTGCCATCGTCTTTTCGACTCCAAGGGCAGCCCCATTGCTCGAGTTGCACCATTTCATGGGCACAATGTTTAACAAAGTAATCGACGACGTCTTGTTCACATAACCAGTCGCCGCCGCTGACGGTATCATTGAAATGGTTGTCTAGGCTGTCTTCGTCCTTGATGACGGCAGCCGAGCCTCCTTCTGCGGCCACAGTGTGGGAGCGCATTGGGTAGACCTTAGATACCAGGGCAATATTAAGAGAGGGATCTGCCTCGGCGGCCGCAATAGCGGTGCGCAGCCCAGCGCCACCGGCGCCAATCACTGCAATATCTGTGGTAATGGTCTGCACGTTCATCCTCCAGTGTAGGGAAAGCCAGTGCTTGGCTTATTTATTGTTCTGCTGTCATGGTAGGCAATCTGTGCACAGCAAAAATTGACTCAGTCGGGGAATTGCCGTGATTTTGCGGACATGGGTGTTAAATTGCATAAAAGTGTGATGTTAGTCGTTAAGTGCCTGCCTCTCTTGTAAAAATGAGAAATACTCACCAAGAAAATGCGTCGTGTGACACATAGTTGTTGTGTGACATCAGTGATGAGCACTTGTCATTCCAGGCGGCAGCGATAGACTGACGCCATCAGAGAGTGCAAGGGTAAACGTATGAGTGAGAGGAATCAGTGGCAGCCAACCGCAGGCTTGTCACAATTGAAAAAACGCGCCGCGATCATTGCCCGTATCCGTCAATTTTTTGCTGATCGTCAGGTATGGGAAGTGGATACCCCTGTACTGAGCCAGGCAGCGGTCACCGATGTGCACCTGCATAGCTTCAAAACGTCTTTGGTTGGACCGGGTTTTGCTGACGGTGTCACCTTGCACCTCATGACCAGTCCAGAGTTCCATATGAAGCGGTTATTGGCCGCTGGAAGTGGCGCTATTTATCAGATTAGCAAAGCGTTCCGAAATGAAGAAGCGGGGCGCTACCACAACCCTGAATTTACGATGTTGGAGTGGTATCAACCTGGCTATACCCACCATGACTTGATGGATGAAATGGATGGGTTGTTACAAGCAGTACTTAGGTGCCAAGGTGCGACACGGATGAGTTATCAAACGGCCTTTGAGTCGTTCACCGGACTATGCCCATTAACCGCAGATATTATTGAGCTGCGTGCACTGGCTGCTTCGCAGGGATTGGCAGACATCACTCAGGATGAAACTGACAAAGATACCTTGCTGCAGTTGCTTTTCTCCGTGATGGTGGAGCCGAATATTGGCCAGCAGGCGCCCGCCTTTATTTATGACTTTCCCTCATCGCAAGCTGCGCTGGCAAAAATCAGTGAAGTAGACTCGCGTGTTGCGCATCGGTTTGAGGTGTATTACCAAGGCATTGAGCTGGCCAATGGTTTTTATGAACTGCAAGACGCCAACGAGCAGCGCCAGCGGTTTGAGGCGGATAATATCGCACGAGTCGCGCGCGGTTTATCGCCACAACCTATCGATGAGTACTTACTGGCCGCGCTGGAAAGTGGCTTACCTGATTGCGCGGGTGTGGCATTAGGGATCGATCGCCTTGTGATGCTCGCGCTCGGTTGTGATCACATTGATGCGGTGACCGCGTTTCCTGTCTCACGCGCGTAGCGCCGTAATAAAAACGCCGCCTTGCGGCGGCGTCTGAAAGGGCATTCACCTAGACTTTAAACTTGGATAAGTCTTGATGCATATCCCGCGCGGCTTGCGCCATGCTCTCACCTTGATCGCCGGTGGCACTGGCTTGCTGGTGGATTTCATAGGACAGATCTTTTACCGCTTGAGTATTACGGTTGATGTCGTCAGTCACTGCGCGCTGCTCCTCTGCAGCACTGGCAATTTGAATCGCCATTTCTGAAATCGTACCAATAGCGCTGGTGATTTGGTTGAGGCGCTCACTGGCCGCTTCGGCGCGATCCACACTCGATGTCGCCATTTCGTTACTTTGGGTCATATCATCGACCGCACGCTGCGTGGTGTGCTGCAGCGTCTCAATCATGTTGCGAATTTCTTCGGTGGAGTCATGGGTACGCTGGCTCAGCACGCGCACTTCATCGGCAACCACTGCAAACCCGCGCCCTTGATCGCCAGCCCGGGCTGCTTCAATCGCCGCGTTTAGGGCAAGCAAGTTGGTTTGCTCGGCCACCCCTTGAATGGTCGCGATGATTTGGTTAATGCTCTGTGCATTTTCATCCAGTTCACGGATTACATTGGTCGCGCGTTCTACTTGCTCGGCGAGTTGGGTGATGGCATTGCGGTTATCGCCGACCACGCTCAACCCTTCTTGGCATGACTGCTCCGCTTGTTGCGCCGATGAGGCCGTATCTTCGGCGTGACTGGCGACCTCGTTGGCCGTGGTCGACATTTCGTGGATAGCCGTCGCTATTTGGTCAACGTCATTTTGCTGCTTATCAACCAGCTGACTGGATTGCAGGGCGTGGGTTCGGCACTCTTCCGCGCTTTCTGACAACGTCATGCTCTGACTAACCGCTTTACCCACCATCTGCTGGAGCTGAGCGAGGAAGGCATTGACGTATTCAGCCAATTCGCCAATTTCATCTTGGCGGGCGATGTTGATCCTTTGCGTCAGATCCCCTTCACCTGCTGATAGGGTGCGCACTGCGCCTGTCAGCTCGCCTAATGGCTTTAGCAGTTGTTTGATTAACGCGCCGGCGACAAAGGCAATCACGATAAACAAAATCACTGAGGCAATCACCACAAAGGTAATTTGCTCTGATACTGAGGCATAGGCTTGCGTCTTGTCTTCAACGATACCCAAGGTCCAATCGGTATTGGGCACTTCGATAGCCGCGAGTAGCTTTTCTTTGCCATTGAGCTCAAAGGTGGTGAGTTGGCGTTGTGCGCTTGCATTGGCCATAAATGTCGGGGTGAGCTCTTCATCCAGCTCAGTGAGGGGTTGGCGACTGAGATCTGTGTCGCGATACGCCACTAAGCGGTTGTCACCATCGACGAGAAAGGCAAAGCCATTACTGAGTTTTAAATTTAACACTTGCTCGACAATATCGGTGACGGTGACATCGGCAGCCAGCACGCCTTGATATTGGCCATTGAAGGCCTTGGCGAGACTGACCACCAAACTGCCGTCGAAATCTTGATAGGGTTCGGTAATGATTAAGCCATTGGCGTCACTGGCGCTTTGATACCAAGGGCGAGTACGCGGGTCATAGTCGGCAGGCCAATCTTCGTTTTTATCACCGTAGGCGATACGGCCATCTTCAAAGCCGGCATACACGGAGAGGAAATGCCCGGCTCGCTTGGTCACCAAAAGCTCGCGATCGACATTGGCCTGATTGGCGATCAGTGATTCGTTTGCCAATAGCATATCGGCGCGAGTGCTGAGCCAGCTATCGATAAACTGAACGGTAGCATCCCCGACATCATGCATTTGCTTGGTAATACTGCTGGTCGTCTCGCTTTGGAGTTGACGCACAGAAATGCTGGCAAGTACCGCACTGACCAAGGCCACGATAAAGGCAATCGCCACAATGATTTTTAGCTTAATGGTTGGCTTGGGCATAGACACATTTCCATCTGCTTGAAAAGTGTCACAAGTGTATACGCAACGTTTGCACTAAAGTTGGATCGATAAGACAAAATGCGGTTACAACAGCAGCAAAGCGCGAAAAGAAGGATGAATCTGTGATCTTTCTGCCAGTGACAGTCTGCCTACCCAGGCAGGCAGACTGCAGTGGCTCAGGTTATACTTTGAACTTGGAGAGGTCGTTGTGCATTTCTTGCGCATCTTGCGCCATTTGCTCACCTTGCTCGCCCGTTTCATTGGATTTTTGGTGGATCTCTAACGATAGGTCACGTACCGCTTGGGTATTACGGTTGATATCCTCGGTCACCGCACGTTGTTCTTCAGCCGCGCTGGCAATTTGCGCGGCCATCTCAGAAATGTCGCCAATTGCACGGGTGATTTCGTTGAGCTTGTCGCTCGCTGAGGCCGCGCGCTCGACACTTGAGGTGGCCATCTCGTTGCTTTGGGTCATGCCATCTACTGCGCGTTGAGTGGTATTTTGCAGCGTTTCAATCATGTTACGGATCTCTTCCGTAGAGTCATGAGTACGCTGACTCAGCACACGGACTTCGTCGGCGACCACGGCAAAGCCGCGCCCTTGTTCACCGGCACGCGCCGCCTCTATCGCAGCGTTAAGTGCAAGGAGGTTAGTCTGCTCCGCGATATCTTGAATGGTGGAGATAATTTGGTTGATGCTTTGTGAGTTGGTATCCAGTTCACGGATTACATCTGTGGCTTGTTCCACCTGTTCTGCCAGTTGGGTAATGGCATCACGGTTACTTTCCACGACCTCTAGGCCGTCACGGCATGATCCCTCTGCCTCTTGGGCGGAGCGAGCGGTTTGTTCGGCGTTACTGGCCACTTCGTTGGCCGTGGTCGACATCTCATGGATGGCGGTGGCAATTTGATCCACATCGCCTTGCTGCTGACCCACCAAACTACTGGACTGGTGAGCAAGGTTGCGACATTGGTCGGCCCTATCAGACAAGGTCACACTCTGAGTGACGCTGCGGCCTATCATCGCTTGTAACTGCTCAAGGAACGCATTGACGTGCCCGGCTAACTCACCGATTTCATCTTTACGGACAATATCAAGGCGCTGAGTCAGATCCCCACTGCCTTTTGAAAGTGAGCTCACAGCCTGTGTCAGTTGGGTCAGTGGCGCCAACATCCGGTGGATAAGGGCGCCGGCAATCAATGCAATGATCACAAAGAGAATCACTGACGTGACCAAGGTGGACACAATCTGCTCTGAGACAGACGCAAACGCCAACTTTTTGTCTTGTACCACGCCAAGGCTCCAGTCAGCGCCTTCAACGGGCGTCACCGCGAGCAGCTTTTCTCTTCCGTCACCGTCAAAGGTAATGCTCGCGAGTGCGTCACTGTTACGTGCCTTTTGGATAAAAGCGGGGGTGAGCTCATCGTCAACCTCGGTGAGCGCTTTGGTACTGAGCGCGGTATCCCGATAAGCGACGACATTGTTATTCCCGTCCACCAAAAAGGCAAAGCCTTGGTTGGGCAAACGCACGTTGAGCACTTCTTGCACAATGGCGTCAACGGAGAGGTCTGCAGCAATGACGCCCTCATAGCGTTGATTGAACGATTTGGCAAAACTGATCACCATCCCAGCGCCATTGGCATCGACATAAGGTGGCGTGATAATCAGCTCATTGGCGGCGTTGGCCTGTTTGTACCAAGGCCGAGTCCGTGGGTCGTAATTGGCCGGCCAGCTCTCCGTTTTGTCACCATAAGCAACAGAGCCATCGGCAAAGCCGGCGTAAACGGTGAGAAAGTCACCTTGGCGTTTGGTCAATAAGAGTTCTCGATCAACATTGGGCTGGGTCGCAATCAATGGCACATTGGCGACTAACATGTCACTGCGGATATCTAGCCACTCTTCGATAAAATTGCTGGTGGAAAGACCGACATCGCGCATTTGTTCGGTAACGTTTTGCTGCGTCTCTTGTTCCAATTGGTTAACGGAAAACCATGCCTGTACTGCACTGACTAAGGCAACGACCAAAGCAACAGCAAGCAATATTTTGGTCTTGATGGTGAATTTCATTAAAGATCCCTCGTACTACCACGTTTTGATGATACTTTCTTATTGAGTATCTGCTTAATTGTAGAAAGCTTGAGTCAATGAGGGATAAAGAATTTTGCAAAAAGTGGGTTTATCCTCAAAGCTCAGTTGGCTGTCTTACTCACATCTTTGGTGTTATCCCATTTTTAACCGATGAAAAATATCAATTTTCTCGTTCTGGGGCGAATCTATCGTTTTGTGTCTCAATCGTTAAACGATTGTCATGTGAGTAAAACGACAGCACTGTAAACCAAACCTAAACCACTGACCCCTAAAATAACCCCGACCTTTACCAAATCTTGACTGTTGATAAAGCCGGTTGAATACGCCAATGAATTGGGCGGTGTCGAAACGGGTAGAATCATCCCCAAGGAAGCGGAAAAGGCGACCACAATTAATAGCCCCTGCATACCGCCAATGCTTGCCAGTGCGGGCATGGAGGTCGCGATGGCTGCGGCTATCGGCATTAAGAGGTTGGCGGTGGCTGTGTTGGACATAAAGTTCGCCATCAGCCAGCAGATAATCGACAAGGTAACCAGCACCGTCATGGCGGTAAGCAAGTTGTAATCGACCGCATGTGCGAGCGCCGCGGCAAGCCCTGTTTGATCGAGCGCGATCCCCATTGCAATCCCGCCAGCGACCAGCCATAAGACATCCCAGTTGATTTGTTTAAGCTCCGGCTTACCAATAATGCCGGTGAGGGTAAAAATCGCCAGTGGTATCACTGCAACCACGTAGGTGTTCATGCCATGCAAACTGGTGGTGAGCCAGAGCACAATCGTGAGGGCGAAGGTGATATAGACAGTGTAGGCTTGCCAGCTTTGTAGAAAGCGTCCCTCTAAAGCGAGATTGACTTGGGTCTGTTGGCTACGAAAGAGACGTTGTAATAGCCACCAGGCGAAGGTGAGCTGAACGATCACGAAAGGCAGACCCATCTGCATCCAGCCCAAAAAAGAGACTTTATACTCTCCCGTTAGATACTGTAAGGCAATGGCGTTTGGGGGCGTTCCTATTGGGGTGGCAATGCCACCGGTATTGGCGGCCACGGGAATGCAAAGCACGAGCGCCTTGATAAGAGGATCCCCCTTTGGCAGCACTGCGATAATTGGCGTTAATAGCGCCAGCATCATCACCGTGGTGGCAGTATTGGACATAAACATCGAGAATACCGCGGTAATTAACATCAGACCGAGCATGATAAATTTAGGGTGCTGACCAAAGGGTTTCAGCAATACACGTGCTAAGTTGATATCCAGTTCATATTTTGACGCGGCGATGGCCAGTGAAAATCCTCCCATAAACAGAATAATAATGGGGGATGAAAACGCACTTAAAATATCGGTATAGGGGATTAATTCGCCCCGGGGGTGATGCGCGGTTTCGCCGCGAAACCAGTGCAAGCCTTTATCCGAAATCATCACCAATTGCAGTGTGATAATCAGTAAAGACGTAGAAAAAACAGGCACAGGCTCAAGGACCCATAGCAAGGCTGCCATCAAAAAGATCGCCAATAACCGGTGTTGAACAATGGTGAGGTTAGCAATGGGCAACCAATCGGTGGGTATCAGTAATAATACGAGCGGTAAGCCGAGGGCGACCAGTAATTTGATAAAATGAGCATTAATCACAAATACGCTCCTTCGTCATCGGTGGGCGAGCGCGTTCTGCTTGAGACGCGAAGACTCGCGTGCGCCTGGTTATCAGTAATGGAATATCCTTATCATACGGTGCTGCATCGACGATTAACGGGAAAAATCTCCGAGTTTCGACACAAAAAAGGGGCATAAATGCCCCTTATTTCACATTTTCTACTTTGGATAGGTGCGGTGGGTTAGCGCTGGCGATGCGCGTAAGCTTGCCCGAGCCGTGTGGTTTCTCCAGGGCAAACGCAATCATCAAAGTGTACCGCTCCTATAGGGAACAGGTTAATCACGGTAGACCCAAGCTTAAACCGACCCATTTCGTCACCTTGAGCAAAGTGAATCGCTTGGTCCCCTTCGCTTGGGTATTGCCAGCGACGAATACTGCCGCCAGTGGGTGGGGTAACCGTCCCTGCCCACGTGGTTTCGATACTGCCGACAATGGTGGCGCCGACTAATATTTGCGCCATGGGACCAAATTCCGTATCGAAAACGCACACGACACGCTCGTTACGTGCAAAGAGATTAGGCACGTTTTCTGCCGTCAATGGATTCACTGAAAACAAGTCGCCAGGAATATAAATCATCTCTCGCAACACCCCGTCACACGGCATGTGGACGCGGTGATAGTCGCGAGGGGAAAGGTACAAGGTGGCGAATTCCCCCTGATCAAATTTTGCTGCTAAGGTGTCATCGCCACCGATCAATTCAGTCAGTGAGAAGCTATGGCCTTTCGCTTGAATCAAGCGGCCTTGATCGATGGCGCCAGCTTGGCTGACACAGGCATCTGCGGGAAAGACAAGTGTGTCGTGATCGCCTTCGATAGGACGAAGTGCAGGCTTCAGCTCGCGGACGAAAAAGTCGTTAAAGGTGCGATAGTAACTCGGATCGCTGACTTTCGCTTCGCTCATATCGACGTGATATTGCTTGATAAACCATTTGATCACAGCAGTGGTTAACCAGCCACCTTTTAAGCTCGCAAGCTTGCCCATTAATCGGGTTAACGCGTGTTTCGGCGTAAGATATTGTAGGCCGACTTTCAAATCGTCTCGCACAGTGTAGTCCTAACCAGTTATTGTGTTGATGATGCAGGTGATGCGCACCTTTACTGGCGCGCAGTGTAGCGAATCTGTGGGCGAAGTGACAGCCGCTCAGTGTTGCTTATTGCGAGAGAACTGACGGTTGTCTTTGGCTTCTTTCATGCTCTCAATGATACGGTGGTAGCTATCAAAGCGCTCGACACTAATATGTCCATCTTCGACCGCTTGTCGCAGTAGGCAACCGGGATCATCACCATGTTTGCAATCACGGAACTTACACCCACCTAAATAGTCACGAAATTCGACAAAGCCATGGGCAATTTGTTCCGGTTCTAAATGCCATAAGCCAAATTCACGCACGCCAGGGGAGTCAATCAGGTCGCCACCTTGATCAAAATGGTACAAACGTGCAGCGGTGGTCGTATGTTGGCCGAGCCCTGAATTTTCCGATACCTGGTAGGTTTGGGCGTGGACGTCAGGGAGTAGGGTATTGACCAAGCTCGATTTACCGACACCGGATTGGCCGACAAAGACGCTGACATGTTGGTCGAGGTGTTGGACGAGCGCCGACATACCTTCGCCCGAGTCTGCGCTGACCATCACCACGGAATAACCTATTTCTCGATAGATATCGAGTAGTTCATCGACCATCTCCCGACCTTCTTCGTCCAATAAGTCGACTTTATTGACAACAATCAGCGGCGCGATATCTAGAGCCTCACAGGCAATCAGATAACGGTCGATAATGTTGAGCGACAGCTCGGGTAAAATAGCGGCCACGATCACGACTTGATCAATGTTCGCAGCCACTGGCTTGACCCCATCGTAATAATCGGGGCGAGTGAGCACAGAATCACGCTCACGGACGGCTTCTACCACCCCAGCAAACCCATCAAGTGTCTCTTTACCGGGGCGCCAGACCACTCGGTCGCCGGTGACTAAACTATGGACAGAGCGGCGTAGGTTGCACCTATGCACTTTTCCTGTATCCGGGTCTTCGATATCGGCGTGCTGGCCAAAACGGGTGATAACACGCCCTTCACGCGCAGACTCCAGCGCTGCATCTTCCCACTGAAGATCGTTATCTTTATCTTTGATCCGGCGCTGCTGGTTGGATCTGACCCGTCGCAGTTGCCCCTTGGTTAGCTTTTTCTTTTTTGCCACGTTGACTCTTATCGGTTAAGTTGGCTGTCATATCAAGCACAGTATGATACATGGTTTATCGATAAAAAAGGCAAGTTCAATGGCGTTCAGTGAAAACAATTTAATCTGGATTGATCTGGAAATGACAGGGCTGGATCCGGATACCCATAAGATCATTGAGATCGCGACCGTTGTGACGGACGCACAGTTGAATATTCTGGCGGAGGGGCCTGTATTGGCAGTGCACCAACCGCAAAGTGAGCTCGACAAAATGGATGATTGGTGCACGCGTACACATAGCCAGTCTGGCTTAGTGGCGCGCGTACAACAAAGTGACATTGATGAAAAGGCCGCGATTGAGCAAACCATTACGTTCTTGTCGCAGTGGGTACCAGCGGGTGCGTCACCGATCTGCGGTAATAGCGTGGGGCAAGATCGTCGCTTCCTGTATCGCCATATGCCAGAACTCGAGCGCTATTTTCATTATCGCACCGTCGATGTGAGTACGTTAAAAGAGCTGGTACGTCGATGGCAACCAGAGGTGTTGAATGATTTCTCTAAACAGGGAACCCATTTAGCGCTTGACGACATCCGAGAATCAATTGCAGAATTACACTTCTATCGCGAGAGGATCTTAACGATCTGATGGGTCAGTCATCGATCTGATGCTCTTTTGAGCGATTAAAAGAAAAAACCAAAAAATTGCTTACCAGCACTTGCAACCCGGTTTTTTCTTCGTATAATTCGCAGCCCTAACGACGTGAAACGTCTTTTGAAAGCGACATTAGCTCAGCTGGTAGAGCGCAACCTTGCCAAGGTTGAGGTCACGAGTTCGAACCTCGTATGTCGCTCCAAATTAATGGTCGATCAGACTATGATCTGGTGGATCAGTGCGACACTAGCTCAGCTGGTAGAGCGCAACCTTGCCAAGGTTGAGGTCACGGGTTCGAACCCCGTGTGTCGCTCCAAATACAATCGGTTTTAACGCATCGATATGCGACATTAGCTCAGCTGGTAGAGCGCAACCTTGCCAAGGTTGAGGTCACGAGTTCGAACCTCGTATGTCGCTCCAAACAACAATTCGGAATAAGCGACACTAGCTCAGCTGGTAGAGCGCAACCTTGCCAAGGTTGAGGTCACGGGTTCGAACCCCGTGTGTCGCTCCAATCACTTGGTTAACCACCAGTGTGGCGTTTAATATAGCGCTGTCTTTAATGCTGTGAAGCATCATTTCTTACGCTAATTCACTTGTACTCGCTTTCTCTGGAAGCGGCATGGTAGCGCGGTTTTTACCAATACTGCACAGACTTATCCACAGATTTCGATTTGTGGATAACCTAGTTGATGAATTCGTTTCCGTGTATGGTGTTGGTTACCCTGTCATCAGGCACGGTATTCATGTTGCACATGCGTAATAAACACCTAAAATCTATATATCACTGTAATAAAAGGAAAATAATAATTTTTCTTGCAGGTTAGCTAATGCTTTTCCACCGAGTTATCCACTTGCGTGATCTTGCTCGCTTAATGCACCACCAATGTGTTTAACTATCAAAAAGTGCACCATAAATGCGCATTGCGTGGCAGTTTTCCACATTATGTGAATAGCATCATCTTTCCGCATGTTACCTTCCCCGTTACGCATCACGCGGCAGGCCTTTTTCGATAATACGAACAAGGCGGCGTGTTCCTGTAGGTAGTGTTTTAACATCAATACGCTGTCGTTTTTTCTCTTGCTCGCTGAGCGCCCAGTGAATATGTTCGTCAACCAGCTCGTCCTCCCCGAGCCGCGCCTTGAGGCTATCAATAATGTCTTGATTGAATGGGGCGTTACCCATGGCAATGGCGAGGTTGCGTCGCCATTTTTTTATCCCTATCCGGCGTACTGCTGAGCCTTGGGTTAGCGATAAAAAGGTGTCCTCATCCCAGTTGAAAAGTGTGGTGAGCGGCTGCTGGTCAAGGCTGGGGCGACAGTGAAAGTCGGCCTCTAAGGTCAGTTCGGCCTCTCGGTTAAACGGGCAAACTAGCTGGCAGTCGTCGCAGCCGTAGATGCGGTTGCCAATGGCATGACGAAACTCTAGTGGGATCACCCCATCATATTCGATGGTGAGATAGGAAATGCAGCGACGTGCGTCGACCACGCCGTCAGCGACGATCGCTTGGGTTGGACAACTGGTCATGCAGGCCACGCATTTCCCGCACTGATTCTCGACGGGGGTGTCAACGGGTAAAGGAAGATCCACCAATAACTCACCGAGAAAGAACCAGGATCCGGTTTCATCATTGAGGATCAGTGAGTGTTTGCCGGTCCACCCTAACCCGGCTTTTTCCGCTAAAGGACGCTCAAGGACTGGCGCGGAGTCGACGAAAGGGCGGTAACCATAGGGGCCGACCGCTTGTTCAATTTGCTGCCCAAGCTTTTTTAAGCGGTTGCGGATCAGTTTATGGTAGTCCCGTCCTAAAGAGTAACGGCTAATGTACCCAAGTTCTGGATGAGCCAGCGTGTGTGCAAAGCCTGCATTGGGGGGCAAGTAGTTCATCCGCACACTGATGACGCGTACCGTACCTGGCACCAACTCATCGGGACGAGCGCGCATCATGCCATGGCGAGCCATCCACTCCATCTCACCGTGATAGCCGTTATCGAGCCAACGTTGCAATTGCGCTTCATGTTGCTTGAGATCAACATCCGTGATCCCCACCTGCTGGAAGCCTAGCGCTTGCCCCCATTGCTTGATACGTTGGGCGAGGTGATCGAAATCAATGGATGCATCGGACTTGGGTTGCGACATAGCGGTAGATCCTGAGGCCTTGGGTGGTGCAGAACAATCAATGGAGGCACTTAATGGCGACAAGTTTACCACAGAGTTTCTATCGCGCAGAGCAAGTTCGTGAAGGCGAGCAAGCTGTTGCCCAAGCGTTGTCTATCCCCATGTATCAATTAATGTTAAGAGCGGGTCAGTCGGTGTTTGATAGCATCAACCAGTACTACCCTAATGCTGCGAGGCTGCTAATTGTATGTGGCGCTGGCAATAACGCGGGTGATGGCTATGTTATCGCCCGGTTGGCTAAATCTGCAGGGTTAAGTGTCACCGTGTGGTCGCTAGTAGCACCAAGCAAACTGAAGGGTGATGCGGCGACCGCTTGGCAAGAGTGGCAAGACTGTGGCGGTGACTATATTGAACACCCACCCGTCATAAGCCAGTTTGATGTGATTGTTGATGCAATCTTAGGCACCGGGTTATCACGCAAGGTAGAGGGAGACTTTGCTCACGCAATTAACACCATTAACCAATCATCGGTGCCTGTGGTCGCGGTGGATATTCCCTCCGGACTGTGTGCCAATAGTGGCTGCGTGAAAGGCGTGGCCATTGATGCCGATATGACCGTCACCTTGATAGCGCTTAAACAAGGTCTGCTGACGGGACAAGCCGTCGCTTATCGCGGTGAATTAGTGTTTGCGGGGCTTAACGTAGCTACGGCGTTCGCGCGTCAATGCACCCCCGCTGGCTACCTTGTCCGCGACGATTGGATTGAACAGCATTTACCGACGCGTGCGCGTAGCGCACACAAAGGCCAGTTTGGGCGCGTGCTGTGCTTAGGCGGCGATCAAGGTATGGCGGGCGCGGTGACCTTGTCGGCGCAAGCGGCGCTGCGAACGGGGGCAGGGCTTGTTAAAGTCGTGACTCAACCTGCGCACACGTTGATGATGGTCACCCGCCAGCCGGAGCTGATGACACAAGGCTGGGCGCCGGGCCAATCTCTCAGTGACACGCTCGAGTGGGCAACCCACTTGGTAATTGGCCCAGGGTTGGGGCAAAGTGCATGGTCCGACGCGCTTTGGAACATAGCCGTGAATGCCCGAAGTCCCAAGGTGATTGATGCCGACGGCCTCAATAAGTTAGCCCGACAGCCGCAGCATCGCGATGATTGGATCCTAACGCCTCATCCTGGTGAGGCCGCACGACTACTCGGTTGTGACACCAAAGATGTGGAACTTGATCGTTTTGCTGCCGTCAAAGCGATACACACGCGTTATGGTGGTGTTGCCGTACTTAAAGGTGCGGGGACAATCGTATATGATGGCACAAATTATGCTGTTGCTAATGTGGGCAACCCTGGTATGGCGTCTGGGGGAATGGGAGATGTACTATCCGGCGTGATAGGCAGCCTTCTTGCGCAAGGTTTAGGACTATTCCCTGCGGCAGCATTGGGGTGCTATCTTCATGGCAAAGCCGGAGATCACGCGGCGCATGCAGGGGAGCGGGGATTATTAGCCAGCGATCTATTCCCCTACTTGCAACAACTAGTTGATTAACGTACTGGGATGGCAAAGGCCGCTCAGGTGCGACAAATACCCAAATAAAGATGAGATCCCGTTGTAGTATGACCCAGACTTTTATCACCCAACTGACTGACGCGGAGCGTACTGTGGCCTTTGGGGCCGCACTCGCCCGGGCATGTACGCAAAGTACAACCTGTTATTTACATGGTGATCTTGGTGCCGGTAAAACCACGTTCTGCCGGGGCTTTGTGCAAGCGATGGGGCATACCGGAAATGTGAAAAGCCCCACCTATACGCTCGTAGAGCCTTACCAGTTAACGCCTTGGCAGGTTTATCACTTTGATCTTTACCGACTGGGCGATCCAGAAGAGCTGGAGTTTATGGGGATCCGTGATTATTTTAATGAACAAGCGCTTTGTTTGATTGAGTGGCCGGAAAAAGGCCAGGGCTGGTTACCTCGCGCTGACTTGGACATTACTCTGCGCTATGAGGGTGAGCAACGAGCGCTGGTTATTGACGCGAACACTCGTGTTGGCGCTGCAATTATCGACCGCCTAGAATGGGAAGACTAGCATGATGTGGCAGCGGCTTTGCACCTTAATGATCGCCAGTTTGTTGAGTGCAACAAGTTGGGCCAATAAGATTGAAAATATTCGAGTATGGCCCGCCCCCAATGAGACCCGGGTGGTGGTTGATCTCGAAGATAAACCCAGTTTTAGCTATTTCTCTCTGTCACGCCCCGATCGGCTGGTGGTTGATTTAAAGCAAAGCCAGCTGGCGACGCGCTTACCTAAGCCGGTCAAAGGCAGCGATATTCTGAGTAAGATTCGTAAAAGTAGCCCGCCAGAGGCATCGACCTACCGGCTAGTCTTTGAATTAAAAGACGGTGCCAAGCCGCATATCTTCTCACTCGCGCCCGGTGGTGAGTACGGTCATCGTCTGGTAGTCGACTTGCCCCACCCAAAGAAAGTGGATAAAAACAAGCCCGAATTATCTGTTGCCGAAAAGAAGCGTCGTGAAACGGTGGCCGCATTGCCCTTTGGCACTGAAGATATTGTGGTGGCAATCGATGCGGGGCACGGCGGCAATGACCCGGGCGCAGTGGGCCCTAGCCGTAAATTTGAAAAGTACGTCACGCTCTCAATTGCCAAGAAAACGGCGGCACGGATCAACGCTGTGCCGGGAATGCGCGCGGTCTTAACCCGAACGGGCGATTATTTTGTCGATTTGAACCGTCGGTCTGAAATTGCACGTAAACACAAAGCCCATTTATTGGTCTCGGTACACGCGGATGGCTTCCACAAACCACAGCCTCGTGGCGCGTCAGTCTGGGTACTCTCTCGTCGCCGAGCGAATAGTGAGATTGGTCGTTGGATTGAGAAACACGAAGAGCAATCCAATTTATTAGGTGGTGGCTCTTTGCTGGCACAGAATAATGAAGACGAGTATCTAAGTCGTGCGGTGTTGGATTTGCAGTTTAGTAACTCGCAAAAAGAAGGCTTTAATGTCGCGAAACGGGTATTAAAGGAGCTCGGCAAAGTCACCAAATTACACAAGTCGAGCCCAGAACACGCCAGTTTGGCGGTGTTAAAATCACCCGATATTCCGTCTTTGCTGGTCGAAGTTGGTTTTATCTCTAATCCGCAAGAAGAACGTTTGCTGTTTCAGCGCGATCACCAGCGTCGGCTCGCAGATGCGGTCTATCATGGCATTCGCAATTACTTTGAGCGTTTCCCGCCAGACGGTACTCTATTTGCCGCGCGGAAAAACGGCGTAAAACATAAAGTCAGCGCCGGCCAGTCACTGTCGGTGATCGCCAAAAAATATAAAAGCTCTGTTTCGGCGATCAAATCGGCCAACGGGCTGACCTCAAATACCTTGCGGGTAGGGCAAATTCTGTCGATCCCCAACGTTGATGTGGCGAAGCTGGCAGGAAAAACAGACGCCACAGCCGCAACACGCACGCTCACTCATACCGTCAGTCGAGGGGAGTTTCTCGGCAAAATTGCCGAGCACTACCAAGTCTCAGTGGCTACATTGCGCCGCGCAAATAACTTGAAGTCAGACACGCTTTGGGTGGGACAAAAGCTGAAAGTGCCAGGCGCGACATCGCCAGCGGTTAAGCACAAAGTCAAACGCGGTGAATACCTTGGCAAAATTGCCAGCAATTACGGGGTGACGATTGAGAGTCTTCGTCGCGCCAATGAATTACGCTCTGATACGCTGGCGGTCGGACAAACGCTGATCATCCCAGGAAGCTAATATGGCGATTGAGATTTTACCCGCGCGCCTTGCTAACCAGATTGCAGCAGGTGAGGTGGTTGAGCGTCCTGCCTCGGTGGTCAAGGAGCTGGTAGAAAACAGCATTGATGCGGGGGCGACCCGCATTGACGTGGATATTGAAAAAGGGGGCAGCAAACTGATCCGCGTGCGCGATAACGGGTGTGGGATCAGCAAAGCCGATCTGCAGCTTGCCCTCAGTCGGCATGCCACGTCTAAGATCCATAGCCTTGATGATCTTGAAGCGATCATGAGCTTGGGATTTCGAGGCGAAGCGCTGGCCAGTGTGAGTTCGGTATCTCGTCTTACCATCACCTCGCGTCCCGCTGACCAGCAAGAGGCGTGGTCGGCGTTTGCCGAAGGCCGAGAGATGGCGGTGAATGTGAAGCCTGCCGCGCACCCTGTGGGTTGCACTGTGGAAGTGGTGGATTTGTTCTTTAACACCCCAGCGCGGCGAAAATTTTTACGCACCGACAAAACCGAGTTTGGCCACATTGATGAGCTACTGCGCCGCATTGCATTGAGCCGGTTTGATATTTCCATCAATCTGCGCCACAACGGTACGCAAGTACGCCAATATCGACGTGTGCCAGAAAATGGTGACCCGTTACGCCGTGTTAAGGCAATTTGTGGGCAAAAATTTGTTGATCATGCGTTGCGGATTGACCTGCACCATCACGATATGGTGTTGAGCGGCTGGATCTGCACACCGGAAGGCGCACGGCAGCAAAACGATATGCAGCATTGTTTTGTCAATCAGCGCATGATGAAAGACAAGCTGATTAACCACGCCATTCGTCAAGGGTATGAACAAAGCCTTGCACGGGATCAGTACGCCGCTTTCGTACTATATATCGATGTCGATCCGCATCAAGTGGATGTTAATGTGCACCCCGCTAAACATGAAGTCCGTTTTCATCAGGCGCGCTTGGTCCATGATTTTATCTATCAAGCTATTTATGACGGTTTACAACAAGCGGCATTGTCAGCCGAAAACGGCGTGGATCCTGACACGGGAGAGATAAGAGAAGCGGTAACCTATCAGCCGCGAGCCTCTGCGACCGCCAAACCTAATCCATACCAACAAGCCGTAGACGCGTTTCCTGATTACCCGGGTAAACGCGAAGGCGGCGGTTCACCACTGACGACCTCGTCGCGAGATACGGCATCGTATAAGCGCGACGCCAGTGGCGGCTCACGCGGTGGTGGCCCCTCTCACGGTTCAGAGTGGGCAGGAAGACCGGCTGCGCCCTCAAGCTCTCCTTCAAAGCAAGCAACGCAAGCGTATCAAGCATTGATGACGCCCCAATCTGATACAGGCACTGACCTTAGTGATGCTATGCAAAAGCGCTCGACGACGTTGTCACATTTTGACAGCGTCCCAGCAACGCTTGATAGCGCCTCAACAACGGCAGGCAGTGGCCAGTCTGGATTAGGCAAGGTGCTTACAGTGGTTGAGCAGCACTATGTGCTGATGTTGTGGGGCGAGGGATTATGGTTGGCCGATCATCACCAGCTAGAATGCTGGCGCCATCTAGGTGCGTTGCAACCCGCTCTGGATGAAGGGCTCATCACGCAACCGTTATTGATCCCACAGCGGTTATCTGCCTCTGCAGAGGAGTGCCAACGGGTAACTCTGTATCAGGCGTTACTTGGTCAGTTTGGGCTGCATATTCGCCCTAAAGGGCAACAATTAATGGTGATGTCGGTGTGCCAGCCACTACGCCAACATAACTTGCAAGCATTTATCCCCGCTCTGCTGGATTTTTTGGGGCGGTTAGACCCCGACCAATCCCACACGGATCACAGCGCGAGTATGTGCAGTTGGCTGGCAAAGCAGTTGACAGTAGCATCGGATCCAGTCAGCCTTGCGCAAGCGGTACAAACCGTATCGGACATTGAACAATATTGGCAGGGGGATGCGTTAGAAAAGGGCCGTCAGCGCTACTTTAAACGCCTCGACCTGACCTCAGTGATAGAAGCATTACAGCATGACTAACCCGCTGCCTAAAGCGATTTTTTTGATGGGGCCGACTGCATCCGGGAAAACGGATTTGGCCATTGCAATACGCCAGACTTTGCCGGTGGAAATCATTAGTGTTGATTCGGCACTGATTTATCGTGGGATGGATATTGGGACTGCCAAGCCGACAGCGGAGGAATTAGCGCAAGCACCACATCGTTTAATCGATATACGCGATCCGTCTCAAGCCTACTCGGCGGCAGACTTTCGTGACGATGCGCTCACAGAAATGGCGCGGATCGTCGCGGATGGCAAGATCCCACTGTTGGCGGGAGGCACCATGTTGTATTTTAAAGCATTGCTAGAAGGACTATCACCGTTGCCGAGTGCGGATCCTGACATTCGTGACGCGCTAGAGAACGAGGCACAACAGCATGGGTGGGAAGCATTACATGCTCAGTTGTGTGAGGTCGATCCCGTGTCGGGGGCGCGGATCCACCCTAACGATCCTCAGCGAATTACGCGGGCGTTAGAAGTCTATCGGATCAGTGGCCAGACCCTAACAGCATTGACAGAAAAAAAAGGTGAACCTTTGCCGTATCAGGTACACCAATTTGCAATAGCGCCTCAGGATCGAGGCGAATTGCATCGCCGCATCGAGCTTCGTTTCGATAAAATGATCGACGCGGGGTTTGAAAAGGAGGTACGCGTGTTATACGAACGAGGCGATCTGCACCCAGATCTTCCTTCGATCCGTTGCGTTGGGTATCGCCAGATGTGGGACTATTTGGCCGGACGTTGCACCCATGATGAAGCCGTTTACCGTGGGATTTGCGCGACGCGCCAGTTAGCCAAGCGTCAAATAACCTGGCTAAGAGGCTGGGATAATGTGACTTGGCTTGATAGCGACACGCCGTCGCTGTCTTTACAAACGGTGACAAAAGCGTTGACGGCAGGGGCGGAAACTTGATGTATACTGTCACTGACAAGGACGCTGCTTAACCGCGACAATTGACTACAATTACAAACAAATAAGGAAAAGAAATAATGGCTAAGGGGCAATCATTACAAGACCCATTCCTGAACGCGTTACGTCGTGAGCGCATTCCTGTTTCCATTTACCTAGTAAATGGTATTAAGTTGCAAGGCCAAATCGAATCGTTTGATCAGTTCGTGATCCTGCTAAAAAATACGGTTAATCAAATGGTGTACAAGCACGCGATTTCAACCGTTGTGCCGGCACGTGCTGTGAGCCACCACAACAATAATCAAGGGGCTGGTGAGCGTCCACAGGGCGAACGTCAGCAAGAAAAACCTGAGGAATAAAGCATTCTATTGCTAAGGAGTCTATCGCTTGTTTGACCGTTACGAGGCCGGTGAACAGGCTGTACTCGTTCATATAAACTTTACCCATGATGGCGAGTGGGATGATCTCAGCGAATTTCAAATGCTGGTGTCATCCTCGGGTGTCGATGCCTTGCAAGTTGTTGTCGGCAGCCGTCAGTCCCCTCATCCCAAATATTTTGTTGGAGAGGGAAAAGCCCAAGAAATAGCAGATACTGTGCAACAAGTCGGCGCGGACATTGTGATTTTTAATCACACTTTATCCGCGGCCCAAGAGCGCAACCTAGAGCAGCGATTTAAATGCCGAGTGTTAGACCGAACCGGATTGATCCTCGATATTTTTGCCCAGCGTGCGCGTACCCATGAGGGTAAGTTGCAAGTTGAGCTGGCGCAGTTACGCCACTTATCTACCCGGCTGGTGCGAGGCTGGACTCACCTTGAGCGTCAAAAAGGCGGGATTGGCTTGCGTGGCCCGGGTGAAACACAGTTGGAAACAGACCGTCGCTTAGTCCGTGATCGGGTAAAAGCGATTTTGAAGCGACTGGATAAAGTGGCGAAACAGCGAGAGCAAGGGCGGCGCGCTCGGGCACGGGCGGAAGTACCGACTGTGTCATTGGTGGGATATACCAATGCGGGCAAATCAACCTTGTTTAATCGGATCACCGAAGCGGGGGTATATTCGGCCGATCAGCTGTTTGCCACCTTGGATCCGACATTGCGCCGTATTGAAGTGGACGACGTGGGTACCGCGATATTGGCGGATACCGTCGGCTTTATTCGTCACTTACCGCATGACTTGGTCGCGGCATTTAAAGCAACGCTTCAAGAAACGCAAGAAGCGAGCTTGCTACTACACGTGGTCGATGCCAGTGATGAACGCTTTGGTGAAAACATTGAAGCGGTAAACAGTGTGTTAGATGAAATCGATGCGGCAGATGTGCCTCATCTTATCATTATGAACAAGATAGATAGTCTGGATCAGGCTGAGCCTCGTATTGAACGGGACGAAGAGGGCGTTCCGAAAGCAGTCTGGGTGTCAGCGTTGTCTGGTCAAGGTATCGCGCTCATATTTGAAGCCCTTACTGAGCGTTTATCTGGCACCATGGTGCGGCATCAATTGCGATTGCCACCCAGCATGGCGGGTCGAATGCAAAGTAAATTTCACCAGATGCGATGTGTTATCAGTGAAGAATATCAAGATGATGGGCATCTGTTAGTTGATGTCAGGCTGCCACAAACAGACTGGTATCGACTAGAAAAAAGAGAAGGCAACCAGCTCGGCGACTTTATCGTCAGTGATTAGGCTGCTAGAGTAAAAAATTATCGTCAGATCAATTTGATGGAGTGCGCGAATGGCGTGGAATGAGCCAGGAAACAATGGCGGTCCCGACAAAGACCCCTGGGGGAATCGTGGAGGCCGTAATCAAGGGCCACCGGATCTTGATGAATTGTTTAACAAACTAAGCCGCAAATTGGGTGGCTTAGGTGGCCGTAAAGGCAAAGGACCATCGTTCGGCGGTGGTATGGCAGGGCTAGGCGTTCTCGCGCTGGTGGGTATCATCGTTTGGGGTATTTCCGGGTTTTACACCATCGGGGAAGCTCAGCGTGGTGTGGTTCTGCGGTTTGGTCAGTATGATCGTATCGTTCAACCGGGCCTAAACTGGAAGCCAACCTTTGTGGATACGGTAAGCACGGTGGATGTAGAGTCGATTCGTTCGCTCAACAGCTCTGGCCTGATGCTGACCAAAGATGAAAACGTCGTCAATGTAGAGATGGACGTTCAGTACCGCGTGATGGATCCACAGCAGTATCTTTATAGCGTGACCAACGCGGATGACAGCTTGCGTCAAGCAACCGACTCAGCACTGCGTGCGGTGGTCGGTGATTCGTTGATGGATGACATCATCACCCGTGGTCGTCAAGAAGTGCGTGAGCGCACCCAGGTCGAGCTGAACGAAATCATCGATAAATATGATATGGGCTTGCTGGTGGTTGACGTCAACTTCCAATATGCGCGTCCACCAGAGCAAGTAAAAGACGCCTTTGATGATGCGATTGCAGCGCGAGAAGATGAAGCACGCTTTATCCGTGAAGCCGAAGCGTATCGTAATGATGTGTTGCCGAAAGCAACGGGTCGTGCTGAAACGCTGAAAAAAGCGGCATTGGGTTACAAAGAGCGTACCGTTAACGAAGCAGAGGGTGAAGTGTCTCAATTTGAGAAACTGTTGCCTGAGTATCGTGATGCCCCCCGTGTGACGCGCAACCGGCTATATATTCAGACCATGGAAGAAGTGTACAGCAACACCAGTAAGGTGATGGTGGACTCGCAAAGCGGCAACAGCAACCTGATGTATCTCCCACTGGATAAGCTAATGGGAGGCGCAGCCGTTGGCGCTAACCAGCGTAAAGAAACGTCGAGCAGCCAATATGGTATTGAGCTTGAGCAAAGCGCTCAGCCTAAACAGCAAGAGTCTGCGCCGCGTTCTGGTTCATCACGAGAAGGGAGATACTAAGCATGCGTAAGATGATGATCCCAGTTGTCGTCCTAGCGGCAGTGGTCTTTTTGATGTCGATCTTCGTGGTGAGTGAAGGTGAGCGTAGCATTGTTATTCGTTTTGGCCGCGTGCTTAAAGCGGACAACGACGTGGCGAAAATCTATCAGCCCGGTCTGCACTTCAAACTGCCATTGTTCGATCGCGTTAAGACGCTGGATGCGCGTATTCAAACTATGGATGACCGCGCTGACCGCTTTGTTACCGCTGAGAAAAAAGACGTTATTATCGACTCGTACGTCAAATGGCGTATTAAAGACTTTGGCCAGTATTATCTGTCCACGGGGGGCGGTAATAAACTGACGGCTGAATCTCTGTTGCAACGTCGAGTCGCCGATGGTCTGCGTGCCGAAATTGGTAACAAGACCATCAAAGAGATTGTGTCTGAAAAGCGTGATCAAGTGATGAAAAGTGTCCTTGAGCGTGCGGCCAGCGAGGGCTCGCGTGATTTGGGGATTGAGTTAATTGATTTACGTATCAAGCGTATCAACTTGCCGAGCGAAATCAGTGAGTCGATTTATGCCCGTATGCGTGCTGAGCGTGAGGCCGTAGCCCGCCGCCATCGTGCTCAGGGTCGCGAGCAAGCGGAAATCATTCGTGCACAAGCTGAGCTCGAAGTGGCGACGATTCTGTCTAAGGCAGAGCGTCAAGCCAGGATCACCCGAGGTGAAGCTGACGCGGAAGTGGCGAAGCTGTTTGCCAGTGCTTTCAAGAAAGAGCCTGAGTTTTATAGCTTTGTTCGCTCGCTACAAGCGTATCGCAAGAGCTTTAACAGTAAGAGTGATATGCTAGTTGTGGATCCGAAGAGTGATTTCTTCAAATACATGAAGCAACCTGAAGCGATAGAAAAGTAAATCGTTAAGTGAGCTATCTCGTTTGAAAGACAAGGCCAAGGCCTTGTCTTTTTTTATCTCGCAACGCCATGTTTATGTAGCTGGAGGTCATTATGGAGAGCGTGTGGGGAGCGTTAGCACTGGTGTTAGTGGTAGAGGGGCTAGGGCCGATGTTATTGCCCAAACAGTGGCGACAAATGGTCATGGCTTTAGGTGAGCAGTCTGACACGCAACTGAGACGCCTGGGTGGCTGCTTAGTGGTGATTGGGGGTGTGCTGGCTTACCAGTTTTTAGCTTAACACTCAGCAGCCTGGTACCGAGTAGGTGAGTGAAAATGTCGATACGGTTAAAAAATGACTGCAACCGAGTTTTTAAGGTGCTAGAATCCATTTTTAACTAGCTGCATATCGAAGAAGATGGGTAATAACGTAGTCGTTCTCGGCACCCAATGGGGTGACGAAGGTAAGGGAAAGATCGTTGATCTTTTGACTGAAGATGCAAAATACGTGGTTCGCTACCAAGGCGGTCACAACGCAGGTCATACTCTTGTCATTGACGGTGAAAAGACCGTCCTACACTTGATTCCTTCTGGTATCCTCCGCAACAACGTTAAATGTATTATCGGCAACGGTGTGGTGCTATCTCCAGACGCTTTGCTGAAAGAAATGGGTGAGCTGGAAGCACGTGGTGTGCCTGTGCGTGAGCGCCTATTCCTGTCAGAAGCTTGTCCACTGATCCTGCCTTATCACATCGCACTAGATGCGGCACGAGAGCAAGCACGCGGTAAGAAAGCTATCGGTACCACGGGGCGTGGTATTGGTCCTGCGTACGAAGACAAGGTCGCCCGTCGTGGTCTACGCGTTGGCGACTTGTTCGACAAAGAAGCCTTTGCTGAAAAGCTCAAAGAAGTGATGGAGTTCCACAACTTCCAGCTTGAGCATTTCTACAAAACCGAGCCAGTAAGCTACGAAGAGACCTTGGCGAAAGTCATGGATCAAGCGGACATCCTCACCGGTATGGTGATGGACGTGACCCAAGAGCTGGATGATGCCCGCAAGCGTGGTGACAAAATCATGTTTGAAGGCGCGCAAGGCACTTTGCTTGATATCGACCACGGCACCTATCCGTATGTGACCTCATCGAACACCACCGCAGGCGGTGTCGCGGCAGGCTCTGGCTTTGGCCCGCGTCATCTTGGCTATGTGTTGGGGATTGCTAAAGCCTACTGCACCCGTGTAGGGGCAGGCCCATTCCCGACTGAGCTGGATGATGAGATTGGCATGCACCTTGGCACCAAAGGCGCTGAGTTCGGCGCAACCACGGGCCGTAAGCGTCGTTGTGGTTGGTTTGATGCGGTGGCAATGCGTCGTGCTGTACAAATTAACTCGGTATCGGGTTTCTGCTTAACCAAGCTTGATGTGATGGACGGCTTGGAAGAAATCAAAATCTGTACCGGTTACAAGATGGCAGACGGTTCAACCGTTGAGGTTTCTCCATTGGCCGCTGACGCGTATGAGAACATCGAGCCTATCTATGAAAGCATGCCTGGCTGGAGTGAAAACACCTTTGGGGTGAAATCTCTCGACGAACTGCCGCAAGCGGCGCTCGATTACATCAAGCGTATCGAAGAGCTGACTGGTGTGCCTATCGATGTGGTATCGACCGGCCCTGATCGTAACGAAACTATTATCAAAGTGCATCCTTTCAACAGCTAAGCACTTGGATAGCGTGACAACAAAGGCCAGCGTTAATCGCTGGCTTTTTTTATGCCTAGTGGTGTGAATTGGAAGCCAAATCGCGAGAAAGCGTAAAAATGAGCCCCCTCCGGCCATTGCCGTGATTGAAGACAACCGCGATCCGTGTATTTTTGTGATCCGCTCGCAGTGAAAGTAAAGTCCACCTGCAGGCACTGCAATACGGTACCGATTTTTATCTGGTTAGACCAGTCAGTTTTTCTCATCTAGCCTCCTAAACAGCAAACTCAATGAGATTCTTGCACGGGAAGCTCTGGTTAAATTGATGTTTCCTCATCAGAAAGCGGAAGTTAATTACCTGGACGTTATCCCTAGCCGTCTGCGAAAAAAGCTCGTGACTAGCGCTATAAACTGCCTCTTCATTCTATTTTTGGTCAGGAGTTGATTTTTAGACAATAAAGCAAGAAGTTACATTCTGTTAACTGATGCAGTAAACTATCAAAAGTTGTCTACCAAAAATTAGGGTTACGCTATGAATAGGACGTGCAAAGTCGTCTGGAATAAAAGTACAAGAACTTGGCAGGCCGTGTCTGAACTGGCCCGCTCCAAGTCTAAAACTGCCTCAGCTGGATCACTGGTGGCCACGTCACCGAACAGAATTGCCACCGGTACGCTACTGTTACTGGTTTTACCTTTTTCAACCCTGACTCAGGCGGCCTTACCTAGCGGTGGGCAGGTGGTGGCCGGTGAAGGGAGTATTAACTCTTCCGACAGCACCCTCACTGTGCAGCAGAATAGCCAGAATATGGCCATCGACTGGCAGAACTTCTCCGTTGCCGAAGGCCACACCGTCAACTTTGTACAGCCAAACAGCCAGGCTGCTGCACTTAACCGCGTGACTGGCAATCAGGTATCTGATATTCGCGGTGCTATTAATGCCAATGGCCGGGTTTTTCTGGTCAACCCCAACGGCATTATGTTCAGCAATACCGCACGAGTGGATGTGGGTTCGCTAGTGGCTTCCACGCTGGATATTACCACTGAAGACTTTATGGCGGGCAACTACCGCTTTGCCGGTGACAGCAGCAACGCCATCATCAACCAGGGCAACATCACCACTACTCAAGGCGGTGCGGTGGCCATGATTGCCACTCGGATCATCAATACCGGCAATATCACTACCCCGGGAGGTGGCGCTCTGATGGGGGCTGGCAGCAAAGTAGTGCTGGATCTGGGTGGGCCACTGAGCATTGAAGTCGAAGAAGCACAGCTGGAAACCTATATCGAACAAGGCGGTGCTATTCGTGCCGATGGTGGACTGGTGTATCTGACGGCCAAAGCCGCCAACGAACTCACCGCCAGCGTCATCAACCACACTGGCATCACCCAGGCACAAACGCTTGCTGCGGGCGAAGATGGCCGCATTATGCTGATGGGTGATATGCAAAGTGGCACAGCACAAGTGGCAGGCACCCTGGATGCCAGCGCACCCACAGCAGGAAATGGCGGCTTTATCGAAACCTCAGCAGCAAAGGTTGAAATCAAGGATGTGCAAGTCACCACCCAAGCTGAAAATGGCCAGACCGGAGAGTGGCTAATAGATCCCAATGACTACACCATTGCCGCCAGCGGAGGGGATATTACTGGTACGCAGCTGGGTACCAATCTGGCAACAAACAATGTCACCATTCAAAGTGTTGAAGGCAAAACAACAGACGGCAACGGCGATATTTTTGTTAATGACGAAGTGACTTGGACAAGCGGGAACACCCTCACCCTGAATGCTAAGCGTAATATCGAAATCAATAGTTCCATCGATGCCAGTGATGGCTCTGGTGGCAAGCTGGTATTGGAATACGGACAGGGAGCAGTAGCTTCGGACAATACGGCCACCTACAACATCAATGCTCCCGTTAACCTGCAAGCAGGGGAAAACTTCAGTACCAAGCTAGGGAATGACGGAACAGCTATTGAATACACAGTAGTTAATACTCAAGTCGACCTTCAGAAGATGAAGGATCATCTCTCAGGTAGCTACGCGCTGGGCGATGATTTGACTGTAACTGGTGATGATGACTGGACACCAATTGGTAGTGGCAGGGGTAGTGAATTTACGGGTCATTTTGATGGCCTTGGTCACGAAGTAAGTGATGTTAAAATAGCGGATACAGGTTATGGGTCAAAAGGTTTTTTTGGTCGAACTGATGGGGCTCGAATCCAAAATATTGGTTTAGTCAATATCAGTGTTACTGGAAAAGCCCAAGGAATAGGGGTAGGGGGGCTTATCGGGTTCGCCAACAACACCTATGTCAATAATGCTCATACATCTGGATCAGTAAAAGCCAGTGGCGGTCAGGTTGGTGGCCTGATTGGAAATATGCAAAAGGGCTCAAACTTTATCTTGAATAGTTCATCTTCTGCAAATGTGGAAGGAAACCGATATGTAGGAGGACTTGTTGGTTATGTAAGTGGAGATGGGTCTGTTTTCTCCATTGAAAGCAGTTATTCCACAGGGAATATAGAAGGTAGTAGTGATTATATAGGTGGCTTAGTTGGATCTGCATACAATGTTTTTATTAAGAATAGCTATGCGGTGACAGAAAATATTAGTGGTGATAAGTACGTTGGTGGTTTGGTCGGTTCAAAATCGAAAGGCAATATCACCGATAGCTATGCGGTGACAGACAATATTAGTGGTAATAGCAACGTTGGTGGTTTGGTCGGTTCAAAATCGAAAGGCACTATCACCAATAGCTATGCGGTGACAGACAATATTAGTGGTGAGCAGTACGTTGGTGGTTTGGTCGGTTCGAACAGGCAAGGCAATATTACCAATAGCTATGCGGTGACAGAAAATATTAGTGGTAAATCGTCCGTTGTCTTTGGTGGTTTGGTCGGTTCGAACAGTCGCGGCAATATTACCAATAGCTATGCCGTGACAGGGGGCATTATTGGTGCACAGTACGTTGGTGGTTTGGTCGGTTGGAACAGTCGCGGCAATATTACCAACAGCTATGCGGTGACAGACAATATTAGTGGTGATAGCGACGTTGGTGGTTTGGTCGGTCGGAACAGTAGTGGCAATATTACCAACAGCTATTGGGATAAAGAGGCATCAGGTACAACAGACAGCGCAGGTGGTAAGGGCAAAACCACCGCTGAAATGCAAACTGCCAGTACCTTTGCAGAATGGGATTTATCCACAACAGGTGGCTCTGATAAAACCTGGCGTATCTATGAAGGTCACAGTGCTCCACTACTGCGTCACTTTATGGACGTCGCCACTGTAACTGTAACCAAGAGTGAAAATGCCACCCTGACCAAAACCTACGATGCCACTACCGAGGTTGACAATAACCTGCTCAATCTGACATGGAGCGTGACAAATGGCACTTATGATTCAAACCTCATCCAGGGGGACGGCTTCATTCTTGATAGCAAAAATGCAGGTTCGCGCAATCTTGTCAGTGGGTTTCACTCAGGTCAAACAGGCTACGACATTGTTGTTGATAGCAGCCTTGCAACCTTTGAAGTCACCGCAAAAGAGCTGGATGTCACTGGCCTGACTGCCGAGGACAAAACCTATGATGCCACTACTATTGCTAACTTGACAGCTGACGTCACGCCCCTGGGCAATGATCAGGTGAGCGTAGAAGGCACTGCTGCGGGTGAATTTACTGACAAAAACGTCGGTGACAATAAAGTTGTGACCGTGACTGGTCTGACGCTGACTGGTGACGATGCGGGTAACTATACGCTTGTCGCTCCCAATGCCAATGGCCTGACCGCCAGCATCAGCAAAGCCAACCTGGATGTCACTGGCCTAACTGCCGAGAGCAAAACCTATGATGCCACCACTGTTGCTAACTTGATAGCTGACGTCACGCCTCTGGGCAGTGATCAGGTAAGCGTAGAAGGCACGGCTGCGGGGGCATTTGCTGATAAAAACGTCGGTGATAATAAAGCTGTGACCGTGACTGGTCTGACGCTGACTGGTGACGATGCGGGTAACTATACGCTGGTCGCTCCCAATGCCAATGGTCTGACCGCCAGCATCAGCAAAGCCAACCTGGATGTCACTGGCCTAACTGCCGAGAGCAAAACCTATGATGCCACTACCCATGCCAACCTAAGTGGCACAGCGGCCATCAATGCTCTGGGTGGCGATCAGGTGAGCTTGGAAGGCACGGCTGCGGGGGCATTTGCTGATAAAAACGTCGGTGATAACAAAGCTGTGACCGTGACCGGTTTGACGCTGACCGGTGACGATGCGGGTAACTACACGCTGGTCGCGCCTAATGGCCTGACCGCCAGCATCAGCAAAGCTAACCTGGATGTCACTGGCCTAACTGCCGAGAGCAAAACCTATGATGCCACTACCCATGCCAACCTAAGTGGCACAGCGGCCATCAATGCTCTGGGTGGCGATCAGGTGAGCTTGGAAGGCACGGCTGCGGGGGCATTTGCTGATAAAAACGTCGGTGATAACAAAGCTGTGACCGTGACCGGTTTAACGCNAACCTGGATGTCACTGGCCTAACTGCCGAGAGCAAAACCTATGATGCCACTACCCATGCCAACCTAAGTGGCACAGCGGCCATCAATGCTCTGGGTGGCGATCAGGTGAGCTTGGAAGGCACGGCTGCGGGGGCATTTGCTGATAAAAACGTCGGTGATAACAAAGCTGTGACCGTGACCGGTTTAACGCTGACCGGGGATGATGCGGGTAACTACACGCTGGTCGCGCCCAATGGCCTGACCGCCAGYATCAGCAAAGCCAACCTGGATGTCACTGGCYTAACTGCCGAGAGCAAAACCTATGATGCCACTACCAATGCCAACCTAAGTGGCACAGCGGCCATCAATGCTTTGGGTAACGATCAGGTGAGCTTGGAAGGCACGGCGACGGGGGCATTTGCTGATAAAAACGTCGGTGATAATAAAGCTGTGACCGTGACCGGTTTGACGCTGACTGGGGATGATGCGGGTAACTACACGCTGGTCGCGCCCAATGGCCTGACCGCCAGCATCACTGCTAGTCGTGGCAATGACACTCAGCCCGCTCCAGATCAGCAGCGGGTCGCTGTGATCCGCAAGGAAGCCACTTCATCAGCTACCAGCAACGTTTTTAGTGACGTTGGAGCATCCACGGATACACAGCAACTGTCCGACGGAATGGAAATCGTTGAAGTCAGTGAAGCTGATTTCAACTCAGGAAGCAGTGCTTTGGGTATGGGGCCACAGCGTATTTTTGTGGTTGAAGGTGGTATTCGCACAGTTGCCGGTATGACGGCTCAAGAGGAACAGTAATAACATGATGTATAAACTCAACCCTATCCCACTTGCTTTGGCTTTGCTTGCGTTTCCGGCGAGCACTTTAGCTCAGGAGCGCCCGGATGCTGGGCAGATTCAGCAGCAAAGCCAGCCGCGTGAGCTAGCACCGTTGACACCCTCTGTTGAACTAGATCTGGATGCCGGTCAACTGACAACTGCTGAAATCGGCGGTGCTAAGGTGCAGGTCAGTGCCATTCGCCTGCAGGGTAATCAGGTTTTTAGTGAAGAAAAACTGCTTGCACAGTTGGGTGACTATAAGGGGAAGCAGTATGATATGGCCGGTCTGCAAGATCTTGCCAATCAGATCAGCCAGTTTTACCGCAAACAGGGTTATGTGTTTGCTAGCGCCTTGTTGCCTGCGCAGGATCTCGCCAGCAATGAGTTGAAGATTTATGTCATTGAAGGGCGTTATGGACAGGTAAGTACTCAGGGTGATTCAGAGCTAGCCACAGAAGCTCAGCGTTTTGTCAGCCCTTTGCAGCCGGGTGATGTGATTGAATCCAGCCTGCTGGAACGTCAATTGATGATCATGGGCGATCTGCCCGGTATTGCCGTGGTGCCTGTAATGCGACCCGGTGAACAAATGGGTACAGGCAATTTGGATGTGCAGGTTTATGAAACGCAACGCATAACCGGGCGGGTCTCTGCTGATAATCACGGTAGCCGTTTTTCTGGGGCTTATCGCGGTCGCGGGGATCTGCAAGTCAACCGGTTGCTCACCGTGGGTGATGAACTGAGTGTTTCAGCGCTCTACACCAGCGAAGAAACCTGGCTGGGCAGCTTTAGTTATGCGATGCCGCTGATGACGAATGGCCTGCGCGGCTCCCTGAGTTATTCCCACACGGATTATACGCTGGGGAAGGGCTTTGAAGGCTACACAGGCACCGCGGATATTTTTGCCACGGGTGTGAGTTACCCTATGCTGCGTTCGCAGACTAGCAACCTGCGTCTGAGCGCCACGCTGCAGTATAAGGATCTGGATGATACGGCAGACATTAGCAGTTATAAAAAGGCCACGGAAAGCTACAGCCTGCCTTTAGCCTTGTTGTTTGATCATCGCGATGCCTTGGGACGTGGAGGGGTTACCTGGGGGAGTTTGTCAGTGACACCCGGTCAGATGGAACTCAGCACCAGTCAGATAGGCAGCACAGTAGCCGATGATGAAAGCTTTTTATTGGTTAACCTGGAAGCTATCAGGCTGCAAGCATTGTCTGACAAGCTTTCCTTGTATGGCCGCTTTAACAGCCAGTGGTCAAACTATGAGCAGCTGGATGGCTCTGAAAGCTTTTCCATCGGTGGACCCAGCGGGGTGAGAGCGTTTCCGGTGGGTGAAGGTTCTGACAGTCGCGGCTGGTTAACTCAGATTGAGCTGCGTTACCAATCGGACTGGGGTATCCGTCCTTATGTGCTGCTGGATGCAGGTCGCACGATCAGAGGTGGCACAGATGAAGGAGCACGTGAGCTGGCTGCCGCTGGCTTTGGTGCTCGTTATAAAGATCAAGACTTTAGTGTGGAGCTGGTCAGTGCCTGGAAGCTGGATGGCGGTGATGCGCAGGCTGATGGCCGCCAGAAAGATCCCAGACTTTGGTTTAGTGCCAACTATAGTTTCTAAACATAAGCTGGAGAAGAGCCTTTTAAACTGATATTTGTCAGCCACCGGCGAATTTACGATCAGGTTTCTGACGCTGATTGTAAGGCTGGGGCTGACATAAAACCGCCATCGCCTTCCCTGTGCGTTGATGCTTTCTGGTTCCAGCTTAACGTTTCTTTGATCGCCCAAGCATCCGCAGTGGCGCTCTGAGCGGCAATCAGATCCTCAAATGCCGATACCTGATTAGGTGTGTGGTCCTCATCCTTGATGCTGTCCTTGCCGCAACCTGGGACAGCGAAAATCACCGGTTTCTGCTTGCGCTGCAGACTGAGGAACATGGTGACGTAACGATGCCCGAGTCGAGACGCGATTTCGTCCACGCCAACCATGGTCACATTGGACAGCTCCAGCTTATAAAGCGCCACACGGTGAGGTGTCACAGCAGTGCCCATATGCTGATGCTTGAGAGTTCAGAGGGCTTCTAGGCCAAGGGGGAGTATTAAAAACTGGGGCCGTCCATGTCGTACCTTCTGCTAATATGCTGGCTCAGCTCAGGGGCCAACTCCGTCCCCGACGACGAAGAGCTGGGAAAAAACTTGCCGCCTTTGCTAAAGTCAGTATGCAAGGTGCCGATACAAAAAAGCACACGGCGGGCGTGCGCGTTGCTGTTGGGTTTCCTGGTTGAATAGCGAGTAGGCATGAAGTTTCGAGCGCTGATTTTTTCACTTTCTTTGACGACAGCGACGCTGACGACAACAACGGCCCACGCGGACGTCGGGGCGGCTGTGCCATTATACGAAGAAAGTGAACTCATCACGCTGTTTGAGACCAACTCCCATCTTGAGCGGGTGAAACAAGATGAGTGTCAGCTCGTGCAAGATATTGAAGCCCGTGCCACCCGTGTGGGGTCTCCCGCCTATGAATTTTTGTACGGTGATATGCTGGCGTGGGGTGTGTGTGTGGATCAAGACGCGGACCTCGGTGTTCACTATATGAAGCAAGCGGCGCAGCAAGGGCTACCCGCCGCACTCGAGCAAATTGGGCGTTACTACGCCAATGGCACACTGGTCCAACAGGATCAACGCCGAGCGATTCCTTACCTTCGCGAAGCCGCCTCACTGGGGGATACGCGTGCGCGCATTTTGCTGGCTGAGTTATTGGTGGATGATGTCGGTTCACCGCTTGATTATGAAGACGCTTACCGCTGGTTGTATCAAACCATCACTGCAGATTCTCGAACCCGCAACCGTATCTCAGAGCTTCGCACTGCGCTTGAAGCACGGATGCCACAGAATATTATCGCCCGTGCGAAACGGCGCACCAGTTATTGGTAACCGCGAGAGGCGTCTGTAGGCGACTTTATGCGCAAAATCCGTTACACTCCCTATACACATCTGTTCCCAATCTGATTTGATATGGCCTGGGTGCCATGCTCCTCTCGTTGCCTGCAAGCAAGGCGCTGAAACAAAACGTCAAACTGCGATCATCGCGGCGCAATAGCGACAGTTTACAGATATAATGAAATCAACATACGCCAATAGGAAAAGGTCTATGTCGCAAGACACAGGTTCGACAAATAATACCCCTAACACACTCGCAGCCGATCCTCATCAGGCACGCGAAGCGGAGAAATACGAGAATCCGGTCCCCAGCCGAGAGCATTTGCTGGAAGTTATCCGCAGCTTCAAGGCACCAGTGAGCCGCGATAATCTGTTTTCACACCTTGGCCTAGCCGGTGATGAGCAGTATGAAGGGCTACGTCGACGCCTGCGCGCCATGGAGCGTGATGGACAATTGGTGTTCACCCGTCGTCAATGCTATGCCTTACCCGAGCGGTTGGACTTGGTCAAAGGGACGGTGATTGGTCACCGTGACGGCTTTGGTTTTCTACGCCCAGAGGGCAAAGGCAACCACGATGACTGGATGCTCCCCCACCACCAAATGCGTAGTGTGATGCACGGTGATGTGATTTTAGCCCAAGGTGTTGGCACCGATAAGCGCGGCCGCAAAGAAGCCCGTGTGGTGCGCGTGCTCGAAGCGCGTCAGGGTCAGATTGTCGGCCGTTACTTTGTTGAAGATGGCATGGGCTTTGTGGTGCCTGATGATAGCCGTCTTGGTCAAGATATCGTGATTGATAAAGAGCACACCCAGGGCGCACGCATGGGCAATGTGGTGGTGGTTGAGATCATGCAGCGCCCGACGCGGCAAACCAATCCTGTTGGCAAAATTGTTGAAGTGCTGGGCGAGAACATGGCGCCTGGTATGGAAATCGAGATTGCGATGCGCACCCACGATATTCCTCATCAATGGCCTGATGCGGTACTCAAGCAAGTGAAAAGCTTGAGTGAGGAAGTACCAGAAAAAGCCAAAGAGGGCCGTGTTGATCTGCGTGATTTGCCACTGGTGACCATCGATGGTGAAGATGCCCGCGATTTTGATGATGCGGTCTATTGCGAGCGTAAACGCTCGGGTGGCTGGCGCTTGTGGGTGGCGATTGCCGACGTCAGTTACTATGTGCGACCTGATTCGGCGCTGGATAAGGAAGCGCAAAACCGCGGTAATTCGGTGTACTTCCCCAACCAAGTGGTGCCAATGTTGCCGGAGGTGCTTTCCAATGGCTTGTGCTCGCTGAACCCGCAAGTCGACCGCCTGTGTATGGTGTGTGAGATGACGATTTCAGAATCAGGAACGTTATCTGGCTACAAGCATTACGAAGCGGTGATGAATTCCCACGCGCGCCTGACCTATACCAAGGTGTCCCATATTCTGGAAGGGGACGAGGAGTTGCGTGAGCGCTACCGCTCTCTGGTACCGCACTTGGAGACCTTGCATGATATGTACAAGGTACTTAGTGGTGCGCGTCAGCAGCGTGGGGCCATTGAGTTCGAGACGGTGGAAACCCAATTTATTTTCAACGCACAGCGTAAAATTGACCGCATCGTGCCGGTTGAGCGCAACGATGCGCATAAGATCATCGAAGAATGTATGATCTTGGCCAACGTCGCGTCTGCCCGTTTTGTGGAAAAACACAAAGAGCCGGCGCTCTTTCGTGTTCACGAAGCGCCGGGAGAAGAGCGCCTTAGTGGCTTTAAAGATTTTTTAGGCGAGTTAGGCTTGAGTTTAAGTGGTGGCCTAGAACCGACACCGAAAGACTACGCAGCACTGATGCATCAAGTGCATGGTCGTGCTGACAGTGAACTGATTCAAACCATGTTGCTACGCTCGATGAAGCAAGCGGTCTATCAAGCGGATAACCAAGGCCACTTTGGTTTGGCGCTAAAACAATACGCCCACTTTACCTCGCCTATCCGTCGCTATCCGGACTTGCTGTTGCATCGTGCGATCAAATACTTGATTGCCAAGCAAGCGGGTAAAAACCAAGACCGTTGGACCCCGACCGGTGGCTACCACTACTCGTTTGACGATATGGATGTGCTCGGCGAGCAGTGTTCTAAAACCGAACGACGTGCTGATGACGCTACCCGTGATGTGGCGGATTGGCTTAAGTGCGAATACATGCAAGATCACGTTGGCGATGAGCTTGAGGGCGTGATTGCCAATGTCACTGGTTTTGGCTTCTTTGTTCGCCTCAATGAGCTACATATCGATGGCTTGGTCCATATTTCTAACCTCGATAACGATTACTATCGCTTTGATATGGTAGGGCAACGTCTGGTGGGCGAAGGCTCGGGCCGTGTGTTCCGACTCGGCGATCAGGTGACCGTGAAAGTGCTGTCGGTGAACTTGGATGAGCGACAAATCGACTTTGAGCTGGTAGGCTCTGAGCGCAAAGCTCGTCGCCCGGGCAAAACCGCGCGCGATAAACGCAAAAAAGGCCGTGCGGAGTCGAATAAAGACCCGCAAGCCCGTCGTGAGCGCACCTCGGTACGGCAACAGCTCAAACGCGGCGCGGTGCCAAATGTTGAAGCCGATAAGGCGCCTGCGGATAAAAACGGCAAAAAGGGCAAAGTGAAATCGCCTGCGGAAAAAGCGCGTAAGAAAAAGGCGAAGAAACAAAAAGCCAAAGCGGGTCAGAAAAAGAAGTAAATCATGAGTAATGAAGTAATTTACGGTATTCATGCCGTTAAAGCGATTTTAGCGACCGATCCCTCCCGCTTTATTGAGGTGATGGTGTTAAAGGGGCGCCAGGATGAACGTCTGGTACCTGTGCTAAATGAGATTGCGATGCTGGGCGTCAGTATTCAGCAAGTCGGACGCAAGGCGTTAGACGACAAAACCCAAGGTGCATCGCACCAAGGGATCGTGGCACGTGTCAAAGCGGGCCGTCAGTATAACGAGAATGACTTGGAGGCGATTCTCACTAATACCGAGAACCCCTTGTTGCTGGTGCTTGATGGTGTGACTGATCCCCACAATTTGGGGGCGTGCTTGCGTACCGCGGATGCGGCGGGAATCAGTGCGGTGATTGTCCCGAAAGACAAATCCGCGCAGCTTAATGCCACGGCACGAAAAGTCGCCTGTGGCGCCGCTGAAGTCGTGCCTTTAGTGCGCGTCACCAACTTAGCGCGAACCATGCGCGCGCTCAAAGAGCAGGGCGTATGGTTTGTGGGTACGGCGGGTGAAGCGGACCATGATGTCTACGACACCAAATTGGTCGGGCCGCTAGCCTTAGTGATGGGCGCAGAAGGAGATGGCATGCGCCGTCTGACGCGTGAAACCTGTGATGAGCTGATCCGGATACCAATGGCAGGCAGCGTGTCGAGCTTGAACGTGTCCGTGGCAACTGGCGTCTGTTTGTATGAAGCGGTGCGTCAGCGTCGTTAAGTGCCGCCTCTCTGTCCACCGTTGAAGAAAAACGCCCCAACTGGGGCGTTCAGACTGCTGACAAAGGTCTAGCTTTCGAGCTAGACCTTTGATCTAATAGGAGTGTCGCAATAGGGATGCTCCGGTATGCTTCAAGAACCTTCTCCACACCAATATGAACTTGAAATGGTGACGATGGAACAACTTGTTCCCAAAGACCATCTTGTTCGTAAAATCGACCGTGCCATCGACTTCGAGTTTATTCG
>NZ_MUFC01000002.1 GCF_001995985.1 Salinivibrio sharmensis | reverse complement strand
AACGGTTATCCCCCTCGTCAGGGCAGGTTCCCAGCCGTTACTCACCCGTCCGCCGCTCGACGTCCAGCAAATCCACCGAAGCTTCAATGCTGCCGTTTCCGCTCGACTTGCATGTGTTAGGCCTGCCGCCAGCGTTCAATCTGAGCCATGATCAAACTCTTCAATTTAAGTTTTTGTGTTTGCTTTCCCAAAAGAAAAGACAAACGGCTCGATAAATACTGTTTTGTTCGTCTCTTACGAGACAAACGAATTGACTGTGCCGAACAACTATAAAAGTTGTCGCTTGGTCACTCAGTTCATCGAATAAATCTTTTTGTCTATTCTCAACGAGTGCCCACACAGATTGCATAGGTCAAATTGTTAAAGAGCACCGCCCAATCTTGAGCGGGAGTGGCATTTTACGCCACTTTGGCATCGAGTCAAGCGTTTTGTTTGCTTGGCAATTTTGCCGTTGTTAGCGCGGCTTGCCGTGCCAACGAGAAGCGAATTATAGAGACTTGTTTTTTTGATGCAAGCGTTTTTGTTCAAAAAAATCTAACTGTGCAAATAATCGCCAAGATGCTGTTTGCAAGTCGTTTTAACGATTAGCAAGCCAATCGGGTATATCAGCGATAGAGTCAACAACGTCAGTTGCTAATGCGACGCCTTGTTCGGTGACAGGTTTACCTGAGCGCACTAGCATACGGGTTGCAACCCCTGCACTCTCTGCGGCTTTCATATCATCCGCTTTATCTCCCACCATCACCGAGCGTGACATATCAATGTCGAGCTCTTTCTGGGCATCAATCAACATACCCGGCTTGGGTTTGCGACAATCGCAATCAATTCGATACTCACCGACTCCTTCACTGGCATGATGTGGGCAGTAATAAATCCCATCAAAGTCCACGCCTTTGTCGGCAAAGTTCCAGTCCATCCATTCTGTAAGCTGTAAAAAGTCTTGTTCAGAATAATAACCACGCGCGATACCAGCTTGGTTAGTCACCAACACTAATAAATACCCTTTCTCTTTTAGGGCGCGGCATGCATCGAACACACCGTCGATGTACTCAAATTTATCGATATCCGCCACATAGCCGTGGTCGACATTGACCACACCATCGCGATCAATAAAAACAGCGGGAAAACTCACTCACACTTCCTCTTTCGATATCAGGCGATAATTATGACACGCTGCGTGGTTGCTTGCATCTTTGCACACTCAATGAAAAGCGCGTGTTAAGATTAGCACGCGTCTATTAACCGAACTTCACCCTATGCAAGATACTTTCTCTATCTCTCCCATTGGCACATTGATTTCTCCCTTTAAGGAAAAGTTTGCTGTGCCACGACAACCTGGCCTAGCACCCAGTGCTTTGGCGTATATTGAATTATGCGATGATGCGAATCAGCTTGATGCAGTAAGGGGCATTGAGCAGTTTTCTCACCTTTGGGTGCTATTCTTGTTCGATCGCAATTTAGATAAAGGTTGGTCCCCGACAGTTCGTCCCCCGCGTTTGGGTGGAAACGAGCGAGTCGGCGTGTTTGCCAGTCGAGCAACCTTTCGTCCTAATGGCATCGGGATGTCGGCGGTAGAGCTGGTTCGCGTTGAGTCCACACCGGGTCAAGTGCGGTTAGTCGTAAGGGGGTGCGATCTTGTCAATTGTACGCCCATTATCGATATCAAACCTTACATTCCCTACTCTGACTGTCTGGATAGTGCTCAGGGCGGGTTTGCTCAACAAAAGCCTGATTTGATGCCGGTGCATTTCTCAAGCCCCGCCCTCGCGACACTCTCTCAACATCCTGAGGGCAAATACCAGCGCCAAGTGATTGAGGAGGTACTCGCACAAGACCCTCGCCCAGCCTATAGAAAGGGCAAGCCAGATACTAAACACTATGCAGTCCATCTTTTCGATTTCAATGTGCGTTTCATGGTATCTAACGAACAGATTCACGTTGAGGCCATAGAAGCTTTTGTCGAAACTCCCCCGCGCTGTTAATATGCCCTACTTATTATTGATCGCTAATATCAACGGATAACTTTACATGCGTACCAGTCAATATCTGCTTTCTACTTTGAAAGAAACCCCTAGCGACGCAGAAATTGTCAGCCACCAGCTGATGTTGCGTGCGGGTATGATTCGAAAACTCGCTTCAGGCCTTTATACTTGGCTGCCCACCGGTGTTCGCGTGCTTCAACATGTTGAGCGTATTGTTCGCGAAGAAATGAACCGTGCCGGCGCCGTTGAGACCATGATGCCTGTCGTGCAACCAGCAGATTTATGGCAAGAAACCGGACGCTGGGAAAAGTTTGGCCCTGAGCTGCTACGTATAGCTGATCGCCATCAACGTGATTTTGTCTTAGGCCCCACGCATGAAGAAGTGATTACCCACTTGGCGCGGAACGAAATCAATTCATACAAGCAGCTCCCGCTTAACTTGTATCAAATCCAAACCAAGTTCCGTGATGAAGTACGTCCTCGTTTTGGCGTCATGCGCTCTCGCGAATTTACGATGAAAGATGCGTATAGCTTCGATATCGATAAAGCGGGTATGGAGCAGAGCTATGAGAAAATGCGCGCGGCTTATTGCGCCATCTTTGATCGCATGGGGCTAGACTACCGTGCCGTGTTGGCAGATACCGGTGCCATCGGCGGTTCCGCCTCGCACGAGTTCCATGTTTTGGCAGACAGTGGTGAAGATCTGATTGCTTTCTCGACTGAGTCTGAATACGCAGCAAATATCGAAAAGGCAGAAGCACTCGCGCCCCAAGATCAGGCTGATGCGCCAACCCAAGCGATGGAGCTGGTTGATACGCCAAATGCGAAAACCATTGCTGAACTGGTGGAGCAGTTTGATCTTCCGATCGAAAAAACAGTTAAGACCCTGTTTGTCAAAGCGTCAGAAAGCGTAGACTCCGATCTTATCGCGCTGATCATCCGTGGCGATCATGAACTCAATGAAGTAAAAGCGGAAAACCTACCCGAGGTGGAAGCACCGCTCACTTTCGCGACCGAAGAAGAAATTCGCGCGCTTGTTGGTGCAGGCCCTGGCTCTTTGGGCCCAGTAGACCTTCCCGCTCCTTTTATCGTCGATCGCAATGTCGCGGTAATGAGTGACTTTGGTGCTGGTGCTAACATTGACGACAGGCACTACTTCGGCATTAATTGGGGCCGCGACGTCGAGCTTGGCCAAGTGGCCGACCTACGCAATGTTATCGAAGGCGATGCTAGTCCTTGTGGTAAAGGCACATTGATGTTTAAACGTGGCATCGAAGTGGGCCATATCTTCCAGCTGGGCAACAATTACTCACAAAAGATGAATGCAGGCGTATTAGGCCAAGACGGTAAGAACGCCATGTTAGAAATGGGCTGTTACGGTATTGGTATTACGCGTGTTGTGGCTGCAGCCATTGAGCAAAATCATGACCAAAACGGCATTATCTGGCCAGATGCTATCGCCCCCTTCAAGGTGGCCATTGTTCCGATGAATATGCACAAGTCTGAGCGTGTCCGTGAAGCGGCTGAAAAGCTTTACACTGATCTTACTGCTGCCGGTATCGAGGTACTCTTTGATGATCGGAAAGAGCGTCCAGGGGTGATGTTCTCAGACATTGAGCTAGTGGGTGTGCCGCATACCATCGTAATCGGCGAGCGCAGCATGGATAATGGCGTGTTTGAATATAAACATCGCCGCGAGGGTGAAAAAATACCGTTCGCTATCGACGACGCCTTGTCGTTTATCCAAGCAAAACTCGCTTAAACGTTATCGCATAATGATTGAATGCCCCGCGTTGCGGGGCATTTTTGTATCAGTTAACTTTCCATCAGCTAACCGTCTCGAGTGCTTTGTGGTATGCCTTTTCAGCAAAGTCCCAATTCACCACCTTCCACCACGCATTCACGTAGTCAGGACGTTTGTTCTGGTAATTAAGATAATAAGCGTGTTCCCATACATCACACCCTAAAATAGGTTCGCCTTTGACCTCTGCAATATCCATCAGTGGATTGTCTTGATTAGGTGTTGACGTGATTGCAAGCTCACCTTTTTCTGTTACCACCAGCCACGCAAATCCTGAACCAAACTGACCTATCGCCGCTTGGCTAAAGGCATCTTTGAATGCATCAAGCGAGCCGAAGGTATCGACAATCGCATCGTAGAGTGCGCCTTCTGGCGCAGGCTTAGGGTTAGGCGTCATTGATTGCCAATAAACCAAATGATTGTAATAACCACCGCCATTATTACGAATGCCAGCAGGCAGCATTGAAACCTCGGCAAATAAAGCCTCAAGCGATTCACCATTTCGTTCGGACTCTTGGATAGCCGTAACAAATTTATCGAAATACGTTTTATGGTGACGCTGATGATGAATACGCATGGTTGCCTCATCAATGTGGGGCTCTAATGCATCATAAGCGTAAGGAAGATCGGGGAAAGAGTAAGTCATGGTGTTGCTCCATCAATGATTAAGACATCACCACTCTATATCGAAGTGATAACGATTTTCAACCTCGTTATCATTAATGACATTTAGGGTCTGTGATAAACCGCCGCGCGTGAGATGAAACAGCATCTATAATCAAACTGTTAGAGTGATAATAGCGGTAGGCCTATGTCTAAAAACAAACCTAAAATTGCCTTGGTGCTCACCGGCGGCGGTGCACGAGCGGCTTATCAAGTGGGGGTCTTATCGGCAATCGCTCACTGGTATCCGCGTGTGCACACGAGTCCATTTACCATTTATTGCGGCACATCCGCGGGTGCTATCAACGCAGTATCTTTGGCAAGCTATGCGTCATGTTTTCGACTGGGCGTCAAAAAACTGTCTTGGCTATGGCACCGGTTGAACACCTCTCGGGTGCTCGCCAGTCAGCCCAGTGCCCTTATCGGCCATCTTTTGTCGCAAACCGGGCAACGCTTTCAATCTTACTATCAACCCACTCAGCCTTTTGGGTTGCTCAATAACCGACCACTTAGAGAGTTGCTCAATCAAACCATCAATTTTAATAAGCTTAACTACCAACTGCTAGCGGGGCATTTACACGGCCTATCTGTCACGGCATCTAACTACCAAACAGGGCAATCGGTGAGTTTCTTTCAGGGGGCACCACACATCCTCCCTTGGGAGAGAGCCCGCGCGGTGGGAAAGCGGAGTCAGATTTCCACCGAACATTTATTGGCCTCTGCGGCCATTCCCTTCGTGTTTCCCGCTTCGAGAATTGGCCATGAGTTTTATGGTGATGGCGCCATTCACCAAATCTCCCCGTTACGCCCTGCGGTAAAAATGGATGCGGAGCGGATTTTAATTCTGGATCTCACTACTGGCATACGGCGACACGAGCAAATTAGACACACAGCACCTGGCTTAGCGATGCTTGGCGGTCACCTGATGAATGCGATTTTCGCAGATACGCTCTCAGCCGACTTGGAGCATTTGCAAAGAATTAATCAGATTGCCAGTACCTTGTCTCTCGAGCAAAAGGACAGCTTAGGTTTGCGACATATCGATGTCTTGCACTTGCGTCCTTCCGAGCCCTTTGAGCCGGTAGCAAACCGCTACTACAGCCATATGCCACTCGCGTTGCGCAGCTTACTTAAACTTTTGGGTATTAATGCCAGTCAAGATGCCACCTTTGCCAGTTATCTGTTATTTGAGCCGGCATACCTTCGCCAGTTGATTGACATTGGTTACCGTGATGCACACAATCACCAGTCTGAGATCCTTTCTTTATTGACAGATTAGTTACTTTAAAACAGTATCCTCACTCGCATCCATCCATCACCATTAGCAAAAATATATAGACTGGCACGATACCTGCTTAATAGATTGAAACCGACGTTGTTACTGAGTAGTTGATCACGCATGAATGCCTCGCACATCAAACAATATACAAACTCTGATCGCGCCCCGCGGATTGTCCCGCTCGGTGCCGATCAACGTTTGTTGTTGTTACAAAAGCTGCAAGGCCACCTTGATATCAAAATCTTGTTTGAAGTGTATGCGCGTGAGTTGGAAAAACAGATCGATATTGGGCGAATTATTTGGGAGCATGATGATATCTCCAACATCATCCGTCGTGGTGAGCAACACACGTTTCGCCAGACGTTTTCCATCAAGTTCAATAAGCAGCCTTTAGGGGTTTTGCAATACTCTACCCCTTACAAGCTCGACCCAGATGAAATCAGCCTGTTACACACTTACCACAAGCTGTTAGCCGGGCCTCTCAATAATGCCGTTGAATATACGCAAGTGAAAAACATGGCATTGCTCGATGGCCTCACTGGCCTACATAACCGCACCAGCTTCGAGCAAGATCTGCAGCATGCCGTCGCGGTCTGTGAACGGGAAAACATTGGCCTAGTGATGGTGATGTTCGACATGGACAACTTTAAGCAGGTCAACGATACCTATGGCCACTTAGACGGCGATAAAGTACTACGCCGTTTTTCCTTGCTGGTCAAAGAAGCCGTACGCGGCAGCGATCGTTGTTATCGACTTGGCGGCGATGAGTTTGCCGTTATCTTGCAACCAGCCAGTAAGAGCTCGGTGAAACACGTGACCTCACGAGTGAAGAGCTTAGTTGGCCAAGATCATTTGTTATCAAGTCACCAGATCAGCGCGTCAGTGGGTTTCTCTGTCTATCGACAAGGTGATAATAACTTGTCGCTCTATGAGCGCGCCGACCAAAGTATGTACCGGCAAAAACGCGCACGTTAGCGCTTTCCTCTCCCCAACAAGATTGGGTATAGTGATCCTCATCATTACTTGAGGAGAACACCATGAAAATAGCAGACTGCTGTGACTTAATTCGCCAACGCTATGCGGAAATTGGCAGTGGCGAACAAGGGTATGTGCCTGCCGCGATCCATTGCGCGTTAAAAACCCTCAACGAAATAGCACAAGACACCGACATTCCACAAGCGCGCCGAGAGCAAGCCGCGTTTGCCGCCGCCAACTTATTAATCAGTGATCACGAGGACTAAGATGGATTTGAATAATTACGCCACCATGGATCCTGTGATGCTAATGAGCATTGTCAACATGAAGCTGCGTGATGAATTTGACGGCTTGGACGATCTCGTGCGTTATTACGATATCGATAAAACCGCCTTGTGCGCGCGGCTTGAGAAAGCAGGCTTCACCTATTTTGCGGATGCCAAACAATTTCGTTAAACCAACGCCGACATAGCACAACGAAAAAAGCGGACATTGCGTCCGCTTTTACGTCATTGGTCGCTTTCTCGACGACCTTTGTTAGCCCAGTGACACCCAAAGGACGGTCGCCACTAAAATAGGACACACAAACTTGACGTAGACTGGCCATATTTTCCAAAACAGGCTCTGTTCAATCTCTGCATACCCCTCACGCAAGGCCGACAGTTTACGGTCACGCGACCAAATCCATCCACCAAACAAGCAGAATAATAGCGCTGCAAAAGGCTGAAAGTACTGCGTCGCCACTTTCGCTACCAAGCCAAACAAGGTACCGAAATGAAAGACAATCACCGCACTGAACGCGGCAATCAGACCACCTAGCACCCAACTGGTGATTTTACGGCTTGAGCCTAGCCGTTCACTGGCGAGCGCGACCGGACACTCGAGCATCGAGATAGAAGAGGTCAGCGCTGCAATGGTCATCAACAAGAAAAAGACCAAAGACACGTAAGGCCCTGCAGCGCCCAAGCTTTCAAATAGCAACGGTAACACAGTGAAGACTAAGGTATCGGCACTCAGCAAGCTACCATCTTGAGCATAGATTTCGACGCCCTGATTCATCGCCACGAACATCGCAGGCAGAACCACTAGACCCGCAATGACTGCCACCGCTGTATCGACCAAGGTCACGCTCAGTGCCATCTTCGGTAAGTTTTCTTTCTGGCTCAGATAAGAGCCATAAATCAACATAGAGCACCCGCCAATGGTTAGCGAGAAAAAGCCTTGCCCCATCGCTGCCAGGAGCAGATCTCTGTCCATGATCTTGGAAAAGTCAGGAATAAGGTAGTGCTTTAAGCCCTCTGTCGCGCCAGGGAGTGTCATGATGTAGAGAAACATCGCGGCAAACAGCACGAATAACGCTGGCATCAAACGGGTTGACCAACGCTCAATACCCTGTTTTACACCTGCTTGCACGATAAAGATAGTCAACACATAAAAGAGGATAGCGCCAAACAAGTTACGTGAAGCCGAGAAGCCTTTTAACCAAGCTGCCACGTCGGTAAAGTGCAAGATCTCTGCAACCGCCGCAAGGAGAAAAGACACTAACCAGCCCCCAACAATGCTATAAAACGCCAGCACCATACAAGGAACGGCTAACCCTACTAAGCCCACACCGCTTCCTAAGCGCTTCATCAGCGGGTTATCACTGAGCGCGCGCATGCTATCCAGCGGGTTCGCACGCCCATGACGGCCAATTGCCATTTCCACCACCAGCATGGGAAATGCCACCAGCAAAATCATTAACAAGTAGACGAGTAAAAAGGCACCTCCGCCATTACTGGCCGCTTGAGTGGGAAATCCCCAAATATTACCCAGCCCCACTGCAGCACCTGCTGCAGCAAGAACAAAGCCAATTCTAGTACCGAATAATTCGCGACTTGATGCCATTACTGCTTACCTCATGTATCATTAGACTAGTACATTAAGTAATTCGTCACGATTAAGCAAGACAAGATAGCCTAACTGCTCAATTAATCATCACCAGTTCAGTGTTCTACTCTCACCCAGTTAGTCCGAGGTTTGCTCTAACACCTTATGACCGAGCGATGTTGAGTGAACGAATTGCGCAGGTGATAGGGAGATTAAGACTCATGCTGCCAAACAAGGCGCCAATGTTTACCACTCGCTGTCTGGCTAACATACCTATCGGCAATGGCCACCACTGTCTCGCCATCGCAAATAATCGGTTGGCGTCGACGTAACCAGCTGGGGATCCCGGCTTCTTGGTAGAGTTTTTTTAGCTTTCGACGCCCTTGTCGGCCAGCAGGATGAATCGATAAACCACGGGGGTTAAAGTGTACATGCAGTGTCCGCGACGCGAGATCTCCCAGCGCGAGCCCTTTCTCTGTCGACGAATAAGGCACTAAGTATAACGTACCCAGTCCATCTGGCAGCGCTAACGGCGATTCTGACGTCAATGTGCCCTGCCATTGGGATAAATCTGCATAAGGCTTCACGATATAAAGTTGTTGCTGGAAACGGCGAATGCTCACCGTGCCCACGGTCAAGCTTGGATTTGCATCGGGTTGGGCGTCAATCACATCATCTATCAAGGTGTGTAACTGGGCTTGCGACAAGATAATATCATAGCGCTTGAGCCAGTGGCGCAGCATTGCTTGTGTGAGGGCGGCATCGTCTTGTGGTAGCGCTGTAATAGGTAAACTGCCCGCATCGGTCTCCGCTTGTGTCACCATTGGCTCTATCAAGCGTGCCAGCAAGGCTGCTTGTTCGCCACACAAGCGCTGAGTGCGCTCAACAGCTTTACGAAACCCTGGCCAACGAGCATCCGCTTGCGGTAACCATTGGTGGCGTAAAAAATTGCGATCAAAGCGCGTGTCTTGATTACTCGGGTCGTCCACCCAATCGAGTTGGTGTTGGTGCGCATATACCTCAAGGCTTGCCCGTGATTGCGTCAATAAAGGGCGCACCAGATAGCCTTGACCCAAAGGTCGCACGGCTGGCATCCCAGCTAACCCTTCCATACCACTGCCGCGTTTCAGCGCGAGGAAAAAGGTTTCAACCTGATCATCACTGTGCTGGGCGGTTAACACCAGTCCATTGGGCTCAAGCAGGTGCGCGATCGCCTGATACCTTGCTTGTCTTGCCGCATGTTCCACACTGAGCGATGTATCCAAGCTCACCCTTTCTACACAACAGCGAAATCCGGCGCTATCCGCCCATAGTTGGCACTGTTCGGCCCACTTATCCGCATCGGGATGCAAACCGTGATGAATATGAACCACAAGGTAATCATGTTGGGGGTTCTGATCACGATACTGTGTCAGTAATTCAAGCAACACACGAGAGTCTAATCCGCCACTGAACGCCAATATAATCTGTCGCGGTGTTGCCGTTAGCGGGGCTAATGTGCCAGTGAGCTGGTGATAAAGCATAACCATTCATCGTCAAAATAATGCATTATTGTTGCCGCCCTTTACGTAAAAGAAAAGGGCCCGGAGGCCCTTTATCGCAGTTCATTCCATCGCGATTAGCAGTAACCGTAGTTGAGCAAGCGCTGATAACGGCGATCCCGTAAGCTTTCGGTATCGAGACTGTCTAAATCACTTAGCTGAGTAAGCAGTGTTTGCTTAATGCTATCAGCCATCGCGTTAATGTCGCGGTGTGCGCCCCCCAGAGGCTCAGTGATCACACTATCAATCAAGCCAAGTTCTTTTAGACGTGGCGCGGTAATTCCCATTGCATCAGCCGCTTGCGGCGCTTTCGCAGCATCACGCCACAAAATAGACGCACAGCCTTCGGGGGAGATCACCGAGTAGGTGGAGTACTGCAGCATATTGACATAATCACCCACGCCAATCGCCAGCGCGCCACCTGAGCCGCCCTCGCCGACCACATTACAAATCACAGGGACTGTCAGGCCTGCCATTTCTTTGAGGTTGCGGGCAATCGCTTCCGACTGACCTCGTTCCTCGGCCCCCACGCCAGGGTATGCACCTGCGGTATCGATAAAGGTAATCACCGGCATGTTAAAACGCTCGGCCATCTTCATCAGACGCAACGCTTTGCGATAGCCCTCAGGCTTGGGCATGCCAAAGTTGCGCTTGACCTTTTCATTGGTATCTCGCCCTTTTTGATGACCAATTACCATCACCGGACGCCCTTCCAGGCGTGCAATACCGCCAATTAAGGCTTTGTCATCAGCATAAGCTCGATCACCGGCTAACTCATCAAATTCATGGAAAATACGATCCAGATAATCGTAGGTATAAGGGCGTTGAGGATGACGCGCAAGTTGTGCCACCTGCCACGCGCCTAAATCGCCAAAGATTTTTCGCGTCAGCTCTAGGCTTTTTGTTTCCAGTTGCTCAATTTCTTTATCTAAGTTAACCGCGTCTTCTCCACCCCGCTTGGAAACAGCGCGAAGGGCCTCAATTTTGGCTTCTAGTTCTGCGATAGGTTGTTCAAACTCTAAAAAATTAAGACTCATACCAAGAGAATCCTATTGGTCACCGCCAGTGTACGCGACACGTCACCAGCCTGGCTTAGTTAAACTCTAATTCGACCTGTTCGTTGCCGAGCAAGCCTTTCAAGGTGTCGATTAATTCATCGGTTGGCGTTACGCGCCACTCTGCGCCTAAACGTAACCGCGCGCGCGCATCGTCGCGCTGATAGTAAAGATTCACAGGTACTGTACCGGAGCGGTAGGGTGCCAGTGCATCATGAAATCGTTCAAAAAAGGGCGCATCGACCTGATCCGAGGTCATCGAAATCCCTAAACAACGCGCATATTTTTCCCGCGCCTGACTGATGTCCATCACTTCACGGGCGGTCATTTTAAGCCCCCCGTTGAAGTCATCAAAGCTGACCTGTCCTGAGACCACTAAAATCCGATCTTTCTCCACCAAGTCGAGATATTTGTCGAGTACATCAGAAAAAAGCATCACTTCCATGCGCCCCGAGCGATCATCGAGGGTTAAGATCCCTAAACGCGAGCCCCGTTTGGTGGTCATCACCCGCGCGGCAATCACCAACCCTGCTACCGTCGAGACCACATCACGCTTCGTTGCATGGGCATCTTCTAGCCGCCACGTGATGTAATTTTTTAACTCTTTGCGATAGCTGTTGACCGGATGGCCGGTCAAATACAAGCCCAGCGTTTCTCGCTCCCCTTCTAGCCACACTTTATCTGGCCATGGGTCAGCATGCGCATAGGCATGCTCTACTTCTTCGGGGGCATCAGTCAACACCCCAAACATATCGGTTTGCCCGTAGGCTTCCGCTTGATGATGTTGGCTCGCAGCACGGATAGCCTCATCAACCGAGGCCATCATCGCGGCACGGTGAGGCCCCAACTTATCCATGGCACCGGCACGAATTAGGCGTTCAATCACACGTTTATTGACTTTTTTGGTATCAATGCGAGCACAAAAATCAAACAAGTCTCGGAAATAACCGTCTTGCTCACGCGCAGCAACAATTGTATCGATAGGGCCTTCGCCGACGCCTTTTATCGCGCCAATGCCGTAAACAATTTCACCTTTCTCATTAACGGTGAAATGGTGCAATCCGGCATTCACATCCGGCGGCAAAACGGTCAGTTTCATGCGCCGACACTCTTCCACCAGCCCCACGACTTTATCGGTGTTATCCATGTCTGCGGTCATCACCGCCGCCATGAATTCAGCGGGATAATGGGCTTTTAACCACAATGTTTGGTATGAGACCAGTGCGTAAGCAGCGGAGTGCGACTTGTTGAAACCATAGCCGGCAAATTTTTCCACCAAGTCAAAGATCCGCATTGCCAGCTCGCCATCAATGCCGTTGGCAATCGCCCCTTTTTCAAAAATGTCTCGCTGCTTGGCCATTTCTTCTGGTTTTTTCTTACCCATGGCACGACGCAGCAAGTCTGCCCCGCCCAAGGTATAGCCTGCGAGTGTCTGAGCAATTTGCATCACCTGCTCTTGATAGAGAATGATGCCATAGGTGGGCTCAAGCGTTTCTTTCAACGACTCGTGTTGCCACTTTTCATCCGGGTAAGACACGGTTTCACGGCCATGCTTACGGTCGATAAAGTTATCCACCATCCCCGATTGCAACGGGCCAGGACGGAACAAGGCCACCAATGCGATCATATCTTCAAAACAGTCAGGCTGAAGCCGCTTAATCAGCTCTTTCATCCCCCGCGATTCCAGCTGGAAGACGGCCGTTGTTTCTGCCCTACGTAGCATTTCAAATGAGGGTTGATCGGCCATCGGGATCGCGGTGATATCGATAGGATCCTTCCCCTGACGCTGCAAACGTGGGTTAATCATCCCCAACGCCCAGTCGATAATGGTCAAGGTGCGCAGCCCTAAGAAGTCAAACTTCACCAAGCCGGCCGTTTCCACATCATTTTTATCGAACTGGGTCACCGGATGATGCCCTTCACTGTCGCAATAAAGGGGGGAAAAATCGGTAATCGTGGTGGGTGATATCACCACCCCGCCCGCGTGCTTACCCGCATTTCGAGTAACCCCTTCTAGCATCCGCGCCATATCAATCAGCGCTTTGACTTCTTCATCGCTGTTGTACACCTCGACCAACTGGGGCTCGGCGTCAAAGGCTTTCTCGAGGGTCATTCCTGGGTCTGGCGGCACCAGCTTTGAAATCCGGTCCACAAAGCCATATGGGTGCCCTAACACGCGCCCCACATCACGGATCACGGCTTTCGCGGCCATGGTTCCGAAGGTAATGATCTGCGATACCGCATCACGCCCATACATTTCAGCCACGTGATCGATCACCAGATCACGTTTATCCATGCAAAAGTCGACGTCGAAGTCGGGCATGGAGACACGTTCGGGGTTCAAAAAGCGCTCGAAGAGGAGATCAAACTGGAGTGGATCGAGGTCGGTAATTTTTAGCGCATAAGCCACCAAAGAGCCGGCCCCTGAGCCCCGCCCTGGGCCAACAGGGATATCATTGTCTTTTGACCACTGGATAAACTCCATCACGATCAAAAAGTAGCCAGGAAACCCCATTTGGTTGATGACCCCAAGCTCGCGCTCTAGTCGTGCATCATAGTCGGGGCGTCGGCGCGCTCTTTCTGCTTCGTCAGGAAAGAGAAAGGCAAGACGCTCTTCCAAGCCTTCTTGTGATCGCTTGACCAAATATTGATCAATTTCCATTCCCTCTGTGGGGAAGTTAGGCAAAAAGTACTCATCCAATCGCACCGGAACGTTACAACGCTTGGCTATCTCGACGCTATTGGTCAATGCCTCGGGAATATCCGCGAAGAGCTCACACATTTCTTGCTCGGTACGCAAATATTGTTCAGCGCTGTATTTTTTAGGACGGCGAGGATCATCGAGAGTGAAGCCATCGTGAATCGCAACCCGGATCTCATGCGCATCAAACTCCTCCGATGAAATGAAGCACACTTCATTGGTCGCTACCACGGGTAAGTCGTGATCGGCAGCGAAATCAACCGCAAAGTGAAGATAGACTTCTTCATCCTGGCGCCCGGTACGCACCAGCTCCATGTAATACGCATCCGGGAAGTAGGTTTGGTAAAAGTGAGCACATTCTTTTGCCAGTGCTTGATTGCCTTTAAGCAAGGCTTTCCCCAAATCACCACGGCAGCCGCCGGATAACACAATCAACCCTTGTGCATGCTCCATCAGCCACTGCTGATCGATGACTGGACGATGCTGAACATGCCCACGTAAGTAGGCCTTGGAGATCAGCAAGGTCAGGTTCTTGTAACCCGTTTTGTCGGCTGCTAATAAGGTCAGCTGACAAAGCTCCTCGCCAAACGCCTCCGATTGCACCAAGAAATCAGCGCCGATTATCGGCTTCACGCCGACATTGTTTGCGGTGTTGTAGAACTTAACCAACCCACACAGGTTGCTAAAGTCAGTCAGCGCCATGGCAGGCATGCCCATTTCCGCCACTTTTTTTACCAGTGGCGGCACCTTGGACAAACCATCAACCATGGAAAAGTCACTGTGAATACGTAAATGGACAAAACGTGGCTCAGACATACGGCTCGTTACTTAACGGTAATAAGGGCTGGGATCACACGACTAGTCAATGCCCAGTGCGCGTTTAACGGGTTTAAAACTTTTACGGTGCATAGGTAATGCGCCATGCTCGGCCAACGCTGCCATGTGGACCTTGGTAGGATAGCCTTTGTGTTGCGCAAACCCATAGTTCGGGTAAGCGGCGTCCAACATAGCCATTTCATGGTCGCGGTCTACCTTAGCAAGGATTGAGGCGGCACTGATTTCTGCGACGCGCAAGTCACCTTTCACGACAGCCTCAGCAGGCATCGATAATGACGGTACCCGGTTACCGTCAATTAACGCATAATCCGGCGTGACCGACAAGCCATCAACTGCGCGCTGCATCGCCAACATGGTGGCATGTAAGATGTTGAGCGAATCAATCTCTTCGGGTTCAGCGCGCCCGACGGCCCACGCCAAGGCTTTTTGTTTGATTTCATCATACAAAGCAAGACGCTTTTTCTCGCTCAGTTTTTTTGAATCCGTCAAACCAGCAATAGGCTGCGCGGGATCGAGAATCACTGCCGCTGTAACAACGGCCCCAACCAGTGGCCCACGGCCCACTTCATCGACACCAGCAATGAGCTTTGCATCTGGGTATTCAAAAGGGTGTTCAGTCATGATTGTCTAATAACGTAAGTACGGCATTGGCTGCAGATGTATCCGCATCTTTGCGAATGGTGTGATGCAACTCAGTAAAGGTGGCCAACAAAGCCTGGTTATCACTATCGAGTTGGGCGCTAACCGCATCGGCTAACGCCTCTGGTTGACACTCTTCTTGCAGCAATTCAGGCACTAAAGGCGCGTCAGCCAGAATGTTGGGTAAGGAGACATACTTGGTTTTCAGCAAGCGTTTAGCAAGCCATGCCGTGACAGGCTTAACTTTGTATCCTACCACCATCGGACGCTTCAGTAACATACACTCCAACGCGACCGTGCCCGAGGCAAGTAATACCGAGTCAGCCGCGCTAATCACTTGGCGCGCCGTATCGTCAACCAGCGTAAATGAAAGCTCAGGCGCAATGGCCTGCCAAGCCTGCTCAAATTGCTGTCGCCGAGTTTCGTTAACAAGCGCCACCACAAACCCCAAGTCTGGATACCGCGCCGCCAGTTGCTGACACGCTTGTATAAACGGCGGGGCTAACATCGACATTTCACTGCCACGGCTGCCAGGCAGCACCGCTAACCAACGTTTTTGGCTATCTAACCCAAGGGCACGCTGCGCCGCGAGTTTGTCCACCTGCATCGGAATGCTATCGGCCATGGTATGGCCGACAAACGCACAAGGCACATTAAACCTATCGTAAAATGCTTTCTCGAAGGGCAAAAAAGCCAGAACCAGATCTGTCGCGGCAGCAATCTTAAAAATCCGCTTTTGTCGCCATGCCCACACGGATGGGCTAACATAATGGACGGTTTTTATCCCTGCTTGTTTTAACGATGCTTCGAGACGTAGATTGAAATCCGGGGCATCGATACCAATGAAGACATCCGGCGGGTTGGCGGTAAAATGCTGAACCAACTCTGTTTTTACTTTCAGCAAACGTGGCAGCCGTCCTAGTACTTCCACTAGCCCCATGACAGACAGCTCTTCCATATCGAATAAGCTGTGACAGCCTTGAGCCATCATTCTAGGGCCGCCAATACCGACAAACTCAACATTGGGGTGTTGGACACGCATCGCCTTTATCAGGCCTTCACCTAAAACATCGCCGGAGATTTCCCCGGCGACAATTCCAACTCGTAATGGGCGTTCACTGGGTAACATTAACGAATAACGCCTCGCGTCGAACGCTCAAAAAAGTCAATAAACAGCGCTAACGCCGGTTCGTTCTCCGCCTGATCGGCCAGCTCTTTTTTCACTTCTTCCAGTGTCTTACCTGAGCGATACATGTTTTTGTACACCGAGCGAATCGCACGGATGGAGGACTTTTCAAAGCCACGGCGTTTGAGTCCTTCCACGTTGATACCAAATGGCGCGCAATGATTGCCCTGAGCCATCACATAAGGCGGAACATCTTGTACGACTATTGACCCCCCGCCGAGCATCGCGTGACTACCAATGACGCAGAACTGGTGAATAGCTGACATCCCGCCGACAATCGCATAATCATCAACATGCACGTGGCCCGCTAGGGTGGCATTGTTGGCAAAAATACAGTGATTACCGACCACACAATCATGGGCGACGTGGGCATTAATCATAAACAGGTTGTCACTGCCAACCTTGGTGGCGCCTTTATCTTGAACGGTACCACGGTGCATGGTGACACTTTCTCGAATAGTGTTACGATCACCGATTTCAAGGGTGGTCGGTTCGCCCGCATATTTAAGGTCTTGGCACGCTTCACCAATGGAAGCGAACTGATAAATGCGGTTATCTGCGCCGATACGGGTAGGGCCTTTGATGACAACGTGTGTCATCACTTCAGTACCCGCACCGATTTCCACGCCTTCTCCAATATAAGAAAACGCGCCAATTTTGACGTTCTCCCCCAATACAACGCCGTCTTCGACAACCGCAGTGGGGTGAATGTAAGCCGTTTCGTGGATCACAATTAGATCTCTCTTCTTGCGCACTTCAGTTCCGCCGAGCAGACGACATCGCCGTCCACTTTTGCCACCCCATTAAAGGCCGCAATACCCCGACGCTCTTTAAGAAATTCCACCTCAAGGACCAATTGGTCACCGGGGGAGACCGGACGGCGGAACTTCGCATTATCAATGCTTGCAAAGTAGTATAGCTCGTTGTCTTTCGGCTTACCGAAGGTCTTAAACGCCAACAAGCCTGTTGCTTGCGCCATCGCCTCTAAAATGAGTACGCCTGGGAAAACAGGCAATTGCGGGAAGTGACCCGTAAATTGAGGCTCATTGACAGTGATATTTTTAATCGCGTGAAGGTATTGTCCTTCTTCAAAATCGATAACGCGATCAATCAACAAAAAAGGGTAGCGGTGTGGTAACAGCTCTTTGATTTCGTTGATGTGTAGAACTTTGTTTTCGCGAGTCAAGGTAGTATTCCCGTTCAAATCCAATACTGACTTCATTAACGCAAAACGGCCCGCGTTACTAAGGCGGGCCTGTCATCTCGGCGTTAATCTTGTTTTTCGAGCTGATTTTCCAGCTCTTTGAGCCGTTTGTGCATCTCATCAATCTTGAGTACACGTGCGGCTGTTTTCCGCCACTCGCGGTTGGGCTGCAACGGAATCCCGGACGAATACATGCCCGGCTCAGTGATTGGCCGCATCACCATCGCCATTCCCGTGATGGTCACGTTATCTGTGATTTCCATATGGCCATTAAACACGCTAGCGCCACCAATGATGCAGTGTTTACCTACTTTGAGGCTGCCTGCCATCACGGTTGCACCGGCGATTGCCGTGTTCTCACCGATCGACACATTATGCGCAATCTGACACTGGTTGTCGATAATCACCCCGTCGGCGATTTCCGTATCATCCAATGCGCCGCGGTCAATGGTGGTGCACGCACCAATTTCAACGCGATCCCCAATCACAACACGACCAAGCTGCGGGATTTTCACCCACTTGCCTTTATCATTGGCATAGCCGAACCCGTCCGCACCAATCACGGTACCCGCTTGAATCAAGCAATCTTGCCCTATCACTACCTCATGATAGAGCGTGACATTCGCCCAAAGCTTGGTCCGCGCGCCTACTTTTGTCCCTTTGCCAACAAAACACCCTGCACCGATTTGCACGCCATCGCCAATAAGCGCACCAGATTCAATCACCGCATTAGGGCCGATGGCAACGCCTTCTCCAAGGACTGCATCGTCAGCGACCACCGCCGATGCGGCAATATCGGTGGCGCAAGCAGGCGTCGAGTCAAGAATCTGCGCCACTTTGGCATAAGCCAAATACGGGTCTGACACCACCAGCGCATTGCCTTGACAATAAGACAAGTCCCCTTCTTTTAGCATCACAGCACTGGCGCGGCATAGTGACAAATTTTTACGATATTTAGGGCTGGATAAGAAGGTAATTTGCCCTTCTCCCGCTGAATTCATCCCTGCAAGCGAGGTTATCGTTACAGCGCCATCTCCGTGGAGCTGTGCATCCAGTTTATCCGCTAATTCAGCGAGAGTAATCGAAACCATGGGCTCCTCGACTGTTATTTAACTGCGTTGATCACTTTTTCAGACAAGTCATCGCTTGGGTTAGCGTACAAGACGGCATTGGCGTCAATCACCATGTCATAGCCTTCTTGCTCAGCCACTTGGTCGACCGCTGTCTTCAGCTTTTTGACCAGTTTAGACTCTTCTTGACCACCACGCTTGCGTTGATCTTCTTGAAGTGCTTTTACTTTCAGCTTGTAATCGGACTCCATTGATTGAAGTTTGCGCTGAAGTTTTACGCGCTCGTCTTCGCTCATCAACTCACCATTGCGCTTAAGCTTTTCTACCCCTTCGGAGAGCTTTTCTTTCAAACGCTCGATTTCAGCCACGCGGTCTTTAAATTCACCGCGTAGTTTTTCGTTGAGGTTGTTTTTCTTCGCCAGTTGCGACATCACGGCCCCGGTTGATACGTAGCCCACCTTCTGTGCAGCATCAGCCGCTGATGCGTACATGGACGTCGTCAATACCGCGACACTCAGTCCCGCTGCTTTCAAAAATGATTTCACAATAGTCTCCTTTCTGATCATCAGAATGTGCGCCCGATCGTGAAGGTAAAGAACTCTTCATCGTCGCCAGGCTGGCTTGTAATAGGTTTTGCGATGGAAAATACCAAAGGTGCCATCGGGGACATCCACTGCAATGCCATGCCGTAAGAGGCACTGATATTGGAGGGATCTGAGTAATCCTTAATATTATCCCGGCCACTATAATCAGCAGCAGCGGATACATCATACTCGGTGTCCCATACAGAAGCGGCATCGATAAACACACTGGTACGGATTTGTTCGCGCGCTTCCTCTGAAGCAAACGGTGTTGGCACAATCAACTCGGCACTGGCGCGTGCCATGGCGTTACCGCCGACGGAATCTGACGATCCGTAGTCCCCTTCATTCTTCTCAACATCGTCACTACCAGGCTGCGTGGAACCACCGTTCTCATACACCGCTTTCGGTCCCACCGAGTTCGAGCGGAAGCCGCGCAGTGACGAGAAGCCACCGGCATAATAGTTTTCATAAAACGGCAGCATATGATCTTGGCCATTGGTTTGGCCATAACCGTTACCATACGCAAGTCGGCCACGCATCAACAGCGTAAACTCGTGCTCTTGTGTCAGCGGTACATACTGGCGGATATCGTACTGCATTTTAAAGTACTGCACGTCCGAGCCAGGTACCGTCATCCGATACGATGCCCGTTGGTAGTTACCCGCGGTTGGGAAATAGCCGCGGTTGAGGTTGTTGCGCGTCCAGGATACCGACATATCAAAGTCGTCAACTTCCAACCCCTCATTGTGGTTGAGGTTATCTTGATGAAGCTCCAAGAACTTATCAATTTGATAATAGCTACCGAGGTTCTCAATCTTGTTGTGGGTGTAACCGAGCGAGAAATCAATTGAGTTCAGTTCGTCGGTCCAAAAACCCCATGTAAGGTTGGTGCCGTAACTTTGGTTGGTGTACTCAACGATGTTGGCGTCGCGCGCTTCAAATTCGTTATAGAATACCTTACCGCCCAGGCTGACACCGTCGAGGGTAAAATAAGGGTCACGGTACTCAAGCGTCAGGTTCTTGCGATAGTCGTTAACCATGGCATTAATGCCAAAGCGGTTCCCCGTACCAGCAAAGTTATCTTGCTGTAAGCCGAGCTGTAAGCTCGCACCTGACTCCGTACCATAACCGATACCAAAGTTGATGCTGCCTGAGTTAGCTTCTTTAACCTTATAGTTAACGTCGACTTGATCATCCGTGCCGGGTACCCGCTGGGTATCCACTTCCACGTTCTGGAAAAAGCCGGTACGACTTAGACGCTCTTTACCACGGGTAACCGCTTTTGAGTTAAGCCAAGTGCCTTCAAGCTGACGCATTTCACGGCGTAACACTTCATCTTTGGTGGTGGTGTTACCAGAAAAACGCACATTGCGCACATAAATACGCTTACCGGGCTCAACATTGACCGTTAACGACACCTGCTGATTATCATCATCAAAGCTGGGTAACGTGTTCACTTTCGGATAAGCAAAGCCTGTCTCACCCAAGTGCCGTTTAATCGCCTCTTCAAGTGCGGTCACCTTATCACCGTTGTAGGTATCACCACGGGTAAAAGTGACTAATGAGCGGTAAATATCTTCATTTTGTGGATCGCCACGAAAATCCAAATCCGCCACTTGATACGGTTCGCCTTCATTGACGTTCAAGGTGATATACACACCTTTTTTGTCCGGTGAAATCGCCACTTGTGTGGATTCAACACGGAACTTCAAATAACCACGGTTTAGATAAAAGCTGCGCAGTTTTTCAAGATCACCCGCGAGCACTTGCTTTTGGTACTTCTCGTTGGCGAGGAAGTTCCACCACGGCACGTCGGCACGCAAATCAAAATTATCACGCAGCTGCTCATCACTGAACACATCATTGCCGACAAAGTTAATTTGCTCAATTTTGGCCGATACGCCCTCGGTGAAGACAAATTTCAAATCAGCACGATTGCGCGGCAAGGGTGTCACCACGGCTTTCACCGACGCACTGTACTTACCCACACTGTAGTAAAAGTCTTCGAGGCCTTTTTCGATGTTGCTCAGTTGGGTGCGATCGAGCGCTTCGCCAACACGGAGGCCTGACGATGTCAGGTTCTCTTTTAGCTGCTCTTTCTTGATCGCCTTGTTCCCCGAAAAAGAGATACTGGCGATGGTCGGACGCTCTACCACTTTGACCAGCAGGGCATCGTCATCGCGATACACGCGAACATCTTCAAAGTTACCTGAGGCAAAAAGCGCATTGATGACGTCTGCGACATCTTCATCGTCTACCTTGTCGCCGACCCGTACAGGCATCGACAATAAAGCGGCCCCTAAACTGACTCGTTGTAGCCCCTCAAAGCGGATATCGCTGACTTGGAATGTGTCAGCATGCGCCATGCTACTGCTTACTAAAAGAGACGCTATTAATAATTTTTTCATCGCCATCTGCTATCTGACTTATCCTTGAATACTAACCGTTTAAAGTCGGGCGAAGTCGTTAAACAATGCCACTGCCATTACCATCATCACCACGGCAGCGCCGATTCGATACCCAAAATCCTGCACACGCTCCGAAACGGGTCGTCGTGTGACAGCCTCAATCCCAAAGAACAGCAAATGGCCGCCATCCAATACGGGCAGAGGGAGTAAATTGATAATGCCCAGGTTCACGCTAATCAGTGCCATAAACCCTAAAAATGAGATCAACCCGATCTCCGCGGTCATCCCCGCGCCTTTTGCTATCGATATAGGGCCGCTCAAGTTATTCACCCCTACATCACCGGTAATCAGCTTTTTGATCATATTGACCGTCATACTGATTACTTGACCTGTTTTATGTACCGCTTCAGGTATTGCGGCTAATGGCCCATATTGCTGAGTGAACCGGTATGACTCCGGCCAGTCTTCCATTTGCGGCGCAATACCGGCGTAACCTGTCACTGTACCATCGGCTTGGCGCGCATCAGGGGTTAACACCACAGACTGTCGCTGTCCTTCTCGCATGACCATCAGTGACAAAGACTGATTCGGACTAGCTTTAATCACCTCGACCAGGCGCTGCCATGACGACAGCTCCGTGTCACCCACGGCAATAATTTTGTCGCCTTGCTTGAGACCCGCTTGCTCTGCCGCGCTTCCCTCTATCACTTGCGCGATCGATAACGTTATCGCAGGGCGATAAGGCGTGATCCCTAATGTCGTCAGAGGCGATTGCTTTTCTGGATTAAACTGCCATTGGTCTAAATCCAGTTGATAATCTCTGGCATAACTGGATGTGGGCGTCGGTTTAGCGGTGAGCGTCATGCTCTCATCACCGATATGGCCGATCAATGCAAAATTAACAGCTTGCCAATCAGCGGTTTCGACGCCTGAAACTTGGGTTAGTTCCGTCCCTGACTCAATTCCCGCTTCCGCTGCGATCGAGTTGGGCGCAATTTCACCAATCACTGGCTTTACCGCAGGCACACCTATCATCATCACCAGCCAGTAAGCAAAAACGGCGAATACGAAGTTAGCAATGGGGCCTGCGGCGACAATCGCGCTACGCTGCCATAAAGGTTGGTTGTTAAAGGCCAGGGGTTTATCCGCCTCTGGCACCGTCTCAATACGTTCGTCCAACATTTTGACATAGCCGCCAAGTGGGATAGCGGCAATCACGTATTCAGTGCCATCCTTTCCATATTTCCGCCACAGTGCGCGGCCAAACCCAATGGAAAAGCGCTCTACTTTCACCCCACAACGGCGAGCGACCCAGAAATGGCCAAACTCATGAATCGCTACCAGTATTCCCAGTGCGACGATAAACGCCGCTGCATTCCATAGAAAACCGCTCATTGTGCCACCTTAGCAATCTGCTCATCCGCAGTCATGCGCGCTATTCTATCCAGCTCAAATAAGCAATCCAAGCTTGTTGGGGTTGGGAGCGATAACTGAGTCATCACCTGCTCATTGATGCGAGCAATATCCATAAATCCGACTTTTCCTGCCAAGAAGGCCGCTACGGCTTGTTCATTGGCCGCGTTCAAACTTGTCGTTGCCGCCTGCCCTTGCTCACACGCTGCCATGGCGAGCGATAAGCACGGATAACGTCGTGCATCAGGTGCCATAAAGGTAAATTCACCAATTTGGGTAAAATCGAGCGGCGCGACAGGTGCTTGTATACGTTCGGGGTATCCCATCGCATGCGCAATGGGGGTACACATGTCCGGTGTTCCTAATTGTGCTAACACCGAGCCGTCGCACATCTGCACCATGGAGTGGATCACTGACTGAGGATGAATGACCACCTCTAGCTGGTCAGGCTTAGCGTTGAATAACCAGCGCGCTTCAATGTACTCCAGCCCTTTATTCATCATGGTGGCTGAATCGACTGAGATTTTCGGCCCCATCGACCAGTTGGGATGCGCGACCGCTTCTTCGATACTGACGGCCGCCAAGCTATCCGGATCGCGATAGCGAAATGGGCCGCCCGATCCCGTTAATAAAATTTTGCTCACGCCTGCTGCGTTAAGATCGCAACGTCCAGGCGCTTGCTGTACCGCGTGAGGCAAGCATTGAAAAATGGCATTGTGTTCGCTATCAATCGGCAACAGCTCGGCACCATACTGGTGTACAGCATCAATAAAGAACTGCCCTGACATTACCAAGGCCTCCTTATTGGCAAGTAGCACACGCTTGCCCGCCTTCACAGCGGCCATGGTCGAGGGTAACCCCGCCGAGCCAACAACGGCTGCCATCACCATATCAACGTCTGGTAGCGACGCGAGATGGCACAGGCTCTCGGTGCCGCCAAGCACTTCGGTGCGCAGCCCTTTTTCTGCAAGCGCTTTGCTCAGTTGATGCGCTGCACCTTCATCCGCCATCGCGGCGTAAGCAGGCTGCCAACGCAGACACAAGGCGATCATTTTTTCAACATTGGTATGAGCCGCCAATGCCGTTACGTCATACTGCTCAGGGTTCGCTGCCACCACTTTCAATGTGCTGGTACCAATCGAACCTGTCGCGCCTAACACGGTAATTTTTTGCATGCAAACGACTCGTTTCACTTAATTCGCAAACGCGAAATACAACACGGTAAAAACGGGGAATGCGGCTGTCAAACTGTCAATACGATCAAGAATGCCGCCATGACCGGGCAGCAGGTTACCACTGTCTTTGACCCCTGCCACACGCTTAAACATGCTTTCAGCAAGATCTCCCAACACCGAGGCTAAAGCAGTCACCATTGCAATAGCTAACAATACCCCAAGGTTGGCAAAATGAAGCTCTAAGGCGTAGGCACCAAGCCAGGTCACCCCTACCGCCGCTAACAGTCCACCAAGCAACCCCTCTAAGGTTTTATTTGGGCTCACCGCCGGTGCCATTTTGTGTTTGCCAAATTTCTTTCCGGCAAAGTAAGCACCGCTATCCGCGCACCAAACCAGCACAAACACCAGCAGTACTAATTTCGCGCCGTAATAAGTGGAGAATTGGTAATCCGCAGCGCGCAGTAACAACACACTCCACATAAACGGCAGCATGGTGAGCAGGCCAAACATCAGGCGAAGTAGTTTGCTGTGAGTCCAATAGCTGCCTGAGCGCGGGAATGCGAGTACGAGGACAGTCGCAAACAGCCACCAAGCAGCCCCCGTGGCGGCAACCGCAAAAGGCGGTAAACGTACGTGTCCCAATGCCATGGCGTCAAAAGGGAGAGCAAACAGAGACAGTGCTAACGCAGCAGCGGGAATGATAAAAGTAAGCAGGCGTGACGACGCTGAAACAAATTGCGTCCACTCCCAAAGTCCAATAAGCGTGACGACCGCTATCGCTGCCACAAAGGCAGGAAACGGTAAGTAGAAGACGCCCGCGACCACTAACGGGACTAAAAAGGCCGCGGTTAAAACTCGTTGTTTGAGCAAACTGATTCCTCGTGGTTACTTATCCGTGGTTATCATGGCTTTAATTTGCTCGCCCGTGCAGCCAAACCGTCGTTCTCGGTTGACGTACCAAGCCACAGCATCATACAAACTCTGTTCGTTGAAGTCCGGCCAATACTGCTCGGTAAAACACAGTTCGGCATAAGCGGCTTGCCATAAAATAAAATTACTGATGCGGCATTCTCCACTGGTACGGATCATCAAATCCACATCCGGTAAGTCAGCCAGCATCAAATGGCGTGCAATATCTTGCTCACCGATATCGTTCGGTTGCAACTGCCCTGCGGCAACTTCTTCGGCCACTCGGCGTGTTGCCTGGGTAATATCCCACTGCCCGCCATAATTAGCAGCAATATTGAGCACTAAGCGGTCATTGTCGGCCGTCAGTGCTTCGGCTTCGGCGATTTTGGTTTGCAGGGACGGACTAAAGCGAGACGTATCACCGATGATGCGTAGTTGTACCCCGTGACTGTCTAGCCGTTTGACTTCACGAGAAAGCACATTGATAAACAGCTCCATCAATACGCTGACTTCATCTTCAGGACGACGCCAGTTCTCACTGCTGAATGCAAATAACGTCAGGGCTTTAACCCCAAGTTCAGACGCCGCTTTCACCGTTTTACGCACCGCCTTTACACCCGCTTTGTGCCCAAACACACGGGCTTTACCGCGCGCCTTAGCCCAACGCCCATTGCCATCCATGATTACGGCAATGTGCTGCGGTAAAGCGGCAGATTCGAGCTGCGCATCAAGAGACTGGGAACTCATGTTTCTCCTTGGCAAATAAAAAGCGCTGTACTGCACGCACAGCGCTTTAGCATCGGCGGTAAAGTCTAATGAGATTTAGACTTCCATCAACTCTTTTTCTTTTGCATCAAGAAGTGCATCAACATTCTTGACCGCTTCATCGGTCAACTTTTGAATGTCATCTTGTGCGCGACGCTCATCATCTTCAGAGATTTCTTTGTCTTTGAGCAGCGCTTTAAGTTCGTTGTTGGCATCACGGCGGATATTACGGATTGCCACACGGCCTTGCTCGCCTTCGGCACGTACCACTTTCACCATGTCTTTACGACGCTCTTCGGTCAGCGGTGGCAAAGGAACACGGATCACTGTGCCCGCAGACGCTGGGTTAAGGCCCAAGTCTGAGGTCATAATGGCTTTTTCAACCGCTTGTGTCACTTGCTTGTCGTATACACTGATGGCCAACGTACGCGCATCTTCCGCGACGATAGAAGCGAGCTGGTTCAAGGGGGTTGGTGCACCGTAGTACTCGACCGTGATCCCTTCAAGCAAGCTTGGGTGAGCGCGGCCTGTACGCAGTTTACCTAGCGTGTGTTTTAGCGCGTCGACGCTTTTATCCATACGCGCTTTCGCGTCGTCTTTTATGTCATTAATCACGGGAATATCCTTGCGATTGAATAAGTTTGTAAGATTATGCCAGCAATAACGGCTTAGCTGTTAGTGATCAACGTGCCTTCTGCCTCTCCCATCACGACACGGCGTAACGCACCTGGCTTGTTCATGTTAAAGACACGAAGCGGCAGTTTATGATCGCGTGCTAAGGTAAATGCGGCCAAATCCATTACTTTCAACTCTTTTTCTAAAACATCTTGATATGTCAGCGAGTCGTAAAGTGTTGCATCTGGGTTTTTAGTTGGGTCGTCACTGTATACGCCATCAACCTTGGTTGCTTTGATGACCACATCGGATTCTATTTCAATACCGCGTAAACATGCGGCAGAATCCGTGGTGAAGAAGGGGTTACCCGTTCCTGCAGAGAATATCACCACGCGACCGTTACGAAGTTGGCTAATGGCCTCTGCCCAATTGTAGCTGTCACACACACCATTAAGAGGAATGGCGGACATCACTCGCGCGTTCACATAGGCACGATGAAGTGCGTCACGCATCGCCAAGCCGTTCATTACGGTGGCTAACATACCCATGTGATCGCCCACAACACGGTTCATTCCCGCCTCAGCAAGGCCAGCACCCCGGAATAGATTACCACCGCCTATAACCAATCCTACCTGAACACCCAGCTCGACCAGTTCTTTGATTTCTTGTGCCATGCGATCTAGCACGGCGGGATCAATCCCGAATCCATCATCGCCCTGCAGGGCTTCACCGCTAAGTTTAAGTAAAATTCGTTGATAAGCTGGCTTAGGATTTGTAGTCATTTCACTACCTTTCAATTAGGCACTCATTAGGGAAGAAGGTTATGGAAGACCGCGGCGAGCACCGCGGTCTGAGTCAGAAAAATTAGCTTTGTTGCGCTGCAGCAACTTCTGCAGCAAAGTCTACTTCTTCTTTCTCGATGCCTTCGCCAACTTCAAAACGGATGAAGTCAGTCACTTCGGCACCTTTTTCTTTCAGCATTTGACCTACAGTTTGTGATGGGTCCATCACAAATGCTTGACCCGTCAGAGAGATTTCACCGGTGAATTTCTTCATGCGACCAGCAACCATTTTCTCTGCGATCTCAGCAGGCTTGCCAGATTCCATTGCGATATCAACCTGAATTTGCTTCTCTTTCTCTACCACGTCGGCAGGAACATCTTCAGGGTTAACATAGTCAGGCTTAGACGCGGCGATGTGCATAGCCACGTGCTTGATGGTTTCTTCGTCAGCTTTCGCTGCAACGATAACACCAATGCGGCCGCCGTGGCGGTATGAGCCAACTTTCTCGCCTTCGATGAATGAAACACGGCGGATGTCCATGTTTTCACCGATTTTCGCTACTAGCTCAGCACGCTGCTGCTCAAATTTCTCTTTCAGCGCGTCGATGTCAAGGCCTTCAGCCAATGCAGTTTCAGCAACTTGGTCAGCAAATGCAGCGAAGTTAGCGTCTTTTGCAACGAAGTCAGTTTCACAGTTGATCTCAACGATCGCTGCTTTACCTTCGTTTTCTTTTACTAGGATCACGCCTTCAGCTGCAACACGGCCAGCTTTTTTCGCTGCTTTTGCCGCACCGCTCTTACGCATGTTCTCGATTGCTACTTCGATATCCGCGTTTGCTTCAACCAGTGCTTTTTTACATTCCATCATGCCAGCGCCAGTGCGCTCGCGAAGTTCTTTAACCAGGGCAGCGGTAACAGTTGCCATTGTTCAATCCTCGATTCGAAACTATTTGGGTAAAAAACAGGGGCCCGAAATCGGCCCCTGCTAACCATACTTAGCTTACAGCATGAAAGATGACACGCTGATGGCTAAGAACGCTCACAAGGAGCTGTCGTCTTATTCAGCGACTTCAACCAGCTCGTCTTCTGCTTGCGCAACGATGTCTTGGCTACGGCCTTCTTTGTAAGCGTCAGACGCGGCATTCAGGTAAAGCTGAATAGCGCGGATCGCGTCATCGTTACCTGGAATAACGTGGTCAACGCCGTCTGGGTTAGAGTTAGTATCTACCACTGCAAATACTGGGATACCCAGGTTGTTCGCTTCTTTGATGGCAATGTGCTCGTGATCCGCATCGATAACGAACATTGCATCAGGCAGGCCGTTCATGTTCTTGATACCACCCAGTGATTTGTCGAGCTTTTCCATCTCACGGGTGTACATCAGTGCTTCTTTCTTGGTCAGCTTCTCAAACGTACCGTCAGTAGACTGAGTTTCCAGGTCTTTCAGACGCTTGATTGACGTACGAACGGTTTTCCAGTTAGTGAGCATGCCGCCCAACCAACGGTTGCTGACATAAAACTGCTCGCAGTTTTCTGCTGCCGCTTTTACCGCTTCGCTTGCTGCGCGCTTCGTACCAACGAACAGGACTTTACCTTTACGCTCACCGATTTTTGACAGTTCAGCCAAAGCATCGTTAAACATTGGTACAGTTTTCTCAAGGTTGATGATGTGCACCTTGTTACGTGAACCAAAGATGAAAGGCTTCATTTTTGGGTTCCAGTAACGGGTTTGGTGACCGAAGTGTACGCCCGCCTTGAGCATGTCGCGCATTGAAACAGTAGCCATGATAATTTCCTCTTGGGGTTAGGCCTCCACATATCCCATTCACCGACCCGCTTTAAGGGCACCCCGGTCAATGTGTCGATATGTGTGTGATTTAAAATAAAAAGTATTGAGTGAATACCATCAAACTGAAACCTAGCTCAGCTAAATTGATCACAATGACGGTTTTCGGCGCGCTTTATACCACAAAAACACCAACAAAATCTAGCAATATTGCGCATTCAATAGCGCCCGGTTGCCAAAGCCTCTCAGCGAGATCCGCCCCCTTTTGGTTTCCAGAACGCATAGGGCTTGATACCATAACCCCACTTCCATGCGGCTGCTCACCTCAGTCTCTGCGACAAGCGTAGCAGGTCTGGGCGGCTGTGCTCGATGATAACGAACGTGAACGCAGTCACACCCTCGTTTTCATCGTCATCATTGAGCAACCCCAAATTAAAGTGAGAAAGCAAAATGACAATCCCGATTAAAACAGAAGAAGAAATTGAAAAAATGCGTGTGGCTGGCCGCCTGGCGTCAGACGTACTTGTCATGCTCGGTGACTATGTCAAACCAGGCATTACCACCCGTGAGCTCGATGACATTGCTCATAAATATATGACGGAAGTGCAAGGCACCACGCCGGCTACTTTGGATTATCATGGTTTTCCAAAATCCATGTGCACCTCGATTAACCATGTGGTCTGCCACGGCATTCCGAGCGATAACGACGTGCTGCAAGACGGTGATATCGTTAATATCGATGTCACGGTGATCAAAGATGGCTACCATGGCGACACCTCAAAGATGTTTTTAGTCGGTGAGGTGTCTCTCGAGGACAAACGCCTTTGTCGTGTCACCCAAGAGAGCCTTTATCACGCCATCAAGAAGGTAAAGCCAGGCGCCACCGTAGGGGAGCTCGGCACTGCCATTCAAAAGTTCATTAAAAACAGCAACACACGCTACTCGATCGTTAAAGAATACTGTGGCCATGGCATTGGCGCGAGCTTCCATGAAGACCCACAAGTGGTGCACTACAAAAACAATGATCGCACTGTGCTCAAACCTGGTATGTGCTTTACTATTGAGCCTATGATTAACGCAGGCAAGTATGGAACTGTGCTTGATGAGGATGATGGCTGGACGGTATACACCATCGACGGCAAAAAATCGGCACAGTGGGAGCATACTCTGCTGGTGACTGAGACCGGGGTAGAGGTATTAACGCTGAGAGAGGAAGAGAACCTCCCACGTTACATCAACCACTAATACAATCACTCAAAGCCGGCCTCGTTCCGGCTTTTTTTTTGCGCAAAGGATCGCCATGACAGACACAGTGATTACGCCACAACACCTCGGGGATGACCAACTCGACCCCATCACACTCAAGGCGCAATTTCAGCAATTGCTGGAGCAGCAAAAACAGGACTTTTTAGCCAACGTTCCCGTGGCTCAGTTGGTGTACCAACGCACCGATTATATGGACGGGTTGTTAGCGAGGTTGTGGCGTCACTTTGGCTTTGAGCACACCCCGCTCGCGTTAGTCGCGGTAGGAGGATACGGCCGGCGTGAGCTGCACCCACTCTCGGATATTGATTTACTCCTGCTTTGCCAATCCCCGCTGGATAACCACCAACAACAAAGTTTGAGCGATTTGCTCACCCTATTATGGGATTTAAAACTTGAAGTCGGTCACAGTGTGCGTACAGTCGATGAGTGCATTCACGTGGGGCTGGACGATCTTACCGTCGCCACCAACTTACAAGAGTCACGCTTGTTATGTGGCGATAACCAACTGTTTGATGCGCTTGAAGCCCGGGTACACGATGACAGCTTTTGGCCCAGCGAGCGGTTTTATCAAGCCAAAGTTGAAGAACAAAAAGCGCGTCATCGCCGCTATCATGACACCGCCTACAAGCTGGAGCCTGATTTAAAGCTCAGCCCCGGCAGCCTCAGAGATATTCACACCTTGTCTTGGATTGCGCGCCGTCACTTTGGTGCTACCAGCTTACGGGAAATGAGCGATTTTGGCTTTTTGACCGACGCGGAATATCGCGAGCTCAATGAGTGTCAGAATGTATTATGGCGTATTCGCTTTGCACTTCATCTTGAGCTACGCCGCTACGATAATCGCCTGACCTTTGCACACCAAACATCGGTCGCAGAGCTGCTTGGCTATCGAGGTGAGGGCAATCGTGCGGTCGAAACCATGATGAAAGACTTTTTTCGCACGCTCGGGCGCGTTGGTGAGCTCAACAAAATGCTGCTACAGATCTTTGATCAAGTGATCATCGATAATGGCCGCACCGGTGAGGTTGAGATCTTAAGTGACGATTTTCAGCGCTGCGGACGCACCATTGAAGCGCGCAAACCCGCCCTGTTCCAAGCGCGACCGGAAACCATTCTCGATATGATGTTGCATATCGCTAACGACACCTCGATTGAAGCGATTGCAGCACCAACCTTGCGCCAGTTGCGTACAGCAAGACGTCGACTCAATCATTTTTTGTGTCAGCAAGAAGACGCACGTGAAAAATTCATGGCCCTGGTCCGCCATCCCAATGCGCTTCATAAAGCGTTTGGCTTAATGCACCGCCATGGTGTGATGTCAGCCTACTTACCGCAGTGGAGCCAAATTGTAGGGCAGATGCAATTTGACTTATTCCATGTCTACACGGTTGATGAGCACACCATCCGCCTGCTTAAACATATGCGCTTATTTGATGACGAGGCTAACCGTGATCGCCACCCGATTTGTTGTGATGTTTTCCCTCGACTCGCACGCCGCGAGCTATTACTGATTGCGGCCATTTTTCATGATATTGGCAAGGGGCGTGGTGGCGACCATAGCGAAATTGGCGCCATTGAATCGCATGACTTTTGCTTAGAACATGGTTTATCCAAACCAGAAGCAAACATTGTCAGCTGGCTAGTACGCAACCACTTACTGATGTCCGTCACCGCGCAGCGCCGTGATATTTATGATCCTGATGTGATTACTGACTTTGCCAAAGAGGTGCGTGATGAAGAACGTCTGGATCTTCTCCTTTGTCTTACCGTCGCAGACATCAATGCCACCAATCCAGATTTATGGAACAGTTGGAAACGCACACTGATTGCGGAGCTTTACTACTCGACGCAAAAAGCACTGCGCCGTGGCTTAGAAAACCCACCTGATGTGCGTGAGCGTATCCGCCACAACAAGCACTTGGCCGCCGCCATGCTGCGCAAGCAAGGCCATAGCCCGAGAGATATTGAAGTCTTATGGCAGCGTTTTAAGGCAGACTATTTTTTGCGCCATACTCATAAACAAATTGCTTGGCACAGCGAGCACCTTCTTCATCATGCTGAGCAAACACCATTGGTTTTGGTGAGTAAAAAAGCAACCCGTGGCGGGACCGAAATCTTTGTATACTGCCAAGACAGACCCAGCTTGTTCGCACGGGTGGTAGCGGCGCTCGATAAGAAAAACCTTAGCGTCCATGATGCACAAGTGATGACGAGTAAAGATGGTCATGCACTTGATACCTTTATGGTGTTAGACCAAAACGATGACGCTATCCCTCTCGACCGCCACCCCAGTATTATTGAAGGGGTCAGTAAGGCGCTGAGAGAGACAGGGACAATTACCCTCCCCAAACGGCGAGCACCGCAAAAGCTTCAGCATTTTTCGGTCAAAACCCAGGTGCTGTTCTTACCCACCAAAAACGGTCGTCGTACTTTGATGGAGCTGGTTGCACTCGACACACCTGGATTATTGGCACGTGTGGGCGCGGTATTTGCTCGCCAAGCTGTCAGCGTCCATGCTGCTAAGATCACCACTATCGGTGAACGCGCCGAAGACTTTTTTATCGTCACCGACGCAAACAACCAAGCATTAACTTCTGAGCATCAGGCACAATTAAAAGCCGCACTTGAAAAAGCGCTGGCTCGCGCAAAATAGCACGCACCACAATAAGCGGTGCGCCCAACGCACCGCGTTACCAGGAGCATCTAACCACGAGGTGGCTATGTATCAACAGTTGAAAAATATTGGCATTGAACATCCGGAAAAAATTGAGCGTTATTCGCTGCGCCAAGAAGCCAGCTACGACACGCTCAAAGTCTATTTTAGTAAGCAAAAGGGCGACCTTTTTGCCCGGAGCATGAAGTTTAAATACCCGCGTCAACGGAAAAATGTGGTTGTCGATAGTGGCACAGGTCGCTCTCGTGAAGTCACCGAGATCAATCGCAGTCTCTCATTGGTGATTGATGAGCTGGACCAAATTGTTCAAAACGAGCACGCCGAACAAGATGTGAAGCAAAAGGTACTCACTGACCTTCGCCATTTGGAAAAAGTCGTGGCCAGTAAAATCGCTGAAATTGAGGCGGAGCTCGACAAACTTTAGCCCTATCAAAAGGGAACGATGTGCCAAGCGACCTTTGAGCAACCATACCTGACGGTGGTGCTTGGCGGTGCATGTTGACACCGCACAAAAAACTTTGGAGGGACGTTTAGCGTGTGGCGGCGAGGCGAGGCGCTTCCCACCCCAACGCTGATAAGACATGCAGCCATCTATTGTCAAACGGCGCTTGCACCTGAATACGCTCGCCACTGACCGGATGGACAAACTGCATGTCACTGGCATGCAGCAACAGCTGATGACAGTCAAAGTGTTCACGAAAAACACGGTTATGCCTGCCATCACCATGGGTAGTATCACCAATAATCGGATGGCTGAGGTGGTGCATGTGGCGACGTAATTGGTGTTTTCTTCCCGTTTGCGGTTGCATCGCCACGAGGCTATAGCGACTGGTCGCATACCGCCCTGTTGCGATAGGTAGCTCCACCGATGCCAGTGGTTGATAATCCGTCACCGCCGGTTTGGCCCTGGGCGGCTGGCTCGCGTCTTTGTCCGCTATCTTATCCTGCTCCTCCACCAACGGATAATCGAGTTGGCCCGCTTCCGTGATCCAACCTCTAACCACCGCATGATATCCTTTTTTAATCTCTCCTTGCGCGAACTGTGGCATCATCAAGGACGCCACCTCGCTAGAAAGCGCAAACACCAACACCCCAGAGGTGGGTTTATCGAGCCGGTGCAACGGATAAACACGCTGGCCAATCTGGTCCCTGAGCGTTTGCATCACAAAGCGTGTTTCACCTTTATCTAACCAAGAGCGGTGCACCAACATACCAGCAGGCTTATTGACCACAACCAGCGAGGCATCGCGGTATAAAATGGATAATGGTTGCTCACTCATCATTGACTTAATAGCGCGTCAATACGGTAAGTCACTTTGACTACCGCCGTCGCCCCTTGCTGCTCTTTCATCGCTTCTTCCACATACGGGGCGATTTCAAAATTTCTTGGCAACGGCTGACGAGCAACAACTAAGGCACGCATTTTGGGCAGAAATATCCACTGTAGCCACTCATGGCAATCAAGCGTGTCCACCGCGAACGGCTCGGTACTGGCCAGTCGTTTAGGAGAGGGTGGCTCGGATTGCAGCAGATCACAGGCATCTAACACTTGCTCAAGCTCATCCAGAAGTTGCTCACACTGTTGATAAAGAGTCATTGACAATCCCATCATTACTCAAATTAGAAACCGCGAAGCATAGCACGATCCCAGCAAAGACAACATCAACTCGACAAGCATCTCACCGGTAAAAACTGATATACTCGCGCGCATTAAGCGATAACCAAGAGCGGACATCATGGAAACGGTTCACGCCCTGAGCACCTTATTTGACCACGCCGATTGCCAATTCAGTGTTTACGACTTAGGTCGTCGTGTTTGCCAGCTGGATCAAGCAGCCTTTCGTGCGGTTGAGGCCAATCAACAACCTTACCCTCATCCCTTGCGCCAACATGCCCACATGGCTGTCGCTTTTTGGCCACAAGGCGGTGCACCTTGGGTATGGTTTTTAAAAATGCCGCTTGACGAGCGGGGCTTGCTCAACCACACCGCAATGGGCGACTTTTTACAGTATGTCAGCACCGCGATGGGTGAGCGCTTAACCGCGACGCCGAATAAAGAACAGCGAGAAAAGCTGGCCAATAACCCCTATACCTTTACCCCTACAGACGACAAGATGGCCATGTTTCATGCCAACTTGACCTATCAACTCGGCCGATCTGCAAGCCAGTATTATGATCATGCCCAGCATTATTTAAATGGCGAACTTGGCTGGGATAATTGGCAAGGGGTTGGCCTACAAGGACTGGCCGATGCCTGTGTACGCATGGCAGAGCAAAATAATGTCACGCGAATTCGCAAAGCGCTGAACAACCTCCCAACGACACCAATGTATGCCCTGCTAGGTTGCTTAGAGCACTGCCAAATCAATGAAAAGCTCGCGGCAAGCATACGCGACATGTTTAGCCGAATGTGTCAGACGCAAGACGTCGATCTTTTCTTGGTCAGCGCTTTACTCCGCGCGCATGCTGGCGCACCGGATTCCACTCGCCATCACTTGATTGATGCCGTGTTGGATAAAACCGAACTGCACCATCGCGAGATTTTTGTTGCGATTGCGGGGCGGTGCTGGGATAGCTTGACGGACGACACAGTGTTAGATCGCTTCTTGATTGCGCTTGCCGATCAGCACGACCCTGCACTGTTTCAACAAATCTATGCCGATCTTGTGATGCTGCCACCGCTTCGAGGCGCGCTGCTTAGCCGTTTGCACGGAGACACCTCTCCGGCGCTGACCCAAGCGATGACGCGTATGCAACAGGCGGTCAAACATACTTCTTATGATCACTGACCTGCTGACCATTGTCTTGGTCGTTGTCGTCGCCTTGCTGTTTTGGCAACAGCGGCGACAATCCGAGCAAGCACACACATACATTCGCCAATACTGTCAGCGGATGGAGTTGCAACTACTGTCTATCGCACGAGGTCGACACACCATACGCAGAACCGAACAAGGATGGCAGTGGGTCACCCAATATTGGTTTGAGTTTTCTGCCACCGGGGATGATCATTATATCGGTCACGCTCAGCTTCGAGGGTTAAGATTAAAGGCGATAGACACACCGGTTCATGCGATGCCAAGAACGGGCCAAATCGACGGTTAGATGTCACTCAACCACGCCAACCGTGGTGATAATAAAAAAGGCGGGGATAATTGTTCGCGCAACGTGAAAAGCTGTACTAGATTAGAAGTATGGTGCACACGCAAGTTTAGTGCTAACGGTGCGTGACAGGGAGTCACCGGTGTCGGTTTAACCGGCCAGAAAAAAGGAAAGGGCGCAGCTTGCGCCGCGCCCTAGAGTTTTACTTGCAGCCATCCTGCTACTAAAAGGTGCTCCCTGCATCATTCCTTGATCAGTCGCCGATTCCTTCAGCGTCGTTCCATGTCTCTCCGTCTTGGAGGTGTCCTTTCGTCATCCTGACAAACCGAAATTCCCGTTTCGATAAGCTCTCCATCCTGGAGGTGTCCATGACTTCGTCCTGAAGTGGTCCTTAAGCCCCCATCCTGGGTTGTCCTAAGTCTTCCTGACGTACAAGCTTCCTGCCTGTAGAGAACGGCTCCATCCGTTGTCCTTTTTGCAATCCATGCCAGCGCTTCTTCCTGAAGTACTGCCTCATCCTGAGGTACCAAGTCCTTGGCGATTCCTGTTCCCTGTGTCAGTTCCCTTCCGACACCGATAAGATTACGCGACTATGTAATATAAGAAAAAATAAAAACAAGAAGGTCAGTTTTCGTAGCAATACTCTGCTTTTATCCCACGCCCTTGTAAGAGATATCTCACAAGGAGCAAGGGCCTTTTCTATTTATTGTTCTATGCTAACAGGCCCCGCTTTGTCACAACACGGAGCGGAGGCTGCTACTATAGTGAGTATAGACGTGTATCAAGCAGCTAGGAGGGACAATGGAAACTTTTCAACATGACTTACAGCACCTTTTTGAACAGCTGGGTTTGGCAACCGATAAGGCCTCGATTGAGCACTTCCTATCCAGCCACTGCTTGGTTGAAGGGCAAACACTGGTCGATGCCCCATTTTGGAACGCGGCGCAACGCGCTTTTATTGATGAAGCGATCAAAGAGGATGCTGACTGGGCCGAGCACGTTGACACGCTTGATGCGCTGCTGAGAAAGCCCTAATCTTGATGCCCTATCGAGTGACGAGGAAGTATGGATGAGTTATCAAGCCGAACTGGAACGAGCGCTTGACGCGCTCGCCGCAAAGGGACAAACCGCAACGGTCGCAAAGGTAAAAGCCCAGTTAAGGACGTCAGTGCCCTTGCCTTTAATTATTCAAGCGGTTAAAAGTGCTAAGGCTAATACGCCGCTGCCCGAGATGGCTAGCTTGGATGCAGCAATGTCGGACGCGGAACGCATTAGTCAACTAGAACAGCAGGTTGCCGACTTGAGTGAGCGATTGGCGACTCTAGAAGCGCACTGTGCCCGCAGCTAAACAGTTTGCCACGCAGAACCTAGCGGCGTGCTGCACGATACGCGGCACTACGTCAGTTTAAAGTCCCAAGAAAGGTTGGATACTAGCCGGCAACGATCGCATTTAAACAGAAAGATATCGTGGAGTGGGCGCTCAAGCCGCCAAGGCTCCCCACACTTGGGACATGGGCGTTCAAGCTCACTCTCTTTATCTTTACCGCCAACACGATATTGATAATAGTAAGTCGGCGTGCCTGTTAAGTACTCTATCCGCCCACGTAAATCCCAACCGCGCTGAAATAGGCGCGTATTGGGACATCCAATTTCATTCAAGCCTGCAAATTCGGCATCGCTGGCGCCGGCCATTTGTAATTCATCACAGGCTTGCCATTCTGTTTGCCATTTGATGACCGCTTTGTGATCACCGTTAAAGGTGGCGGGTAAGCGATAAAGCGGGATAGGTAGCAGCGTATCGCCACAACGCAGCGGCGAACACGTGTGAACAAAGGTGGTGTAAAGCACTTGCCAAGTCGGTGAGACACTCGGAGCGGCTTGTTCTGAGTTCAAATCGCGCCCCAGCACACGCACTTTCGGTTGGGTTAAGCACGCATCGGCGAGCTGCTGCAAAGCCCGTTTCACTTGTGGGCTGTGAAAGCGTGGGTGCAAGGCGTCTTCATCTGGGCAGACAACACGAAGCTGAAACTGGCCTTCTTGCATCAAGATCGGAAACTCGCGTCCAAGCACCTGGCCATTATAACGTAACGCATCCATGAGGCCGTTGATAGTACAGTCGACCGCACTAACGGTGGTATTATCAAAGCACTCAAAGGTCAGTTCCGTGAGAATCATGCCACATCAACCTCTAGTGCCGCGAGAAATGTTTCCAGATTGGGGGCAATCACATCACGCGTCCCTTTATTAAGGGTTTCTCTGATCACTTCTCCGCTCATGTTATCAATTGCAATGATCACCATTTCATCGGCTGTGGTCGCGATAAAGACACTCGGCGTAAGCTTGCGCTGACGCTGCATCATCAGATGCCCCAAGATATTTTCTTGCAAGCGCGCCAAGTCATCGTCACTCCATACCTGAAGCAAGCTTATCGGCTCCCCCTGATAACGAACCGATAAATCTGCACAATAAAATGCGTTGTAAAAATCTTTAATATCGCCATGCAAACGCAACGCGATCGCTTCTTCTACATTAGAAAAGTTAGCCAAGGCGTCGCGCTTGACCGGTTGCCACTGTAGTTGGTGATCGTTTTCGCTCACGATACAGGGAGATGGCAGCCCAATGTAAGCATCTGTACAGGGTAAATGCTGATAATTACGCTGCCATACCGCCATATAATTCTGTGTTAGCGCCCAAAGGGCACGATGTACTGTGTTCTCCATTCGCAACCTATAGCAAGATTCAGTAAACTTTACCTATTCTACTTGAATCAATAGCAGATCCGTATGAGCAATTATCAAGATGCCGATGCCCTCGCCAATTTATCGCTTGGCGAAAAGACAGATTATCCAACCCAATACGACCCCTCGCAACTGCGTGCTGTTCCTCGCGCGCTAAATCGTCAGGCCATCGGATTAGATAATGCGCCGATGCCCTTTACCGGTTACGACATCTGGACCTTATATGAGCTGTCATGGCTCAACAAAAATGGGTTGCCCCAAGTCGCGATTGGCGAAGTCCGTCTACCGGCCTCTAGCCCCAACTTGATCGAGTCAAAATCATTTAAGCTGTACCTCAATAGCTTTAATCAAACCAGCTTTGATAACTGGCAACAGGTAGCTAACGCATTGCAAACCGATCTATCCGCCTGTGCGGGCGAAGAGGTGGATGTCACCTTATCACCGCTCAGTGAGTTAGAGGGAGAAACCATTGCAGGCCTAGCGGGTGAATGCATCGATCACCAAGACATCAGTATCGACGACTACACCTTTAAGCCAGACTGGCTCGATGGTGCCGCTCAAGGCGCGATTGTGTCTGAGACGCTTCATAGCCATTTACTGAAATCAAACTGCCTCATCACCAATCAACCAGACTGGGGCTCGGTGAGGATCGCTTACAAGGGCAAAAAAATAAACCGTGAGAAACTACTTCGCTACTTAGTTTCATTTCGAGAGCATAATGAGTTTCATGAGCAATGTGTGGAGCGCATTTTTATGGACATCATGCGCTTTTGTCAGCCAGAAAAGCTCACGGTTTACGCCCGTTATACACGTCGCGGCGGGCTGGATATCAACCCATATCGTACGAACATGGGTAAAACACCGAGCGAAAACAACCGTTTGGCAAGACAGTAACATCACAGGCTGCCTGCTGGCAGCCTTTCTCTCACCGCTTTTAACATAGAGGATGGCGCATGCGCATCAGCCGACTACTCGTAGGCCTGCTTTTTTGGTTAACGTCGATAACGGCGTTTGCCGCTATCCACTCCTCACCTGTGCTAACCAATGCCGAAAAGCTTCTCGAGACCTCTCCAGCGCAATCGTTGGAAGTCAGCAATCGGTTTTTAGCCCAACGCCGCCTAACCACAGGTGCCAACCGCTCACACGTCAATAACGACACGGATCGCTCGATTCGCACGCCATTGCATACCGTGTATGCCTATTTGATCAGTGCCCGAGCCTATGCGTATCTCGATCAACCCATAGAGGCTAAAGCCGCGTTACAAAAAGCGTATCAAGTGGTCGATGAATACGACTTAAAACACGTACAAGTGCAAGTTTTACTGACCGAGGCCTCGCTTACCTGGCACCTTGATCGCGACTCGACGCGCGCCCTAGCGACACTCGATGCCGCCCAAAAAGCCATTGAAGCCTTGCCAGAGAACAGCTTAAACGGCCAAGCAAGCCGCTTTAAAAGCGCTTTACTGCGCGCCAATATTCTCGCGGCGACTGCAGACAGTGAAACCGCGCTTGTCGCCTATGAGAACGCGCGCAGCCAGCTTAGCCGTGATCCCCAAGATTTACGGGATAAAGTCGAGTTTCAGCTTTCGCTGGGCGGCTTTCTACTCGACCAAAAGCAGCATGAAAGTGCTCTTACCGAGTTACTCAGTGCTTTCTGGATAGCGAGCGAGAACGAATACACGGCGTTGATTGCCGGTGCCAATATGAAGCTGGCTAAGCTGTATAATCAGCAAGGCGTGCTCAATCAAGCCCTTGAGCACGCGAACCAAGCCGCTGCCTTTTTTGAGCACTTTTCATTAAGCCGACGTTTATCGGCGTCACAGCGCTTATTAGCCACCATTTATGAGCAACAAGCCCGTTATAATTTTGCCTTGGTTCATTATTTTAATGCGCTTGAAATTGAGCAAGCACTCGGTCGCCTCCAACCGCTTGCACAAGTCCACCTGGCCATCGCCCGCACTTATTATCAGCTAGAGCATTTCCCGCTCAGTGACAGATACATTCAAGATGCGTTAAGACTGGTCGGTAGCCTACCCAACTCGCCTCTGACCACACAGGCAATGTTGTTACAAGGACGTATTCACCTTGCACTTTCTCAACCAAAGCAAGCAGAGAAAGAAATTCGCACCGCACTGGAGCGAGCAGAGGTAGAAAAAGACCGCAAAACCATGACGATGGCGCATCACGCCCTCTCCAAAGCCTTGGAATCGCAAGGCAAGTATCAAGCGGCTCTGATGATGCAACGTGATTATGAAAAGCTACGCGCACAGCAAACACAATCAGAGCAACAACAACAAGCCGATACGTTTAAACAGCAACAGCGTGTGGTCGAGCGGCAGCTACAGATGGATGAACTGCAACGTCAGCTAGATAGCGCACATCAAGAGCAGCTTCACCTACAAAAGGTCAACTATTTCCTATTGGGTAGCCTTGGGGTGTTAGTAGCCATTGTTTATCTTCGTCATCGTGCCGCGGTAATGCGTCAGGGAGAACTCGAAGAGCTGCGTGATGACTTTTATACGCACCCACGCACCGGGCTGAGGAACTTACGTATGCTTAATGCCAAGTTACCGCGTTCGTTGGAAAAGAGTAACGCTAACTTTGAGCAATGGTATCTGAACGACATGATCCACCAGCCACTCAGTGATCGGCTACGCTTCGCCATGTTCGATGTAGCCTTTCTAAAAGCGTTATTTTTGCGTCTCGGCTATCAAAGGGCGCAAGATATCGAGCGTCAGCTTGGCGACTATTTGTCCGAGCGTGTCACTCAATCTGGCCGCTTATATCATTTCGCCGATACCTTGTTTATTTATATCGAGACCAATTGGGATCAAGATACCCAGCCTGATGCGCTGGCTCATTTTGTGCAGTCTTTGATCGCAGACTTTGTCAGCCACTACCAAAGCAGTCAGCCGCAAACAGTGAGTGCAGGTGACCAACCTCCGACGCTCACGCCGCAAGTCGCCATTGGTCTCGCGGAATACCCTTTTTTACCGCGCGCGTACACATCGATTAATGACCAAGAGTTAATTGAGATTTTATTAACGGCTACCCATCAAGCCAGTGATCTCGCGCAACAGACTGGGGAAAGTCATTGGGTACACTTTAGCGCGATTAACACAGCGCCCGCCGCGAGCTTCGTGAATACCAACTTACGTCATGCTTGTTTAAAAGGCATTGACTCTGGATTGGTAAAGGTTAAATCTTCCGCGAACGACTTATTGAACTGGCAGAAAGATCACGAATCTGATAAAAAGCCATCGTCAATTATTGATGACCAGAGCAATAAGTCGGTATAGCTACAGGTAGTTAGTGAAACTGTTTTCGCTACCAATGGCGCCAAAATGCGAACATAATCAGGTAGTTCCTCGATAAAATGACTAAGTCCACCCCATCACCGTTGTCGGCCCAGCCCGCTCAGCCGGGTAATAATGCGTCGCCCTCAACGTATCAGGCGCTGGCGCTTAAGTCGCGTCGAGAAATCCATAGCCTTAAACGGCTGGTTTCGCGCTTTATCGCCACGTGCTCGGGTAAAAATAACTTGGTCGACCAAAAACTGGCCGAGTTCCGTGACGTATTGTATTCAACGCAGGATGTTAGCGCCTTGCTTCCGCGTTTAGCCATTATTGAACGCATGGTGGGTCATCAAAACATGACACAAGCAAAAGCACAGTCACACCTCGATGAGCAATTTCACACCAGTGGTGAAACACTACAGCGAGTGACTGGTCTCCCCGCTCAATTGAAACGTGACTTGCGAGATCTATTAGCGCAACCGGCGAACGGTGATACCGAACGCACACAACACCTCATTAAGTTACTTCAGCTATACGAACGCGCCGTGACCTTGCAAGTTGCAAGGCCCCGCACTCAACAAACACCAGACATCGACAACGATCAAATACGTCGCGTCGCTGATGAACTACAAAACCTGATTACAGAGCTCGATATCGACGGTCAAGCCGGCGACAAGTTGCTTGAAATCCGCCGTGAACTGCTGACCGATATCTCACCGGCTACCGTGGTGTCTTTGACGTTGGCAGCACTCAAGCTGATTCTGGAAGCCACCCAATCTGAGCGGCGTGCTTCGCAGCAATTTCTCAGTCAAGTCAATGATGACCTCGTATCAATAAGCCAACAAAATACCCGTGCGCATGATCATGCGACACAACTACGGCTGGCACATCAAGGTGTCGATCAGCGACTCGATCGCACCATTAACGATATTGAACACGAACTCAAACGGAAAGGCGCGGCAAAAGCCAACCCAGAAGCCGCATTAACCCAAGCGCTTGCAGAGCTGAAAGTGATCGCGCAAGAAAACAAAGCGCTCAAAAATCGCGAACAAGCCTTGGAGGAGCAGTTGGCACACAATCAAAACCAGCTTAGCGCCTTAGCAGAGCAAACCCTCGATCAACACCGTCGTGTCGGCGACCAAGAACGTAAACGCCTATTAGACCCGCTGACCCGCGTCTACAACCGTGCCGCGCTTAACGATCGTTTGGAGCATGAGTACCGCTTATGGAAAAAGTATCAGCGTGAGTTTTGCCTTGCCGTCATTGATCTTGACCACTTTAAACAAGTTAATCAGCAGTTTGGCTACGAAGTCGGTGATAAAGCGTTGAAAATTATCGCGCGCAGCATCTACCAATGTCTGCGCGACACCGACTTTATTGCCCGCTTTGGTGGCGAAGAGTTTGTCATTTTACTGCCTGATGCGGACGATGAAACGCGGACCGATATTTTGGCCAATATTAGCCACACCATTCGCAAACTCCCGCTGAAGTTTAAAAACGAGCGCGTGTCAATTAGCGTCTCAATTGGTGCCACCCTCTTCCAAGGTGAAGATACCCCCACGCCGGTGCTAGAGCGTGCTGACCAAGCGCTCTATCAAGCGAAAAACAGTGGTCGCAACCAAATCATCTGGTGTTAATTTTTACTGGTCAATTGTGGCTAGCGTGTGTATTTTTAATTAACACACTGATTTTTATAGCACCGCTCGACAGCCTGGCTTGCGTTAAACAGGATGTCGGCGTGTAAGAGGTTGCCGCTATGATCACACACATTAGTCCGATTGGAACGATGGATCTGCTTTCTCAAATCGAGGTCGATCGTTTAAAAGCCAGCGCCAGCAGTGATCTGTACCGCTTATACCGCAACTGCTCATTGGCCGTTTTAAATTCAGGCAGCCATACGGACAGCTCCAAAGCTCTGCTTGAAAAACACGCCAACTTTGAAATTCGCGTGTTGCGCCGAGAGCGGGGCATCAAACTCGAGCTGGTTAATCCACCGGATCATGCCTTTGTCGACGGTAAGATCATTCGCGGCATTCAAGAGCATATGTTCTCGGTACTACGCGACATTATTCACGTCAATGTGCAGCTCGAGCATAGTCCTGCTCTCAACCTCGATAGCTCACCGCATATCACTAACCTAATATTCGGTATCTTGCGTAATGCGAAAACGCTCCGCCCAAGGGTCGATCCTAATTTAGTGGTTTGCTGGGGGGGGCATTCAATCAACGACATCGAATATCAATACACGCGTGAAGTAGGTCATGAGCTTGGTCTGCGTGAACTGGATATTTGTACGGGGTGTGGCCCAGGTGCGATGGAGGGACCAATGAAAGGTGCAGCCATCGGCCATGCCAAGCAACGCACTTATGACAGCCGGTTTATTGGCTTAACCGAGCCCTCGATTATCGCTGCTGAGCCGCCGAACCCCATGGTTAACGAGCTGGTGATCATGCCCGATATTGAAAAGCGCCTAGAGGCATTTGTCCGTATCGCCCATGGGATTGTCATTTTCCCAGGCGGCGCAGGGACAGCGGAAGAGCTACTTTATATTCTCGGCATCATGATGCATCCTGATAATCGCTCGCAGCCTTTGCCTATCGTGTTAACCGGTCCGAAAGAAAGTGAGGATTATTTTCGCGATATCGATGCTTTTATTCGTGATGTCTTGGGCGAGGAAGCCACCCAATATTATGAAATCGTGATTGACGATCCAGCAAAAGCCGCACGATTAATGAAAAATGCCATGCCCGCTGTCAAAGAGCATCGCAAAGCCACCGGCGATGCCTACTCGTACAATTGGTCATTAAAAATCGAGCCAGACTTCCAACATCCCTTTGCGCCAACACACGAAAATATGGCTAACCTCAACTTGCACATGAATCAGCGCCCAGAATTACTCGCCTCAGCGTTACGTCAGGCATTCTCGGGCATTGTGGCGGGGAATGTGAAAGACGAGGGGATGCGCAATATCGAGCAACATGGCCCATTTAAAATCGATGGTGACAAGTACTTGATGGTAAAAATGGACAAACTGTTACAAAGCTTCGTCGACCAACAACGGATGAAGCTCCCAGGCACCGAATATGTGCCGTGCTATGAGATTGTCTCTTAGCCCTAATACGCGCACTGAGCCGGCGCGCAGAAGGGTAACCGACATAACGCACACTGCGTTATGCTACTAACACAGGTATAATGCGCGGCTCATGCTGCGCGTTATTACTGGTTTTTATTATGTCTAACCTCCATGTTGTCATTATCGATGCAATGAACCTCATCCGCCGTGTCCACGCGGCTCAGCCCGAAGGCGATGCCATCGACACCACGGTGAATGCCTGCATCAAAACCCTCAATAAAATCATCAATCATAGCCAGCCGAGCCATATTATTGCTGTCTTTGATCACATGGGTAGTGATCGTGGCTGGCGCGCAGAGATCTTGCCGGCATACAAACAACACCGCAAACCCATGCCTGCGGTGCTCGAGCAGGGATTAGACACCATTCAAGATGCATTTTGGCAGCACGGCGTCGACTCGCTGCTTTCTCAAGGCGATGAGGCTGACGACATGATTGCCACCCTCGCCTTAAAAGTGGCCGAGCATCAGCAACATGTTACTATCGTGTCGACCGACAAAGGCTATTGTCAGCTTTTGCAGCCAACCGTTAGAATTCGAGATTACTTTCAGCAGCGCTGGTTAGATCTCGCGTTCGTACAAGCGCAGTTTGGCGTTCGCCCGGAGCAGCTTTGCGACTTTTGGGGGCTCGCGGGGATCAGCAGCAGTGAGATCAGTGGTGTGCCAGGGATTGGACCCAAAACGGCCGCCAGTCTACTTGGCGACTATGCCGATATCGATGCCATATTCGCTGCTGATGACCTTGCGCCAAAGTGGCAGAAAAAACTCACTGGTCATTATGAGTTGGCACAACAGTGTAAGCAGGTAGCACAACTGAAAACGGATATCCCGCTTGGCTTTAACCTGCAAGATATCCGTTTTGAACCTATCAGCGAGCGCCAACCCTCGTAAACAAACGCAAGGTGGCAGCCAGTCACCATCCGCTTAACGCTGACGTTTCACCCGCCGCAAGTGCACGGTAATTTCTTCTCGATCGTGATAAAGGTGCTTCGCGCGCATTTCATACGCCACATTGTAGTCATCAAGAAAGGCACCTAAGGTGTCGAGGTTTTCTGTTACCTGCTCATAGCGACGACTCATCGGCAATTTCAAATTAAATATTGCCTCTTTTGCCCACCCTTCAATCAGCCACTCACCCATCAATTGGGCCACGCGAGAAGGCTTTTCAATCATATCGCACACCAGCCAGGTGACATTTTTTCGCGTCGGCTCAAATTTAAATCCATCTTCGGCGTGATGAAACACTTGCCCTGTATCCATGAGCTGTTCATCCATCGCCCCATTATCCACCGCGTGCACGAACATTGAGCGTTTAACCAACTGATAAGTCCAGCCGCCGGGGCACGCACCTAAATCGACCGCCCACATGCCAGGCGCTAAACGCGTCTCCCATTCTTGCTTGGGAATAAAGTGATGAAACGCCTCTTCCAATTTTAAGGTAGAGCGGCTCGGTGCATCAGCAGGAAACTTCATTCGTGGTAACCCCATATAATGCGGGGAGTTATTAGTTGTCAGTGAATAGCCGACCAAACAGGTGCCTGGGGCGGTAAAGCACAGATGAATGACCGGCTTTTTGGGGTTATCTTTTGCGAGCAGCACGCCTTGCTTACGCAGAGCCTGACGCAATGGAACGGTGAATTTACGACAAAACTTCAACAGCGCTTTGGCTTTATCATTGTCAGGGGTCTCTACCCGCAAATCGCCACCTTTGGGTAGGCTATCACCCACGGCCAAGATAGGTGAAATACGATCGTCCGGGTCTAGATCCGACAAAGAGGCGGTCACCGCAATCATTTGCCGAGCAAAAATCAGTGAGTCTAATGGGAGATCACGTACCACACGCTCAGCATCGGCCTCTTGGTAGCACTCAAACAAGACATACGCACTGTTGGTTACCACGCGCGGGAAACCATATACTCCCATGTCGGCGGTTTTCTGTTGGATCTCTGCGGCGCAGTCTTTCTCAAACCCCGCACGACAATAAAGCAGAACCTGATTCATAACACCCTCTGGCTCGAACACATCACCACGCAATGTGGCGGTAAAAATAAGCTGCGCATTATATCTGCCATCCAGGCTAGAAAGAAATGGCCGCTAGGCTTTTATTCGCCGAGGCCGATTCATCAACATTTAGCCCGCCAAGCGCCGATAGCAAGGGCGGCCCACCCGACCAAAAAACTCATGCCACCTATCGGCGTCACCGGTCCAAGCCACTGCCAGGAGGTCAGAGCGAGCAGGTATAAGCTGCCACTGAACGCAACAACACCCAACAGCCACGCCCATGAGACGATAGCGACACAACGTGAAGAAAGCCTGGACGCGACGCCACAAACACTCAATAAGGCGAGGCTGTGCCACATCTGATAATTCACCCCCGTTTTAAAAATGGCCAACTGGTACTCTGACAGTATTGTTTTTAAACCATGAGCGGCAAACGCACCCAACCCCACGGCTAACCCTGCACCGATCGCCGCCACACTCACCCAACGATGTAATTTCATCTTTATCCACCTTGTCGTTCAATAAACCGGTGTAGGCTATCCACCGCCCACTGGCGATTGTCTGACTCTGTATACCCTGAAGCTTTACGAGGCTTAAAGCTATGATCGCCATCCGGTACGATGACCACCTCAACCGATGGCGATAAAGCATAATTGTTGACTTCATCTTCACGGCCAAAGGTATCGCGTGCACCTTGTACAATCAGCAGTGGACGCTCAACAGACGCCAAATGCGCACCTTTATACTTCTCTGGCTTCCCTGGCGGATGGAATGGAAAACCAAAACAAATGACACCACTAACAGAGACATGATCAGTCAAGTGACTCGCCATACGCCCACCCATCGACTTACCGGCTAACCATAATCGGCTCCCACCAGGACGCAAACCATCCACGTACTCAATCACAGACTCAAAATGGGCAAGCAATTTCGGAGCACGATCGGGCGGGCGCTTTTTACCCTCTTGCTCGCGCTTTTCCATATAGGGAAAGTTAAATCGCACCACTTTGCAGCGCTCTCCCAAACGTGCTGCCATGTCCACCATAAATTCATGGTCTTTACCCGCCCCTGCACCATGGGCGAAGACGACCCAGTCTGTCGCCGTTTGTGGTCCGGATATGCTTACCTCTATCATAAATTCATTTTCTCTTGTTCTTTCGCTGCCGTCGCCAACATCCATTCTCGGAACGCGGTAATACGTCCGGTATCAGCATCGCGTTGCTGACTGACCAAGTAGAAGCCATTATCGCTCTTTAGTACTTGCTCGAAAGGCTGAACCAAGCGCCCAGATGCTAACTCTGGTTGAGAAAGCACATTGTTTCCTAGCGCGACACCTTGTCCATGTGCCGCCGCCTGCAACACCATGGATGAGTGACTAAAAATCGGCCCATGCTCAACATTCACCTCACTGAGTTGATGGGCTTTAGCAAATGCTTTCCATTCTTTACGTGAGCGGTCATGCAATAAAACATGATGAACCAAATCATCTGGGGTTTGTAGAGGCTGCCCTGATTCCAGTAGCAGTGGCGAACACACAGGCAGCAAGCATTCTTGATACAAAAGATCGCAGCGCAATCCCGTCCAGTGTCCCCGGCCATAATAAATGGCGACATCGACATCATCGGTCAGAGACCCTTCTTCCAAATCAACCGCTTTTATCCGAACATCAATATCAGGATGGGCTGTATTAAAATCAGCTAATCGAGGCACTAACCACTGGATGGCAAAACTGGGCGGCAAACTAATTGTCAACGCCCCTTTGGCACTACGCTCCAGCACTTTATCGGTTGCATACGCAAGCTCAGAGAAAATATCTTTTATATCAAGAAAGTACCCTTGCCCCTCTTCGGTCAATAGTAACGAACGATTACGCCGGCGGAAAAGCTTCAAACCGAGAAATTCTTCTAATGCCTTGATTTGATGACTAACGGCCGCTTGGGTCACAAACAGCTCTTCTGCCGCTCGTGTAAAGCTCAAATGTCGTGCGGCTGCTTCAAACACACGCAGCGCGTTAAGTGGGGGAAGACGCCTCGCCATATGCTGACACCTCTATGCATTAATTTTTCTAATCGTTGGCATTATAAATTGTCGATTGCTGATATACCAGCAAACTCCTATAGTGCTCCCCGCATCCACTTGTGACGTCTGTCTATTTAAGACTGTTTCCGTGGTTGCGATGTTGTGTTTGCATTTGTCTAACACTGGTTAGACAGGTAGTCGTATCTACCACTTTTAACTTCCTGTATTTTGACATTGTCTGTCATTACATATTTGTTGGCACTGAGCGTCGCTCAGTGCTTTTTTTTATCTGTAATTTGGCACGGCCTGACAACAGGCTTGAGTTATTCCCACGAGATAGCGATCATAGACGGGATTTTATTTCGGACGATGACTATGACCGACGGTTTTGATCCCCACTCCCTACGCGCCCAGTTTCCCGCTTTCAATACGCCAGGCTGGGTATATTTAGACAGTGCCGCAACCGCGCAAAAACCGCAGCCGGTCATTGATGCGGTTTGTCACAGCTACGCGATGCCGACGGCAAACGTCCATCGTGGCCAACATCAAGCAACCCTCTCTGCTACCGAACAGTTTGAGCAAGCACGACGAGATGTGGCACATTTTATCGGTGCCAACCCACAAAATGTGGTCTGGACCCGTGGCGCGACAGAAGCCATCAACCTGGTCGCCTATGGCTTGAGCCACGCGCTTGTCCCGCAAGATGAAATTCTCGTCAGCGAAATGGAGCACCATGCCAACCTGATCCCTTGGCAATTGATGGCGCAGCGCACCGGCGCTCAACTGGTAAAAATCCCTTGCTGCCCTCGCACGGGTAGACTAGATATGAAGGTATACCAACAACGTTTAACCGCACGGACACGCATTGTTGCGATCAGTCATGTCAGCAATGTCACCGGCACCCGCCATCCTATCGAGGAAATGACCCAACTGGCGCACAAAGTTGGTGCAACCGTGGTCATTGATGGCGCACAAGGCATCGTCCATGAGCCTGTTTGTATGCAAACACTGGACACTGACTATTATGTTTTTTCTGGCCATAAACTATATGGGCCCACAGGGATTGGCGTCTTGTATGGAAAACCAGAAGCGTTAAGCGCGCTCTCGCCTTTCCACGGAGGCGGGAAGATGATCACAGACGTGTCGTTTGACCATCATACGCTCGCCCCCATCCCTAGCCGTTTTGAAGCAGGCACGCCGAATACCACCGGCGCGATAGGACTCGCAGCAGCCATCCATTGGCTCAAGCAGCAAGACAGCCAAGCAATAGACGCACATATAACAAGCTGTTACCAACAACTCATAGACGCTTTGCGCGCACGGCCACGCATTCGTTTGATCGCGCCACAGGCGACCAGCTCCATGGTCTCTTTTGTTGTTAGCGACGAGCATCATGCCGATGTAGCCGAATTGTTGGCCCAGCAAGGTATTGCTGTTCGCTCTGGCCATCATTGTGCCCATCCTTTTATTAAGGCGCTTGGTGTCGATGGCACCATCAGGGTCTCTCTAGCGGCCTACAATACACACCAGGATATCGCACAGTTTATTGCAGCACTAGATAAGACCCTGGTTCTACTCGACATTTAATCACAAGGCAGGATAGACAATGGCGTTACCCCACCACCCTTTTGGCACCGAGCTTAACCAAGCGACTGTCACCGAGATGCTCGCGCAACACACCAGCTGGGAAGATAAATACCGACAATTGATTTTGTGGGGAAAACGGCTACCAACCTTTACTGATGCACAAAAACAAACAGCAAACCAAGTACACGGCTGTGAAAGTGCGGTTTGGTTTCTCCATCAGGCAGAGGGAGACATCCATTACTTTGCCGCCGACTCCAACGCCAGGATTGTTAAAGGCTTATTAGCGATCGTGCTTGCCTGTGTTCACGGTCAACACGGTAATGCCATCCATACCCTCGATATAGACCGCGCTTTCCATCAAGCGGGGCTTGCGCACCATCTAAGTGAGTCACGCACCAATGGCTTGCACGCCATCACTGAATTCATTCATCAGATCACTCGTTAGTTCTTTGTCCGCGTGGTGGCATGTCGCCACCGCTCTCCATTCTCCTCACCTCACCTCACCTCACACATAGTGAGCATTTTCCGACCAGGGTGTCCACTTAAAAAGGCAATCCTCATCATCAATGCAATCCATTTCATGGACTTAGTCAAGCAGTGGGCAATTCGATTTAAAACCAACAAAAACAAACACAAAGTAAACATTAATTTAACATCTTGTTGCAGTGTTTCCTTGTTAATTTGACCAAGATCTCGAATGTAGAATATGAGGTTTTTATACTTTGCGTATTTGTCTAGATTCGTTAGCTTAGAAGCAGGCAGTCATAAAAGGGTCACACCAATCCGTTAGTCTGCCTAACAATATCGGCAGAATGATAAGTTGATTTTTGGCACAACTATTGCTGCTGTGAGAAAAAGATGACTGTAATTCTGGTTTGAAGTGGTTCCAGATGCGGCTTCAGGCATCTCGTTTAGTTTGCTTGTTGTAGTGAATGGAGTCATAAATGAAGAAACTGGCATTAGTAACCGGCGCGAAAGGCGGTATAGGATCAGCCATTACCGAGAAATTGGTGGAAGATGGATATCGCGTCATCGCGACCCACTTTACAGGGGGAGCGGAGTGCGCCCAAGAGTGGTTTGACGAAAAGAAATTTAACCACGACCAAGTTCGTTTGTTTGAGCTTGATGTCACCGATACCGAACAATGCGCCTCACGGATTGCTAAGCTACTCGAGGAAGAAGGCACGGTGGATGTACTAGTAAACAATGCTGGTATTACCCGCGACAGTGTGTTCAAGAAAATGAATGCCTCACAATGGCATGATGTTATTAATACCAACCTCAACAGCCTCTTTAACGTTACTCAGCCCTTGTTCGCCGCCATGTGCGAAAAAGGAGGAGGACGCATCATCAATATCTCATCCGTCAATGGCCAAAAAGGTCAATTTGGCCAAGCCAACTATGCCGCCGCCAAGGCCGGCATGATGGGCTTCAGTAAGTCACTCGCGGCAGAAGGGGCGCGGGCCGGTGTCACTGTCAACGTCGTGGCGCCAGGCTATACCGCGACACCGATGGTTACCGCCATGCGCGACGATGTGTTGGAGTCGATCACCAACCAGATTCCAATGAAGCGTCTGGCCAAGCCAGAAGAGATTGCGGCATCGGTGGCGTACCTTGCCAGTGATGCCGGCGCTTACATTACGGGTGAAACGCTGTCGGTAAACGGCGGCCTCTACATGCAATAAATCAAGGATAGATTGATGGAACGCATTTTTATTGTGGCGGCAAAACGCACCGCCATTGGTGCCTTCTCCGGCACGCTTAAAGACGTCCCTACCGGACAGCTCGCCGCTTATGCCATAAAAGGCGCGCTGGGCGACAGCTCGCTCGCCCCGACCGCGGTTGACGAAGTGATCGTGGGCAACGTTGTCAGCGCTGGGCAAGGCATGGGGATCGGGCGTCAAGCCGCGATTTACGCGGATATCCCAACACATGTCCCTGCTTACTCTGTCAATATGGTATGTGGCAGTGGCATGAAAACCATCATGGATGCCGTGACCCATATCCGCGCCGGTGATGCACAGGTTGTGGTCGCTGCTGGGGTTGAAAACATGTCCCAGATCCCGTTTGCGGCAGCCGGCAATCTTCGTACCGGACAAAAAATGGGCAACTTCGCGATGAAAGATCTGCTCATCAATGATGGGCTGACAGATGTGTACAACCAATATCATATGGGTGTCACGGCGGAGAATGTTGCCAAAGAAGTGGGCATCACTCGCGAGCAGCAAGATCAATTTGCGCTTCAAAGTCAACAAAAAGCCGTCGCGGCGATTGAAGCGGGCCGATTTAAAGATGAAATCACGCCGATAGAAATACAGCAGCGAAAGCAAACCATTACCTTTGACACCGATGAATATCCGAAAGCCGACGCCACATTGGAGGGACTCAGCAAGTTGCGTCCTGCGTTTGACAAGGAAGGTTCGGTAACCGCGGGTAACGCCTCTGGAATCAATGACGGTGCCAGCGCGGTAATTCTCGCGTCTGAGTCAGCGGTCAACGAACACGGGCTCACACCACTTGCGGAGGTCACTGCCTACGCTCAACACGGTGTTGATCCTAGCGTTATGGGCTTAGGCCCTGTGGGGGCAGTCAATGCGGCGCTGGAGAAAGCGAACCTGACTCTCGACAATATTGATCTGTTTGAGCTTAACGAAGCCTTTGCAGCACAAGCGTTAGGCGTTGTTCATCAATTAGCGGATCACCACCACACGACACCTGAAGCAATCTTGGCGCGCGCCAATGTCAATGGCGGAGCCATTGCGCTTGGCCACCCGCTGGGGGCATCGGGCAACCGCATTGTGGTAACTCTGCTACACGAGCTCGCGCGAAGAGGCGAAACTCACGGAGTTGCTTCTTTGTGTATTGGCGGCGGCATGGGTACAGCTTTGATTATTAAGCGTACACAAGCATAAACGGACACTTGCGACCTTGGGGCAATCCCCAAAAAACAACACTATCAGGAGATACACCATGTACACAGATATGTTTAAAGCGTTTTCTGAGCAATCTGAAAAAGCCCTGGCTCCCTATGTAAACTTCAACAAATTGGTAGCCAAAAATGTTGAGACGCTGACTGAGCTACAAATGAATGCCATGCGCACCTATAGCGAGCTCGGCCTAGAGCAAATGAAAGCTGCCAGCGAAGTGAAAGATGTCTCAAGTATGACGTCATTCAGCAGCCAACAGCTTGCGGCACTCACTAAGCTGTCTCAACAAATGATGGATGATAGCGCTAAGCTACAAAACATCGCCAAAGAGTTTAAAGAAGACATCGACAAGCTCACAGCGGAAAATATGAAAGCCGGTACCCCAGCATAAAGGCAGGGTCTTTGCACGAGTGCCTGCTGCCTTGGGTAGCAGGCGCTTATAGTGCTTATCCGATCAAGAGGGCAAGACTATGTTTCATCACTTCTTTTCGGACTACCTTGCCAGGCTGCAAGAACAAAACCAGCAATGGTGGCAGGATCTTGAGCAGGGCAAGGCAGCCGTAAATACACCGTTCAATCAAGCCATGCAGGAAGTCAGCCTGCAAGACACTGCTCAGTTGCTGGAAGGCGCAGCTCAACAACCCGCTGCACTTCTACAAGTGCAAATGCAGTGGTGGGAACAGCAGATGCAAATCTGGCAGAATGCCATGCTCGCCCGTGAAAGCACGGAAGAGGTTGTGAGCGAGGGCAGTGACGATAAACGTTTTAAGGATAAAGCTTGGCAAGAAGATGTCCTTTATAACTTTATCAAACAGTCCTATCTGCTATTCGGACGTACCTACATGGAGACCATTGACGCCATTGAAGGCCTTGATGATAAAACCCGAGAACGACTATCCTTTTTCTCTCGCCAGGCAATCAATGCGATGGCGCCCAGCAACTATATTGCAACCAACCCTGAACTGCTCAAAATGACGCTTGAGTCTCAAGGTGAAAACCTTCTGCGCGGCATGGAGCAGTTGAAACAGGATATGGAGTCCAGCGCAGATATTCTGAAAGTGCGGATGACCAACAATAACGCATTTCGGGTCGGTGATGATGTCGCCAACACCCCAGGTGACGTGGTGTTTAAAAATGAGCTTTTCGAACTCATTCAATACCGCCCAATGACGGAAAAAGTACATGCCACCCCAATTTTGGTTGTGCCCCCGTTCATCAATAAGTACTACATTCTCGATTTACGTGAGAAAAATTCATTAGTGCGTTGGCTCGTTGAACAAGGCCACTCTGTATTCTTAATGTCATGGCGTAACCCTTCTGCAGAGCAAGCGGAGATCGGCTTTGAAGACTATGTGACGCAAGGTACAGTCAAAGCGGTTAGTGCTATCGAAGAAATTACAGGACAGTCGCAGATTAACGGCGTGGGTTACTGTATCGGTGGCACCGTACTGGCCTGCACGATTGCTTACTATGCCGCGAAACGCATGAAGGCGCGCATCAAGTCGGCGAGCTTCTTTACCACCTTGCTCGACTTCTCTCAGCCGGGTGAAATTGGTGCCTATATCAATGACAGCCTGATCCGAGCGATTGAAGCGCAAAATACAGCGCGTGGTTATATGGACGGCCGCTCACTCAGCGTCACATTTAGCTTGCTTCGTGAAAACAGCCTGTACTGGAACTATTACATTGAGAATTATCTCAAGGGAAATAGTCCCGTTGATTTTGACTTGTTGTATTGGAATAGCGATAGCACCAACGTGGCAGCGAAAACCCACAATTTTATCCTGCGCGATTTGTATCTTGAAAACAAATTGGTGCAAGACAAAGGGGTCAAAGTCGGTGGCGTCTGGATTGATCTCAACAAGATCAAAGTGCCAAGCTACTTCATCTCGACCAAAGAAGATCACATTGCCCTATGGCAAGGCACCTATCGCGGTGCACTGAATGTCGGTGGCAATAAAACCTTTGTGTTGGGTGAGTCTGGTCACATTGCAGGGATTGTTAACCACCCTGTGAAGAAAAAGTACGGGTTCTGGACCAACGATAGTCTGCCTGATTCAGCCGATGAGTGGCTCGATAACGCGTCACATCACACGGGCTCTTGGTGGACGCATTGGGAGAAATGGCTGCGTAGCTATAGCCCAGAGGAACAGGTAGAGCCTTATGCGATCGGCTCTGAGAACTATCCGGTTCTTTATGCGGCACCGGGTGAGTATGTTCGTCAGGTTTTGCCGATTCACACAGAGGCAAAAACCGAACCTGAGCCTGAAGAAGCTAACGCGTAACCAACTACTGTCTCAATAATAAGAATGGCGGCGCAATTGTGGCTCATAGAGAGCGACGGCGCCGCCACTTTATTTCTCCTGCACTATACTCCTCTCATAGTCACGAGAACGCTCAGGAGGCAGTATGAGGTTGATGGTGCAATGGGGATGCGCATTGTTGCTGATCCTTCCAATGCTCACACATGCGCAATCACTCCGCCTGGCGTCGGGTGAATACCCTCCTTTTATTTCGCAACACCTACCCAACCAAGGCCCATTAACTGAAATTATTGTGTTGGCCACCGAAGAAGCTAATCTCGATGTGTCTTTTGGTTATTTTCCTTGGCATGAGTCGATGGCGCTGGCTCAGCAAGGTCAGTGGGACGGTACGGTCGGCTGGGCTTTCACCGAAGAGCGCGCACTGGATTTTATCTATTCAGATGCCATTTATACCGAAAGTGCCGTTTTCTTTTATCTCCGAGATAAAGCATTCGATTGGTCAAAGCCCGAGGATTTAGCCGGTCTTGCGGTCGGTGTCGGCCTTGGATATATCGACGTCAAGACACTGAGCCAATTACAAAAATCCGGTATTGATGTGAAGTTACAAGAATTTGCCAAAGAAGAAGACAAACTCCACGCGTTATTGAATAATCAGATCGATCTCGCACTAGGCAACAAAGATGTTTTGCAGCACATCATTCAAACGGCTCTCAGTGCTGAGCAAGCTCGTCAGTTGACGCATCATCCTCGTCCCTTTCGCGTAACCCCCTTACATGTGCTGTTTAGTCGTCAGATTGAACAGGGCTACGATCATTCCCGCGCATTTAATAAAGGGTTACGACGCATAAAAATGGATGGTCGCTATCAAGCCGTTTGGAATCAATTTCGACGGCAAAAAATGTCGGAATAGTATCAGTTGAAGATTCATCGACATTGGTTTTGGTAAATGTCCGTTGACTTTGGAGTTGTTATGTGGCGATGGCTAATCATTTTATTCGCGTTCAGCCTCCCGGTGGTTGGTGTTGCCACGCCCAATTTGGTGCTCACGTCTGGCGACTACCGTCCATTTATTTCTGATCAATTAGCACATCAAGGGGTGTTGGCGCATATCGTCAAAGAAGCTGGCAAGCGACAAGGCATGGAGATAAAGATCAAGTTTGTCCTTTGGCAGCAAGCCAAAATAGAGGCGCAAACCGGTAAAGTACACGGCACGGTTGGTTGGGGCTATACCCCAGAAAGAGAGCACGACTTTATTTATTCAGCCCCCATTTATACTGAGTCTGTGGTCTTTTTCCACCTCAAAAATCGCTACTTCGATTGGCAGTCTTTAGAGAGTCTCAATGGTCTCAACGTCGGTATTAGCGAAGACTATATCGAAGACAATATGCTGGAAACCTTTAATCAAGAGGGTGGCAGCGTCATCATCCACAAATACCCGAACGAGCTCGAGAAGGTGAAAAGCTTACTAACCGGTCAAAGTGATGTGATTATCGGCAATCAATACGTCATCCATGACGTGGTGCGTAATCAACTTCGCAACGACGAAAGTCGTCACATCACATTTCATCCCAAGCCGCTTCGAGTGACTCCATTACATGTCTTATTCAGTCGTCAACACCCCCAAAGCGCACTGTGGGTCAGTCAGTTCAATCGAGGATTACGCCAGTTAAAGATGAGCGGTGACTATCAGCGCGCTTGGAGTGCGTTTCGTATGGGAGAGTATGGGCTTATCGGCATCCCCGCCGAGCAGCCGTAGTTAATCGGCTTGGCGTCGTTTATCCGCCTCGATCAATTTATGTAAAATGCGCGACACCGCGACGAACCCGAAACTGGCCGTCACCATGGTTGCCGCACCAAAACCACTGGCACAATCCATTCGCTTCGGCCCTTGCGCAGATGCCTTGCTTTCACAGACACTGCCATCAGGTTGTGGGTATTTGAGTTGCTCGCTTGAAAAGACACAGTCAATCCCAAATTTTCGACCCTGAGTCTTAGTAAAGCCGTAAAAGCGACGCAAATTGTTACGCAGCTTCGCCGCGAGTGGGTCTTGAATCGTTTTAGTCAAATCCGCCACTTGGATCTGGGTGGGATCGATCTGTCCACCCGCGCCACCTACGGTAATGACTTTGATTTTGTGCCGCTTGCAGTGAGCCAGCAAGGCTGTTTTGGGCTTGATGCTATCGATTGCATCGAGCACATAATCAAAGCGCTTGTCGATATACTCAGCAATATTATCCGGCGAGATAAAATCATCAATCACAGTCACTTGGCATTCTGGATTGATTGCTGTCACACGCTCGGCCATCACCTCGCTTTTGCTTTGGCCAATGGTCGCTTTCAAAGCATGGATTTGTCGATTGGTGTTGGTGACACACACATCATCCATATCAATTAATGTCATTGCCCCCACACCGGTTCGCGCTAACGATTCTGCGGCCCATGAGCCAACACCACCAATGCCAATCACACAGATGTGGCTTTGACTAAATACTTCGAGCGCACGCTGGCCGTACAGCCTCGCAGTACCACCAAAACGCTGCCAATAGGCGTCTGATAATTGGCGTGTCATACCTATCTCTTTGTTGATCAAACCGAGGGGCGTTATACCGACTTGCTCGATATTTGTCTAGTTGGATCCAGCGCGAACCGCTCGCACAGCCATTGCACAACTTGGTTAACCCCTGTCGCTCGCTGCTTGTAGCTCGCACTATAGAGGTAATAACCATAGCCGCTATCAATACCCAGCCCCAATGGGTTAACTACCTTTCCTTGTGACACACTGGGAGCTGCCATAAAGGTTGGAATCAAAGCCATCCCCATCCCCTGCTGAACACCCTCCAGAGCCATAAAAAAATGCTCAAACCCCGCTCCGTATTGGGGGTTGCTGTCACTGAGGCCAAATTGCTGCCAAAAGTACTCCCATAAAGTGGGACGAGTTAAGTGAGACAATACTGGTATTTTGGCAAGCAACGCGGCTCGCTCTAAGGGCTCAGGAAGGATGGACGCCGAGGCGACTAAAGATAGGTGCTCGTTGACCAAGCAGATTGATTGAGAGCCCGCTTGTTGACGAGGCTGGCAGCGAATAAGAATATCCACTTCGCTCTCTTTGCCATGCGGAATGGTATCACTGGCACTCACGGTCACTGTCACCTGCGGATACAGGGCTTTAAAGTCTTGCAATTGCGGGATTAACCACAGACTGGCAAAAGAAGGCGGCACCAGCAAGCTGACCGACTCTTGCTCTGCACTCTGTTGACGTGCGTAAGCCGTCGCATTGGCAATTTCATGGATCCCTGATGAAACTGATTGAAGATAAGTCTCTCCAATGGCATTGAGCACCACCCCATACGCGGTCCGCGCAAACAAGGGTTGTCCAATCCACTGCTCTAACTGTTGGATTTGTTTACTGATGGTACTTTGGCTGACATGCGACACCTTAGCCGCTTCCGAAAAGCTGCCTTGCTGGGCAACCACGACAAACGCTTGTAAAGCTCGCATCGATGGCAAACGCGCTTCCATTCCCATTCCTTTTTTTCATGCCTGGTGAAAATATATCCTTTGTCGCGCAAAATACAATCGGTTCATACTCGTGTGCAAACGTCACTATGAGGCAATCGTATGAGCCACGTATTCCATCGCCACTGTCATCAAGAACTTCCCACTATCGCAAGTGGTCACGGCATGTATCTGACTGACACGCAGGGAAAGCGCTACCTAGATGCATGTGGTGGTGCCGCGGTATCTTGCCTTGGTCATCATCATCCTGCGGTATTGGATGCGATTCGCGCCCAACTCCAGGCTATTCCCTATGCGCATACTGGCTTTTTTACCTCCGAGACCAGTGAAGCACTGGCCGACATACTCACTGACTTAGCACCAGCGACGATCAATCATGCCTACTTGGTCAGTGGCGGATCAGAGGCGATGGAAGCGGCATTAAAACTGGCACGTCAATATTGGGTGGAAGTTGGCCAGCCGCAGCGCCAACACTTTATTGCCCGACGCCAAAGCTACCACGGCAACACACTTGGCGCGCTGTCCGTGGGAGGTAACGCATGGCGTCGTGCGCCCTTTGCACCTTTATTAATGGATACCAGTCTGATTGCCCCCTGTTACGCCTATCGCGATCAGCGTCCCGATGAGACCGCTTACGAATATGGTCAGCGGGTAGCCAACGAGCTTGAAGCCATACTGTTAGAAAAAGGGCCTGAGAATGTCATCGGGTTTGTGGCTGAGCCTGTCGTTGGCGCGACAGCTGGCGCATTGACGGCGGAAGCAGGCTACTTTACGCGTATTCGTGAGATCTGCGACCAATACAATATTTTGCTGATTCTCGATGAAGTGATGTGCGGTACGGGACGCACTGGGCGCTTTTTCGCCTTTGAGCATGAACATATCGTTCCAGATATAGTGGCTATCGCCAAAGGGCTTGCCGCCGGTTATCAGCCTATTGGCGCGACGCTTGTGGCTGACCCGATCTACAACGCGATCGCTAACGGCTCGGGCTTTTTCCAACATGGCCACACCTTTATGGCGCACCCTACTGCCTGTGCGGCAGGGCTCGCCACATTAAAAGCAATCCAGCAAGATAGCCTAATAGACGCCGCCGGCCAGCAGGGTGAAGCATTAAAAGCCGCCCTCACTCATCATTTTCATTCCCATCCTTTTGTCGGCGACATTCGTGGCCGAGGACTCTTTCTCGCGCTTGAGTTGGTGGCAGATAAAACGTCAAAGCAGCCTTTTTCGTCTACATTGCCGCTAGCGAAACAAATCAAACAAACCGCGTTGGAAAACGGTCTGATGTGCTATCCCATGGGCGGCACCATTGATGGCAAACAAGGGCACCATATTTTATTGGCGCCTCCCTACATCATTAAACAGCCACATATTGATGAGATAGCCGAAAAACTAAGGATAACCTTAGACACCTGTTTGCCACACTAAGCAGTCTGTCTTGCTCTCAACCCAGGCTTAAGGAGAAAAGATGACCGATACACGCACCATCATGGTTGCCCCCAACGGCGCGCGGCTGCAGCCTTCCCAGCATAATGCCGTCCCCGTTGATACGCCATCACTGATTGACTGCCTGCAAGCATGCGCTGACGCTGGTGCCGCCATGGCGCACATTCATGCACGAGATGAGTCTGGCGCGCATAGTTTGGACCCCATTCTCAATCGTCGGCTTTATCAGCAAGTCCAAGATGCGGTCGGTGATCGCATGGTCATTCAACTCACGACCGAAGCCGTGGGTCGCTATCGCCCCTCAGAGCAAATCGCGTTAGTGAAAGCCGTTAAGCCTGAGGCCGTCTCCATTGCGCTGAGAGAGCTAGTACCTGACTCCTCCGAAACGACCGAGGCCAGAACATTTTTTGCGTGGCTACATCACCATGCTGTTTACACGCAGTTTATTCTCTATCACCCCCATGAAGTGGCGCGCTATCGTCAGCTACGTCACGCCGGCGTGATCCCTCCTACAGGGCACCATTTACTGTTCGTCACCGGCCGGGATCAAAGCCCCCCATTTGGCCACCCACAAGACATCGTCGCCATGTGGCAAGCACTCCCCGACCATGACAACGTGCCCTGGTCAGCCTGTGCATTTGGCCACCATGAGATCCGCTGCCTAACGACCGCCGCGCTCCTGGGAGGAGACATACGAATCGGCTTTGAAAACAACACCCAACGCGTTGATCAACGCCAAGCCATAAATAACGCCGCTCAGATCACAGATTTACGCAACACACTGGAAAAGCTGGGATATTGTACTAAACCTGTACAATCACTAAGGCAAATCATGACCCAATCGTTTTAACCCAATACAATTGCTTGCAAATATTGTTAAAAGATTGAAAAAATAGCGCGGTGACACTTTTTTGTCATATTGTCATTGAGTGTTATACAACTTCGAGGGTGCGCTCGGATAGCAACCTCTAACTTAAAAAGGAATCTTAAGCATGAAAGCGATGAAACCTACCCTGATTGCGCTCGGCTTTTCTGCCGCACTAGGAACCGCGGCAAGCGCGCAAGCGAACCAGTTTGTGACCATTGGTACTGGCGGTGTGACTGGTGTTTATTACCCAACAGGTGGCGCAATTTGCCGTCTCGTCAATAAAAGCAAAGATGACCACGGCATCCGCTGCTCGGTAGAGAGTACAGGCGGTTCAATCTACAACATCAACACCATTCGTGCTGGCGAGCTCGATATGGGTATCGCCCAGTCTGACTGGCAGTACCATGCTTACAAAGGCACCAGCAAATTTGAAGACCAGGGCGAGTTTAAAGAGCTGCGTGCTGTTTTCTCTATTCATCCAGAACCGTTTACCGTGGTAGCACGTGCTGATGCTGACGTAAAAACTTTTGATGATCTAGAAGGCAAGCGCGTTAACATCGGTAACCCAGGCTCAGGTCAACGTGGCACCATCGAGGTGTTGATGGATCAAATGGGCTGGGACATGGATAAGTTCGGCCAAATCTCTGAGCTAAAAGCGGCCGAGCAATCCAAAGCGCTGTGTGATAACAAAATCGATGCCATGGTTTACACTGTGGGTCACCCAAGTGGCGCGATTCAAGAAGCGACTACTGCGTGTGATAGCGTATTGGTAGAAGTTGCCAACGACGCCGCGAAACAGCTAATTGAAGATCGTGACTATTACCGCCAAGCGACTATTCCTGGTGGTATGTACCGCGGTAACGATAACGACGTCACCACCTTTGGTGTGGGTGCAACCTTCGTTTCTTCCACACAAGTCCCAGAAGACGTGATTTACAACGTGGTTAAAGCGGTCTTTGAAAACTTTGATGACTTCCGCCGTCTGCATCCTGCATTCGCTAACCTGAAGAAAGAAGAAATGGTAAAAGACGGCCTGTCTGCACCACTTCACCCAGGTGCGGCGCGTTACTACCGTGAAGCCGGGTTGATTGAATAATCAAACCCCGCTTACCAAAAAGCGAGCGTTAAACGCTCGCTTTTCTATTTTCTAAGGGCCTCACCTAACCCGTTATTATGGCTGGCTCACCATTGGTGGCGCTAAGGCGTCCAGTTTCCAAACCCGGCCAAAGTGCTTGTAGTGCCCGGCTTGCTCGCCTGCTTCACTCCCCATACCATGGTATAAATCCAAATGATTTTCTTTCACCGCCCCACCGGTATCTAATGCCATTAATAGCTTGAGTACATGCTCGCCCGTCCAGTTGCCTTGCTCATCCAACTGAGGCACTTCAGCAAGTAGCACACTACCCATGGGTAAATAACGTCTATCCGCCGCCACAGACGCCCCGGCTTTCAATGGAATACCTGCCGTGCCACTGACAGGGTCAGCCGCCTTAGGGGTAAAGAAAACAAACGAAGGGTTTTGTTCAAGTAGATCACGCACTTCCTCTTCATCGTGAGCCGCCACCCAGTCTTCAATCGCTTTTAGCGACATCTTTTCACGCGGCACTTCACCGCTTTCAATCAATACCTTTCCAATGCTGACGTAAGGGTGACCATTCTTGCCACCGTAAGCAAAGTACTCCAGTTGGTCGTTATCGCCAAAGTGGACAAAGCCGCTGCCCTGCACTTCCATAATAAAATTATCGATAAGAGAGGCGCTGTAACCTAGCTCTAAGCCTAACCCGTCCAAAGCACCGTCATAGATGGCGGCACGGTCTGGACAGTCCTCATCACAAGGTGGTTTGGCATACACAGGATAGCGGAACAGGGCATCCGGTTGGTGGCGCATTTCAATGACCGGCGAGAAATAACCGGTAAACATCACGTTTCCAAAGTCATCCCCCCCTGCCATTTGGTTCACCCCCAAGCCATAATCCGCAAGTGCCTCAATCTCGCCTCCCGCGTCTAACCAGGCTTGCAAACGCTGATAAACCGCTTGATGCTCCGCCACTAGCGAGGGTGAGTTGGCGGTCACCTCAGCCAACTGATCATTGAATAGACTAAAATCTCGCGGGCTTTCAGAGACCACTTGTGATACCGGGGTGAGAATAGATTCAAATCGCCCATCGACATATTGTTGACCTCGGTCGGTAGGACGAACACACCCTGCCAACGCCGCCACACATGCCATCACGACTAACGCTTTTTTCACACTATATTCCAATCAGTGAGTTAATAGCGCTAAGGCTCGCAAAAACCACCCAGCTTGGCAATCAGTTCTCGAGGTTAAGTTTGTAACTGCCTGCAAATCAATACACATTAAATGTGATCAAATCTCGCTTACCTGCCTGAAGCAGGCGACATTCATAAAAGTGTCATATAATTATTATGTACTGACCTTGCAACAAAACTGCATAGAAAGTGCAACACAAAGGAGTAAAGCAGCGATGGATTTAAAAGTTGGGCGTTCAACGCTACTTGATAGTGATGCAGTAGAGTACCAATGGATCCGAATGATGGCGAGCGAAGGCTGCACACGCCAGGTGATTAATACCAGTATTCAGCGTTGTCTGGGTGGTGATGCGCAAACCGCTGATCTCTTGCGGAAGGTAGCGACAAAACAGTGCTCAGTCAACGAGCTGCTCACCACGTTGGAATCACAGCACTACTGATCCAGGTCGCGTAGCGGATAACGTTTCCCTCTTATGAGCGCTTATCTTTGGCAAAAAAGGATGTATAGTGCGCTGGCTCAACACGTTCGAGTGTCTTTGCATCTTCAACTCGGTATAGGTAGGTTTCGGTACCTATCGAGTATTTAAGCTTAGTGCCATCAAACTGGTACTCGGTGGTGGCTTTACTTCCATTGGTATAAACGCCATCAGGGCGTATTTCAAACCGATCGGCAGTGTAGGAAGCGACATCCTGCTCTACCCACTCACCATAAAGCTGTTTATCTGTCATGTGTGGCGCAAACAGCTCTGGGCGGGTGGCTACGGTAAAACTCACCCAGCCCAGTACGAGAACAATCACCAGCATGATAAATTGTTTGGTTAACCGCACGCTACAACCTCACTTATTGGTTTTATTGTGATTTTAACGAAATAACTGACCCACATTGATAAACCACTTGCGAATCTTGAGAGATAGTTCCCAAACATTGCGATAATAATGATAAACGTAGTGCAAAAACCATCACGATGCAGAGTACATACTTGCCTCTCCTCTGCAATTATCTACTTGCTTGGGGGTTGACACGCACCGAACAAAAAGAATAAAAAGGCAATATTAGTGAATATTTAAACAAGGTAACGCGTGAAGATAAGAAGTACCGCACTGGTTAAAGGGTTTCGCCAATCGGCGCCGTATGTCAACGCTCACCGAGATAAAACCGCGGTGATCATGCTGGGCGGTGAGGCGATGACGGATGATAACTTTCAGAATATCGTTAATGATATCGCCCTACTCAATAGCCTTGGCATGAAGCTGGTATTGGTGTTTGGTGCCCGTCCACAGATCAATCGCGCACTCAATCAGTACGGACTGGAAACGCCATATCACAAAGGAATACGCATCACCGACAGCCACGCACTTGAAGTAGTCAAACAAGCCGCTGGTCAAGTGCAGCTCGACATTACGGCGCGTTTATCTATGGGGCTCAACAACACCCCAATGGCCGGCGCCCAGATTAATGTGATCAGTGGTAATTTTGTCATCGCGCAGCCGTTGGGCGTCGATGATGGGATTGATTATTGCCACAGTGGCAAAATTCGCCGCATCGATATTGACGGCATTCAGCGCCAGCTCGATCAAAACGCGATTGTGCTGATGGGGCCAGTAGCCAGCTCAGTCACAGGCGAATGCTTTAACCTCACCTCCGAAGAAGTGGCGACTCAAGTCGCGATTCGGTTACGCGCAGACAAGTTGATTGGCTTTTGCTCCGAACAAGGGGTCTTAAACCAAGACAATGAGGTGATTTCTGAGTTACTGCCCACCCAAGCCCAGCCACTTCTAGAAGCGAGAGAAGCCGCTGGCGATACTGGCTCTGGCACCAGTCGCTTTTTACGAGGCGCAATTGCTGCATGCCGCGCCGGGGTCACCCGCAGTCATTTGATTAGCTATAAAAAAGATGGCGCCCTGATCCAAGAGCTGTTCTCGATTGAGGGGATCGGCACCCAGATCGTGATGGAGCGTGCCGAAAAAGTGCGCCAAGCCCAGATTGACGATATCGGTGGGATCTTGGATTTGATCCGACCTTTGGAGCAACAAGGGATCCTGGTGCGCCGATCGCGAGAACAATTGGAGCAAGAAATCCCACGCTTTACCATCATCGAACGGGATGGGTTAGTGATAGGCTGCGCCGCACTCTATCCGTTTAGTGACGCGCGCACCGGCGAGATGGCATGTGTCGCTATTCATCCTGACTACCGTGATGGCGACCGCGGCGTCATGCTCCTCAATCACCTCAAGCAACGTGCCAAAACCAAAGGGCTCGAGACCATTTTTGTGCTCACCACCCACAGTTTGCATTGGTTTTTGGAACAAGGCTTTTTGCTCTCCGATGTGTCAGCACTCCCCAACACTCGCCAAGAGCTGTACAACTATCAGCGCCGCTCTAAGGTGCTGACCTTAGCGCTTTAGCGGATTTCACCATACTCAAGGCGCTATCAAGGCGTCTGGCAAACCACTATACCTTGCGGTGCGTGCGCTCACACCGTGGCGCAGCACCGGCCAAGACGCGTAAAGATCAAGCTGGCGCTTCGCCCGCGTGATACCGGTGTAGATCAGCTCGCGAGTGATCACCGGTGAAATGCTGGGCGGACACACCAACACTGTGTGCGCAAACTCCGATCCCTGTGATTTATGCACCGTCATCGCAAACGCGGTTTGATGGGCGGGCAGACGACTGGCAAGCAAATAGCGCACCTCGCCATCGTGGGTTTCAAACGCCACCCGGGTGATCCCCCGTTGCTGCACCGCAATTCCAATGTCACCGTTATACAGACCCAGGGAATGATCGTTTTGCAAAATCATGATCGGCCGACCGTGATACCAAGTGTCACGCTCTTTGGCGATCAGCCCTGCCGACGCCAAGTGCTGCTCAATGGCTTGGTTGAGACCTGCGACACCAAATGGACCTTCAGTCAATGCGCACAACAAACGAAATTGGCTAAAGGCACTCAGCACGTCCGCCATTGATGACGGGTTTTCGAGCGTTGCATTATCGAGTGTCGTTAAGTAATCGCAATATCCTGTCACCGCTTGTTGCATCAGGGCCTGATAGCTGTCATCACTCAACACATGGTGGGCAATATCGCTATAGCTGCGTTTTAACACCGCCCCCACCTCAGCCATTTCTCCTCGGTTCACCGCAAAGGCGAGCTGGCCAATGCCAGATTGGGCATCAAAACGATAACTCTTGCGCAGCAAGCACAGGGCACTGGCAATCGCTGGCGCGTGCGGGTTTTCGGCTACGTCAAAGCCTGTTAGCTGGCTTAAACGCGCCGCTTGCGACGCTGGATAGCCCGCCTCTGCGTACTGACAAATATCGCCTAGCACCGCCCCCGCTTCCACAGAGGCAAGCTGATCTTTATCCCCCAGCAAAATAATACGTGTTGAGGGCGCCAAGGCATCGAACAACTGCGCCATCAAGGGTAAATCCACCATCGAGGCTTCATCGACAATCAACACATCCGCATGCACGGGGTTATTTTTATGATGGCGAAACGCGACTCGCTGCGGAATCGCCCCTAATAATCGGTGAATGGTACTGGCTTGGGTCGGCAGCGCCGCTTTCACGTCATGATCAACAGGCAAAGCGGCAATCGCCCGTCCTAGTGATTCAGTCAATCGGTTGGCCGCTTTGCCGGTCGGAGCGACCAGCTTGATGGTGAGCGCAGCAGACGTTGTACGCTCGGCGTGGTGCGACGCCACCAGCGCCGCCAACAAACGGGCGACGGTGGTGGTTTTCCCCGTACCCGGCCCACCCGAAATCACCGCAAAAGGCTGGGTCAACGCGGTGGCTGCCGCCACTTTTTGCCAGTCTACCTCTGCCTGTGAGGCGGTAAATAAATTATCTAGGGTTTGTCTGGCCTCATCCGGTACCGGCAGCGCCGTGAGACGCTGGCGAATGTGCCCTGCTACTTGCTGCTCGGCATGCCAGTAGCGATGTAAATACAGTCGATGTCCGGCAAGCACCAAGGGCGTCGCCTGCGTCCCGTCAGACACCACCGACGCCTGTGCCAATTGCTCGCTTGGTGCTTGGCTATCAATGTGCACCAATAAAGGCTGCCAAGCGACGTCACTGGGTGGTTGCCACTGGTGCAAATCAAGGCAGACATGGCCTTTGCCCACTTCGCGACTCAGCAGCGCCGCCCATACGGTGATAGCAGCCTTATCTAATTGGGTTTCTTCTTCGCCCATCAAACAAGCAAATTGCACATCAATCGCTCGTAATTCCCCGCGCTGGTAAAGCGTCATTAATGCTTGTTTCATGCCGACTCTCCAGCAAAGAGGTTGTCCAAGGCGTCAATCAGCGCCTTATCGGGACGATGCGCGAACACACCGGTCTCGCCGCTATAACTGGCGCCCCGTAAAAAGAAATAAAACACGCCCCCCACATGGGTGTCGTAGTCATAATCTGGGATCCGCTGGCGCAAAAAGCGGTGCAGCGCCAAGGTATAGATCTGGTACTGAAAGTCATATCGGTGTGCGATCATCGCCTCTTTGAGCGCATCAGGATGATAATTGGCCACACTGTCCCCTAAATGGTTTGACTTCCAATCCAGCACGTAATACTTGCCGTCGGCGCGGAAGGTCAAATCGATAAAGCCTTTTAACATCCCGCGCGCCGTGTCAAAGGTGAGCTGGCCAGCACGCGCTGATAACGCATCATATCGCGCGGCGAGTCGATTCAATCGCTGGCAGTCGAGTGCAGCCAAAGGCATCACGAACTCCATCTCCGTTAACCGACTGGCATTGTCAATTTGGTTCAGCCTCAGCCCTTGCTCATTGAGCGGGTGTTTCAATACCTGTGTCATCCACTGCTGCAATATCGGGCACCACTGCGGGTCATAGTTTTCCAAGCTAAGGTGATGAGCAATAAGCTCAGCGACTTCTTCGCTCATCAAGTCAGCGGTAAAGTCCACCTCTTCAAACAAGGTATGTAAAAAGGTACCGGCTCGCGCGCCTTTGGGAAACGCAAAAACTGACCAAGGATCCACCGCCACATCCGCCGTCTCCTCGTCAGCGAGATCATCGTCCGCGTCCAAGTCATAACTGGCCAATGTTGGTAAAGCGCTTATGTGATGGCTTTGTTTTAACAGCCCTGAGTAACTGGTTAAGCGCCACTGGCGGTCAATCTTGCCGTCAAACTGACGCGCGCTTAGCGCCTCGTGAGCGCCCATTTGAGGAGTATAACGGCTATCATCCGGTTCAGGCGGCGCGACCACCGCCACCGCATCGCTCGCACTCGCCAATCCAGCCAAACTCTCGGCCAGCAGGCTAGCATCACCGGCTTCTCCATGCTGGAGCAAATAACCGAGGGCCGTTAAGTGCAAGGCCGAGTCTTTTTGCCGACTGTTACCTTGTTTAAGGGGCGCACAGCCGATAAAACACCCATACACGGCGCGCGTCACCGCCACATACAGCAAGCGGATATCTTCAGCTAGCCGCTCTTTTTCAGCGCGTTCTTTGCCTTCATCGACATTATCCAGCGCCAGCACCGGCTGATACTGTTCATCATGATAAAACGGTTGGCTGCTTTCGCGATACTGACAAGCGAACGGCAAGTAAACCAGATCGTATTCCAAGCCTTTCGATTTATGGATGGTGACGATTTGCACCAAATCACGCTCCGACTCCAACCGCACCTGCTGCTCTTCCGATTGTTGAGCCGGCTCGGCCATTCGCTCTTGTAGCCAGCGGATCAGCGCGTGTGGGTTGTCCAATTGCTGGCTGGCACTTTGCAGCAACTCCGCGATATGCAAAAAGTCGGTCACACAGCGCTCGCCTTGCGGCATCGCCAACCAGTTTTCTGCCACTTGGCGGGCACTGGCGACTTGGCGAAGCATCGGCATCACCCCACGGCGCTGCCAAGTATCACGGTAATGGCTAAAGGCCACCACCTCTTGCTCCCACAAGGCTTCGTCTTGATTGAGTAACGCCAGCTGCTCAGCGGTCAGGCCAAATAAAGGGCTGGCTAGCGCTGCCCGTAACTTACGCTCGTTTTCAGGCTGCATGACCGCCACTAAGATGCGCTCAATATCGCTGGCGACGGGACTGGCGAACACATTATCACGGTTAGAAAGATACACAGACGCCACACCTTTTTCGGCCAGTGCTTGCTTAACCAGCTGTGCCTCGCGTCCGGTGCGCACCAACACGGCGATATTGTGCGGCTGAATGTCGGCTCGGCCGGAAGGTGTTTGTAGATAACTATTGCCCGCCACCGATTGGTTGAGTACCTGAGTAATATGCTGTGCGGTACTCACCGCCAAGGTCTGTTCAAAATCTTGCTTGGCACACAACTCATCCGGGCTGTGATGCCAAAAGGTGAGCGCGGGCTGCTCGTTTCCCTCCACCACCAGCGCTTTTTGTTTGGCGCTAGGCGAAGAGGCCACCTCTAAAAAGGGAATACTGTCTTGATAGACAAACGGTGCCTTAGCACGTGAGAACAAGGCATTGACTCCGCGTACCATGCTATCTGTCGAGCGCCAGTTGGTGGCGAGGTTATAGTGATCACTCACCTGTGCACGGGCATGAATATAGGTGAAGATATCGGCGCCACGAAAGGCATAAATCGCCTGTTTAGGATCGCCAATCATCATTAAACCGGTGCGCTCACCCTCTTCCTCTGTGTCTGCGTCTGCGAATACAGGGGCACCGTCCGCCACTGGTGGCTGATAGACAGTACTAAAAATCTGATATTGCAGCGGGTCGGTGTCTTGGAACTCATCAATCATTGCCACCGGATATAAGCTGCGAATACGCGCAGCCAACTGGCCTTGGCTATCTTGGTCAAGTGCGCAGGCAAGTTGAGAAAGGAGATCGTCAAACGAGAGCCACCCTTGGCGACGTTTTTCTTGGCGGAGCAGCTGCCGCACTTCTTTGATCGCCAGCGCGGTTAATCCCGGTTTTAACGTCGGCGGCTGATCAACCAATGCCTGAATTTGATCAAATAGCGCCAGACTCGGTGGCTCAGCTTTACTCTTGGCCGCTAATGTCTGTTGGGCGAATTTTTCCAACTTGTCGGGCAACTGGTAATCAAGCGTTTCGGCATTGGCCCATTGTTCAATCACATTCAGCCAGTTCGCCAGATGAGCTTCACGATAACTGCGGCCATCGAGCTTAGCGGCGCTAAGCTGCTCGGTGATCTGCTCCCCCGCCTCGCGCCATGCGCGCTTCACCGCATCAATCTTGGCAATCACCGCTTGGTGTGCCGCCATGAGATCTTCGCCGAGATCAGGCGCCTTGACCGTGACAGCCGGCCCGGATAAATAGGGCGCAATCTCTTTTAATAAGGCTTCCGGTGCGGGCCAGTAGCTGCTCACCACACCGGCTAACGATTTAGGCAGCGGATAAAAACGACGACGCCAAAAATCGGCCACCGCGCGCGCTTTGATCTGTCGCTCGTCGGTGACAAATTCATGACTGAACAGGCTGCCCGATTCAAACGCATTTTGGGTCAGCATCCGCTGACAAAAACCGTGAATGGTATAGATGGCCGCCTCGTCCATCTGACGTTCGGCCTCTAACAGTCGCTGCGCCGCGGTTTTATGATCGCTAATCTCTGCCAGCAAAGGCTCAATGATAGGATCGTCACTCTCACCGCGCATAAAGGCAAAGCGCGCCTCATGAATGCGACGCCGAATACGGTCTTTTAGCTCTTGGGTTGCCGCTTCGGTAAACGTCACCACCAGTATTTGCTCGACCCGACACGGCGCCGCGCGGCCATGCCCAAGCAACAATCGCAAGTACAAGCCAGCAATCGTAAATGTCTTACCGGTGCCGGCGGAGGCTTCGATTAATCGGACGCCATCAAGTGGCAAGGTGAGCGGGTTGAGGATCTGCGGTTCCATATCATTATTTCATCGCCTAGTCTGCCCGCTATTGTAGCAACCCCTTGGGTTAAAACATATTCTAACCAAGACAACAGTGCTGAGCTCGCTAAGATTTTCCTGCCCGACTCATTGACTTTTATTCATGCTCCCACCCCCCTCCTCAAATGATATTAATAATCATTATCGAAACTTGATATTTAGTTTCAATTCTATTAATAATGGGATTCTTATAACTATCACTCATATAAAACTCATACAGGGAGTATCACCATGCCGCTCATCCACCGACTCTCGGTGCGTAATAAGCTCTTACTTTTAGTTGGCTTAGCCGTATTGAGTCTCGTCAGTTTGGCCGCTTACCTTTCTTTTTCCCATTTTGAAGCCATCAAGCAAGAGCGCATCGCCCAGATGCACAAAAAAGTCGATATGGCCTGGCACTATCTTGATGCTATGCACCGGCAGTACTCCAACCAAGACACGCCCCCCGAATCCGTTCTTCATGCTGTCAGCGCACTCAAATATGGCCAAACCGGTTACTTTTTTATCGTCGATCGTAACGATGTGATGATTGCTGGCGCCGAGAGCGCCGTAGGCAAAAATACGCGACAAATTTTTGATGCCGACGGCCAATCGATTTTACCCGCGCTGACCCAGGCCGCTAATCAAGCCAATGGGGGGATCGCGCGGTATACATTTCAAAAGCCAGGCAGTCATCAAGCGGTTGAAAAGCTCAGTGTGGTGAAGCGTTTTGAACCTTGGGGTTGGATGGTAGGTTCAGGGTTCTACCTCGACGACCTACGCGCACAAGCCTGGCAACAAGCACTTAAAGCGGCAGGCGTTACCGCCTTGATTAGCGCGGTGATGATCGTGCTAGCCAGCGCTCTCACCCGTGCAATGCTGACACCATTAATGGCGCTACGCGGGGTCATATCCTCACTCGCAGATGGCGATCTCACCCAACGCGCAACAGTCCATGGTAATGACGAGATAAGCGACATGACTCGACATACCAACCAAGCTTTGGATGCACTGCAGCAGCTAATCTCGCAAGTAGATGCCAATGTGAGCGAACAACATCAAGGCAGTGAAGAGGTTGCAAGCCTTGCTGCCAGCACCGCCCGTGCAGTTGAAGAGCAAAATCGCACTCTCGACTCTGTGGCAAGCGCCGTTGAAGAGCTTTCTACCGCCGTGCGTGATGTGCAATACCTTACTGAGTCAAATGCTTCGCAAACCGATAGCGCCACACAGCTCATTAACGATGTTGATAGCAGTTTGCAACGCGCCACCAGCGCGATGGAAACCGTGCAGCAACGTGTTGATGATACGTCCGAGATCTTACGTGAACTCGCCGACTCCACCCAACAAATCAGTGATGTCACGACTGTCATCAACACCATCTCTGAACAAACTAACCTACTCGCGCTCAATGCAGCGATTGAGGCGGCACGAGCAGGTGAAGCGGGGCGCGGGTTTGCGGTAGTTGCCGATGAAGTTCGCCAATTGGCGCAATCAACACAAGAATCAACGACGCGTATCAGTGATATTGTCGGCACGCTGCAAGCTCGAGCTGAAAATGCGGTGAGTAGTATGGCGGACGGTCAACAACAAACACAGACATGTGTCAGTGACGCGCAAGCGGCGCGCCGTGACATGGGTGCGTTGCAAACTCAGGTTCAAGAGCTTGCCGCTTTGAATGGCCAAGTAGCCACCTCAACCACTCAACAAGCAGCGGCCGCCGAGGAAGTCGCCAAAAACCTGGCAGCTATCACCGAAGTGTCTCATCAAAACGCCCAAGCCAGCGATGACACCCGAGAGCTGACTGACAAAGCACTGTCACTCAGCCACCGTGTCAAGCAAGGTCTCTCTCAGTTTTCGCACTGATAAAGCTCTACCAATGACAGGGTCACCAAAGCTACTTGGTGATTCCTTGTCAGTAAGCGATGGCTCCCTCAGACACGTCACGATCAAAAAAGGCCAGCATCGCTGGCCTTGGTTCGTTTATTGATACTCGGCGTTTACGACTGAAGCCAAACTGGGTTGGTCCATGCCGTGCTGCCGTCTTTATCTTCCACTTCTAGGTTAATCCAGCCTTCTGCATCCGCAGGAATAGGCAGTGATAACTCAAGACGCTGTGTGCTCTCTTCCGGGTTAATAGTGATGGTGTTAAGCACCTCACCACCTTGACCGATTAAGCGCACTTCTTTGAGACCATCAGCGGCGACCACGTTAATATCCCATTTATCACCTGCCTTGGCAGTTTCACCAAACATGATGTTTTGTGGGTACAAGATTGGCCCCTGGGTGGCATAGCCGTGACCGGCTTTTAACGCTTTAGCAAAAGCGAGCGGTGTCAATTCACCATCAACGTTAGCCATCATACGAATACGACCGGTGAGCTGGTTCCACGCATCATGGGTATCGGTACCCGCAGTGAGGTACATGGCTTCGCCTTGATCCCAAAGCTTGTGCGCTTTTTCAAGCGTCGGCTCGTTATCGACACGTGCGTTAAGCTCCATTAGGTCGAAACGGTCGGTCTTACCACCCGGCACCGCACCTTTGGCGATATTGGTGAAGTAGCCATAATCGTTATATGGATGGTTCATCGGCACCACTTCTGCGCCCATCTCATGCGCGGCATCAATCAGAGTATGTACGTCATCAGTACCCGGGTCGACCGTCAGCGCGGTACCATTGTCGATAGGGAATGGGTTCATGTGACCCCATGATGGCGAGATCTCAATCGATGGAATGAAAGGCACACCACGTTTTGCTGATAAGTCAGCAAACACTTTGTGATTAATGGTGGAGTCGTGATCACTGATAAAGGTCAGATCCAAGTCGGTTGCCAACTGAGCACGCACCACGACTTCTGGTGGGGTTACCCCTTCTAGCACATTGCCGTGGTGGTGCAAATCAGCACCATACCAATGGTTACGATTTGGGAACGTAACCTGAGGCACTTTCACCACTTGTTGGTTGGTCTTGCCCGACTCGAGCGTCACATCCAAGGTTTGTGATTCTGCGGTAAAGCCCGCACCAGCGTTAATGCCCAGCTTGTATTCACCCGGTGCCAGTTTTAGCTCGGCATGGCCGGCTGGCAGTAAGTCAGTGAAGAAGGTGCGTTTACCCAAGAACTCAACCGGTGGCGCTTGACCTTCAATGATAGTCACACGCGCATCTTTGGCTACACCAGAGGTCGCTTCTTCCACGTTAAGTGCAAGCGTCGCTGGGCTTTTCAGCGATGTGAAGTCCAGAGTCTGCTCACTGTCAGCACTGACGGTAATAGATTGTGGCTGGCTATTGGCATGGCCGGTTGCCGTGCCATAGACTTGGTACTTGCCTTCTGGCAACGCCATGTTGTACCGACCATTTTTAGCAAGCGTCCACGCGTAAGGGTGGCCGTCTTTCTCAATCATCACAATCGCATCGGCAGGCACCTTACCATTGTCGGCGCGAAGTTGGCCGCTAATGGTACCCGTCGCTTCGCCATGACGCTCAGCTTCGGCTTTAACAATCGGTGCCATATCGCCGTTGGGAACAACCTGCAGCTTTGAATCAAAGGTACGGGTCTCACCGGCTTTAAGCGTGTGGCCCAAATACATATCACGGCCGTTGTATTTGATGCGATCAAAGTAAGGCGCATGCAGTGCGAACGCCCAATCGCGGTCATACGCCACCATGCGATCGGCAAGGGCGTTATCCGCCATCGCTTCTTCATTGCCTTCAAGCCCCGGCACCGCAAACTGATAACCCGTATCGGGCCAGATTGTGTGGCCTGACTCCAGCTCAAGATCGTCTTCGCTTTGGTTGCTCATCACGGTTTTCAGCCCAATCGAATCAGAGCCGGCTTCCAAGGTATACCAAGTGGTAATGTCGACCTTGTCGAAGTTACGGCTCACTTTAATCACCGCTTTTTCATCACTGTCTTCAACAATATCAATCGACTTGCGATCGTTCGGCCAGGCCGACCAGCTATTAGGGATGAAATCTGCAAAAGCGACTCGGTCTAGATCAATTTTGCCATTTTTCACCGCCGCAAGATCCACCAAGGTGCCACGTGGCACACCCCATGGTGGCGCAGACTCGACCGCCAATGCGAACGCGACATGCTCGTTCTTCACAGTGATGTCTTGGGCGTGGGTTGCCTCGCCATCGGGGATCGCAGTCTTGCCTTGAGTAATACTGACGTCGGCGTGCGCTGAGGCACCCAGCAAAAGGCCAGAGACTAAGGTTGCCACTGCGCTTTTTGATAATTTATGCATGAAGGCACTTCCTTTTTTTCATGGTTTGTTATGTGAATTTTCGATGACATTGTGCGTTAAGTTAATTACACGTTCAAATAAAAAACATCACAAACAGCCCACAAAACCACACATTTAATACGCCCACTAACAAATTAAAAAACAGCAAGATCATGATTTACATACATCTTTATCTTGAAATAACCAGTCAAATGATCGTTTAAAAAATATTTAGACCCCAAACAGATTGACCACTAACGAGATGCGGTTAGCGCAATCTTTAACCAACAAATTGGTAACAATTGTCACTCTAAAAGCAGAAAAACCGACGAACCTCTCGCCCACTGGTTTATGTTACACAACGCGAAAAAATGACTAGTTATTCAACACTGGGAAATGAGAATGCAAAATAGCTTGGCACCAGTCATGCTTTGAAAGGCAACCGAAGGACAATAGCGAGCCCAGTATCAACTTGGCTAACAGGGGGAAGTATGGAGAGTGTGGAGACAGAGGCCGCGCCACTCCTACGAGGCGGGCCTCTCTGGGTGCTAGTGTTTTTGTCGCTGCGCTAGCATCGGCATTAAGTGGCGATCGCCTGTTGCTAACAGCGCTTGGCCGAGGCTCTCTCGCCATTGAGGCCAAACACGGTAAACGTAAGGATCTAGCCCTTCGCCAGGATTAAAGCCCCCCACAAACGTATCGCGTATCGCTTTTAGTGCTCTATCTTGGCCGGTTTCACTGTTATCAAAGCCTTTTTTGCCATCTCGGGCTTTTATCCCGGCCCCGACAGAGCTTGGCAGATAGGTAAGCGGCTGATTCAGGCCATGTTGATAGTCTTCAACCAAGGCTTGTAAGTGTGCAAGCGCGTCATCTTTGCTGAGTGGGGAAAACTCGATGGTTTCTTTCACCCCAACCAGCGTACTCGACACGGCTTCGCCCATCGCGCATTGGCATAAATGATCGATCCATACCGCAAGCTGATGACGCACGGTCAGATCACCGCAATGAAAGCGGACCAAGCTGTCTTGATAACGCCGATTGAGCCAACCTTGCAATTGCACCTCACCCAACGCAGTGGGAAGGGTCAGATTAAGCTCAAGATCGGGGCGCGGCGCGGCGAGTAAAGGCGTTAAACGTTGGTACATATCACGGATCACCGTGACTTGCGTATCCAAGGTCAGTTCGCCAAAGTACGCCAAAGGCAACTTGCCCTGCCCACGCTGTCGGGCCATAAAGTTCTGCACACTTTGGGAGCTGTCATCGGTTTCAATAAAGTGTGCTAACAGCTGATCACGCAGCTGAAAGCGGTGCAAGGTATCTAAACTAAAGGGTTCGAATTCTTCTAGCGGCGCTTCTAACTGCTCAAAGAAGACTTTTAAGCGGCGTTGGAAAAAATAGCGCACGGGCAACCGCCAAAAGCGCTGCAACTCAGCTAACTCAATCACAGGATCCTGGTGGCTGTCCGGATCAGGGTTTAACGCATCGCCAATAAATGCCGGCAGTTGTGTCCCTTGTCCTTGAGCAGCCGGTAGCCACTCTTGCGCGTAGCTACCATCATGAGCAAACGCCTGTGGGCTAAAGGGAGTCAGTGGATGCGTCTGGATAAGCGTCTCTTCCAGCCGCTGACGTGACTGGACTTCGGGTAAGTCACGGTCACCGGCCAAACAGTAGCCTTGAGTACAATATTCAAGCAACTCGGTGACCAGTACCGATGGGACTTTTAAGCTGTTGTCTTGCACTGAGCGACCGACATAACTGATATACAAACGCTGCTGTGCTGACTGCAGCGCTTCTAAAAACAGGTAACGGTCATCGTCGCGGCGCGAGCGATCCCCTGCCCGCGTGCGACCGACCATCAAATCAAAGCCGACACTGGGCACGGTGCGCGGGTACACGCCATCATTCATCCCAAGCAGACACACCACATCAAAGGGAATGGAGCGCATCGGCATCAAGGTACAAAAGTTGACCTGGCCGGCCAAAAAGCGCTGGCTGACTCGTTCGTTATTGAGGCGACCATTAAAGTAATCGCGCACCACGGGCAAACTTAGCGTATGGGCAAAGGCGGCATCGCTAAGCTGTGTCAGCCAGCTGTCTAACTGGGTACGGATCAATTTGACCGCTAACTCTTCATCCCCTTCAATGGCGAAGCAATCATCCAGCATTTGGGTCAATCGCGCCACCCAGGCCTTGCCATCGCACTCAATCGCCAACTGCTGCTGGTAGTCAATTAAGGTGTCGATAAACAGTCCTAAACGCCCCGCCAGCTCCGCATTAAGCCCTTGGACTTCATCATAAGGCACGGTGTCTGCAAACAATCCAGCCTCACTCGGCATCGCGTAGCCGAGTAACATACGTTTAAGGCCAAATAGCCAGGTATTCTGATACTGCTCGGGCAAGGCAAATTGACTCGCGGTATGGGTATCAAGCCCCCAGCGAATGCCGGTTTCTTCCACCCACTGCTTAATCTGATCAAACTGTTGGCTGTCGATGGCAAAACGGCGCGACACCGCCGGCACCTCAAGAATTTCCAACAGCTCCGCCGCACTACACCGACTATCAGGCAGGGTGAGCAGACGCAAAAAGGCGGCTAACACCGGGCTTTCTTGATCGGCGCTGCGATCTGAGATGGAAAAGGGAATAAAACGCTCACTCGGTGCATTACCAAACACCGCTTGAATGGCGGGGCTGTAGGCATTGATATCCGCCACCATCACAATCACATCACGGGGGCTCAGTGATGGGTTGGCCTCAAACATCGCCAGTAGCTGATCGTGCAGCACTTCGACTTCGCGCATCGGGCTGTGACAGGCATGGATTGCGATCGAAGCATCATCTGGCTCGATCTCTGTTTTCGCCGCACTGGTTTCAGCCTGCTTGGGATCGCCCGGCTCATTCAAATCCAAAATATCGGCTTGGATGTGATGCAGCAGATTATCGCGAGTGACCTCAACAAAGCCGCTATCAATCTCATTACAAGCCATTTCCGAGAGCAGCAATAAGTTATCGCGCCCCAGTTTTCCCATCGACGCCAGCAAGCTGTTTCCTACTTCACCGTGCTCGGGCTCATCAAGCCCCAGTACCAATTGGCTCTCGGCGGGGATGTCTTCAATCCGGCTGATTTTATCCCGCGCCAATGCGGCACGTTTAGCCAGATAGCGCTTGTCGCGAATACCGCCCCAATAATAACGGCATGGATTAGTGAACATAAAATGCACCTCCACATGCTCGCCCAGTGCTTGCAACGCATCCAGATAGCGTGGTGGGAGCGCGGATATGCCAAACACAAAGACCCGCTCAATATCAGCCAGCCCCTCAGGTTTGTGCTGATGACTGGTTAAGGTATCAATAAACTCTTGATACAAGTTGGCGCGATGATAAGGCGATTGACCCAGCGCCAAGGTGTGATCGTATAAGCGGCGCCACAGTTTTTGCTGCCAAGGCTGCACATCGTCAAGCTCAGGCACCGGTTGTTCTTGCTCCCATGCCAGCACCCACTCGGGGCGATAGACCAAATACTGGTCGAAAATATCGGCCACTTTTTCGGCCAGCTGGTAAGCACGCTGCTGATCCTGGCTATCTTCCAAATACGCGGCTAAATCAGCGAACTCTGGCGCATCCAGACAGCTGGGTAAGATATCCATCAGCTTCCATGTCATCGCCTCTTTGTTGAAATCACTGCGCTCAGGCACGCCATCCAACACCCGCACAAACAGCTGCCAGATAAAGGTAGCGGGAAGCGGGAATTCGACGTTAGCGACAATCTGCTGCTCGTTGGCGAGTGCCATTTTTAACCACTGCGCCATGCCGGGGCTTTGCACCAGAATAAGTTCTTTTTGAAAAGGGTCAGACAGCGGTCGCTGTTGGATCAGGGAGACCAACAAGGATTTCAACAGATCGAGCTGATTTGAGTGATAAACAGTAAACACAAGGCGCTCACATGGGAAAGATAACTGGCATCGATTGTGGCCGATTGCCGTGATAAGCGCAAACCGCCACCGATACGCCGCGACCTCGCACACGGCTTGCTAACCGTGTGATAGCACAGCAAATCGCTGCGCGATTAAACGCGATTGTCACCCACACTGAATGCGATCAGCTGGCTGATGTGGTTCAGTGAACGGCCTGACTCTTGTTGCCACTCATTAAATGCCTGTTGCGCCGCTTGCATCGCCCGCTTGGTCTCTCGGCCGCTATCAACGATTTTAGTCGCGCGCAGGTAGTGCTCGATATCGCGGGTGAACAAGAAGGTGTCCTTACCCATTCGGCGCAAGGTATAAGCACCCGTATTACCGCCTAGACGCTTACCGTGCTTTTTTAAATACTGCCATAAACCGACAATATCTTCGCTGGGCCAATCGGCGATAAACTGGCTAAAACTGCCGTGCGATTGCTGCACGCGGTGGATCATTTCCGCGTTGTGCGGAATGGTCATCACCTTGGTTAAATGGCGGATAATCGCTGGGTTGTTGGCTTTTTCCTCCCACATTTCCGGCGGCATCAGCAGCATTTTCTCAATATCAAAGCCCCAGAACACCTCTTCAAATCCGGGCCATTTTTTACGCACTACCTGCCAACTAATGCCCGATTGAAACACCTTCTGGCTAAACGCGGCTAACCAGCGATCATCCGCTATCTCACACAAGGCATGACGCGCAAGCGGCGCCACCAGCATGCGTTCTAACTCATGTTGGCCACCTTTACGCTCAGCGGCACGTTGATAAATGGTGCTAAATTTTTCTCTCATGTCACAATCATGGCAGGGTCGGTGGACAATGCCCCTTATCCTACTGTATAAAAAGACAGTGAATCAACGAAGAGAGGGTAATTATGGCCGTTATCGTCAAGTACGTGGTCGAACGCGAAGGAGAAGAAAAGATGACATTTACCTCCAAAGCCGAAGCCGACGCCTACGACAAAATGTTAGATATGGCGGATGCGATGTTCGATCTGATTGGAGAGAGCGAACTGGTGGACGACGAAGAAAAGCGTGAAGCCTTGTCGCTATACCTTGCTCAACACAAAGACTCCGTTCTCGAAGCGCTGGGTGCCAAACGCAAGGCGGCTAAGAAAAAGCCCGCTAAAAGCGAGACCAAAGCGGACACAAATAGTGACGACAAAGACGCCGACGCGGCATAATGTTGTGATTGCAGACCCTTTTAACATCCGTGAAAGAGCAAGCCTATTTGGCTTGCTTTTTTTATGCTTGTTTCCTGGTGCTTATGCATCAAGATGAATCGGTGCGCTGACCTGTAACGGTTTTTGCTTTCACCCGCCGTTAAGCGCTTCCAACCACCGCCGCTTGTCTTTAAGATGAAGTGTTTGATGTTTTAAGCCCAACGACACAAGGAGATCTCCCCCAATGGCAAGCTTTGCTCTGGCACTCGGTACCGCCACTCAAAACCAGGACGGTAAAATCATTGAAGCCTATTTTCCGGCGCCCCTGCTTAACCCTAGTGATGATCTGGTGAGTGCTCTAAGTGTACTCACCGGCTATGATGCAGGTAATCAGGTACTAGCGATTGCACCAGAAACCTGCGCTGCAATCAGTGAAGCCTTCGCTGCCGCTGGCGCTCAACAGGCAGCTAACTTTGCGAGCAAGGCTCAACAAACCACCCAACCGCTGGTGCTGGTTATTCTAGAAAACGACAGCAAACCCGCATCGGTGGCGGAAGGCTTTTTAAAGCTTCAGCTGATCTCGCACCGTTTAGTCAAACCGCACGGTGTGGTGCTAGACGGGCTCTTTGGCCTGCTGCACAACATTGCTTGGACCAACCAAGGCCCGATCGACTTGCCTGAGTTGCCTGAGCGTCAGATGGAAGCGCGTTTGAAAGGCGAAACGCTGACCGTTGAGTGCGTGGATAAATTCCCGAAAATGACCGATTACGTGGTACCTGCCGGTGTGCGTATTGCCGATACCGCCCGCGTTCGCTTGGGCGCCCATGTGGGTGAAGGCACCACAGTGATGCACGAAGGCTTTATCAACTTTAATGCTGGCACCGAAGGCAAGAGCATGATTGAAGGCCGTATCTCAGCAGGTGTGATGGTCGGTCAAGGTAGCGATATTGGCGGCGGTGCATCGATTATGGGTACACTGAGTGGCGGCGGCCAGATTGTGATCTCAATCGGTGAGAATTCACTACTCGGTGCCAACGCCGGTCTTGGCTTCCCACTCGGCGATCGTTGCACTATCGAGTCAGGGTTGTATGTTACCGCAGGCACCAAAGTCACCATGCTCGACGCCGACGGCAACGCTGTAGAAAGCATCAAAGCGCGTGACTTAGCGGGTAAATCCGATCTATTGCTACGCCGCAACTCCAAAACGGGAGCGGTTGAATGCCTCACCAACAAAACAGCGGTCGAGCTCAACCACGAGCTACACGCCAATAACTAATTAAGCGCGCTTCTAGCGTTTTTTAAAGGCGGCCACTTGGTCGCCTTTTTTATGCCCATTTTGCTTGAATCACTATCGCGTCACCGCGATGCGCCAAAAAGCACCAGCAAATTTGTGGCACATTTTTAACCACAAGAGAAAAGTAGGGAAAAACACAGGCGCGACGCGCCCCTGACCGGCGGGTGAATCAGCATTCGTGACCTCTCCCAACGTAGCATTTTTGGCATTGAGTTCAAGGCTTTTCCGACCTTTTCGATGTCAGGATTCGCAGGTGCTCACAGATCCTCCTATCGATATCTTTCCCCCCTTTAAACATGAGCTAAGTCACGTTATCAATAATGAAAAGCGGTAATCTGAAGATGAACCTAATACAGGGGAACAAAGAGGAAAGAGTATGAGAGTGGAAATTGCAGGCAAAAACATCGAAATCACTCCCGCCATCCGTGAGCGCATCGAAAGCCGCTTTGAAAAGCTGGCCAAGTGGCAGGTGGCACTCATCAATCCTCATGCTGTGATCAGTAAGGAGCCAAACCACCAGTTCAAAGTAGAAGCCAAAGCTGGGCTACCAGGTTCAACACTGGTTGCCTCTGCCGAAAGCGACGACATGTATAAAGCGATTAACGAGGTGGGCCAAAAACTCGAGAAGCAACTGAATAAGGTCCAACACAAAGGCGAAGCGCGCCGTAACGATAAATCAGCCGCGACGGTTGCGATGGAAGAAAATCCAGCCGATGAGGAAATCTAACCCTCGGTGCAACACCTAAATCGCTAAACATGTTAGCCCCGCCTTTGCGGGGCTTTTTGATCCTTGACACGCCTGCCTGCGCCCCATATGGTTAATCCATACGCAAACATAACAACACAACGCCTAATGCTGATTCTCGCTCGTTTTTTTCGCTTCTTTTTTATCTCGCCAACGCGGGAGGAAGCGTGCTAAGCCCAATCAGCCTGGCGCACTAACCTCCCAACCGGGAGGTTTTTTTGTATTAGAACAAGGATAATTTATGCCAGACACACCACGCCCACTGGATGAGATACGCACACGGATAAGTCAGCTTGATCAAGAGCTGCTGACGCTATTGGCTGAGCGCCGTCGCTTAAGCCTAGATGTCGCCAAAAACAAAGTCGCAGTGCAAAAACCGATTCGTGATCAAGCGCGCGAGCAAGCCTTATTAGAAAAGTTGGTGACCAAAGCGCAAGATCACCAGCTCGATGCTCACTATGTGCTGAGCCTGTTTCACACCATTATCGAAGACTCGGTACTGATTCAGCAGCGCTATCTGCAAAACCTGGCCAACCCAGATAATCAGCGTCCAGTGGCACGGGTTTCTTTCTTGGGTAACCAAGGCTCTTATTCCTATCTTGCCGCGCGTCAATACTTTAGCCGCAAGCAAACCGAACTGGTGGAGATGGCCTGTGACAGCTTTAAAAAGGTGGTAGAAACGGTAGAAACCGGCCATGCCGATTACGGTATCTTACCCGTAGAAAACACCAGCTCTGGCTCAATCAATGAAGTGTACGATCAGCTGCAGCACACGCGTTTATCGATTGTCGGTGAGCTTACGCTGCCTATCGACCACTGCCTGCTGACTGTCGGCGACCAAGACCCAAGCCAAATTGATACCTTGTATGCCCACCCGCAGCCGCACCAGCAATGCAGCGAATACATAGATACCTTGGGTAACGTGAAGAAGATTTATTGCTCCAGCACCGCTGAAGCCATGCAACAAGTGGCGGATTTAAACCAACCCAATGTGGCCGCGATTGGCCATGCGGCCAGTGGTGAGTTTTACGGTTTAACCGCGATTAAGAGCGAGATAGCCAACCAACAGCAGAATCATACCCGCTTTATTGTGGTGGCCCGCAAGCCGGTTAAAGTGTCGTCACTGACCCCTGCCAAGACCACCTTTATCATGTCAACGTCGCAACAAGCGGGTTCCTTGGTGGAGTGTTTAATGGTATTGCGCGAGCGTGGTATCAATATGACCAAGCTCGAATCTCGCCCCGTGCTCGGCAACCCGTGGGAAGAAATGTTCTATGTCGATGTTGAAGCCAATATGGCTAGCAACCTGATGCAAAGTGCACTGGACGAGCTCACTACCCTGACCCGTTATCTAAAAGTGCTCGGCTGCTACCCGTCAGAGACCATTTCTCCCACCGAGGTATCGCTGCCGGACAGCAACGACTAACCGCGAGTAGCCATTAACGCCAAAAGCCCACATTGTGGGCTTTTTGCTCGAGCGTAGTTTTTAAGTAGTCTGCTACGAATGTAATGAAAGTAATATATCTTATCCTTCTAAATAAGTGCTTATTTCCACCAGATCTTTATACCTTTCATATAAGAGATTTAATGGATAATCTCGCTCTTTATCACCATTAATTTCCGTTTCATTTTTAATAAACCTTTCATCTAATTCATTATAGTAAAAACCATATTTTATCCAGTCATATAAATGGCTTTCTGTCAGATTATAACCATTATTACCACCGCCATCCCTAATTATATCTTTTTTGCTATTAACCCCTACCCGGTAGTCAAGTGCAACCAGATGACATAATTTAATGAAATCACTTATCCCAACGTTATAATTGATATCCTGATATTGGTTAGTTCTGCTTAAAAAATTTCCTGGCATGTCTTCAACTCTAAGAGTTTTTCCAAGTAGGGCTTGAGGATCTATAAATAGATTTATCCTTACATTGCCGAGATCATACTTCCTAACCACCTTATTCCAATCGCCCTCAATAGCGCTCAAAAGCGATGAATCTCTCATCTGGTTATATATGCTGTACTCCTTCTCATGCAAGCAAAGTAAAATTGTCAAATAGTATATATTAAGCGAGTCCCCCTCACTTAAGTTAGCCACGATAGAGATTAACCGCTCGACTACTTGAATAGCCTCTCGAGCAGAAAGATTAAAACCTGTGAGGATATTTGATATATTTTTAATTTCCACATTACAGCCAACACCTTCAATTGAGGCTTTAGGCCAAACAGTGATCCCATTCTCACTAAGAGTTTGCATAGAAATACTTTTCATATCACAATGCACTGATAGCAACTTCTCGTAGTCTGCTACTTTTAGTGTATATCGAGCATCAAAAAAACGCCCTAAGTAAACGCCAGCATCAAAGCCCTGACCATATATTGCTTTTACTGCATGCTGCAATTGTTCTGTGTCTGTTGCCACAACAAACACAACGCCCGGGATACTAAAAATATGCTTGATGGTTTCTAACATCTCAACTGCATAACTTGGTCGGCAACGATCAAGTTCATCAATAAAAACAAATGCTGGAAATTGTTTTCTGTCGGTACTTTGTTGTGATGAAGATTTTGCAGCTTCAACCCATTGTGATATTGCTTTTTTAAGGCTGTCGATAGCTTCTAGTTTCGCGGAATGTTCATCTAGTAGATGTGTAACCATTTTTGAAGCTGCCATCCCCATATCGATTGGGTCACCCTTTTCATTATCTATGGGCTCTCCAATTTGCCCATCCTCGCTTGACTCCATTATTTTTACCGGATCAATTCCTAGATACCTTTTGGCTAGGCCACCCGCAATAGCTGGCGTCGCCGCCTTGAGCAAACCGAGCAGTTTTCTTGGCGCTTTAAAGGTAATATCTTGTGCACTTTTACCTGCCTGTTCTCGAAGCTGATCAATCATTGAGGTGATAACGGTCATGAGAGGATCATCTGAGTAGTCCTGCTCCCAGGCGTTCACATATACAACCGGGTGTTGATTTTTAATGCTCTCACGCCAGCGGCGTAGGAAGTATGTTTTTCCACTTCCCCACTCGGAATTAAGATTAAGAACATAAGTTCGCTTAGCCTCATCACCACGTTTTTGGTCATACCCTTTTTGCTTTAAAAGACCCGTCAAGTAGCTAGCATATTTTTCGCGGTTAAGTGTATCAGGAGGAAAAACATTCCCATCAATATCTATTTCTTTGCTCCAATCCATTGCTTTATCGTCACTCATAACTTCTTCCTAGCATTCCTATACCATGTTCGTTGGTTTTGGGTTATATAGCAATAAGTTATCTGTATAAGAGGGTAAGCATTCATGTTTTTTGCGGCTTGGATAGATTATCTGAAACCTCAAAAAATATTTACAAAAAAATTGATAATGCATAAAAAACCAGCCAAGCGGCTGGTTTCGGTATAGATTTTCATCTATTGTCGGAGTGGTTTACATAAGCTAAGTCGCGGTGCGGTGGGTCGCGTCGTTGGCTTGTCGCAACAGGCCTTGGCTTTCTTGTAAAAAACGTGGGGCATAGTCGCCAAACCAGTTTTCTACTTGCGCGAAGGCATCGACAAAGGTGGCTTTGTCGTGTTGTTCAAGCAAGTCAATCGCTTCGCCAAAGCGCTGGTAAAAGCGTTTGATCATCGCCAGATTTTGCGGCGAGGACATAATAATATCCGCATACAGACCCGCATCTTGGGCGAACAGACGCCCCACCATGGCAAGCTCTAAGCGATAAATCGGTGAGCTTAGCGCGGTAAGCTGATCGAGGTTGGGATTTTCTTCTGCCAAATGGACCCCGTAAACAAATGACGTAAAGTGACGTAGCGCTTGGATCAGCGTCATGCCTTCGTCATGCTCAATGGCACTGATCCGGTTTAACCCGGCGCCCCAAATACGAAATTGCTCGAGCAGCCATTGGTACGCCTCAGGGTGGCGGCCGTCGCAATAAACAATCACCTGCTTGGCAAGGCTGGCCACATCTGGACCAAACATCGGATGCAGCCCGACCACGGGCCCTGAATGCGCGGCTAACATCGCTTGTAGCGGACCTGATTTGACAGAGGTGAGATCCACTAATAAGCAATCGTCTGGCAGTTGAGTCAGTTTATTAATGACCGTTTCCGTGACGTCAATGGGTACCGACACTACCACCATTCCTGCATTGGCCAGCAGGGCGTCGGCATGCCCCCAATCGTCTTTGTCCAGCACAGTGACTTGGTAACCAGAAAGCGCAAACAAGCGCGCAAACAAACCACCTAGCTGCCCTTTACCGCCAATGACGACGATCTGGCGTAAATCCGGGTTTAGACACTTAAAGCCAGAGTCGTTTTCACTGCTGTACGACTCGCGCATGGTGCGACGCAGCACATCTTCAATTAAGTCCGGTGGCACGCCTTGCGACTCGGCTTCTTGACGACGCGACGCGAGCATCGCCGCCTCACGGTCCGGTGCATAAATGGGCAATCCATGCTGGCTTTTTACCTCTCCCACTTCTGCTACCAGCTCTAAACGGCGCGCGAGCAGGCTCACCATTTGTTTATCGACATCGTCTATTTGATCGCGCAGTCGGCTCAGTTCTGCCACCATGATTTAGCCCTGTTGAATACGTTGTTTAAGAGAGGTTGCCAGCTCTTGGTGAGCATGACGCAGCAATTGTTCGGTAGACGCCCAATCAATGCAAGCATCGGTGATCGACACCCCGTATGCCATCTCATCTTTCGGTAGTTCCGCTGATTGGTTGCCAGCGTTGAGGTGACTTTCAATCATCAAGCCAATCACAGAGCGGTTACCTTGTTTGATTTGATGGATCACATCTTCCGCCACCAGCGGTTGGCGACGGTAATCTTTGCGTGAGTTAGCGTGGCTGCAGTCCACCATCAGGGACGGGTTCAGTCCCGCGGCCTCCATTTGCTGCTCACATTCGGCGACGGAGACTGAGTCGTAGTTAGTTTGCTTACCGCCGCGCAGGATCACATGGCCGTTCGGGTTACCTTGGGTATTCAATAACGCCACTTGTCCGGCTTGGTTGATCCCCATAAACCGGTGCCCAGACGCAGCGGCTTTCATCGCATTGGTGGCGGTGGCCAGATTGCCATCCGTGCCATTTTTAAAGCCAATCGGCATCGATAGGCCACTGGCCATTTCACGATGGGTTTGCGACTCGGTGGTACGCGCACCAATCGCCGCCCAGCTAAACAGATCGCCAATGTATTGTGGGCTGATAGGATCCAGCGCCTCAGTGGCCAGCGGGATCCCCATTTGCGCTAAATCTGTAAGCAGGCCACGCGCTTGTTTTAAGCCTGACTCCACATCAAAGCTGCCATCCAGATGAGGATCGTTGATCAAGCCTTTCCAGCCTGTGGTGGTGCGGGGTTTTTCAAAGTACACCCGCATTACGATAAACAAATGATCGCTCAGCTCATCCGACAAGGCTTTCAGACGACGCGCGTAATCTTTTGCTGCTTCCACATCATGAATCGAGCAAGGGCCACACACCACGAGTAAACGATGATCGCGTTTGTGAATAATATCCGCCACGGTTTGGCGTGCTTGGCTGATCGCCGCACGGGTGCTTTTTTCAATCGGAAATTGCGCGCGAAGTGCTTCTGGCGTGAGCAGAACTTGCTCATCGCGGATATGGACATTGGTCACCGAATCTTGCTGCATAGCCTTGCCTTAATTTGTTCATTAGGTTTTACACAGACAATACCAGGCTCTATTTTAAAAGCAACAAGGAGTGTATTATTTAATTTACTATGTAAACTAAAATTTACAAACAAGATTATCATAGAGTCTTAAACGGCCAACCGTTACTATAACCTATCCGTGATTTTTGTGTGGTTGGTTATGGCCCTGGTTCTTTCCCTCTTGCAGCAAATGAGCGTTTATCTGGTGATCGCCTATTTGCTGAGTAAAACGCCGGCGTTTATGCCGCTGCTGAGCATCTCTGGGCGACTGTCGCATAAGGTCGTTTGTTACTTCCTCTTCTCTGGGTTTTGTATTCTCGGCACCTACTTTGGTTTAAGCATCCAAGACGCGATTGCCAACACCCGTGCTATCGGCGCAGTTATGGGCGGCTTACTGGGCGGCCCGGTCGTGGGTTTTTTGGTTGGGTTAACCGGTGGCTTGCATCGATATAGCTTAGGCGGTTTTACCGATCTCGCTTGCGCCATTTCTACCACGGCCGAAGGCTTGATTGGTGGCTTAATGCACCGCTACTTAGTGTCCCGCAACCAAACCAGCCGTTTGTTTTCTCCTACCGTGGTGTTGGGGGTGACCTTTGTCGCCGAGCTGGTGCAAATGGCCATCATTCTCGCAGTGGCAGAGCCCTTTAGCCGTGCATACGAGTTGGTCAGTGCGATTGCGGCGCCCATGGTGATCGCTAACTCAATCGGCGCCGCGATGTTTATGAGCATTATTGTCGACCGAAAAACCCTGTTCGAGCGCTATTCAGCGGCGTTTTCCAGTAAGGCGCTAAAAATTGCTGAACGTTCGGTCGGTATTTTAAGTAGTGGCTTTAATCAGCAAAGCAGTGAACAAGTCGCCGCCATTATTCAGCAAGAGACCGGTGTCGGGGCCGTCGCAATTACCGATCGAGAAAAGATCCTCGCCTTTACTGGTATTGGCGATGATCACCACCTGCCAGGTACACCTATTGCCTCAGATTACACCCGTCGGGCGATTGCCGATGATCAATTAATTTATATTGATGGTGCCGACACGCCCTACTGCTGTTCATTGTCGCCTTATTGTAAGCTCGGCTCCGTCTTGGTGATCCCGCTACGCGGGGGCGATGGTTACGTGCTGGGCACGGTGAAACTCTATGAGCCGAAACGTAAGCTCTTCTCAGCAATCAATGTCACCATGGGTGAGGGGATCGCACGATTGCTCTCCAACCAGATTTTGACGGGCCGTTATCAGCGTCAACAAAGCTTGCTCACCCAAGCTGAGTTAAACTTATTACGCGCCCAAGTGAATCCACACTTTTTGTTCAATGCTTTAAACACCATTAGTGCAGTGGTCAAACGTGAGCCGGAACGTGCTCGTCAGTTAATCCAGCACTTATCCACCTTCTTTCGCAGTAACCTCAAGCAAAATCGCGAGACGGTATCGCTTGAGCAAGAGTTGAATCATCTTGACGCGTATTTAGAACTCGAACATGCCCGCTTTGCCGATCGTATGAGTGTAGAGAAGCAGATTGATCCGGCTATCTTGCACGCGGTGATCCCAAGTTTTACCTTACAACCTTTGGTTGAGAACGCGGTGAAACATGGGATCAGCCAATTGATGGCAGACGGTAAAATTGTGATCCGTGGCTGGCAAGAAGGCGAATGCCTGTATTTACAAGTGGAAGACAATGCTGGGCTTTATCAACCAGCGGCACAGCACTCAGGGCTCGGGATGCGGATCGTCGATAAACGCGTACGCGGTCTGTTTGGTGGCCAATATGCGCTAAAAATGACCTGTCAGCCCGATGTGTGGACGCGGGCAACCGTTACCCTCCCCTTAACTTATCAAACGCCCAACAAGGAGAGACAGGCATGATAAAGGCACTGATTGTTGATGATGAGCTACACGCTCGAGAAGCCTTGGAAGATGAGCTACTCGCGCTTGGCGGCGTTGAGGTGGTTGGACAGTGCAACAATGCTATCGACGCACTAAAAACCATCAACCAAAGCCGCCCCGATGTGGTGTTTTTAGATATTCAGATGCCACGCGTGACCGGATTAGAACTTCTCGCGATGCTCGACCCCGACACCATGCCTAAAGTGGTCTTTGTCACCGCTTATGATGAATACGCGGTGCAAGCGTTCGAGGAGAATGCGTTCGACTATTTGCTCAAACCCGTTGAGACTGAGAGGTTGAAAAAATCACTGGAAAAGCTCACACGCGAGCTGAGCCAGAAACACGACTACCAAGCGATCACGCCCACGTTGGATTTACTCCCTTGCGCCGGACATAACCGGATTACTCTGATCCCGCACCAGGAGGTGGAGGTGGCGCGTACTGCCTTAAGTGGCGTCGCACTGCTCACCGTAAAAGGCGAGTCTACCACGCACCTATCACTCAAGGTTTTGGAAGACAAAACACCACTGATACGCTGCCATCGGCAATACTTGGTACACCCTGCTGCTATCCGCGAAATCCAGCTGCTCGACAATGGCCTTGCCGAAGTGATCACTCAATCTGCGTATGTGGTGCCTGTCAGCCGCCGTTATCTCAAATCATTAAAAGATAAGCTCGGGCTATGCCAGTAACCCCCGCGCTTACCGTGCGCTAGTAAAAAAGCCCATTGGCTTGGTTTTGAAAGTCGTTATAGCCGCGCTGCCATTCCATTCTAAAGCGCTGAGAGCCAGGACGACTTTCACACACACCCATATAGGGGTTGCCATCCAACCCTAATTGGTAAGCATGGGTAGGATCGCAGTAGGCATCTATACCCTGAATATAGCCTTGTTCATAATCGAGATAATTGGCGTTCATGCGCTCACCGGCTTGACTGGCGAGAGTCTGCAAATCTTTCAGTGAGCGCTGAGGCAGCCCCCGCTGTCCATCTTGCTCGCCAAGTCCATACCAGTTCTGCTCATCGACCAAGCCTTGGGTGGTCGACGCGGCGCATCCGACCAACAATGCGACAACCCATAATGAAAAAAATGTTTTTATCATGCTTACCCCTCACCCTACGTAAAAAAGCCCCAGCAAAAGCTGAGGCTTAGATCTTAGCGTATTTGCGCAGATATTGCCGTAAGACCAATCATTTAGATAACAATCAATCGACGCTAACCAAGGCGGCAGGCCCTGATGGCGTGGCAATCACTTCTCATCCGCGATCAGTTGTGGGTTGGGTTTATACCCCACAAAGAAAGCAATCGTGGCAGCAATTGTTGCCCCCACACCGATGATGGTGGCGATATTCATCGGCAGGCTAAACCCGATTTCAGCATTGGCCAAGTACGTAACGGTCACGGCAGTCATAAACATTGCCGGAATGGTGCATACCCAGTGCAACTTATCGCGTTTAATCAGATAAGCTGCCGCGGCCCATAGCATGATCATCGCGGTAGTTTGGTTGGCCCAGCCGAAGTAACGCCAAATCACGCCAAACTCCGCTTTGGTGATCAAAAAACCGACCACAAACATGGGGATCGCAATCATCAGGCGCTTCACCATCGGTTTTTGCTGAATTTTCAGAAAATCGGCGATAATCAGACGCGCAGAGCGGAAGGCGGTATCACCCGAGGTAATCGGCAGCACAATCACGCCCAAGACCGCCATAATGCCTCCGACTGTGCCCAGGAGCGAGGTGGAAACCTCATGCACCACCGCGGCGGGGCCACCGTTGGCGAGCGTTTGATTAAGCGCCTCACTGGATTCATAGAAGCTCAAACCTAGGCTACACCAGATAAGCGCAATCACACCTTCACCAATCATCGCGCCATAGAAGATAAAGCGCCCTGACTTTTCATTTTGCATGCAGCGCGCCATCAATGGCGACTGGGTGGCATGGAAGCCGGATACTGCTCCACAAGCGATAGTAATAAACAGCAATGGCCACAGTGGTAGATCGGTTGGGTGGAAGTTAGTCGCAAAGTCTAACCCTTGGCTGTAGAAGCTGTGATCGCTCACGGCCAAGCCGATAATCAAGCCCACCGACATAAAGACAAGCAAGGCACCAAACACGGGATAAAAACGGCCGATAATTTTATCAATGGGTACCACTGTCGCCAGCACATAATAGGCAAAGATAATACCGACCCACATCGCCACGCTCATCTCTGACAAGCTACCCAACAACTTGGCGGGACCGAGCACAAATACCACGCCGACCAACATCAACAGCAACACCGCAAAGAAGTTCATAAAATGTTTAGCGAAGTTGCCCAGATGCTCTCCGACCACAGAAGGCACAGACGCCCCATTTGCGCGGACACTCAACATGCCCGAGAAGTAGTCATGCACAGCTCCCGCAAAAATGCAGCCAAACACAATCCATAACATGGCGACAGGGCCGTACAAAGCACCAAGAATCGGGCCAAAGATCGGGCCTAATCCAGCAATGTTTAAAAGCTGAATCAGGTAAACTTTTTTGTCCGACAGCGGCACATAATCCACGCCGTCGTTCATGCTCATGGCCGGTGTCGCTTTTTGCGGCTTAGGCCCAAAAATTTTGGTAATAAAGGTGCCGTAAGTGAAGTAGCCCACAATCAAGGTCACCACGCATAATAAAAACCAGGACATAGCTGTTCTCCGTGTCGTTAGCAGCTAAGCTGCCAATCTTTTAGTAGGGTACAGATGCCATTTTGCCTACATAGCCGCCACATTCATCAGCTTTGTCGGTGAGTGGTCGCATGGGCGAGTAAACGGTTGTAAGCGCGGTTGAGCGGTTGAGCGGTTGAGGACATTAAAAAAGCCCGTCCAAGTGGACGGGCTTTTTGAGCAATAAACGCCGAGGGCGATTACTTCTTGTTAAGACGCTCTTTGATTCGAGCTGACTTACCAGAACGCTCACGCAGGTAGTACAGTTTGGCACGACGTACTGCACCGCGACGTTTAACAGTAATGCTGTCGATAACTGGCGAATGGATTTGGAAAGTACGCTCTACACCTTCACCGCTTGATACTTTACGTACGGTGAATGCAGTGTGTAGACCACGGTTGCGCTTAGCGATAACCACACCTTCATATGGCTGCAGACGCTCACGGTTACCTTCTTTTACTTTAAGCTGTACCAGGACAGTGTCACCTGCTTGAAACTCAGGCAGGTCTTTTTTCATTTGCTCTTCTTCGAGCTGCTTGATGATGTTACTCATTGTTTATAACCCTAGAATAAACTGAAACTCAATTTGATTCGGCACTTGCACGGTGTTCTTTGATGAACTCGGCAAGTAGTGATTCCTGTTCGTCAGTCAGAGCTAGGTTTTCCAGGAGCTCTGGTCGTCGTAACCAAGTGCGACCTAGCGATTGCTTTAATCGCCAGCGACGAATGTCCTTGTGATTGCCGGATTTTAGCACCTCTGGTACCCCCAACCCGTCTAACACTTCTGGACGTGTGTAGTGTGGACAGTCTAACAACCCGTTGGCAAAGGAGTCTTCCTCTGCCGACGCCATGTCGCCGAGTACACCCGGTACAAACCGAGCAACCGCGTCCACCAGCGTCATTGCGGGCAGCTCGCCCCCACTGAGCACAAAATCTCCCACTGACCATTCTTCGTCTACATGGGTTTGTATAATGCGCTCATCTACCCCTTCATACCGGCCGCAAATCAAAATAAGTTTGTCATTGCTCGCCAGTGATTCAACCCCCGCTTGGTCGAGCTTGCGCCCTTGCGGAGAGAGGTAAACCACTTTCGCTTTATCGCCTGCGGCGTGTTTGGCAGCGTGAATAGCATCGCGCAACGGCTCAACCATCATCAACATGCCGGGGCCACCGCCGTAAGGTCGGTCATCAACCGTACGGTGTTTGTCTTGAGTGAAATCACGCGGATTCCACGTTTCGACGTTTAACAGCCCTTTTTTTACCGCTTGGCCCGTGACTCCAAAATCAGTGACCGCTCGGAACATTTCAGGAAACAGGCTAATAATGCCAACCCACATATTTCCGCTCGCTTACTGTTGGAGTTTAAAAACCAGGATCCCAGTCAACTTCGATCCGTTGAGCAGTGCGATCAATTGACTTGATAACCTGCTCTTCAAGGAACGGAATTAAGCGTTCCTTTTTGCCAAAAGCATCTTTGAGGTTGGCTTTGACGACAAGTACGTCGTTAGAGCCGGTTTCGAGCATGTCAGTCACCGTACCGAGGTGATAGCCTTTTGCATTCACCACGTCCATGCCAAACAGCTCTCGCCAATAAAACTCTTCATCTGACAAAGCAGGCAGCGACTCAGTCCCTACTGCAATCTCAGCATTGGTCAGCATCTGCGCGTCTTCGCGCTGATCCAGCCCTTTGAGCTTGGCAACATACCCCTTGTTGTGGCGTTTCCAGTCTTCTAACTCGAAACGTTGCCACTGCCCGCGCACCTGGATAAACCAAGGAGAGTAGGCAAAAATGCTCTCAGCTTCTTCAGTGTAAGAAAAAATCTTGAGCCAGCCACGAATACCGTATGACGCGCCTAGCTTGCCAACCACGATAGTATCTTGCTCACTCATTTCTTCTTTTAACCCTGACACTGGAGACTTACGCTGCTTTTGCTGCGTCTTTGACTAGCTTAGCAACACGGTCAGAAACCGTTGCGCCTTCGCCAACCCAGTGGTTCACACGATCCAGGTCAAGGCGTAGCTTCTCTTCCTGGCCTTGGGCTACAGGGTTAAAGAAACCGATTTTCTCGATGAAGCGACCGTCGCGCGCCTGGCGGCTGTCAGCTACAACGATTTGATAAAATGGGCGTTTTTTCGCGCCATGACGTGCCAAACGAATGGTTACCATATCGTCCTCATTTGCATTACTTAATAAAATTGGCCCCGTTTCGCGTCAGCAATGCGGGGCCTCGTGCCAAAATAAAGCTCGGGAATTTTACTCTTTATTGCTGTGAATGCAACTGGTTTAGTCAAATTTCCACCAGCTATCCCAAGCCTCACAGCGAGTTGGTATGCCTGCCAGCACTGGGCTGGCAGGTAAATACGCGTCTTGATTAACCCATGAATCCGCCAGGACCACCTGGACCGCCACCCGGCGGCATCATGCCTTTCATTTGGCGCATCATGTTGCGCATGCCGCCTTTTTGCATTTTCTTCATCATTTTTTGCATTTGGGTAAACTGCTTAAGAAGACGGTTCACGTCCTGCACTTGGGTGCCTGAGCCTGCGGCAATCCGCTTCTTACGCGACCCTTTGATGATTTCGGGGCGCTGGCGCTCACGCGGGGTCATGGAGTTGATGATCGCTTCCATCTGCAAGAACATTTTGTCATCAACGTTATCTTTCACGTTATCGGGCACATTCGACATCCCAGGCAGCTTATCCATCATGCCCATCATGCCGCCCATGCTCTTCATTTGTTCAAGCTGGTCGCGAAAATCTGCCAAGTCGAAGCCTTTTTTCTGCTTAAACTTCTTGGCCATCTTCTCGGCTTTGTCTTTATCGACATTGCGCTCAAGATCTTCAATAAGCGACAGGACATCGCCCATCCCCAAGATACGGGATGCCACCCGGTCAGGATGGAAAGGCTCCAGGGCGTCGGTTTTTTCACCCACACCCAAAAATTTGATTGGCTTACCGGTAATATGGCGCACCGACAGCGCCGCACCGCCACGGGCATCACCATCGACTTTGGTCAACACGACACCGGTCAGTGCTAAAGCGTCGTTAAACGCTTTGGCTGTGTTCGCGGCGTCTTGACCTGTCATGGCATCAACCACAAACAAGGTCTCTACTGGGTTGACCGCACTATGAACGTCTTTGATCTCGTCCATCATGGCGTCATCAACGTGCAAGCGACCGGCGGTATCGACAATCACCACGTCGTAAAACTTCAGCTTACCGTGATCAACCGCCGCTTTGGCGATATCAACGGGGTTTTGATCAGCGCTCGATGGGAAGAAATCTACCCCGACTTCACCCGCCAAGGTTTCCAGCTGTTTAATCGCCGCCGGGCGATACACGTCCGCAGACACCACCAAGACTTTCTTTTTTTCCTGCTCGGTAAGCATCTTACCCAGCTTGCCCACACTGGTGGTTTTACCCGCCCCTTGCAAGCCTGCCATCAAAATCACTGCTGGCGGCTGGGCCGCAAGATCCAATTTTTCATTGGCATCGCCCATCACCGCTTCTAACTCGGCTTGGACAATTTTGATAAATTCCTGCCCAGGCGTCAGGCTTTTAGACACTTCAATGCCAACGGCACGCTCTTTGACGCGTTTGACAAAATCACGAACCACAGGGAGCGCGACATCGGCTTCCAGCAGCGCCATACGCACTTCGCGTAAGGTCTCTTTGATATTGTCTTCCGTTAACCGACCGCGGCCGCTCACATTTTTGAGCGTCCGGGATAAACGTTCTGATAAGTTTTCAAACATGCGTTACTCGCCCACTCGTCCTATTGGCCCATGATTTTTCATCTGGGTGCAATCGCTGTCGCGAAATTACTGAGATTATACCGCAATCCCCCCATCGCTTGCATGTATCGATAGCGACGAAGATTGAGGCAAGGTATACTCACACCTTCATTCTTATTGATTAACTGACTGATCGGTGACGATGGAAATTCTGACAGCCTTATTGGCATCAATGCTTTATCTGGCCGCCATTTTGCAGATCATCCCCGGCTTGTCCAGCAACAATCAAATTAGTGCGAAGCCGGTCTTTTTCACCGCCTTGGCTGCGCTGGCGCTGCATGCCTACCTGTTAAAAGACCTGATTTTATCAGGTACGGGGCAGAACCTTAGCATGCTCAACGTCGCCTCCTTGGTGAGTTTTATCATTGCGATGATGACTACCGGACTAATTTTTCGGTTGCGGCTGTGGTTCTTGCTACCGGTGGTTTATGCCTTCGCAGGGCTAAACCTTGCGAGTGCGACACTGCTTCCTGGCGCCTTCATTACCCATCTCGAATCGCATCCAGAGGTGCTGTTGCACATTTCCCTGGCGCTATTCGCTTATTCAACCTTAATGATCGCCACCCTGTATGCACTTCAACTGGCATGGTTAGACTATCAGCTCAAACACAAAAAACGTCAGGTCATTAATCACAATGTCCCTCCTTTAATGATGGTGGAGCGGCAGCTTTTCAACATCATTTTGGTGGGTCAGGTGTTATTAACCTTCACTTTAATGACTGGATTTATCTTTGTCGATGATATGTTCGCGCAAGGGAAAGCGCACAAAGCCTTCCTTTCTATGGCCGCTTGGGTCGTGTATGGCGTTCTCCTTTGGGGACATTATCAATCAGGCTGGCGTGGACGTCGGGTGGTCTGGTTTAGTATTGTGGGCGCCTTTCTACTCACTTTAGCCTATTTTGGCAGCCGTTTTGTCCGTGAGATCCTGATCGCGGGGTAAGACAGTGCGCGCATATGGCAAAGGGCAAACGGCCCCATAGGCGCGTGGCAGTAGTGTACACTCGAGCATAGGCTCTGATCTTCAAACAAACGTAAGGAACAGTTCGTTGGACGACATATCGACGGGAATTTTAATTTCCCTTTTGGTATTGCTTATCGTCATTTCCGGTTATTTTTCCGGGTCTGAGACAGGCATGATGGCCCTTAACCGCTACCGGTTACGCCACCTTTCTAAATCAGGCCATAGCGGCGCTAAGCGGGTCGAAAAACTGCTCACTCGGCCAGACCGGCTGATCGGGCTTATCCTGATTGGTAATAACCTGGTCAATATTCTTGCCTCGTCGATCGCGACCGTTTTAGGCTTGCGCCTGTACGGTGATGCCGGTATCGCGATCGCCACCGGCGCACTGACCATGGTGATTTTGGTCTTCGCTGAAGTGACCCCTAAAACCCTCGCCGCCCTCTACCCTGAGCGTGTTTCCTTTCTCAGCAGTTTTGTACTGACCATTCTGATGAAAGTTTTCTATCCATTGGTCAGCTTGGTGAACTTTATTACCAATGGTTTTTTACGGATACTGGGCTTAGGTGCCAAAACCGACGGTAAAGATAGCTTAAGCACTGAAGAGCTTCGCACGATTGTAAATGAAGCGGGTAGCCTTATCCCCCGTCGTCACCAGCATATGCTGCTATCGATTCTTGAGCTAGAAGAAGTGACCGTGGATGACATCATGGTACCCCGTAATGAAATCACGGGGATCAATATCAATGATGACTGGAAGTCAATCATGCGCCAATTCACGCATGCTCCACATGGCCGTATGGTGCTCTATCGTGACACCATCGACGAAGTGGTTGGCATGCTGCGTGTGCGCAAAGCCTACCGCTTAATGGTAGAGAAAAACGAATTTAACAAAGAAACGCTCCTTCGCGCTGCCGACGAAGTGTACTTTATACCGGAAGGCACGCCTTTGAACGTGCAAATGCTGAAATTCCAACGCAACAAACAACGCATTGGTTTGGTCGTCGACGAGTACGGCGACATGATAGGCTTGGTGACTTTGGAAGATATTCTCGAAGAGATCGTGGGTGAATTTACGACGTCATTGTCACCGAGTTTGGCAGAAGAAATTACGCCATTGACCGACGGTGGCTATCTGATTGAGGGTAGCGCCAATATTCGCGACTTGAATAAGAGCCTTAATTGGGCCCTACCGACCGATGGCCCGCGTACCCTCAATGGCCTCATCCTCGAACACTTGGAAGATATCCCTAACAACCGCTTAAGTGTAGAGATTGATGGCCACCACATTGAAATTGTCGATGTCGCAGACAATATGATTAAGCAAGTTAAGGTATTACCGGCTAAGCAACCACAAGCCAGTTTAGACAGTTAATTTGACACCTTCCATCAGCCATATCACAACAAGCACGCTAAACAAGCCATAACAACCGTGAGATGAACGCGTAAAAAAGGTGGGGCATTCCCCACCTTTTTGTGCTTACCCTTTTTAGGTCACTATCTGATCGTCCGTTACCACTAACATCATCAAGCGCTGTTTTCCGTACAGGTGTAATGCCGTAATGCTTCAATAAAGCTGGCTTCTTTGATCGGCTTCACAATCACATAGTCGGCACCGGCTTGATAAAAGGCCTCATGCACATGACCGTACGCATCGGCCGTGCACGCATAAATGGGGACATCGAGCCCCAAGGTTTTACGAATCGCTCTTGTCGCATCAATGCCGCCAAGCTTAGGCATATGATTATCCATTAATACCAGATCATAATCCGCCTGTTGGAGACGCTCGAGGGCCTGCTCCCCATCTTCCGCCCAATCAACATCAATCTGGTATTTTTTGCAAAACGCTTGAGCCACCATGGCATTGATTTTGTTGTCCTCAACCAGCAACAGCCGCTCTATGCCCAAAGACGCTGGGTCAAAGGGGTCGGCCTCTACGGTTTGTGTCGGTTTAGCGTGTGTCAGTCAGAGCCACAGGCACAGTGACCATAAAGCGGCTACCTCTATCCGGCTCACTGGTCACATCAATCTCTCCCCCGAGTAAGTCGAGTAAGCTTTTCACGATAGATAACCCCAAACCACTGCCTCCGTATGTACGCGTGACGCTGGAGTCTGCTTGTACAAAGGGGTCAAACAAGGATGATAGCGCTTGTTGGTTCATCCCCACCCCCGTGTCAGTAACCTCTATATGTAAGCGTGTTTGCTCATCCGACTCGACTAATTTGATGTTCATCCCCACCTTGCCAACATGGGTGAACTTCACTGCATTGCTCATCAAGTTGAAGAGGATCTGAGTCAGACGTGATTGATCAGAGCACACCATGGTGTCATCCGCGACGGGCGCATCGATCGTCAATGCAATCTGTTTGCTCTCACAAATCGGGGTATAGATATTCTCAACCGTGCGAATCATATCGTGTAGATAAAAATCGCCGTGCTCGATGGTCATCTTGCCTTGTTCAATTTTGGRAAGATCCAGCACATCATTCAGCACAGTGAGTAAGTGCTCACCACTTTGATAAAGGCTACCTAGAAGCTCTTTTTGCTCTTTTTCTTTGGCTTTATCACTCAATATTTGGGTAATGCCTAGAATACCATTGAGCGGCGTGCGAATTTCATGACTCATCTTAGCCAAGAACTCAGACTTGGCGCGGGCAGAGGCTTCTGCCGCTTCTTTAGCGCGTTGGCTTTGTTGCTCCGCTTCAATCAACGACGTGATTTCTTGTCCCTGCCCAATCACCGCTTTCACTTGGTTGTCGACCATTAACGGCGCCAGATTCCAACGATAAACTCGACGATCAATCTCTATATTGACCCCTTTTAAAATCGTCCCGTTTAATGCGCGCTGTAGGTGAGGGGTAATCGCATACATAAATTGGTCGTAGAGCCAACTGGACGCATGGATTTGCTCGTCATAGTTAAGCTTTAGTTTGGCCGCGGGGTTAATACGCGTAATATCAAAGTGGGTATCCCAAACGATGATGGGCGACAAGGCATAGTCAAACAGGTCTTGTAGGGAGCGCTCTTTTTCATACAAGGCATCAAACGTGGACTCTAGGGTCTTCCCGATATGGTTAAACTCTTCAATATCCGAGCCTGCAAAAGGCAAAGTGCGCTGTCGCGAGCGCGCGCCTTGGGTATAACGCATCAATTTTTCCAGTGAATCCGCGATGCGTGTTTGCACAAATCGGTTCACCCAGATTGCCGCCACAATAATCACCATCGTGGTCAGCAGCAGATTAATCCCCATTTGCCGTTGCAGTGCCACCACATTGTCATTTTGCTGTGCTGACAACAGAGCAATTTTTGAGGGCTCACCGGCGATGCGTAACTTGGCTTGACTCACCAAATAGTGGCGAAATGCCTGACTCTCTCCTGGCGAGGGAAGCGTAAGATCGCGACCAATATCATCGTTGCCGCTCAGCGTCGAGGCGAGAGTGACACTATCTGCAGACAACCACACCGCTTGCGTACCGCTGGCACGCTGCAAACTTTTGACAAACGAGAAGTTGCCATTAAGCATCACCACCACATATAAGTAGCCACCCAACTTGCCGCTAGACTGAAACACGATTGGCGTTCGCCGCATTAACAGATAGCTCTGCTCCACCTCAGTGGTGATAGTGGTTAACGTCCACCGATTAATTCCCCTTAACTGGAGGCGTAGCTGCTCTAGTTGCTCACGATCAATGCCATGAAAAAGACTGCTACCGTCATGCCACAGCACGCGGTCGTCTTTGGCAATAAAGCGAAAATCAGGGGTATTGGCTACGTCTTGTTGCTCTTGTTCGATAAAGTAGTCATCCAACGCCGCGCTGTTCTCATTCGCCACCATTGACTGCAGTGTCGCACTCGCAGCATTGGTATTTTGGTGGATTTGCAGCGATGTGAGACGACTATCAAACACATTTTGCAACAGACGAGACGTCTGCGTCAGGGTACGGGTGATTTCTTGATTAATCCCCGCCAAAGTAAGTTGATAACTTTGTATATATACCCCGGCCGTCACAAAGAGGAAAAAGACCACGATCAAACGGGTCAGTAATTGAGACAGTGACAGTTTCGGTGAACCAGAAATGGCCATTATTTAATCCGAATATCTAAATGCTTTATTCTTAAGCGCCTCTATCCGCTTGGGATCGTCATAGCGCGTGATCACTTCAAACCGCCCAGAATAGACCACGGGCACAGGTTGATGCTCAATATCACGTTTGATCGCCTCGGCCATGGCAATCCCTGTATCATCATTCATTCTCATCACAGTCACATCGAGTTGACCAGCGGCAATCGCGTCAAGTTCTGCTGAGCCACCTCCCCAGCCATTAAGTCCAACCGTGTCACGGCCTAGCTCATCGAGGGCCTGAATAGCGCCAAACGCGACGTCGGTTGCACACGCATAAATAAAGTCGAGCTTTGGGTTATTGTTTAACATCGCTTTGGCTGCCTGATAACCTGACTCTCGGTCACCCTTGGTGTAATAGGCAGACAGCAAGTTGCTATCAGCGTGCGAGCTCATGGCCTCAATAAAAGTATCTCCCCGTGCATCACTGACATAACCTTGCGAAAAGTAAAGCACCGAATAATTCACGCCTTCAGGATATCGCTCTTGGTAATAGGTTGCCAATGCACGGCTACCACGTTGGTGATCGAACCCCACATATAAAAATGGCTGATTATCTTGCCACGCTTTTACGGGCGTGGTGATATTTTGCAAAATAAGCTTGGTTTTTTTCTGTGATAACACATGGTTAATAAACTTACGATGGCGCACACTGTTCAAAGTAAAAATGAGGTAATCGGCCCCATCACGTAGCGCCGCATACAACGAGGCGCTTTGTTCACGAATATCGGTATTGGGGCGCGTCGTGACTTGTTGAAGCTGATAAGGGATATTGAGTGCATTCAGCCGCCGCTCGAAGGCACGTACGTTACGCTGCCAGTAGTCGGATATTTGCTCGCCCGGCACCACCACAGCGATTTTTATTGGTTCCATGGCACCGAAAAAAGGCACGGGCTCTGCTTGTACCAGAGCGTCCAATTTGGTGGTTAAGCTTTTTTGCTCAGGGTGCAGCGCAAGGTACTCATCGTAAGACCAAAAGCCATTGAGTGATCCGTGGGCACTAGACATCACCATCAGCAAGGTGAGCCCAGTCAACCAACGGAAAAAACGGATCGCGTCATTTAGATGTCTGGTGCGTAAACTCACTTTTATCCCACAACCTTTTTGTTTCCAAGTCAGTGTCAGCTTAGCGAAACCCGTGCACGGGCGCAGCGAGAAAAGCGAGAAGCGTGCTTGATGAGGCAAAAAAGATGCAACAAAGCCTACACTTCCCAGGCATTTATCTAGCAATCAAGACAAAAAAGGGCGAAAGCCATAAATACCAAGAAAAACGGCAGCCCAATATGGACTGCCGTTAACGTTCAAGGCTGAGGCGCGCTAGTCAACGCGCAACGTTTGTAGCATGGACTCAGGTAAGGAAAGATCATCGTTTTTATTCACGGTCACCCCTGCATCGATGATGGCACGAGCGATATCTTTCGCCTCGCTGAGTGAGTGCATCTCATACGTCCCGCATTGATACTCGTTGAGCTCAGGGATCTTGTCTTGCGACGGCACAACCAGCACATCTTCCATCGCCAGTTCCCATGCTTTCGCCACCTCAGGCTCTTGGGGCTCCCCAATCAGGCTCATGTAGAAGCCAGTACGACACCCCATAGGAGAGATATCAATGATCTCAACCTTATCGCTGTTGAGATGTTTACGCATAAAGCCGGCAAACAGGTGCTCGAGCGTGTGGATCCCTTTTTCCGTCAAGTGCTCTTCGTTAGGGCGACAAAAACGAAGGTCAAAAACGGTAATCGTATCACCGCTGGGCGTTTGCATCGTTTTAGCAACGCGCACAGCCGGCGCATGCATGCGAGTATGATCAACCGTAAAGCTATCTAATAGTGGCATCTTACCTCCTTTATCCCTCGCGGTGACCTTAGAATGGCCACCAGCTCAGATTATCCTCGAGTCGTTGTCGGCAACCTTTTAATTGCCAACCGTAGTCCTTTGCTTGTTGTTCGACTTTACGCGCCACGCGTTTTAACCCGGGTTTCCCCTCAAACGAGCCGCGCTGAAATCCGCCTCTACCTTCATGGTAAGCTAAATACTGGCGATACACATCCCATTTAGATACCCCGAGTTGGCGGTAGGTTGCATCGGTATACCAACCAATAAACTGTAAGGCATCGGCAAAGTCAGTGCGAGACCCACCATTGTCCGTGGCTTTTTGGTAATCAGACCAAGCCGGGTCTTGCGCTTGTGCATACCCATACGCACTGCTCACTCGCCCCCACGGTAAGATACCCAACACATAATCGCGAGGTGGCAAGGCATCATGAACGAATGCGCTTTCTTGTTTAACAAATGCCATCGCTACTTGAATCGGCGTCCCCCAATCCTCTTCCATTTCGACCGCTGCTTCAAACCAGTCGGGGTGCTGGTCGAAAATGTCACAAAGATTGTTAGGGTTGTCCGGCGGCGGTGTGGCACATCCGGATACGCCCACAACAATAAAGATGGCAGCTAAACGACTGATCACGCCCGCTCTGCTCATAGTGACCGCCTAGTTACCAGCTTTCGGCCATCGGCACATCTTTAAAGTAAGCATTCAAAAAGGCTTCAAAGCTTTGTGTATCACTCTCTTCTACCGCTTTTTGACGCGCGACGCTCTCTTTCGCTTCTTGTAAGAAGCCTGCATCACTGTGGATCTTGTAAGGCACATCCGCTAGCGCCGCTTTATGGTCACGCGCAAGACCAAGTCCCAACCCGCCAATACCTCCTTTCGCTATCACATCCGCAAGCACCCGACCAGATAAGGTAAGCTCTGGGTTATCAAAGCAGGCGATCATCTTGTCACATACGGTCTCATAGCGATGGTCGTCGACCGCGCGATCCATGACTTTCGCCAACTGCTTAAGCTCACCCATTACTTGTACCCCCCACTCTGCTTGCGTCAGGGTCTCGCCCTCACATCCTGTGGTCAGGGTTAAGCCTGGTTTGCGGCCTTCGAGTACAATTTTGTTCCAATTGTCACGCCAGCAATTGAGCTCAGGGTCGGTCATCGGCTCAGAAGGCGATAGCGCACACCAGGAGACAAAGAGATCAAGGAAATGAATCTGATCCTCTTCAATCCCCACCGGGCTGTATGGGTTGACGTCCAAAGAGCGCACCTCAATGTACTCGACACCGCCTCGCTCAAGCGCTTCGGTCGGCTTTTCACCGCTTTCAGCATTCCGTTTGGGGCGTATAGGCGCATAGAGCTCATTTTCAATTTGTAGCACATTGGTGTTGAGCTGACGATACGTCTCGCCATCTCGAATACCTAACTTGGCAAACGCCTGTGAGGGAGTACGAATCGCGCTTCTTAATCCTTCAAGGTATTGCTCTAGGGTGTTAAAACCAATTTTAAGATCCGCTTGCGCATTATTGGTATACCCTAAATCACTCAAGCGCAGCGACGTTGCATAAGGTAAGTAACATGTACCTGACGGCATATGTTCAAAGGGCAACTGGCTTTGCGCATGCTTGATAAACGAGCCACATAAAGCAGGTGACGCCCCAAATAGATAAGGGATCATCCAACCATGGCGGTAATAATTGCGAATAAGATCAAAGTAACCTTGGGTGACTGACGCTTGGCTTACCGTGTCTGAGTGGTACAAATGCTGCCAAAATGTCTCAGGCAAAGAGATGTTAAAATGCACCCCTGAGATCACTTGCATCACACTGCCATAGCGATGCTTGAGCCCTTGGCGATACAAGGTCTTCATCCGTCCAATATTTGAGCTGCCGTATTGCGCTAAGGTGATATCGTCTTCCGATGCCACCACGCATGGCATTGACATGGGCCACAATTGTTCGTCGCCCATTTGCTGATAGGTAAAGCGATGGATGTCCTGTAACTCGTCCAGCATCCCTTTCACCGAGGTGTTAACAGGCGTAATAAACTCCAACAGTGATTCAGCAAAATCCGTCGTGATCCAACGGTGTGTCAGCGCCGATCCAAGCGTCTCTGGATGCGCCGTCTGCGCTAAATGCCCCGCTGGCGTAATGCGTAATGCCTCGCGCTCCAATCCGCGGCCAATCCCCTTTAAGGCATCTGGGTTTTGCGCTAAACGCGCTAACCGTTGGGTAAAGTCAGTCAAAATGTATCTCTTATTTTTTTATGCTGCGTGGCGGTCAATATAAACAAGCTATTACTCAAAAGCCATCACGCAGCGGAGTAAGTTTATCCAAATAGGCTTATCGGTAATCAAGTGCTAACGTGCGCACTGGCAAGCCAAGTTGACGTAAGCTATCGCCAAGGCGAGAGGCATCCCCGACCACAATGATTTGATAGTCGTTAGGATCAAACCAACGTGCCGCTTGGGCATTCAGCTGTTGCAATGTGATTGATTGCAATAACGCTTTTTGTGCCTCACGGTAGTTATCGTCTAATTCAAAGGCCTCAATATGCGCGATCAAGCCTGCTTTTTCCCATGGCGTTTCATAGCTCAGCGCATCACGCTGCCCACTCGATTGACGCAGATAGGCCAATTCTTGTACCGAAAAGCCATTTTCTTGTGCATGCGCCATCTCTTGCCATAGCGCTTTAATCGCATCGTGTGTCGCATCAGCGCGCACATCGGTACTGACTTCTATGGTGCCTGTCTGCCGGCCGCCATAAACACCACTGTGCGCGCCATAGGTATAGCCTTTATCTTGACGCAAGCTTTGATTCAGGCGCGCATTAAAATTGCCCCCAAAATTAAAGTTGGCCAAGCGGGTTTTAAACATCGGGCCGGTGGCATCGTATGGCATACCATGGCGCACCATACGAATACTGGTTTGTGGGGCTTGCGGTTTATCTACCAGCCAAATTTGTGCCTGGTCGTAGTCTTTCGGGACAGCACGCGCCACCTGAGCCGTAGGCTGCGTTTGCGCTTGCCACGGTGTGATCCGGTTGGCGAGATTGATCGCATGTTCACGAGAAAGGTCGCCCACCACAATCAGTTGGCTGCCTCGCAATATGTAGTGCTGGCGATAGAAGTGTTTAACATCATCAAGTGTCATCGCTGCAATATCTTCCGCGACACCGCCCTCTGGCGCACGGAAGGTGGCATCTTGATATAACAGCTGGTTGGTCGCTTGGCTGGCTAACCAACCTGCATCATCGGCGCGAGATGCCAGACTCTCTAACAACTGGGCTTTAACACGATCAAAATCTTCTTCTGCAAACGTCGGTGCACGCAAGGTTTTGTTTACCAGTTTAAGGGTCTCCCCCAGGTGCTTTTTCAGTGACGTTACTGTGATTTGTGTGTGGTAACTGTCCGCGTTGATATTGACTTGACTGCCCAGCTTGTCTAGGGCTCGAGTGAGCTCAGCGGCTGACATACCTGCCGCGCCCTCGGTCACCATAGTTGCCGTTAAGTGAGCGATGCCTCGCTGATCGTTAGGCTCCATCAAGGTGCCGGCAGGTAAACGAAGCTGCAAGGTGACCGTGGGTGTCTCGCGACTCACTGTGCCTGCCAGATGGATCCCATTGTCCAAGTCGGCCCGATAAATGCGAGGCACATTGACCGTAACACTCCCACTCGGCGCCGGGAGCTGGGTGCGATCAAAAGTGTCTGGGGTATCGCGTCGTGCTAACGTGTCGTGCGGGTTTTGCGTCTGTCCATATTCTGGACGTTGATAGATAAAATTCGCGGGCGCAGCGACCAAATCCGTCCGTCCAATAGGGACCACACTGGTGTTTACTGCAGGCTGATCTTTTACCCACTGCCGATAGCTTTCCATCACCTTGTCAGGGGTCACGGCATTAAGGCGTGCAAGGCGCTGGTTCATACGGTTTGCATCACCGTAGAGCGTATAGTCATTTGCCAGCTGTGATACCTTGCCGTCGACACTTTGCAGCGCAAAGATATTATCGGCTTCCACCATAGATTGGATTTGGTTGATATCCTCGTCACTCACCCCTTTTACCTCAAACTGCGTCAGAGTTTGGGCTAACAAGGTACGGATTTCAGCCAGTGATTGGCCTTGCCGACCGACACCGTAGATCTCAAACGTACAGGCCAATTCACCACACTGGTGCGATGCGCCTGCACTTAACAGCTGCCCCGTTTGTACCAGGGATTGATAAAGCACACTGTCACGCCCTTGCCCCAATACATTGGCCAGTACCCCCAGGCGCGTCGTGGTATCCGTCTCAGGCACACTGGTAGGAAAGGTCATCACCAAAACCGGTTGCGAGACCTTGTCTTCCAATGTCACAAAGCGAGAGCCATCTAGCGTGACCGGTTGCGGTTTCGCCTCTGGTATTGATGGGCCTTGAGGTATATCACCAAAGTATTTTTTCACCCAAGCAAGGGTTTGCTGAATATCGATGTCGCCACCAATAGTAAGGGTGGCGTTGTTAGGGCCATACCAGCGCAGGAAGAATTGCTTGAGATCGCCAACATCAACACGGTTAAGATCCTCAACATAACCAATCACCGGCCATGAGTAAGGGTGGCCCTCAGGGTAGAGTGCTTGATTAATGGTCTCGTTAACGCGGCCATACGGGACATTATCGATCCGAAATGCCCGTTCGTTTTTCACCGTGTCACGCTGCACTTCAAATTTGCGCTGAGAGACCGCATCGAGCAAAAAGCCCATGCGATCAGATTCAAGCCAAAGAACTCGCTCAAGCTCATTGGCCGTTACGGTCTGGTAATACTGGGTGGTATCACGATTGGTCGAGCCATTATTATAGCCCCCCACCTCTTTAATACGTTTTCCGTGATCGTCTACGTGCTCAGAGCCTTCAAACATCATATGTTCAAAAAAATGCGCAAAGCCTGATTTTCCCGGCTCTTCTCGGGCAGAGCCCACATGGTAACGCACATCAACATTGACAAGAGGGTCAGAGTGATCCTCATGTAACAATACCGTCAGTCCATTATCTAATTTAAATTGCTGATACGGGACTTGTGCACTCCCTGGAGGAGGCGCGACGGTTTTAATCCAAGTGACGCCATCAGGTGTTTGGGTTGAGGCTGAGCCAGTCAGCTGGCATCCAGACAACACAGATAGCAAGAAAAACGTGGCAAGCAATAAACGTGGCATATGATAGTTCCTAACCTGCTACCCAACGGACTGACATCACAATCACCAGGTAGCGCGATGCTTTTGCAACAAAGATAATCAGCCAGCACCAAGATTGCCGAAGGCGGAGCCAACCGGCAACCACGCAAAGCGGATCACCAATAATCGGTACCCAGCTGAGTAGTAGCGCGGCATAACCGTAGCGTTGCAGCCCAGTGAGCGCTCGGCGGTGCCATGAACGATGCGGTTGATAATCGGGCAGCCAACGCCCGATGGCGTAATTGGTCATGCCACCGAGTGTGTTGCCTACTGTGGCAATCGCCACAACGATTCCATCCGCGAATGCGTGCTGAGTTAATAAATACACCAGATTGGCCTCAGAGCCACCTGGCAATAAGGTCGCACTTAAAAAGCTGGTGGCAAACAAGGTTGCCAACAGCATCCAATCGTCCATTCGACCCCATGCAGTATCATTGGTTCAGCACCTGCCCCCACGACAAAGCGCTCCACTAGGTTTGTTTTGGAGGTTAAGCCGAGGGCATTTCCAACACACGTTTACCACGTGTATGGCCGGTTTCTAACGCTTTGTGCGCCTGTGCGCCCTGCTCAAGCGGGTAGACGGCCGCGATATCTATTTTCAGTTCGCCCTGGTCAAGCATGTCGAGCAAGCGCTGCGTCTGCCAAGTGTTTGGGTCAACCAGCATGCCTGTTGCCTTTAGGCCTCTTTCTGCGGCAGCAGAGGTGAGGGTATTTCGAGTATTCGTCGGCACAGTGACGACTCGCCCACCTGTTTTTAGGCTCGCCAGCGCGTCAATGGCGGTATCCCCGCCCACTAAATCAATCAACACATCAAACTCGCCATTGGCGGTGGCCCAATGCGCTTGATGGTAATCGATCGGTGTCGCATCCAGTTGACGTAAAAAGGCATGATTGGTTTCAGAAGCAGTGGCATAAACCTGCGCCCCAAGACGAACAGCCAACTGTACCGCAAGGTGACCGACACCCCCAGCGCCCGCTAAAATCAATACTTTTTCATCACGCACCAGTTTACCATGCTCAAGCGCTTGCCAAGCCGTCAGCCCTGCCAATGGCACTGCAGCGGCATCCACCATAGGCACACTCGGCGGCACAGTTGATAACAATCCGGCATCAGCGACCACATATTGGCTGTATCCCCCGCCTTCGGTGGGGAAGCCAATCATCCCAGCGACACGATCCCCGACATCAAACTTGCTTTCGTTAGTGCCATTGGCAACTACCACCCCGGCAACATCATAGCCCGGCACCCAAGGTAGCTTGTCTTGATTATGCTCTGCAGCCCAACCAAGCCCTGCTCGCGTTTTTGCATCAATGGGGTTAACCCCAGCCGCTTTTACTTGAATCAGCACCTGCTCTTCAGAGGGAGAGGGAATCGAACGGTTGACCGAGCTAAGCACCTCGGGCGCACCAAATTCAGTGATTGCAAGTGAGAGATTATTCGACATAGTGACTCCTTTCGCATGCCATTGTGCTTATGCTGGCGTATAACGTAATGGTATTTGCCTTAACGACGAGATTAAGCACAGAGCCATTGCAAAGCGTAAACCTCTAGTCTTAACAAAAAAAGCGGCAGACTCAATGCCTACCGCTATTTTCTTTTTGTCGCTCCGGTGTCAAATCACCCAGGTATTAGCCCACCAAGGCCAACAAGATACCAGCCGCGACCGCAGAGCCCAACACACCGGCCACGTTCGGCCCCATTGCATGCATTAACAAGAAGTTGTGTGGGTTGGCATCGAGTCCTACTTTGTTCACCACTCGAGCCGCCATCGGCACGGCTGACACACCAGCCGCACCTATCAATGGGTTGATAGGGTCACGGCTAAAGCGATTAAGGAGTTTGGCCATTAATACTCCAGTCCCGGTGCCAATGCTGAACGCCACTGCGCCCAATACCAAGATGCCTAAGGTTTCAAACTGAAGAAACTTATCGGCTTCCAATTTGGAGCCTACCGCCAGACCAAGGAAAATGGTGACAATGTTGATCAGCTCATTCTGGGCGGTTCCGGATAAGCGGTCCACGACGCCACACTCTCGCATCAAGTTACCGAGGCAGAACATACCAACCAGCGGTGTCGCCGAGGGCAAGAACAAGATGGTCATCATCAGCACCGCCAGCGGAAATAGGACTTTCTCAGTTTTCGACACATGACGGAGTTGCTTCATCTCAATCTTGCGTTCGCTATCAGAGGTAAACAACTTCATGATTGGTGGCTGAATAATGGGCACCAGTGCCATATAGCTATAGGCTGCGACGGCGATAGCTCCAAGCAAATCCGGTGATAATCGGCTCGCCAAGAAGATTGCCGTTGGCCCATCCGCACCACCAATGATCGCAATGGAAGCAGCATCTTGAAGGCTAAACTCCATGCCTGGTACCAAGTTAAGCAGTATCGCGCCAAACAAGGTGGCGAAAATACCAAACTGTGCCGCCGCGCCAAGCAACAAGGTACGCGGGTTAGCGATCAGTGCGCCAAAGTCAGTCATCGCCCCCACGCCCATAAAGATCAGCAGGGGGAACACGCCAGTATCAATCCCGACATGGTAGACGTAGTAGAGCAGGCCGCCCGGTTCGTTAAAGCCGGCGTTGGGTATATTCGCCAATATAGCGCCAAAACCGATAGGTAGTAGCAGTAGTGGCTCAAACCCACGCCTTATCGCCAAAAAGAGCAATAGACAGCCTACGGCAATCATTACAAGCTGTGGCCACTGGAAGTTTGCCAGTCCAGTTTCTGACCACAGGATCATTAATCCTTCCATGCTGCCCTCTTATCCTAAGTGCAATAACGGCATGCCGACGGTAACAGCATCGCCTTCTTTCACTTGTACGTCTTGGACGGTGCCCGCATGGGCGGCGCGTACTTCGGTTTCCATCTTCATCGCTTCCAAGATGATCAGGACATCACCCTCCTGTACATGCTCCCCAGGGGTGACCATCACCTTAAAGATGTTACCGGCTAGAGGTGCGGTGACTGGCTCAAGGTTGGTTGGCGCAGCTTGAGGAGCTGGCGCACTCGCCGACGCCGACACCTGACTCACTGGCTGGATATCACCCAGCGCCCCATCTGGCCCCACATCGACTTGATAGACTTGCCCATTGACACGCACACTGTAGGTTTCCACGTCGCCACTGCCTGATGGCTGAGGGGCAGCGGGCGCAGAGGCTGGCTCCCCGGTTGGTGCCGGTTCGAAGGCTTCAGGGTTGCCTCGGTTTTGTAAGAACTTCCACCCCACCTGCGGGAATAAGGCATAGGTCAGCACATCATCAATGGTCTGCTCTGCCAAGGTGACATTCTCGGCCGCAGCTTTGTCGGTCAGTGCTTGGGTCAAAGCCTCCATTTCAGGCTCTAGCTTGTCAGCGGGACGACAGGTGATTGCCTCTTCACCCTCTAACACGCGAGCCTGGAGGGTGGCATTAACCGGCGCGGGTGCTTTCCCGTATTCTCCTTTTAAAAGAGCCGCCGTTTCTTTGGTAATACTCTTGTAACGCTCACCGGTTAGCACGTTAATGACCGACTGAGAGCCGACAATTTGCGAGGTCGGGGTCACTAAAGGAATGTAGCCTAAGTCTTCACGAACCCGTGGAATTTCCTCCAACACCTCGTCCATTTTGTCGGCGGCGCCCTGCTCTTTGAGCTGATTTTCCATATTGGTCAACATGCCACCTGGCACTTGCGCAATCAAAATACGCGAGTCCACCCCTTTGAGTTGACCCTCAAATTGCGCGTATTTCTTACGCACAGTGCGGAAATAAGCGGCAATCGACTCTAGCTTGTTCAGATCGAGGTTCGTTTCGCGCTCAGTGCCTTCGAGCATCGCCACTACGGTTTCCGTTGGAGTATGTCCGTAGGTTTGGCTCATGGATGAAATAGCGGTATCGAGCACATCGAGCCCCGCCTCCACCGCTTTGACGGCGGTGGCAGTTGATAGCCCTGTCGTCGCATGACAGTGTAAAGATAAAGGAATATCACACGCTGCCTTAATGCGACTAACCAACTCATGAGCTTCGTAAGGCTTGAGCAAACCAGACATGTCTTTAATACACAACGAGTGACAGCCGAGATCTTCCAGCTGCTTGGCCAAGTCGGTCCAAGTGTCCATGGTGTGCACAGGACTGGTGGTGTAAGAAATGGTGCCTTGTGCATGAGCACCCACTTCCATTGCAGCGCCCACTGCCGCTTGGAAATTGCGCACATCGTTCATCGCATCAAAGATACGAAAAACATCCATACCGTTCGCATGCGCACGTTCAACAAACTTGTGTACCACATCATCGGCATAGTGGCGATAACCTAACAGGTTCTGACCACGTAGCAGCATCTGCATCGGGGTATTTGGCATCGCTTTTTTAAGCTCTCGTAACCGCACCCATGGATCTTCACCCAGGTAACGAATACATGCATCGAAAGTCGCTCCACCCCAGGTTTCTAACGACCAGAAACCGATTTGATCGAGCTCGGCGGCAATTGGCAACATATCGTCCAAACGCAGACGTGTGGCAAACAACGACTGATGGGCATCACGCAATACCACATCGGTAATAGCTAACGGCGTAGACATAACAAACTCCTTTTTTATATGTGCCTTACCACTCAACGGTGACGTTGGCGGTACTGCTGAACAGCCACAGTGATCGCGGCAACCACATCCGGCGAAGGCTGTGATGCATCCGATGCTGCTTGGGTATTGGGCTGAGAGGCCGCTTTAGGCGCGGCAGGGGGAATAGGGTCGCCAAAACGTTCCAGCTGGCGGACCAAAAAAATCAATATCGAGAGAAATACAAATACGACAACCATGCCGGTTAACATCAGCATCGTTGCCTGTTCTAAAAGCGGGCCTAAATCCATGGTTTCTTCCTTGTCACACTCACCATTGCTTACATCTAAGCAGTGATTGCCCCCGTTATTATCCATTTATCTTGGTGGCAAATTCATCATCGGCGTTCAAAATACTAACAATTCGCATAAATGACAATCTGACTATTGCGTTTTTGTTACCTCATAACGTCCGTTAATGGGCATTTTCACTCACTGATTAAAAAAGATGGATAAACTGGATGTTTATGCAAACTCACGGTCAGCGGGCAAGTAGCAACGGCGTTCGGCTAGGCACCACCGTATAGAAAAGCGATGCCAGTATCACGACTGTGGCATTTTTGGAAAAAGCGTTTTTCCGAAAGCGACCAAAATCGTTGAAAGCACGTTACTGATAGGCATTCCGAGATGATAAACAGTCAGCTGATAAGCGTATTGCAATAAGACGACGGCACAGAGAAAAGGGTAAAGACGCGAAAACTGTCTGTTTTGCACGATTGGTGAAGAGTCATGTCACAAGGGGAGATCGCGAAGAGAAGCAAAATGGCGCGTCCGGGAGGATTCGAACCTCCGACCGCCTGGTTCGTAGCCAGGTACTCTATCCAGCTGAGCTACGGACGCGCTGACGGATTTGCTTAGGATTGAAGATGGCGCGCTCGGGAGGATTCGAACCTCCGACCGCCTGGTTCGTAGCCAGGTACTCTATCCAGCTGAGCTACGAGCGCGTGTCGACAATCTTACGTTCATCATGAACAATCTTGCGGGTCTTCCGTGAAGAGATGGCGCGTCCGGGAGGATTCGAACCTCCGACCGCCTGGTTCGTAGCCAGGTACTCTATCCAGCTGAGCTACGGACGCACATCTTACTACAAGGCAGGCTTGTAAATCATGGCGGTGAGGGAGGGATTCGAACCCTCGATACGGCTACAAACCGTATACTCCCTTAGCAGGGGAGCGCCTTCAGCCACTCGGCCACCTCACCGCAAGTAGTGGCGCGTCCGGGAGGATTCGAACCTCCGACCGCCTGGTTCGTAGCCAGGTACTCTATCCAGCTGAGCTACGGACGCGCATCTATCTTGCTTGCAACAACATGGCGGTGAGGGAGGGATTCGAACCCTCGATACGGCTACAAACCGTATACTCCCTTAGCAGGGGAGCGCCTTCAGCCACTCGGCCACCTCACCGTCGCTGCGGGTGCACATATTACTTTGAGCCACATATATGTCAAACACTTTTCTGGCAAAAATCGTCTTGTCACCAACAAATGGACAATTATCACCCACAGCCTGATTTTATTGTTGGATTTATCGCCGCTTCATTCTGATTTTATGGAAAAAGCAGCGATAAAAAAGGCCGACCTAAGTCGACCTTTTCTTGCCTTGTTAGTAGTCGTTTTGACCACTTGCAGGCGCGCCTTTCTCGGCCTGAATACGCATGTWGATCTCTTCGCGATGTACCGAAACATCTTTCRGTGCGTTCACACCAATACGGACTTGGTTACCTTTCACACCCAGTACGGTGACAGTCACTTCATCACCAATCATCAAGGTTTCGCCCACACGGCGAGTTAAAATCAGCATGCTTCTACTCCTTGAGTATCAATCTTTTACTTATTCAATTAGTGTCTGAGCCAGATAACCCGCCAGCGTATCGGCTCGTTACCTGTGATCGTTGGATTCTTTCCCTGCTAATGATGCCAATACGGGCGCCAAAACGTCCGTCTTCACACTATGGCTGAATTATCAAACCATATCCAGAAAGGGGCAGAGAAATTTACTGTTTTATCATCATGCCGTTAGCCGAGAAGGCGATTGACCTGAGATAACAGTGTAAGAGAAATCTGTACTGCATTGGCTGGCGTGGCGATAAAATCTAACCAGTATCACGTCTTACGCCAGTGCGTCGCTTAAGGCGTTGCACTATACAGAATCAGAAAAAAAGTGCAATTATTAATCTAGATCACAAAAAAGGGTCGCAATACGCAACCCTCTTGACTTTTGTGGAAAAACAAAGTTGGCTTAAATTTGCTCAGCGAGCCACGTCTCCGCAGAGGCTAACGCACTCGGCAGTGCACTCACATCACTACCACCGGCTTGCGCCATATCAGGGCGACCACCACCTTTGCCACCTACTTGCTGCGCAACAAAGTTGACCAGTTCACCCGCTTTTACCGTGCCGGTCAGATCTTTAGTCACCCCCGCAATAAGGCCGACTTTGTCGTTGGCCACATTGCCGAGCAGCACAATGCCACTGCCCATTTGGTTTTTCAGATCATCTACCATGCTACGTAGTGCTTTGTTATCCGCGCCATCAAGCTGGCTAATCAGCACTTTTACCCCGTTTAGCTCACGGACTTGATTAATCAGCCCAGCACTTTCTTGTGCGGCCAGTTTCTGCTTAAGCTGCTGAATTTGTTTCTCTAGCGCTTTCGCTTTGCTCTGGGCATCGTCAAGCTTGGCTTCATAGTCCGCCTGTTGCTCATAAACGCTATCAATGGCCGCTTGCCCAGTAATGGCTTCGATACGACGCACACCGGCCGCGATACCCGCTTCAGAGACGATTTTAAACATCCCGATGTCGCCTGTACGCGTCGCGTGGGTCCCGCCACACAGTTCGATAGAGAAGTCGCCCATGCTTAATACGCGCACCTGATCATCGTATTTCTCACCAAACAGTGCCATCGCGCCTTTTTGCTTGGCCGCGTCAATGTCCATCACCTCAGTGTGTACGGGGTTGTTTAGACGAATTTGCTGGTTCACGATCCGCTCAACCGCTTTGAGTTCATCGGCGGTGACCGGCTCAAGGTGTGAGAAATCAAAACGCAAGCCGTCAGGGCGAACCAAAGACCCCTTCTGAGCAATATGCTCACCCAGTACCTCACGTAGCGCAGCATGAAGCAAGTGGGTTGCAGAATGGTTCATCGCTACCGCGTGACGACGCGCAGCATCGACCCGTGCGGTTGCTTGTGTCCCCACATTCAATTGCCCTTCCGCCAAGCTGCCGTAGTGCGCAATCGCTTGACCAACCTTTTGTGTATCGGTAACGGTGAAGCGCCCTTGGTCAGTGTCAATCACTCCAGTGTCGCCACATTGGCCACCGGCTTCGGCATAAAAAGGCGTATGATCAAGGATCACCACTGCCTGAACGCCTGAAACAAGGCTATCAACAGGCTCTCCCTCAACGAAAATATCCGTGATCTTGCCGGAGCCTTCCGTCCCGGTATAGCCGCAGAAATCAGAGCCATGCTCGACTTTTATTGCTTGGTTGTAGTCGGTGCCAAACTGCCCGGCTTGCCGCGCACGCTGACGCTGAGCTTCCATCGCTGCTTCAAAGCCAGCTTCATCAATCCGATAACCACGCTCACGTGCTACATCATTGGTTAAGTCTGCCGGGAAACCGTAAGTGTCATAGAGTTTGAACACCGTCTCGCCATCAAGCTCGTCACCTTTGACTTTGTCGAGCGCTTCTTCCAGCATCAGCATGCCGCGCTCAAGGGTGCGACCAAAGTTGTCTTCTTCAATCTTGAGCACTTTTTCCACCATGGTTTGTTGTGCACGCAGATCTTCACCTGCTGTGCCCATGATGGTGGCGAGAGGGCCAACCAGCTTATAGAAAAACGCCTCTTTGCTGCCAAGCTTGTTACCATGACGAACCGCACGACGAATGATTCGGCGCAACACATAGCCCCGCCCTTCGTTAGAAGGCATCACGCCATCAACAATCAAATACGCACACGAGCGGATGTGGTCAGCTACCACACGCAAAGACTGGTTAGTGAGATCTTCAACCCCAATGATGTCAGCGACTTGCTTAATCAATTGCTGGAAAACATCGGTTTCATAGTTAGAATGGACGCCCTGCTTGATTGCCGCAATCCGCTCAATCCCCATGCCGGTATCCACTGACGGCTTAGGCAGGTTTTCCATGGTGCCGTCTGCTTGGCGGTTAAACTGCATAAAGACGATATTCCAGATCTCGATGAAGCGGTCACCGTCTTCTTCTGGCGTCCCTGGAGGGCCGCCCCAGATATGCTCACCATGATCATAGAAAATTTCGCTACATGGTCCGCATGGCCCAGTATCGCCCATTTGCCAGAAGTTATCTGACTCGTAAGGCTTACCGCCTTCTTTATCTCCGATACGCACAATGCGATCCGCTGGGACACCAATTTGCTGATGCCAAATATCAAATGCTTCGTCATCGGTTTCGTATACAGTTACCAACAGCTTTTCTTTTGGTAAGCCAATGGTTTCAGTGAGAAACTCCCAAGCAAACGCAATGGCTTCTTTTTTGAAATAATCACCAAAGCTGAAGTTACCCAGCATTTCAAAGAAAGTATGATGGCGCGCGGTAAAACCGACGTTTTCAAGGTCGTTGTGTTTACCACCCGCACGCACACAACGCTGTGCTGACGTTGCGCGCGTGTAGTCACGCTTTTCAACCCCTAAAAAGGTGTCTTTAAACTGGTTCATTCCTGCGTTGGTGAACAAAAGCGTTGGGTCATCGGCTGGCACGAGCGACGAGCTAGGCACAATCTGGTGCCCTTTGCTTTCGAAGAACTTGAGAAACGCTGTACGGATCTCATCAGTGCTCATATACATTGGCTAATCCTGATAATCGACTATTGCGTTAGCAACCAGATATGGTCGTGACGCGATGGAAGCATGGTTTTATTTACGCCATTGTAAACAACCGATCGCGTGCGGAAAAGAGACAGAATGGGATTGGTCTAGAAATGCGTGTCCGGATCGTAACTGAGTGCGTATTGGATTTGATCAAAGTTAAAGCCACGTGACTGTAAAAAGCGCATGCGCTTCGCTTTTCCCTTTTGGTCCGTTGGCGGAAGGCGACCATCTAGATCGGCATATTTGCGCTGTGCGGCTTCTCTGGCTAGCGTATACCAATCGACGTCCTGCTCTTGTTCGGCGCGTGCTAACAACTCAGTGTCTATACCTTTACGCTTGGCGTCTTGGCAAATACGTAACCAGCCATGGTGCTTACTCACACCTTGGCGCAACAAGCTGGCGGCAAAACGTGAGTCGTCAAGCCAACCACGTGCGAGACACTCATCAAGGGTCAGCGCAATCGTGTCTTGATCAAACCCACGTTGAGTCAGTTTTTGCTGCAGTTCGTGAACAGAATGATCACGGCGGGCCAACAAGCCCACCGCTACTTCTTGGCACGACGCAGCCATTACAGCTGGTCGTCCTCGGTTTCTGCCTCCGTATTCGCGTCAACCGCTTCGTTATTTAGCGCGGTTTGCAAAAGCATCTCACGTAAGGTGGTGTCGATTTCTTCAGCAACGTGCGGGTTTTCTTTTAGGTATTTGCAGGCGTTTGCTTTGCCCTGGCCAATTTTATCGCCCTTGTAGCTATACCAAGCACCGGCTTTTTCTACCAGCTTGTGTTTTACGCCCAAGTCCACTAATTCACCTTGCAAGTTAATGCCTTGGCCGTAAAGGATTTGGAACTCAGCTTGTTTAAAGGGCGCAGCCACTTTGTTTTTTACCACTTTTACGCGGGTTTCGTTGCCCACCACTTCGTCACCTTCTTTAATCGCACCAATGCGGCGAATATCCAGGCGAACCGAGGCGTAGAATTTTAACGCGTTACCCCCAGTTGTGGTTTCTGGGTTACCAAACATCACACCAATTTTCATACGAATTTGGTTGATGAATACCATCATGGTGTTGCTGTTTTTGATGTTGGCTGTGAGCTTACGCATCGCTTGTGACAGCATACGCGCTTGCAGACCCATATGTGAGTCACCCATCTCGCCTTCAATCTCAGCTTTAGGTGTCAATGCCGCGACCGAGTCAATCACGATCATGTCGACAGCGCCCGAGCGTGTCAGTGCATCAGCGATTTCCAACGCTTGCTCACCGGTATCTGGCTGAGAGACCAAAAGGTTATCGATATCCACACCCAGCTTGCGCGCATAAATAGGGTCAAGGGCATGCTCAGCATCGATAAAGGCACAGGTCTTACCCATTTTTTGTGCTTCGGCAATCGCTTCTAGCGTTAGCGTGGTTTTACCTGATGACTCTGGGCCATAGATTTCGATAATACGACCAAAAGGCAGGCCACCTGCACCTAGGGCGATATCGAGAGACAAAGAGCCGGTCGATACGGTTTCGATGTCCATCGTGCGGTCATCACCCAGACGCATGATTGAGCCTTTGCCAAATTGCTTTTCGATTTGTCCGAGTGCGGCTGCGAGCGCCTTTTCTTTGTTATCGTCCATTTCAGTCTCCAGGAAATAAAACGCTATCGCTATGCGATGAAAGCTATCAGTAATTGGGGCTAAGTATACTGTCCATTTATACAGTGTCTAGCCCTGTACAGAAAAAATCTTTGTGATGCGACACGCCTCCAGTTACGGAGACAAGCGCGTCAGAGCATGTGACAAGGCATGTGCGACCGTTTGTTCACGGACCGCGCGCCTATCACCCTCAAAATGACACACTTCAGTGTCGGTTTCGCCGCCATGCCAAGCCCATGCGAACCACACGGTGCCAACAGGTTTATCCGCACTGCCACCACTCGGACCAGCGACACCGCTAACAGCAATCGCCAAGTCAGCGGCAGCCTCATTGAGTGCGCCCTCTGCCATGGCCGTTACCACAGGCTCACTCACCGCACCGTATTGGGTCAATAAATCGTCTGGCACATGCACCTGTTGATGCTTAGCCTGGTTGCTGTAGGTGACCCAAGCTTGCTGAAGCCACTGCGAGCTACCCGGCACGTCCGTCAAGCAGTAAGCAATACCGCCACCGGTGCAAGACTCTGCGGTGGTCACCGTTAAGCCCGCATCCAATAAGGCGTCGCCGAGTTGCTTTGCTAGCGAGAATAACTGTTCCACCATTCACTCCTTTTGTTGAGGGTGAAGAAACCAGTACCGCAACTTTACCCTTTGCCGTACGATCACGTATTCTACCTACCCTTTTCAACGTTCCATTTTGCAGGTCTAGTCGTGACAGTACAAGCGCTCGAAAAGCACACCCCTATGATGCAACAGTACCTCAAACTCAAAGCGCAGCACCCTGAAGAGCTGCTGTTCTACCGCATGGGGGATTTTTACGAACTCTTTTACGACGATGCCAAACGTGCCTCTCAGCTTTTGGATATTTCGCTAACAAAGCGCGGTAGCTCAGGCGGTGAGCCGATCCCCATGGCGGGTGTGCCCTTTCATGCCGTGGAGGGGTATTTAGCTAAGTTAGTGCAATTGGGTGAGCCGGTGGCGATTTGTGAGCAAATTGGCGAGCCGGCCACCAGTAAAGGGCCGGTTGAGCGCCAGGTAGTACGAATCGTCACCCCCGGTACGGTATCGGATGAAGCGCTGCTTAGCGAACGGGTTGATAACTTGGTCGCCGCACTGACTTGTGATAATGAGCAGTTTGGCTTCGCCACCTTAGATATTACCTCTGGGCGATTTGTACTGACTGAGCCTGCGACTTACGAACAAATGCAAGCCGAGCTGCAACGCACGCAACCGGCAGAGCTACTATACCCCGAAGACTTTCCCTACCCTGATTTACTTGCGGTGAGCCGCGGCGCAAGGCGTCGACCGATTTGGGAGTTCGATCTCGACACTGCTCGCAGTCAACTGACCGGTCAATTTGGCACGCGCGATCTAGTCGGTTTTGGCGTGGAAGACTGTACGCTGGGGCTCTGTGCCGCTGGCTGTGTGTTGCAGTACGCCAAAGAAACACAGCGCACTGCGCTCCCCCATATTCGTGCCATCATCAAAGATCAGCAAGACACCTCTGTGGTGTTGGACGCTGCCACACGGCGTAATTTAGAGATCACCCAAAACCTTGCTGGCGGTAGCGACAATACGCTGGCTGACGTTTTGGATCGCACGACGACGCCGATGGGCAGTCGCTTACTGAAGCGTTGGCTCCATCAACCCCTGCGCGACCCTCAAGTGCTCAACCAGCGTTTGGATGCAATCGGTGCGCTGCTTGATAGTGGTCTTTACATCGATTTAAGCGCCGCACTCAAACCAGTTGGCGACATTGAACGTGTACTGGCTCGCTTGGCAATGCGATCCGCTCGCCCGCGTGATATGGCACGGCTGCGCACCGCGTTAGCACAGCTACCTGAAGTACAGGCACTGCTCACCGAGCTGGATCATAGTGCGTTTTCTGATTACCTCACTGCCACCACACCGATGCCAGAGCTGCAAGACTTACTCAACCGCGCAGTGGTCGAAAACCCACCGGTAGTGATCCGTGATGGCGGCGTGATTGCGCCAGGTTACAACGCGGAACTGGATGAGTGGCGCGACTTATCGGAAGGTGCATCACGCTACTTAGAAGAACTAGAAACCCGCGAGCGCGAACAATATGGCATCGATACCCTGAAGGTGGGTTATAACCAAGTCCATGGCTTTTACATTCAAATTAGCCGCGCGCAAAGCGACCGAGTGCCCGCGCACTATATCCGCCGACAAACGCTTAAAAATGCAGAACGTTACATTATCCCCGAATTGAAAGAGCACGAAGATAAAGTCTTAAGCTCTCGTTCTAATGCATTAGCGTTAGAGAAACGGCTGTGGGAAGAGTTGTTTGATTTATTACTGCCACACTTGGCCCAGCTGCAACATGCCTCTGAAGCGCTCTCTGGGCTCGATGTACTGTGTAACCTCGCCGAGCGAGCAGATACACTCAATTATCATCGCCCAGTGCTCACCGATAAGCCGGGCATCGATATCGAAGCTGGCCGCCATCCAGTGGTAGAGCAAGTAATGAGTGACCCCTTTATCCCTAACCCTATTGCCTTAAGCCCTGAGCGCCGAATGTTGATCATTACCGGACCGAATATGGGGGGTAAATCCACTTATATGCGCCAAACCGCGTTGATCACCTTGCTGAGTCATATTGGTGCTTATGTGCCCGCCGATCGTGCAACCATTGGGCCCGTCGATCGTATTTTCACTCGTATTGGTGCCTCTGATGATCTCGCTTCCGGCCGCTCCACATTTATGGTGGAAATGACAGAAACCGCCAATATTCTCCACAATGCAACCGCTAACAGCTTGGTGTTGATGGACGAGATTGGCCGCGGTACCAGCACCTACGATGGCTTATCTTTGGCGTGGGCCAGCGCGGAATGGTTGGCAGAGAAAATCCAAGCGATGACCTTATTTGCCACCCATTATTTCGAACTCACCGAACTGCCAGGGCAAATGGAAGGCTTAGTGAATGTGCATCTTGATGCCATGGAACATGGCGATGACATTGCGTTTATGCACGCTGTGCAGGAAGGGGCGGCCAGTAAATCATATGGCTTGGCGGTTGCAAGCCTCGCTGGCGTTCCCAAGCCGGTGATTCGTCGTGCCAAGCACAAACTGGCACAACTGGAGCAAAGCGGTCACCAAACGGTTCATGCTGAACAAACGGTCGGTGACCCAGCATCCGCTCAGCTCGCCTTGCTGCCTGAACCCAGCGAGCTGGATAACGCAGTCGATGCCTTAAACCCCGATGAGATGACGCCGCGCCAAGCCCTAGATGCCCTCTATGCCCTCAAGGCGTTACAGCAATCTCGCTAATCAGCCGCGCCGTCATCTTGCGAACCATCATGACCGCCAATAAAAAGGGACAGCCATCGCTGTCCCTTCATTTACGTCTATGATTGTCAGTCTCGCGCTATGACTGATGCGAGATTGACAGCGCGTTTATTGCTCAACGTTAAAGAGCGATTCAATGCTCAGCCCTTGATGCGTCAACATGTCGCGCAAACGGCGTAGCCCTTCCACCTGGATTTGACGTACTCGCTCGCGGGTTAGGCCAATCTCACGTCCCACATCTTCCAGTGTTGACGCTTCGTGACCCAAAAGCCCGAAACGACGTGATAACACTTCTCGCTGCTTAGGGTTGAGCTCTTGTAGCCACTGCACAATCGACTTTTTCATGTCATCGTCTTGTGTGGTGTACTCTGGGCCGTCTTGCTTCTCATCTGGGATGATATCTAGCAAGGCTTTTTCTGAATCGCCACCAATGGGGTTATCCACAGAGCCAATACGCTCGTTAAGACGAAGCATCCGGTTCACATCTTCTACCGGCTTATCAAGCTGAGCCGCGATGTCTTCAGCGGTCGGTTCATGATCAAGCTTTTGCGCCAGTTCGCGTGCAGTACGCAGGTACACGTTAAGCTCTTTCACCACGTGAATAGGCAGGCGAATGGTGCGTGTTTGGTTCATGATGGCGCGTTCAATGGTTTGACGAATCCACCAGGTTGCATAAGTTGAAAAACGGAAGCCGCGTTCAGGGTCAAACTTCTCTACCGCACGGATCAGGCCGAGGTTTCCTTCTTCAACCAAATCCAGCAGCGCTAAACCTCGGTTAGAATAGCGACGTGAGATTTTCACCACGAGCCGAAGATTGCTCTCAATCATACGCTTGCGAGCGACTTCATCACCACGCAGCGCTCGGCGCGCATAGAGGACTTCTTCTTCAGCGGTAAGCAGTGGCGAGAAGCCAATTTCGCTCAGGTAGAGTTGGGTGGCATCAGAGGCCTTTGAAGTGGCCGCTTGTTGCTGTACTGCCTCTTCGACTTCTTCGAGCACCTCCTCGGCTTGTGCCTCTACGGTGTCGAATTCAACGTCTTGATTCAAGCCGTCCAGTTTCTTTGCGGTATTTGTTTGGCTCATAGCGCCTCCCTTATGACGTAGCAGCTAAGCAGAACTCATTTCTGCTTATACCGGCCCCGTAACATTGGTGGCTGCGGCGATATCACCTTGGTTATCCTGTGCTACCGCTTTGGCAGATAATGTAACGGATTGACCGATTTTCCTTTATAGCGAATTTCAAAATGCAACCGAACACTGTTTGCACCAGAACTGCCCATTGAAGCTATTTTCTGCCCCTTGTTGACAGCTTGGCCTTCTGAAACATAAAAACTATCATTGTGCGCATAGGCGCTTAGATAATCATCATTGTGTTTCACTATTATTAATTTACCGTAACCCCGAAGTGCACTTCCGGCGTACACGACTTTTCCATCTGCCGCTGCCTGAATGCCCTGTCCTCGTTGTCCAGCAATATCTATGCCCTTATTGCCTCGCTCTGTGCTAGAAAATCGGGACACCATCCGGCCTCTGGTTGGCCATTGCCAGCTTATCTGTTGGTTGGATGAGCTAGCGGTCCGCTTATTAACAGCTTGTTTACTTTTTTCTTTCGTTTGACTGTACCTCGACGATGACCCCGATTCAACGCCTTTTGTGCGTTCACTCGCGGTTTTAGACTTCTTTTTACCCTCAAATTTGCCAGGGTTAGCGTCTTTTCTAGAAGATGCTGCTACTGCCCCCGCACTTGCAGCTGAAGTTGTGGCAGAGGCCACATTTGTGGCGCCTGATGTGGCTTTGGCCACATCAGGGCGTTGGTAGGCAGGCTTCCACAACGCCAGTGTTTGCCCAGGGTAGATAGTATAAGGAGGCTGTAGATTATTGTGCTCGATAATGTCATCGATATCACGATCAGTAATGTAGGCGATATAATAAAGCGTATCGCCCTGTTTTACTTCGTAATAGCTGCCGCGATAGCTGCCCCTATCAACGCTGGTATAGTCTGGTGTCACACTGGATACCGGAGCCGGTCCATGCCAGGAACAACCAGATATAACAACTAACAGTGACAGAAAAAGCGCGATTTTCATCTGTTTTTAAACACAGCTCCATCTCTGAGACAGTTTATGCCAGCTCACCTGCCACCAGGGGAACAAATTTAACCGATTCAACTGTCTCGGTGTGAAAAGTGGTGCCTTGGCGAATGACGCGCATCAATATTTGCTCATCATCACCAATCGGAATAAGCATCACGCCGCCATCATTGAGCTGATCGCACAAGGCATCGGGCACGTGGGCCGCGGCCGCTGTTACCATGATCGCATCATAAGGGCCCTTCGACGGCCACCCTTGCCAACCATCTCCATGTTTTGTCGACACATTATAAATATCTAGCTGCTTTAAGCGCCGTTTGGCTAGCATTTGTAATGGTTTGATCCGCTCGACAGAATAAACGTGATCAACCAAGTTAGCGAGGACCGCCGTTTGATAACCGGATCCAGTGCCAATTTCCAAAATGCGACTATCGCGTCGCAAATTGAGCAATGATGTCATCTTAGCCACAATATAAGGTTGTGAAATAGTTTGTCCCCATCCAATAGGTAACGCATTGTTACCATAAGCTTGGTGGGTCATGGCTTCAGAGACGAATAAATGCCGGGGCACCGCCTGCATGGCGTCTAAAACATCGGTGTCTGTGACACCTTGTTGCTGCAAAAATTGAATAAGTGATTGCGCTTGACTCAACGTCTGCTTCCTTTATCACTGAGTATAAGTCTATTGAAACGGTTGCCGCCTCAATGCGGCTCACCAACGATGACGTGTTTGCCGCTTACTCACTTAACCATTGTGAAAACACGCCTAGGGTATCATGAGCGGTTAAGTCTACCTGCAGTGGCGTAATAGAAACGTACTGCGCCGCGATGGCGTGAAAATCGGTTCCCGGCCCTGCATCTTGGGTTTGACCTGGCGCACCGACCCAGTATATCGGTTTGCCCCGCGGGTCGCTTTGTTTTATCACATCTTCGGCGTGATGGCGGGCGCCAAGACGGGTCACTTTCCACCCCTCTAAGCTATCGATTGGTACATCGGGCACATTAATATTGATCAAACGATGACTCGGGGCAGCATGGCGCTGATTCTTAGCTAAGAATTGTTTCACGACGTGCGCGGCTGTCTCAAAATGCTGGCGACCACAAAGCGACACGGCAATGGCCGGTGCGCCCAGGAAAAAGCCCTCTGTCGCCGCCGCGACCGTGCCCGAGTAAAGCACGTCATCCCCCAGATTAGCGCCATGATTAATGCCGGTGATCACAAAATCCGGCTCCCAAGGGACCAATTGCCTTAGTGCCAAATGCACTGAATCGGTGGGGGTGCCCTGTACCGCATAACGCTGTGGCCCTAGCTCGCGTACGCGTAAGGGGTTTTCCAATGTCAGTGAATTTGACGCACCTGAACAATTACGATCCGGCGCGGCCACCACCACATCTGCGATGGTCGATAACGCCTCGGTCAAGGTTTGGATCCCTTGGGCATGGTAACCGTCGTCGTTACTAATCAATATTCGCATTGTGCTCTCCTTGTGGGCTCGCGACGACTAACTCTCGCATCACCGCGGTGGCAAAGGCCCCTGCAGGTAAAAAGAAACTCACGGTGAGGGTGTCAGCATCATGTGTCCAGCTCATCGCTTGCGGCAATAAACACAACACACGACGGTCATGACGCATGCGATTATCACGGATCACGGCTAATAGCTCAGGCTCTTTGTCGACCACCGCTTGCTCAAAGTGCTGTGCTTGCCCCTCAGTGGGCAACGCATTATCGCCGGTCAGAGGGCCGGTGATCGCAGAATGACACTGCCCCGCCTGCTCAACCAAGTACGTTTGCTGCTGCGCGTCGAGACACAGGTCACCCGCCAAGGTAGAGGTAAAGGCATCCGCCTCTATTCGTGCAGAGACGACTTGATTAAACAGCAGTGACCGGGCTGCTGAGAGATAAAAACTACGTTTGCTTTTGTCACGGACTTTTATCTCTCCACGTCCCCAAGCGCGTGCCATCTCAACATTATTGCCATCACGACCAAAGCGCTGTGCACCAAAGTAGTTGGGCACGCCCTGCTCGGCAATCGCGGCTAAGCGCGGCACTAAAGCCTGTGGCGACGCCAGATCACGAATGCAGAGCGTGAACTGATTGCCGGTCAGATCGCCAGGACGCAGTTTATGCTGATGCCGGGCTGTCCCTTCAATGCTGACTACCCCCGGATGGCTTTGGACAAACGCGGTTAAATCTGGATCCGCTTTACCTGGCAGATGAACACTGAACCATTGCTCAGTCACGGCGTGACGATCTTTTAGCCCAGCCCAACTCACTTGTCGTGAGGTGACACCACAGGCTTTTGCCAACTCATTGGCGACGTATTTGGTATTTTCACCACGTTTTTTAATCCGCACTAAAAAGTGTTCACCTTGACCTGATGGGGTGAAACCCAGGGATTCCGAGACAATAAAATCGTCCGGTGACGCTTTTAAGGTGCCAGACTGGGTCGGCTGACCATGTAAATATGCCAAGGGTGCGAGTAAGTCCGTCATACAGCCTCTTTGTTGAGTAAAACTACCGCTTCACAGGCAATACCTTCTTTGCGTCCGGTAAACCCCAAACGCTCAGAGGTGGTGGCTTTGACATTAACCGCATCCACCGTCACACACAAATCACTGGCGATGGCTTCACGCATTGCGTCGATATGTGGGCCCATTTTCGGCGCTTGCGCGATGATAGTGATATCTGCATTGCCCAAGCAATAGCCTTTGTCTTGTACTTTGCGGTAGACGTCGCGCAGCAGCATACGGCTGTCGGCGCCTTTCCACTCATCACTGGTGTCTGGGAAATGCTGGCCAATGTCACCGGCAGCAATCGCGCCTAACAGCGCATCACACAGGGCGTGGAGTGCCACATCACCGTCCGAGTGCGCGACCAAACCTTGCTCATAAGGCACAGCCACACCACCAATGATCACTGGGCCATCACCACCAAATTTGTGTACATCAAACCCATGTCCAATTCGAATCATGATTTGCCTTCTTGTTGTGAAAGGTAAAACTCGGCCAAAAACTTATCCTCAGGGTGGGTGACTTTAATGTTGCTGGCACTGGCAGGGACCAGCACAGGCTTCCCCCCAAGCGCTTCAACGGCAGACGCTTCGTCAGTCACCTGATCTCCTGCCACATTAAGTGCCTGGATTAGCGTTTGGGTTAAAAACATTTGTGGGGTCAATGCATGCCAAAGCGCCTCACGCTCAACAGTGTGAGCCACCTGCCCTTGCGCGTCCGCACGCTTCATGGTGTCTCTAACCGGCGCCGCGAGTAAGGCGCCATCCGGGTGAGATTGCGCCTGTTTAATCAAGGCGTCGATATCGGCATGCGACACACAAGGGCGTGCGGCATCATGCACCATCACCCATTGCGTATTGACCACATCGAGTCCAGCTTGCACCGACGCGGCACGCGTCGCTCCACCCAAGACCACACGCACATTCGGACGCTCACTCAAGCGAGTGTGCGCAAAGTAGCTATCGTCAGCACCAATGGCGATGATCACGTCAGCCACGGCAGGGTGAGAGAGTAAACGCTCAACGGTATGCTCAATCAGCATTTTGCCGGCTAGAGGAAGGTATTGTTTCGGGCAGCTAGCTTGCATCCTGCTGCCGACACCTGCGGCAGGTACCACGGCGCTTATTCCGGGCTTTAAAGCGGTGTTGTGCTGCAAGGGGGGTTGTTCGACCACAAGTTATCTTCTTTGGTTGTACCGCCAGTCAACGGCTGTCAGTTACTGGGATTTATCGACTAATCGGAAAAATGTCTCGTTCGGCTTTATCATGCCCAGCTCATTGCGTGCGCGCTCTTCAATCGCTTCTTGCCCACGCTTCAAATCCGCAATTTCTGCGTACATTTGCTGGTTACGCTTAACGAGTTTTTGGTTGGCTTGTTGCTGTACGGCGACATTGGCTTCAATTTGCCAATAATCTGTCACGCCATTTTTACCCAGCCACAGTTCGTACTGCAGCCACACCAGCGTGAGAAACAGTGCAACCGATAGCAGCCTCATACCTGTACTCCTTCCAATATCGGCTCAGGGTATTCACACCCTGATTGACTAACCGCATAGGCTAGCGGATCCGCTGGCTGGTGTCATGGTTTTCCTAAATGAAAAAAGCCGCCCCGTTAAACGGGACGGCTTTTTAGCAAAAAGTGCTTAAGTGCCGATTATTGGCCTTTCACTTCTTTTAGACCATTAAATGGTGCTTTTTCACCCAGCGCATCTTCAATACGGATTAGCTGGTTGTACTTAGCCACACGATCAGAACGGCTCATCGAACCGGTTTTGATTTGGCCTGCCGCTGTACCTACCGCCAAGTCAGCGATGGTGGCGTCTTCTGTTTCACCTGAACGGTGAGAGATCACAGCTGTGTAGCCTGCGTCTTTCGCCATTTTGATCGCTGCCAGCGTTTCGGTCAGAGAACCAATTTGGTTGAATTTGATCAAGATAGAGTTCGCCACACCTTTGTCGATGCCTTCTTTTAGGATCTTGGTGTTGGTTACGAACAGATCATCACCGACTAGCTGAAGTTTGTCACCCAGCAATTCAGTTTGGTGCTTAAAGCCGTCCCAGTCAGACTCGTCCAGGCCATCTTCGATAGACACGATTGGGTACTCTTCAGCCAGTTTTGCCAAGTAGTGGTTAAACTCTTCTGAAGAGAAGGTTTTACCTTCACCTTTCATGTTGTAGATGCCTTGCTCTTTGTCATAGAACTCAGACGCCGCACAGTCCATCGCGAGGGTAATATCTTTACCCAGCACGTAGCCTGCTTGCTCAACCGCTTCTTTAATCGCAGCAAGTGCAGCAGCGTTTGACTCTAGGTTCGGTGCAAAACCACCTTCGTCACCCACGGCAGTGCTTAGGCCTTTGGCTTTCAGTACTTTTGCTAGGTTGTGGAATACTTCCGCACCGATGCGCAGTGCTTCTTTCAGAGTTTTCGCGCCAACAGGCTGGATCATGAACTCTTGGATATCAACGTTGTTATCCGCGTGCTCACCACCGTTAAGGATGTTCATCATTGGCAGAGGCATTGAGAACTGACCCGCAGTGCCGTTTAGTTCAGCAATGTGCTCAAACAAAGGCATGCCTTTCGCAGCCGCGGCTGCTTTTGCGTTAGCAAGAGACACCGCCAGAATAGCATTCGCACCAAATTTAGATTTGTTGTCAGTGCCGTCGAGATCGATCATCACTTGGTCGATATCGGCTTGGGCTTTCGCGTCTTTGCCTTGTAGGGCTTCGGCGATTGGGCCGTTAACCGCTTCAATCGCTTTTAGAACGCCTTTACCCATGAAACGTGACTTGTCACCATCACGCAGTTCTAGCGCTTCGCGAGAACCCGTTGATGCACCTGAAGGTGCTGCCGCCATACCGACAAAGCCACCTTCTAGGTGTACTTCAGCTTCAACGGTTGGGTTACCGCGTGAATCGATGATTTCACGGCCTAGAACTTTAACGATCTTAGACATTGTGATTCCTCTCGTCTGTCATTGTTTTTAAAAATAAAAGCGGCTGCCTACGTTCAGGCGACCGCTCGAATCTCGTTTATAGCTCACCGCGCTGTTTTTTGCCTGCCGCCGCAACAAATCCGGCAAACAGTGGGTGGCCATCACGTGGTGTCGACGTGAACTCTGGGTGGAACTGGCACGCAACAAACCACGGGTGCTCAGGGTTCTCGATGATCTCCACCAGCTTTTTATCTGCAGAAAGGCCTGAGACTGAAAGCCCCGCTTTTTCTAGCTGCGGACGCAATAAGTTGTTCACTTCATAACGGTGGCGATGACGCTCATGGATCTGCGTGTTGCCATAAAGCTGATGCGCTTTAGAGCCTTCGGCCAGGTGGCAAAGTTGAGCACCAAGGCGCATGGTACCGCCCAGATCAGAGGTTTCACTGCGCTCTTCGACTTTGCCTTCTTCATCCACCCACTCAGTGATCAGTCCCACCACTGGGTATTTACTCTCTTTGTTAAACTCGGTCGAGTTTGCCCCTTCCATACCCGCAACATTACGCGCGTATTCAATCAGGGCAACCTGCATTCCTAGGCAAATGCCGAGATAGGGCAATTTGTTTTCACGGGCGTATTGCGCTGCCAGGATTTTACCTTCCACGCCTCGGTCACCAAATCCACCTGGTACCAAGATAGCATCCAAGTCTTGCAGCATTTCAGTGCCACGCGTTTCAAGATCTTGCGAGTCTACATACTTGATGTTGACGGTGAGACGGTTTTTCAACCCACCGTGCTTCAAGGCTTCGTTGACGGACTTATACGCATCCGGCAACTCGATATATTTACCCACCATACCAATGGTCACTTCGCCCATTGGGTTGGCTTCTTCGTAGCTCACTTGCTCCCACTCTGACAGATCAGCTTCCGCCGCTTCGATGCCAAAACGATTACAAACCAGATCATCCAGACCTTGAGAACGAATGAGTGATGGGATTTTGTAGATAGAGTCTACGTCTTTCATGGTGATCACGGCTTTTTCTGCCACATTACAGAACAGCGCAATTTTGGCGCGCTCATTAGCCGGGATCGGACGCTCACTGCGGCACACCAACACATCAGGCTGAATACCAATCGATAGCAGCTCTTTCACCGAATGTTGAGTTGGCTTGGTTTTCACTTCACCCGCGGCCGCCAAGTAAGGGACCAGAGTCAAGTGCATAAACATGGCATGTTCGCGGCCAACTTCAACGGTCAGCTGGCGAATCGCTTCTAAAAACGGCAGCGACTCAATGTCGCCCACTGTCCCGCCGATTTCCACAATCGCAATATCGTGACCTTCACCACCGGCGATGATGCGGTCTTTGATTGAATTGGTGATGTGCGGAATCACCTGAATGGTCGCTCCCAGGTAATCTCCACGGCGCTCTTTGCGCAGCACATCCGCATACACACGACCAGAGGTAAAGTTATTACGCTTGGTCATTTTGGTGCGGATGAAGCGCTCGTAATGGCCGAGATCAAGGTCGGTCTCTGCGCCGTCTTCCGTGACGAATACTTCCCCGTGCTGGGTAGGGCTCATTGTCCCTGGATCCACGTTGATATAAGGGTCGAGTTTCATGATGGTGACGTTAAGGCCACGCGCTTCAAGAATGGCTGCCAATGAGGCTGCAGCAATACCCTTACCGAGGGAGGATACAACACCGCCCGTAACAAAAATGTAGTTCGTCGTCATGCTAAACCTGAGAGTTGGATTTAGAGGAAATTAATGAAGTTCTGGACGGGACATTATGATACCAGACCCCATTGACTCCCACAATGTGAAAGCTACCACACACCTTGATGTTTTTAATTGTCACAAATCAATTATGCCAATTACAGGATATTTACTTACCTGCCTTTTTAACCAACTGCCACGCCGATTCTAGTTCATCCAGCTGACATTGTTGAATGTTTTTTTCATTATCACGTAAGTGATTTTCAACACCACGAAATCGAGCTTCAAATTTTTGGTTGGCACGGCGCAACGCTTGCTCCGCATCTGTTCCCAAGTGACGAGCCAAGTTCACCACCGCGAATAATAAATCCCCGACTTCTTCATCCACACGCGCCTGATTGACAGAGGCTTGCGCCAGTTCTTGCTCGACCTCTTCAATCTCTTCACGCACCTTGTCAATCACAGGTGGCACGGTTGGCCAATCAAAGCCCACACGTGCGCAACGCTTTTGCAATTTATACGCTCGCGTTAAAGCGGGTAGCCCTTGGGTCACCCCATCCAGCACACTTTCCGGTTGCATAGAGGGCGATTTCTCGGCGCGCTCTTGCGCTTTGATCCCCTCCCAATCTGGGGCTAGTAACGGCCTTCCCTGCGAGTCTTTCGGACCAAAAACATGAGGATGGCGACGCGTGAGTTTGTCACAAATGCCGTTCACCACATCCTCAAAATCAAACTGATTTTCTTCCCGCCCCAATTGACTGTAGAACACAATTTGAAAAAGTAGGTCACCGAGCTCATCTTTTAGGTCTGACCAGTTTTCACGCTCAATCGCATCCGCGACTTCGTACGCTTCTTCTAAGGTATGAGGCACGATGGTGTCAGCAGTTTGCGCCCTATCCCACTCACAGCCGTTATTTGGGTCACGTAAGGTTGCCATGATGGTCAGTAGTCGCTCGATGGATGCCATGAAGTGTTCCTTATAAAAAAGCGCCCTGTCGAGACAGGGCGAAGTGTTAGCGAAGACGTTTGGCTTCGACCACGTCTTTGACTTGCTCAAGCCGGTTAACCACTCGGCTAAGCGTGTCGAGATCAGAGATTTCTAAGTCAAAATCCATGATAGACATTTGCTTTTTGTAATCCACTCGACTTTGCATGCCCGCGACACGTGCTTTCTCATTGCTTAGTACGGTGTTGATGTCTTTCACCAGCCCGGTACGCTCATTGGCAGATAAGCGGATCCGCACATGGTATTGACCAATGTGCCCTTTGCCCCAAACCGTGGCAATAATGCGCTCAGGCGCATGATGACTCAGTTCGTTAAGTTGTTCACAGTCAGCGCGATGTACGGAAATCCCCCGACCCTGGGTGACAAAACCTTTGATTTCATCACCAGGCAATGGCTGACAACAACGCGCCAAGTGCGTCATGAGGTTATCGACCCCTTCAACCACCACAGCATCACGGTGTGCTTTTGCCGAGCTCGGTTTTTGTTCGCTTTGTTGTAGCTTTTCTAATAGCTGCTGCTCTTCTTCTTCCAAGCTTGGCTTGTTGATCAGGCTATTGATGTGGTTAACCACTTGGTTAATACGCAAATCGCCGCTGCCTATTCCCGCATACAGTTCATCTAGGGTATTAACGTTAAAGCGTTTTAGTGCCAAGGTTGCATCTTTACTGGCACCGCCGATTTTTTGCAGCTCGGTATCCAAGATCTCTTTACCCGCGGCGATGTTCTTATCTTTATCTTGTTTACGGAACCAAGCATTAATTTTGGCGCGCGCTCGGCTGGAATTCACAAAGCCATGGCTGGGATTTAGCCAATCTCGCGAGGGGTTGGGCTCTTTTTGGGTAATGATTTCGACCTGATCGCCCATCTGGAGGTGGTAAGTGAAAGGCACAATACGCCCCTCCACCTTGGCTCCAATGCAACGATGCCCCACTTCGGAGTGAATATGGTAGGCAAAATCTAAGGGGGTGGCACCATTGGGTAAGTCCACCACATCACCGCGCGGGGTAAAGGCGTAAACTCGATCATCGAAGACTTGGCTGCGTAATTCATCGAGCATTTCACCCGAATCTGACATTTCTTCTTGCCACGCTAACAGTTTACGTAGCCAGGTGATTTTCTCATCGTACCCACTACGACCACTGGCCGCCCCTTCTTTGTACTTCCAGTGTGCGGCGACCCCAAGCTCTGCATCATCGTGCATTTGCTTGGTGCGGATTTGAATTTCTACCGGCTTGCCTTCAGGCCCTAACACCACAGTATGAATAGACTGGTAGCCATTGGGCTTAGGGTTAGCGACGTAGTCATCAAACTCCTTGGGTAGATGGCGGAATTTGGTGTGCACCGCCCCTAAAGCGGCGTAACAATCTTGCAGTTCTTCGGCGATAATGCGCACCGCTCGCACGTCAAACAGCTCGTCAAATTGCAGATTTTTTTTCTGCATTTTGCGCCAAATGCTGTAAATGTGCTTAGGGCGGCCATAGACTTGCGCATTAATGTTGGACGCTTCCATGGCCTGCTGGAGATCTTCTACAAAGGCGGTAATGTAGTTTTCACGGTCAATCCGGCGTTCCGCAAGCTGTTTGGCGATTTGTTTATACGTTTGCGCATGTTGATAACGGAATGCGTAATCCTCCAGCTCCCACTTCAACTGACCAATCCCTAACCGATTAGCCAAAGGAGCGTAGATGTTCGCACTTTCTTTTGCCGCTTGTTGGCGAACAGACTCCGATGCGTCTTTCACCTCACGCAAGTAACAGATGCGCTCTGCCAGTTTTATCACCACGCAGCGAAAATCTTCCACCATCGACAACAGCATACGTCTGACATTGTCGACCTGAGACGAGGTTGCTTCTGTCTCGGTTTGGGTGTTTAAGTGACGGATAGCGGCCGTCTGTTGTACCCCTTCAATCAAGGAAACGATCGATGTCGAATAGGTGTCAGCGAGGGTCTCTAAACTCACGAGCTTGGCTTCCACCACAGGAAAGAACAAAGCAGCCAATAAGGTATCGGCATCCATGCTTAAGGTGACGAGAATTTCTATCATCTCTCGACCACGCCACAGTGGTTGGCTGAGTTCTGACTCATCCTCGCTCAGTGCTCGGCAGTATTGGTACGCATCCACCAACGCTTGGGTGGTCGATGCGTCTTGCCCTAACCGCTTTACCCAAGTGTTGAGTTCAAACGCTTCGTCTTCATGTAGGTGGGCTTCTCGTACCGCAACCATAACCGTTCCTATCCTTATCTCTCAAACTGACTAGAGAGGCGTATCCGTATCGACCGGCCACAAGGGCCACGCTTATTCATGCCTATTTTTTCTTTACCGGCATAAACAAGGCCATCGACTCCATGTGTCCTGTTTGTGGAAACATATCCAACATACCCAGCTTAACCAACTGATAGCCATTATCGAGCAGTACACGTGCATCACGTGCCAACGTTGCTGGGTTACAAGACACATAAACAATATGTGAAGCATTAGATTGTGCCACAAAGTCTATGACACCAGCAGCCCCTGCGCGTGCCGGATCGAGTAAGATTTTGGTAAAATCCTGTTGCACCCACTCACCCGTCAGCTGGTCGCTGTTTAAATCGGCTTGGTAAAAATAGGCATTATCACACTGGTTGGCCGCTGCGTTATCCGCCGCTTGATTGACCATCGCTTGCACGCCTTCAACGCCGACCACTTGGTTAACATGCTGAGCCATCGGCACACTAAAGTTACCCAAACCACAAAAAAGATCCAATACGCGATCGTCTTGCTCTAGTGCTAACCACTCGAGTGCCTGCGTCACCATTTGTTGATTGACCCTAGCGTTCACCTGAATAAAGTCACTGGGCGAAAACGCCAGTTGGCAGCCAGCCACTTGATAGAAGGGCGCTGGCCCTGTCAGACGCTCAGCATCCATATCACCTTGGTGCAGGTACAAGCTGCAACCTAGTGCCTGCGCCCATTCCATTAAGGTATGGCGGTCGTCACTGTGTAAAGCCTTGGTGGTACGTAGCGACACCACACACGTATTATCGGCATCAATGAGATCCAAATGGCCTAGAATTCGGCGGCCACGCAGACTATCTAAACAGGCGCGCAATTGAGCCAAGAGTTGATTTAATGGCTCGCTTAACACCGGACAATGACTGACATCGATAATGGCGCTGCGCTGACGCGCACGAAAGCCCATCGCCAATGCGCCTTTTTTATCCACCTGCAAGCTGATACGCGCACGGCGACGATAGTGCCACGCCGCATCCTCTATCGGCGTTGACAGCGTAATCTCATCACCGGCAAATTTTTGCATCAGCTCATTCAGCGCTTGCTGTTTATGCGCTACCTGGCCTTGATGACTTAAGTGCTGCAGACTGCAACCGCCACATTGCTGATACAGCGGGCAACCAGGCTCAACGCGCTGCGTTGCGTGGCTATCTATCTTAATAAGCTGTCCGCGCGCGTATTGGCGCTTTTGCTCGGTCAATTGCACCAAGGCTTGCTCTCCTGGCAAGGTCCCTGGGACAAAGACAGGCTTTTTCTGCCAAAAACCGACCCCGTCGCCATGATGATCCAGGCGTTTTATCGTCAGTAGTTGATGCTTTTGCTCAACCTTTTTCTTTTTCTCGGGCTTAAAAAAGCGCGCCATGATTTATTCCAGTGTTAAAAAGCTTGTCATCAAGCCAGTCAAGAAACCCTGCCAGTGGGAGTTGTGATAGTTCGCTGACTATTTTGTGATTGAATCATGTACACTGGCGGCTAAATACAGTGATTATTTTCCCATAGTTTATCTAGCATGACCAAATATGGCCTCCGCACCCGTGTCTCCGTTCTGACCATCGCCCCGACCCTCATTGTCGGCTTGCTGCTGAGTGCGTTTTTTACCAGCACCCGCTACCAAGATCTTGAGCAGCAGCTGACCGTCACCGGCTCTGCGATCATTGAGCCATTGGCCATTGCCAGTGAAGTGGGGTTAAAAAATGATAGCCGTGAAAATGTCCGCCGGTTAATTGGCTTTGCTCACCGCCAACACTCGCAATTTGTGCGCAGTATTGCCGTGTTCGATCGCCGCAACGAGCTCTTCGTCACCTCAAATTACCACCGCGATCTGGCCATGCTCTCGGTTGACAGTGGCCAACCCATCCCCACACAACTGCAGATAAGCCAACAGCAGGATACCTTGATTCTGCGCGCGCCCATTTTGGAGATTGGTCGGTTTACCCCCGGGCTCAATGTTGAGCGCCCGCTTGGCTATATAGCCATGGAGCTGGATTTAAGCTCGGTGAGGTTAAAACAATACCAGGAAATGATCACCGCACTGGTGATGGTCGCCTTGGGCGTTATCTTGTCGTGCTTTTTTGCCTATCGCTTAATTGCGGATGTCACCCATCCAATTGGTAACATGGTGACCCTAGTCGATAGAATTCGGCGTGGCCACCTCGATGTCAGGATTGAAGGTGAGCTGCTCGGCGAGCTCGATACCTTGAAAAACGGCATCAATGCAATGGCCATTTCGTTGTCAGAGTATCATTTAGAAATGCAGCAAAGCATTGATCAAGCGACCTGTGATCTTCGCGAAACGCTCGAACAGCTGGAAATTCAAAACGTTGAACTCGATATCGCCAAGAAAAATGCGCAAGAAGCGGCGCGGGTTAAATCCGAATTCTTGGCGAATATGTCGCATGAACTGCGTACCCCACTAAACGGGGTGATTGGCTTCACCCGTCAAATGCTCAAAACCGAGCTCAGTAGCAGCCAGCGTGACTATTTGCTCACCATTGAAAAGTCGGCCAACAACCTGCTCACTATCATCAATGACATCCTCGATTTTTCTAAGCTAGAAGCAGGTAAACTGCTGCTGGAAAACATCCCGTTTGATGTTCAAGACATGCTTGATGAGGTGATGCGCCTACTTGCCCCAATGGCGCATGAGAAAGGATTAGAGCTTACCCTACGCACCGATGCGCGCATTCCTGCTGGGGCTGTGGGCGATCCACTCCGTATTCAACAAGTGCTGATAAACCTTATCGGTAATGCTGCCAAGTTTACCGAGCGCGGTAATATTGATGTCAGTGTCGATCTCAAGCAACTGCATGATGAAACCGTCGAGTTACAGCTCATGGTTAAAGATACCGGTATTGGTATTTCCGAACGCCAGCAAGCACAGCTTTTCCAAGCCTTTAGGCAGGCGGACGCCAGTATCTCACGCCGCTACGGTGGTACAGGGTTAGGCCTGGTTATTACACAGAAACTGGTCCAGCAAATGGGTGGCGATATTGGCTTTACCAGTCGTCTGCACCAAGGCTCAAGTTTCTGGTTTACCCTGCAGCTCACCCAAACCGATTTACCGGTGTCTCAACCACTCGACATTGAGCCTTTGGTCGGCCGCGATATAGTGATCATCGAGCCGAATGCCCGCACTCGCGAGATTTTACGCAAGCGCCTGACGCAAGTGGGGCTGAATGTGGATACCGCATCAGGCACCAATGTACTGACCGACCGCCACTATCACTTTGCACTGCTTTGTTTCGATGCGGGGAGCATGCCGAGCCTTGATGCTATGCAACAAGCGGTGCAGGCCTGCGAGCAGCAAGCACAATCCGTGGTGGTGTGTTTGCCCACCACAGAGCTAGAAGCCTCTGAGCATCTCTTAAAAGCCGGGGTCAGCGCTTGTATTGCCAAACCTATTCCACAGCGCAAGCTGCTGGAGGCATTAATCGGCTCGCCTGACGCCACGCCGCTTCCTTTGCCCAAACCCAGTGCATCACAAAAAGCGCCTTATACGGTGATGACGGTGGATGATAACCCAGCCAACTTGAAGCTGATCACTGCCTTGCTGGCCGAACGGGTCGAGAAGGTGGTCACCGCCGAAGATGGGGTGAAAGCGGTCGCGCTTGCCCACCAGCAGGCGTTTGACATTATTTTAATGGACATTCAAATGCCAGAAATGGATGGTGTCACCGCCAGCCAGGAAATTCGCAAAGCGGGATTAAACCAACAAACACCGATTATTGCGGTGACCGCCCATGCGATGCCCGGTGAACGTGAGCGTCTCCTTGAAGCAGGGATGGACGATTACCTGACTAAGCCGATTGAAGAAGCCATGCTAGAAAGTACCCTCGCGCGCTGGCTGCACCTTGATGAGAGCTCTACTTGCTCGCCACAAATTGCGCCTTCTCCGAGCCCGTCAGCCAGCCAAGATCAAAGTGTGCGACACCTAGACTGGCAGCGCGCGCTCAATCAAGCGGCAGGCAAAACGGATCTAGCGAAAGAGATGCTTACCATGTTATTGGCCTCGTTTGACTCAGTGAAAGAGGCCGTTGAGCAAGCATTGGCGGGAGAGTTAGAGACTGATCAGTTATGGCACGCTATTCACAAGCTCCATGGAAGCTGCGCGTATAGCGGGGTCCCGCAGCTAAAAAGCTTATGTCATGAGCTCGAAACTCAATTAAAAGCAGGCGCGGATATGGCCGCTATCGAGCCAGAGCTTTTGGAGTTACAAGATGAGATAGCGCATGTAGAGCAATTGGCACCCCAATACTTGGGTACCTCGCAAAACGGCTAAAAGAAGAGGAGTGTGAGCCTGCCAGGCTCACATAAAGGCCACACCAAGTAAGGGCATCTCGCCAACTTTGTGGTTACGCGGTTTCCAGCACCACATGCGCGATAGCATACGCTTTTTCATCGGATAGCGTCAGCCAGCAATGCGCAATGCCACGCGCATGTGCCAGCTCTGCCGCGCGACCCGATAAGCGCAAGGTAGGCTGGCCCGAGGCTTGATTGGTAATGGTAAAATCGTGAAACGTCACGCCGTTGGCAATGCCGGTGCCCAATGCTTTGGCGGCAGCTTCTTTAGCCGCAAAGCGTTTAGCCAGGAAACGGCCGGGGGTTTTATGGCATGCCAAGCTAGCTTGCTCGGTCTCGGTTAGGATCCTGACCGCAAACCGCGGTTGACGCGCGAGCACTTTTTCCACGCGCGCAATCTCAACAATGTCTGTGCCAATCCCTGCGATCGCCATTTATCGACGCGCCGCTTCCATAATAGCTTTCATGTCCGCGACCGCTTTTTGCAAGCCATCGAACATCGCTCGGCCAATAATCGCGTGGCCAATATTCAGTTCATGCATTTCTGGCATCGCCGCTATCGGGGTCACGTTGTGATAAGTTAATCCGTGGCCGGCATTCACTTTTATTCCCAAATCAACCGCATAACTGGCCGCCGCGGAAATTTTCTTCAGCTCGGCCTGGCGATCATTGTCAGTCGTGGCATCGGCATAGTGCCCGGTATGTAGCTCAATAAACGGTGCCCCACACTGATGAGCAGCTTCAATTTGCGTGCGATCAGCATCGATAAATAAAGACACTTTAATCCCTGCTTCAGTCAGCTTTTGCGTGGCCGCTTTCACTTTATCCAGCTGGCCTGCAACATCAAGCCCCCCTTCGGTGGTCAGCTCTTCACGCTTTTCAGGCACCAAACAAACAAACTCTGGCTGGGTTTCCAAAGCAATGTCGACCATTTCATCGGTCACCGCCATCTCCAAGTTCATCCGGGTTTGCAAGGTTTCCTTGAGCAAACGAACATCACGATCAGTAATATGGCGGCGATCTTCACGCAAGTGAACCGTGATGCCAGCCGCGCCTGCACGCTCTGCCAACTCTGCGGCATGAACCGGATCTGGATACGCAGTGCCACGCGCATTGCGCACAGTTGCGATGTGGTCAATGTTCACACCCAAGTAGATTTTATCCATGATTATTTCCTTCTAAACAATTCTCTGCTTTTGAGCGGCTTGGGGCCAAGATAAGGCTTAAGCGCCATGCGAGTAAAACGTTTGGCGGCACGTAGCTGTTCGACGGTTTCAAAATGGCGTGTCGCCAACGCCCGCAAGTCGGCCCCCGTGAATTGCCGATGTTGGCTTTTCATAATCGATGCCACAAAGCCTTGCTGCTCGCGATATAAGTACGTCATGTTATCGTTAATCGGGTCACCGCTGCCAGCACAATGAAGAAAATCAACCCCATAGCCCAAGGCTTCTAACAACGCGAGTTCAAAACAACGCAGCGCGGGCTCAGGGTTATGGTAGCGAGCCAGCTGGGTCAACGCGGTCACATAATCATGGAATAGGGCTGGATAAGGCGTGTGAGGCTCCAGTACGCGCATCACCAGCTCATTGAGGTAGAAACCGGAGTACAAGGCGTTGCCCGATAGTGGGAGGGCCAGGCCTGTGGCTTCGGCACTGCGTAAGGTACGCAGTTCACCGCGTCCCCCCCATTTTAGCAGTAAAGGGGTAAAAGGCTGCAGTGCGCCTCTTATCGCCGAACGTGGCCGGCGCGCCCCTTTGGCCAGCAAGGTGACACGCCCCTCATGCTCAGAAAAAATATCTAACAGCAGACTGGATTCACTGTAAGGGCGCGTATGCAATACAAAGCCGCGTTGAAACCCGTCCACTCACTCTCTCCTCCTGGCATGGGTACCTGAAACAGTGGGTCACTTAGAGATCGTCGATATAACCGAGGCTGCGTAGCGCGCGTTCATCGTCGGCCCAACCTGACTTCACTTTTACCCAAAGCTCAAGGTAAACCTTGCGCTCATACAGCTCTTCCATGTCTAAACGCGCTTCACGGCCAATGCGCTTGATCTTTTCGCCACCTTTGCCAATGACCATTTTCTTTTGGCCATTACGCTCAACCAAGATCAACCCATTGATATGAAAGCCGTCCGTTTCTGGGTTGTAGTCAAAGCGCTCAATTTCTACCGTTACCGAATAAGGCAATTCTTCGCCGGTAAAGCGCATTAACTTTTCACGGATAATCTCAGAGGCCATAAAGCGCTGAGAGCGGTCAGTGACGTATTCCTCAGGAAAGTAAAAGTCACTTTCTGGTAGCGCATCGCGCACCTTCTGCTCAACCACATCAATATTGGTGCCGTGCTTTGCCGACACGGGGATCACGTCAACAAACGTCATCTTCTCCGATAAGGTTTGTAGGTGTGGGAACAGCTCGGTTTTCTCTTTCACATTATCAACTTTGTTGACCAACAAGACCGTTGGCAAACCAGAGCGTGCTAACTTGTTGAGCACCATCTCGTCGTCTTTGGTCCAATGGGTGCCATCAACCAGAAAGAGCACTAGCTCGACATCGGTCAACGAGCTGTTCGCCGCGCGGTTCATCAAGCGGTTGATCGCGCGTTTTTCTTCAATGTGCAGCCCAGGGGTATCTACATACACCGCTTGATAGTTATCACGGGTATCGACCCCCATGATGCGGTGACGTGTGGTTTGCGGTTTACGCGAGGTAATAGAGAGCTTTTGCCCAACCAAGCGATTCAGTAATGTCGATTTGCCGACGTTCGGGCGGCCAACAATGGCAATAAAGCCACAGCGCTTTGTATCAGTCATTATGTTAACTTCTGTAATGCGAGTTCTGCAGCCGCTTGCTCTGCCTTGCGGCGGCTGCTACCTTTTCCAATCACAGAACGCTCCAGTCCTGATACCTGGCACTCTACGGTAAATTCTTGGTTGTGTGCCTCACCACGCACCTTCATCACCGTGTAGGATGGCAGGGGTTTGCGTTTACCCTGTAGGTGCTCTTGCAATCGGGTTTTCGGATCCTTTTGACTCGCGCCTGGTTCGATGGTCTCGAGACGGTGTTGGTACCATTTAAGGATAATCTCTTGTACCCGATTAATATCACTGTCCAAAAAGATCGCGCCAATCAAGGCCTCGACGGCGTCAGCGAGAATCGAGTCACGACGGAACCCGCCACTTTTAAGTTCTCCTGGGCCAAGGCGCATCACTTCGCCCAGAGAAAACTCACGTCCGATCTCCGCCAAGGTATTACCACGCACCAAGGTAGCACGCATCCGGCTCATGTCGCCTTCGTCTACTTTCGGGAAGCGGTGGTAAAGATCCTCAGCAATCACGAAGCTCAAAATCGAGTCGCCTAAAAACTCGAGGCGCTCATTATGGGTGCCATTGGCACTGCGGTGCGTTAACGCCAGTTCAAGTAATGCAGCGTCGCTAAATTGATAGCCGATATCACGCTGCAGTTTATCTGTTAGTTTTGTCATCATAGTCCAGAATTAATCAATTCCACCAATACGGTTAAAGCGTATGCCTGTCGGTACCCACGATGGTAACCAGCTATCGCTGTGGCGCTCGAATTCAAAGCTGACCCAGATAGCGACTGCCTTACCCACCAGGTTGCGTTCCGGGACGAAGCCCCAGAATCGGCTATCTGCGCTGTTATCACGGTTGTCACCCATCATAAAGTAGTGCCCGTCTGGCACCACCCAACGGTTGACGCCAGGGCGTGGCTGATAGGCACTCACGCGGTCACGTTTTTTCGGATGGACAAGGATCTGGTGAGACTGTTCACCCAGTTGCTCCTGCGCTTGTACCAAGTTAATGCCCGCTTGAACAAACTCGCTTGGCCGGATGTCATCAATCGGCACTGGCTGGCACTGGGATTCTCCCTTCGGCTGAATACATAGGCGCTTATCTTCATACACCACGGTATCGCCGGGCAGCCCGACCGTGCGCTTAATGTAATCGATATTGGGTTGAGGCGGGTATTTGAACACCACGATATCACCGCGCTTTGGTTTACCCGTTTCGACGATTTCAGTGTGGAAGGCAGGATCGCGTAAGCCATAGGCAAACTTTTCCACCAAGATGAAGTCCCCTACCAATAAGGTGGGCATCATCGATCCGGATGGAATTTGAAACGGCTCATAAATAAACGAGCGCAGCACCAATACCACCGCAATCACTGGGAAAATGGACGCCATATTCTCAACCCAGCTTGGTTGAGGCGCCACTTTAGCGACTTGCTCAGCATTTAGCTCACGCGCTGACACCTTAAGGGTTTCGCCCGCCGCTTGGCGGCGACGCGGTGCCCAACGGTATTTATCTAACGCCCAAACAATGCCGGTGACCAAGGTCACCAGCACTAATATCAAAGAAAACGTATTGGCCATAATGGAGTCCGTCGTTATTTATCTTTGCCCACGTGCAAAATGGCCAAAAAGGCTTCTTGCGGCAGCTCGACATTACCGACCTGCTTCATCCGCTTTTTACCTTCTTTTTGCTTTTGCAGAAGTTTCTTCTTACGGCTCACGTCACCACCGTAACACTTCGCGGTCACGTTTTTGCGTAGCTGTTTCACCGTCGAACGGGCAATAATATGGTTGCCAATCGAGGCTTGGATAGCAATATCGAACTGTTGGCGAGGAATAAACTCTTTCATTTTTTCCACCAACTCGCGACCACGTGGCTGAGCGTGTGCACGGTGAGTGATGATCGCCAGCGCATCGACGCGTTCACCGTTTAGGAGGATATCCACCCGCACCATGTCGGACACTTCATAGCGCTCGAAGTTATAATCTAACGATGCGTAACCGCGCGATGTTGATTTTATTCGGTCAAAGAAATCGAGGACCACTTCAGCCATCGGAATATCATAGGTCAGCGCCACTTGGTTGCCGTGATAAACCATATCAACCTGCACACCACGCTTTTCGACACACAGTGAAATGACGTTACCGACAAATTCACTCGGCACCAAAATATTACAGCGCGAGATCGGCTCACCAATCGCCTCGATATCATTGATAGGTGGCAGTTTGGATGGGCTGTCGACGTAAATGACTTCGCCATCATTTTTGTTCACCTCATACACCACGGTCGGAGCTGTGGTAATAAGATCGAGGTTATACTCGCGCTCCAAGCGCTCTTGAATGATTTCCATGTGCAGCATGCCAAGAAAGCCACAACGGAAACCAAAGCCCAGTGCCGCCGAACTTTCCGGCTCAAAGAACAAGGACGCATCGTTAAGGCTCAGCTTGTCCAGGGCATCACGGAAGCTTTCGTAATCATCCGATGAAATTGGGAAAAGCCCTGCATATACTTGCGGCTTCACTTGCTGGAAACCTTCAATGCGTTTTTCACAGCCATTTTTAGCATGGGTGATGGTATCGCCCACTGGTGCGCCGAGGATATCTTTGATCCCGCAGATCACCCAGCCAACTTCACCGGTTTGCAGGCCATTAAGCTCTTTACGCTTAGGCGTGAAAATGCCAATGCTGTCCACGTTCCATTCTTGGCCCGTGCTCATGATTTTCACTTTGTCGCCTTTTTTCAGCGACCCTTCACGGATGCGCACCAAAGACACCACGCCGAGGTATTTATCAAACCAAGAGTCGATAATCAGTGCTTGGGTTGGCGCCTCAGGATCACCTTCAGGTGGCGGGATCTGGCGTACAATATCTTCAAGGACATCATCAACGCCGATGCCGGTTTTCGCCGAGCAGCGCGTGGCGTCAATGGCCTCTATACCGACAATGTCCTCAATTTCTTGCGCCACGCGATCAGGATCAGCGGCCGGCAAGTCAATTTTGTTAAGGACAGGAACCACTTCCAGATCCATATCAATGGCGGTGTAGCAGTTGGCCAGCGTCTGTGCTTCAACCCCTTGTCCTGCATCGACCACCAGCAAAGCACCTTCACACGCCTTGAGCGAGCGTGACACCTCATACGAGAAGTCAACGTGTCCTGGCGTATCGATGAAGTTGAGCTGATACACTTCGCCGTCTTTGGCTTTGTAGTTCAGTGTCACACTTTGTGCTTTGATGGTGATACCGCGTTCACGTTCCAGATCCATTGAATCTAGAACCTGATCTGCCATTTCCCGGTCAGTTAGGCCGCCACATACTTGAATCAGTCGGTCAGAAAGTGTCGACTTACCGTGGTCAATATGGGCGATGATCGAAAAGTTACGAATATGCTTCATGTGTTGGTGTGACTTACTCGTTATCAATAAGAATGGGATCCTAAGATCAAGTGAGCGGGATTCTACCGAAAATAGTGGCTAGTCGCTATCCTGCTGTGTGGTATTTATGACTGACAAATCTGAGACCGGCTCCCCCATCACGCGCAACAGTTGAGGCTGTTGCTGTTCTTGGGTTCCGATACGCGGTGCAAGATGACGCGCAAGGTACACGCCAACCGCCCCCAGCCCTAGGCTGAGCGCGATGATGCCACCCTCACCGCTGCCGGCAAGCGTGGCGAACAAAAATTGCCCGAGCAGTGCCCCGGTTAGCATCATCACCAGAGGCACCATGTAGACCAATAACGCGGAGCGTAATAAGGTCGCCTCGCCCAAACCGATTTCAACTAAGGTGCCGGCCGGTAAGGGTTTTGGCGCGCGCACTTTAAGGTGTTTGACCTTACCAGGAAGCGCTTTGGACACAATACCGGTGCCACATGTGCTTTGTGATTGGCAGCTGCCGCAACTGGTTTGCTGCTGGCAGGCCAATGACAACCAACCATCTTGATAACCGGTGACTTCGGCCAATGCTTTGATCATGGTTCGACCTTCTGTTCTGACTTGCTCTGGGGCATAGCAGTAATACGGACAGACTCCGCCACCCGTTTAGCTGTTTCAGGCGGAATATCGCCGACCACCGTGATTTCTGCGTTACCACTGGTCACGCTATGCAGTGTGCGTCGACCTTGACGAACAATTTGCTGGCGAACCGAGACATCATCGGCTTTGGCAAGATACACCGAAAAACTGAACAAACCGTCACTAAACATCTGACTCTCGACCGCTCGCTTGGTCATCATTAAGCGGTGACGATTGCTATACACGGGCTCAAATCCATCAGGTAGCCCAGTCACCTTCCAATCAAGCTCAGATCGCTTCGTCGCCTGAGGTAAGGTCAGTACCGGTGGCAAGCTAAGCGCCGCCAGCTTTTGCATCGAGGCACTGATTTGCGGTGAAACCACCAGTGACAAGGCGCGATATTGCTCTAGTGGGTCGCCGTCGCGGTCAAGTAAATCCGCTCTGACAGGCAGCTTGCTGTTCTCATCTAGCCATAGTACGTACGAGTAGCGCTCACCGTCTTTTGGGGTAATGCGCACCACTTGGCAGTCCATCCCCGCTTCACGCGCATGCCCCATCGACACAAAGTCATAGTGGTTAGCCAGTACATCGATATCAGCCTGAATCAGGGTGGGCAAAGGCGCCACCATATGATCACTGGCAATGGTGAAGGGGTCGTAACCGGGCTCAAAGTAGCTGATCTCGCCACCACGACGAATCACTTCACGAGGCGGGCCACTAAGATACATGAGGTGGCCGTAGGCATGCTCGCCAAGTTGAGCATGACGAAAGCGAAGCGGCTCGAGGCTGTTTTTACCTACCAAGATGTAGGACACTTCGTAATCTAGGGTATCGCTTGCGGTATCCATTTGATGTAACAAAGCCTCGGCAGAGGGGTCGGCCGAGGCTTGCGCAGACATCAAACTGACCAGCGCAAGCGCACCGATCAGAATTTTTTTCATTGGTTATTACTGCTTGTCGACGGTGCCATAGTCTGATGATCAGACAGCCTATCCTTATTCAAGCGCAGCTGCAATTCATAGTCTTTGAGCATTGCATTGACGCGACGACGCTGCTCCATCAGTTCTGCCTCCGAGGGCGTGGCACGTAAATCATTACGGCTCAAACTCACGGGTTCAGCAGCACCGGCAAAAGGAATGGTTTCGAGTACCGGTGGTTGGGTTTGGGCACTGGCCACCGGCGCGCTCGATTCAGACTGGTTATACTGCTGCACGCCCACAATCACTGCCAACGAGACACAAGCAGCGACACTAACTTGCGTCAGCTGTTGTAGCCACCCTGGTAAGTGACGACGCGCTTTTTCCGGACGCGGTTGCGCCTCGTGCATGGGGAGCACGTTACTATCAAGGTGATCACCATGATACGCAGGTTCTGCTTCCAGCGCGGACGCTACAGAATCGGCAATGTTCCATTGCAACGAGCTAGGAGCATCACCACGCATCACATCACGAATGGTGCTAAAGTCACTCCAGTTTTGTTGCGCGCTATCGTCTCGCTCAATGTAGTGGATCACTGAGGTATCCACTAATTCGCCATCCAATAACGCTGAAATTTTTTCTCTATCCGTCATTCAAGTCACCGTCATGCAGCCAGTAAAACTCGTTACCGTTTCATCAGTGGTCGGATGCGTTTTTCAACCGCTTCACGCGCTCGGAAAATACGCGACCGCACCGTACCGACTGGACAATCCATTACCTGTGCAATTTCCTCATAGCTGAGCCCATCGAGCTCACGTAAGGTAATTGCGGTTCTTAAGTCGTCGGGCAGTGTTTCTATCGTCGAAAACACCACCTGTCTCAATTCATCTGACAACATCAAGTTTTCAGGGTTCGATATTTCTTTTAAAGAACCCCCACTTTCGTAATTTTCTGCTTCGTCGGCATCAATATCACTGCCCGGCGGTCGTCGTCCTTGCGCCACCAAATGGTTCTTCGCGGTATTCACTGCAATGCGATACAGCCAAGTATAAAACGCACTTTCGCCACGAAACCCCGGCAGTGCACGATAGGCTTTAATAAACGCCTCTTGCGCAATATCCGGAATATCACCGCTGTGTGTGCCTACATAGCGGGCGATAAGGTTGCATACCTTATTCTGATATTTGACGACTAACAGATTGAAAGCTTGCTTGTCACCATTCTGTACACGTTCTATTAGAACCTGGTCGGTTAGCTGCTCGCCCATTCGAGCGTTTACTCCTTGGTTGATCTTTCCGCCCGATTATCGAAATTCTAGGCCCGACGTTGTCAGAGCGCGGTTAAACCCGCTTGCGAGCTTTCGCACACGTTTCGATAGCCTGTTCGGCGAAAAGTTCCTCACCATGTTGGTTTTATTATGTGTTAAATCACATTACTGTGACGGACTGGCCAAAGGGAACGTCTTTGGCTGGGGGGCATTGTCGCCCGAACCGTACCATGGTTGCAAACTTTCACCCAAGCCGACTTGGATTTGATCTTACCGCGCGCGGCAGCGTCAAATTGGTGTAACATTGGGGGCGCAGAAAGAGGATTAGGGATCATGACGACCACAACCCAAGAACATCAATGTGACGTGCTAGTCATCGGCAGTGGTGCCGCTGGCTTATCACTGGCGCTTCGCTTAGCGCCGACCCACAAGGTGATTGTATTAAGTAAAGGCCCGCTCAGCGAAGGGGCAACACTTTACGCACAAGGCGGTATTGCCGCGGTGTTTGACGAGCAAGACTCGGTCGAGTCTCATGTCGAAGATACCCAAATTGCCGGCGCAGGTATCTGTGATACAAACGTGGTCGATTTTATTGCCCGCAACGCGAAAGATTGTGTGCAATGGTTAATCGATGGCGGTGTCCCTTTCGATCAAGAAGACAGCGATGATGACACCCCACGTTATCACCTCACCCGAGAGGGAGGTCATAGTCACCGACGCATTTTGCATACTGCAGACGCCACAGGCATGGCCGTGCAAAACTCTCTGCAAGACAATGTCCGTCAGCACCCAAATATCACCTTGCTCGAACGGCACAATGCGCTAGATATTATCACCCGTAAAAAAGTTGGCTTAGGTGGCGCTAACCACGTGCTTGGGGCTTACATCTGGAACCGAAACCAAGAAGTGGTTGAAACCGTGCGCACTAACTATGTGGTGCTTGCGACAGGCGGCGCATCCAAAGTGTACCAGTATACGTCCAATCCAGATGTATCATCCGGTGATGGCATCGCCATGGCATGGCGGGCAGGCTGTCGCGTCGCCAACCTGGAATTTAACCAGTTTCACCCAACTTGCCTCTATCACCCTGATGCGCGCAACTTTTTGCTCACTGAAGCGTTACGCGGTGAAGGCGCGCACCTAAAACGCCCAGATGGCTCGCGCTTTATGTCAGACTTCGACTCACGCGGCGAACTTGCCCCTCGTGATGTGGTAGCCCGCGCGATTGACTACGAGATGAAGCGCCTTGGCGCCGACTGTATGTATCTCGACATCAGCCACAAAGATCCAGAGTTTGTGATCAAACATTTTCCAACCATCTACGAAAAGCTCAAGCAATACGGCATCGATCTGACCAAAGAGCCGATCCCTATTGTCCCTGCCGCCCACTACACGTGCGGTGGCGTGATGGTGGATAAAAACGGCACCACAGACTTGCCCGGCTTATACGCGATTGGGGAGGTGAGCTACACCGGCTTGCATGGCGCCAACCGTATGGCATCTAACTCGCTACTAGAGTGCGTGGTGTATGCGTGGTCAGCCGCTGAGCACATTAAAGCACACTCAGACCATATCGAGCCGCATACGGCCCTACCGCCATGGGATGAGAGCCAGGTAATTTGTTCCGACGAAGAAGTGGTGATCCAGCATAACTGGCATGAATTGCGTCTTTTTATGTGGGATTACATGGGCATTGTCCGTTCGACCAAACGGTTAGAACGCGCGTTGCGCCGCATCGAGTTGCTTAAGCAAGAAACACACGAATACTACGCCAATTTCCGGGTCTCAAATAACCTGTTGGAATTACGTAACTTGCTACAAGTGGCGGAATTAATGGTTCGCTGCGCGATGCAACGAAAAGAAAGTCGTGGGCTGCACTACACCATTGATTACCCAGAGCCTAACGAGCAATCCGGCCCCACCATATTAACGCCGGATCAGCCCTGTTAGCGGGTTTTGATTACTCCCACGGCCCTGAATGAAAAAGGCCAGCCCCATAAGGCTGGCCTTTTTACTGGATATCGTCGCGCTTATTCGCTTTTAAACTCGCTCACCGCACGCTCAAGGTGCGCCGCTTCTTCAGCCACCTTGTGTGCCGCTTCGCGGTTTTGGTTCGCTCGTTCCGTGCTGTTTTGCGCGATATCTTGAATGTTGTGCACGTTTTGATTGACTTCCTTCGCCACCGAGCTCTGCTGCTCTATTGCGGTAGCAATGTGGGTGCTCATATCCATGATATTTTGCATATCTTCCATGATTTGCGACAGCTCTTGCGAAGCCGCTTCTACCTTACCCACGGATGTTTCACCATCTTCTCGGCTTTGTTCCATGCGTTCGGACACCGACTGGGTTTGCTCTTGCAACGAGGTAATAATGCCAGAAATTTCATCGGTCGATTCGCGAGTACGGGTCGCCAGCTGGCGCACCTCATCAGCGACCACCGCAAAACCACGCCCTTGCTCGCCGGCGCGCGCCGCTTCAATCGCCGCGTTAAGCGCCAGTAAGTTGGTTTGCTCGGAGATATCTTTAATCACGTCCAGCACCGAGCCAATGGTCTCAGACAGCTTACTCAGCTCAAGCACCTCATTACTGGTGTTACTGAGGGTTTCTGCCAATGTCATGATCATCGCTTTGGTGTCATCGACCACCTTTTGCCCGTTCTCCGCACGGCTTAAGCTGGTGCGCGCATTATCTGCTGCTTGATCCGTGTTGCCAGCGATATCACGAATGGTGCTTTCCATTTCATTCATCGCGGTCGCCGCATGAGTAGTTTCATCTAATTGGGTGGCCATGGCAGCGCCTGTTTCCTCAGTACGAGATTCCACCTGCTCTGCACTTTGATTCAACGCTTGCACCGCACGGCTGACGTCGACCACCATTTGTTGCACACTCGCGAGCATTTGGTTGACGTCTTTGGCCATCAATGAAATTTCATCGCGCCCATTTTCGTCAGCTCTCAAGGTCAGGTCGCGCTGCTGCGTGATGGCAGCCATTTGCTGGCTAAATCGATAAATACGTTGTTGAATACCACGGTTCATCCACAAGGAAACCGCTGTCATCACCAATGCCAGGATCACTACCACCGAGCCGGTAAACGTCACTGTCTGGCGTAAAGCTTGGTCAATGGCCTGCTTATATTCTTGGCTTAGCGCATCAAACATCTCTTCCACTTGATGGGTTTTGCCACGAATTTCCCCGAGCAGCCCTTTGTCCGCCGCTAAACCCAGTGTCTTTTTCTGGGCAACAATTTTGTCCACTTGCGCTTGATGCGCTTGAAACAAAGCCAGCAAGTCACCACGAAGGTAATCTTCAAGCTCTTGCATTTGGCTTTGATATTCGTCGATGTAGTCAAGGTTGCTACTTTGTACAAACAGTTTGGCGTCTGCGGCTAACAGTCGGGCGCTACTCTCAAGCACAATGTCATTTTGGGTCGCCGCCACCATTTTCTTGCTCGCGTTTTGCATCTGCCCGCGAATGCCTTGATCAGGAGTTAAACCCAGCGTTTGGTAACCCTTACCCAGATCGCGAAACCCATTGGCATACGCTGTCATTGCTCGCTGCACGTTATCAATAGTCGCGGTCTCTAACCCCAGAGAGGTACTGCGGGCGCGGAAGTCACTCAGCAGCTGATTGAACGCATCAACGTTGTTATCAAAACGGGAGAGGTATTTGGGGTCCATGCGCGCGAGAAAGTCTTTCTCATTGCGACGTAGGTTAAGCAGTATGACTTCAAGATCAGAGACCGTCGTTAACTGCGTGTGCATTTTTTGTAGCCGCGTTTCTGCTTTCCATGCAACAGCGGCAACCGCAAGCAGCGCCAGCACCGACATCAAGGTGAGCGACAAGAGTTTTTGTTTAATATTCATAGCGACCCTACAGCATTATCTGAGCGAAAGAGTTTTTACCCCGTGTCCTTTGAATATCGGTGATAACGTCAAAAAGTAAAGCGACGCCACTGGTTTGTCACAAATATGTCACACAATATCCTAACCTTACCGACAACAGTGACGATAAATAAGACGAAAATGGTAATCTGGTATGCCCCAACGCCAGATATAGAGGGACTGGGCATCGGGTTGGGTGGTGAGTACGAGTAACCAAGGTGTGGCATAAAGGCAGGCCAGCTGTCGACACTGGCCATCGGACAATACGGCCCAACCCTCGGAGGAAAAACGAAACACGCCTTTATAAGTGGCAAGGTGCCAATAAAAACAGCGTAATTCTCGCGTTACCCCAATGACGAGCACAGCGCGCGCACTCAGAGGAAGGTAAACATGTGCCATCATCAGCCATGCTACCGCCAGTCCGAGTAAAAACAGCCCGACAGCGACATAACGCGGACAATGTAGGTGGCTATGTACGTAACTTGCTTCGGTTATAAGCAACGACCTTATCGACGACCAACTTCATCTTGGGGTCATCAGGTTTACCATGCCCCATCAACCAGGCAAACAGATCCGGGTCAGCACTTTCTAAAAATGCGACAAAATCTTGTTTTTCTTGTTGATTGAGTGTGTCGTAACAGGCTTCAAAATAAGGCATTACCAACACATCTAGCTCCAACATGCCGCGGCGACATGCCCAACGAACCCGCGCTTTATCCTCGGTGTTAACCATTGCTTACCTCTATCAATGATGTCAGTGGTTGCATACTATCAATGCCGCCATCAGGCGACTACTTTTGCAGAAAAACAAACAGCGAATCTGAGAGCTCTCTAGCGTTAATCGGCAATAGACGGCAATAGCCCTACAATACAAGGGCTGACAAGCTTTATGCTGCGGATTAGTATACGGGGCAGAGTCTATGTTTTCTCAACCAAGAGCGTGAGTGATATGAGCGAATGGTATCAAAGCGTGGCCTTTCAGCCCGCGGACACACAGCCGAGTGACCAACAACCTGAACTTGCGATTGTCGCCCTGGATAACTGGGCGCTCACCAAAGTAAGTGGCGACGATACAAAAAGCTACTTGCAAGGTCAGCTTACTTGCGACATTGCAAGCCTTGGTGAGGACGAATCAACCCTTGCCGCTCATTGCGACCCCAAAGGCAAGGTCTGGTCGGTACTGCGCTTTTTCCACTTCCAAGACGGGCTGGCCATGGTGCAACCGGCTTCCATTGAAGCCACTCAGCTGCAAGAAGTAAAAAAATACGCCATCTTTTCAAAGATTGCATTTGAAAAAGCCGATGTCGTGTTGCTCGGTATTGTTGGCGCACAGGCAGACAAGTGGGTGGCTGAGCACTTTGGTTCTGAAGGTAACGTTCGCCAAGGACAATCAGGCACCGCGGTGTGCATTGCGCCAAATCGCTGGTTACTCGCCGTGGATACTGACACCGCCTCTGAGCTTGTCAATCAAGGCCAAGCAACATTGCTGACCCATGAATACTGGGACAAATGCGACATTGATGCCGCCTTACCGCGTATTGAGCAGGCCACCAGCGGCGAGTTCATCCCTCAATCGTTAAACTTGCAAGCGCTGAATGCCATTAGCTTTACCAAAGGCTGCTACACCGGCCAAGAAACCGTCGCGCGAGCCAAGTACCGAGGCATCAATAAGCGTGCTATGTACAAACTCAGCGGTCACGCCGACCATACACCGGCCGCAGGGGATAAAATTGAGCGTGCAGTAGGCGACAATTGGCGTTCTGGGGGGACAGTAATCGCCGGCTACCGAGAAGCAAATGGCCGTGCCACGGTATTGGCTGTACTGCCAAACAACTTGGACGACGACACCGCTTTCCGCCTCGCCGAGTCGCCATCATACGCTTGGCAACGCGACCCGTTACCTTATTCACTTGAGGATGATGATTAAGCCGTGAACGCGGGTTCCAATTGGCAAACACCGGTGACGGCCACGCTAGACAGTGCCCATATCGGCTACCAGGTCTTGTGGCAGTCACTGGCAACCCAGTCGATAGAAGACACCGCTGCACAGCGCGGCATTTGTGCGTCGCACATGCTCAAAACCATGGTGTTACGGGATATGGGCGGGCGTTATGCGGTGGCCTGCGTACCAGGCGACCAACAAGTGAGCCCACCCAAAGTCCGCCAATTGCTGGGATGTCGGCGAATGACGCTCGCCACAGAGCAACAAGTGCTAAGCATCACCGGCTTTGTGCGGGGCGCAGTGGCGCCAGTGGGGTTATCGCCTGAGCTTGCCATTGTGTTTGACGAGCGAATTTGGCGTTATGACACCGTCACCATTAGCAGTGGCAATCCTCACGCTGGTCTGTGGGTGAAGGTGAGTGAGCTCATCGCGCTTTGCCAGCCACGACGCGGCGATATATGCCGCGCTCAAGACGGCTAGATTCAGGAGTGACGCAACGGATGGCGCAAAAACACTGGCGTAAATATGACCTTAATTTGTTAGTGACGTTTGTCACCTTGATGGAAACCCGCAGTGTGACTCGCGCAGCAGAGCGCTTGTCCCTCGGTCAATCAGCGATGAGCCATAGCTTGTCACGATTACGTGCGATGCTTGACGACCCCTTGTTTGAACGACGTGGACACCAGATGGTACCCACTGAACGAGCACTGGATATCGCCCCGAAGATAGATGCCTTGCTTGATAGCCTCGCCACGGATGTACTCACTCCGCCTACCTTTGAGCCTAGCCATTTTGATGGCCAAATCCGTCTGGGACTCACCGACTATGCAGAACTTATCTTCGCGCCTGCGTTATTCGATACCCTCAACCAACAGCTTCCCTTAGCACAACTGAGCTTGCGCCCCGTTGACCGTCGTCAGTGCTTAGATGCGATTAAAAATGATGATGTCGATGCGGTGATCGGGGTGATCCCGGACAACAGCGATATTCTCGACAGCCAGGTATTGTATCGCGAGCAACACGTGTGTCTGTTTGACCCTCAAAGTACAGGACTGGATGCGCCCATCAGCTTAGCTGATTTTGTTGCCACGCCGCACGCTTTGGTAAGCACACACGGCCAGCTCTCTAGCCCAATAGATGCACGCTTAGAAGCGCTAGGCTACCATCGACAAGTGGTGATGGGATCGCAGCGCTTTTTAACCGTGAGGCAGTTACTAAAAGGGCGACAACTCTTATGTACCGTGCCAGAGCTTATGGCGCGGCTTGATACCTTCAACGATGCTGATCACCTGGTATTCAGCCCGCCTCCCATAGAGGTACCCGGCTTTGATATTGGCCTAGCATGGCGACACCAAGCGAGCGGTCACCCCAAAATGCAGTGGCTCATCGCCCAAATTACCACCATTGTCGACAAGCGCGTGGCTTCCCTAAAAACGTCATCACCCCTGTGTCACTGGCAAAAGGAAACCTAATGAACATCGTCTCTCTATCGACCCTTAATCCCGGTTACGTGGCGCAACAGGTCAGTGAAACGTTCACGCATAGTGAGGGGGCCGACACCGGTGAAGTCATCAGACAATTGGTGGATAAGCTGCTCGGTGAAACGCCCTGTGAAGACTGTCATGGTTGGGGGCTAATTGACGGTGAGCGGTTAGTGGGCGCTGTCTTTTTCTCACGGTTCACCTACCCGCATACGGACAAGGTTGCGCTGCTCTCTCCAATGGCTATCCATCCTGATTATCAGCGCCAAGGACATGGAAAAGCATTAATTCGCGCAGGACTTCAACAGCTGCGCGCATTGGGTTACCAGGCGGTGGTGACCTACGGGGATCCTGCTTTCTACACTCAGCTTGGGTTTCACACTGCCAATCCTAGCGAAATCGTGCCACCACATCGATTAAGCTACCCACACGGCTGGCTGGCGCAATCGCTGATTGATAGCGACTTGCCGGCGCTGGGAGCCAAGCCGTGCTGCGTAGCGGCCTTTAACCAAGCGGATTTGTGGTAGGCTGAAATGAATGTTTTTTAGGCAGTGTCATCACAACGACATAAACCCACTTCACAATCGGTGCCGTTTTCACACCCATATAGGGTGACAACTATTCACACCAGTAAGAAGAGGTTATGCGCGTTTTTAATCGCTACTCACCCAAGCTTGTCGCTAAACATGTCACACGATTATTCTCGGGTCGCGTCTATATTGCAGGAAGAGGCCGGTTTGATTTTGATAATGGTTGGTTAAAAGCGCCAGAGCACGCCACCATCAGCCACTACAAAACCGTGGAAGAGGTGAATCGCTTTATTCGAGATGTTTATCAAGAGGCCATTGGTGAGCCTGAAGATCGCCGGTCGTTGCCCGCCTCTCGCTAATCAAAGACGCCACAACGAACAAGGATCCGCCAGGCGGATCCTTTCTGATTATGCGCCTAGCACTGCACATTTTTCGGCTTAAAGCCGCAGCTTTAATCGGCGTCTTGGTCACCTAGCGTTTCTTCATAGCTTTGCGCGTCAAGCAAACTGTCAATCTCTGACTCATCCGTTGCTTGGATCTGGAACAGCCAACCGTCACCATAAGGGTCACTGTTAACCAGCTCAGGTGCGCTGTCCAACTCTTCATTGACCGCCACGACCTGACCAGATATTGGCGCATAGATATCCGAAGCCGCTTTAACTGACTCCGCGACAGCACAATCATCACCCGCATCAAAGGTGTCGTCCTCGTCGGGTAAATCAATAAACACCATGTCCCCCAAAAGCGCCTGGGCATGATCGGAAATACCAATGGTGTATAGGCCTTCCCCTTCAGGGCGCACCCATTCGTGTGTGGCGGTAAATTTTAATTCAGATGGGATATCACTCATAATTTTGTTCCTTGTTACACCCAATGACAACTCACACCGTCAATCGGTACATTCAACATCTCACTCACAACCCGAACGCATGCCTACTCGGCAATGGTCTTTGTGGTATTTAGCATATTCTCTGTTTTTCGCCAATTTCAGCCATCACGCAATCATGAAAAAGTTGCCGTGCGCGTGGCAGGCTTTGCCAGCTCAGGCAGGTCTCCCTCCACCCCTAACGCGCGCGCCATGAAAGGCTGTTTCGCACCAGGCAAATGGTTGACCGCACGCATGCCCAGGCCCCGAATTAGCTTTTTCACGGGGTTATCGCCTGCAAACAAACTGCGGAATCCTTGCATGGCAGCGATCATTTGTGCGGCCTCTGCTTTGCGCCAGCGCTCGTAATGACGCAGCCCCGCGTAGTGACCGATGTCTTTCCCTTTGGCGGAGAGCGCCGCCAATGTCTGCGCCAACGCAGCGGCATCCAACATCCCTAGGTTCACCCCTTGTCCTGCCAATGGGTGAATGGTATGCGCAGCATCACCGACCAGTGCAAGGCGCTCTGCCGCAAAGTTCTGCGCATAGCGCATGGTAAGCGGGTAGCTGGCGCGCGGTCCTAGCACCTCACACAACCCCAGCTTGGCATCAAACGCGGCGGTTAATGCACGATTAAATAGCTCGGCGTCGATCGCGACATAATCACGTGCTTGCTCAGGTGGAATAGACCAAACAATCGAACATAAATGCGAGTCTGAAAGCGGTAAGAAAGCAAGTGGGCCATCCGGCGTAAATACTTGCCGTGCCACCCCTTGGTGTGGTTCAGCCGTACGCACCGTCGCCACCACCGCATGGTGACCATAGTCGCGTTGCACAAGGGGAAGCTGAGCGTGTTCACGCACCCAAGAGCGGGCACCATCCGCCCCCACCACCAGCTTAGCGGTGACGCCACCGCCCGAGGCCAGCTGCAACCAGGTTTCACTCTCACCTTGTAACATGGATTGACATTGCTCCGGCATCAGCACGGTCACATTGTCCTGCTTTTGCACTTTCTCGAGCAAAGCCAACTGAATCACACGATTTTCAACGATATGACCAAGGTTCTGCTGCCCAAACGCTTGTGCATCAAAGTGAATATCAGCAAAACTGTCTTTCTCCCACACCCGCATTTGCTGGTAGCTGGCGGCGCGGCGAGACACAATGCTGGACCATACATCAAGGTTACGAAGTATGCTTTCACTGGCGCGACTCAGTGCTGATACCCGGTTTTCAGGAACATCACTGAAGGTCGTATCGGGCGCTTTGCCTTCTATCACCAACACCCTTAAATCGGTATCGGCTAGCGAGGCGGCTAGTGTCAGGCCTACCATACCGCCGCCGACAATCGCCACATCGACATTGATCATTTTCATCTCGGTTCTACCCATCCTATCGTGCGTTGCACTAGCGGTTGTTTCACACAGTCAAATGCTGACATCAGCCCCAAACCGGCATTACGCACGCCAGCGAGGGACGGACTGTCATTGGAAAAGAGGTGAACCAACCCTGATGTCAATGCCACAGTGGCATCTCGGTCTGGTGTTCGTTGTTTGGCATAAGTCATCAATGTTGGCATCGCACCGATATCATCACCACGCGCTGCCGCCTCCGTCAGCGTGTGCGCTAACGTCATGACATCTCGTAAACCAAGGTTAAAGCCTTGTCCGGCAATCGGGTGCAAGCTTTGCGCAGCATTCCCAACCACGGCCACTCGATGACTCACCGGGCGAACCACTTGGTTGAGCACCAAAGGGTATGCGTGGCGCTCTCCAACATGCAGCAATTTGCCCAAACGCCAGCCAAACACCTGCTGCAGCCGATGCACAAACGCATCATCACTCACTTGCATAAGCTCATCTGCTTGCTCGGCTGTCATACACCACACCAACGAGCAACGCCCTTGCGACATAGGAAGAAGGGCGACGGGGCCGGTTTGGGTGAAACGCTCGAACGCGTGACCTTGATGGGGAAGAGCTGTCGACACATTGGCAATCACTGCCACCTGGCCAAAATCGTGTTGCTGACGCGGAATATTGAGCTGCTGGCAACATGACGAGCGCCCACCATCAGCGGCAATCAGCACGGATGCCGTCAAAGATTGTCCCTGCTTTAATCGCACCGTTACCGCCTCGACGCAACGCTCAATGGCAATCACGGCATCAGGGCAATACACATCGATAGCCTGGCGGTTTTGCAGCTTTTGGTGTAACACTGCACCGGCATCGGCCAGTTCAATCACCTGGCCAAGATACGGAACGCCTTGCGACTGAGCATCGATACGGGTTTGACCTGCGTGGCCGCTATCTGACACATGAATATGCTGAATCGGCGTACCAAAGGGGGCCAGTGACTCCCAAAGCCCCAGTTTTGAAAACGCCGCGCAGCTGCCTTGTGCCAACGCAATACTGCGCGCATCATATCCTGGGTGCTCGCCATGGTCTGGCACCATGGCCTCAATCACGGCAATACGCAGTGTACCCCCGCTTAATGTGTCTATGGCTAAGGCGGCAGTCGCCCCTGCCATCGCGCCACCCGCGATCACTATGTCGTAGGATTTCATCCCCGTTATCCCTCACCCTGAGTCACGCTATGCCCTAGACGAAAAGCGTTGATTGAGATTAATGCAATGTTTTGGGTGTGTCGTCGCTGTCCGGACGCGCACCGAGCTCAGCATGCACAACCATGCTGCACACACGTACATGCTCGACAACTTGCTCCAGTAATTCAGCTTGCTCTTGCATGTCGCCATCTTCATCGACGCCCAGCTGAGCCACATCTTTGAGATCGCCCAACGCTTCTGTCACGTCCTTAGATAAGGTGCGGCCTTTGGTTCCGATCAGTCCCACCCCAACTAAAAACGCATTAATCCACTCCACCAACGCTTCGGCTCGAGCCACGACACCTGACTGTTCGTCATCAGGCACATAAATGTCCAAATCCAGATCGCTGCCAGTTAGCTGTGCTTTCAGTTGATGATAACTTTGCATCGCAAGCGTCTTCGACTCCATTGGCCACCCCATGCCTTGGTGGGTATAGTCATACAGAATGGTCAGCCAACTGCCATCTTCCAGCTCTAAACCGCCACTGAGCATGCCGGCAATCAAGCCATGCATCTCTGCTGGGGTCACGGCCAAACTGTCCGCGCTCAGTGTGTCTGCTGTTGTCGCATAAGCGGGTAAACGGGTATCAGTCACGATCTTGCCCTTGGTCATACGTTAAAAATGAAAGGGCATAGTTTAGCATTTCACACCAGCAGGCTGAATCACTGCGATAAAAAACCAACATTGATATCAAAAAGCAAAGAGCAGCAGCGACCTCAAGCATGCCAATTGGAGCATTTAGTGTATCGGCGCAAACCCGTCCATCACGATGATAAAGATCAACCACATCAGCAAGAAGCAAGATAAGGCGCGAGCTAATTCACATTTATGCTCAAAGGGTTTGTTCGTGCCATCCAGCCATACTAGCGGGGCTGAGGCCACCATATTTGATTAAAATCCCGGCACCAATACGGTGGATGATCTTCGATGTAGTGTATTGGCAGAAATAATTGCTAGAATAGCGCCATCACTGTGTACTGGGCCCTCGAACTGTCGGGCCGCATGAGGAGCCAGCTTGGGACTATGAGCACACAACCGGTTGAAATTAAAATTCTAGATCGTCTTGTTCGCGTCAATTGTCCGCCAGGGCAAGAGCAAGCGCTTAAAGATGCAGCAAGCGAGTTCGATCAACGGTTGCATCGGCTGGCTGAGCGCACTAAAGTAACCAATACAGAGCAGCTAATTGCCATTGCCGCTCTCAATGTTTGTCATGAATTAAATGATGCCAAACAGTCATTAGAGACACTGCAAGATCAGGTAACGCAACGGACCGCCCTGATGACATCACAACTCGATAAAGCAATGGCAGCGCAAGGATCGCAAGAATAACCCAATTCCCTGGGGTGTTTGTCAGCGGATCTACGTCCCTGAGCCGATAAGCAAAACTAAGGGTGCGTTGTTATAAGCTACTGAGCAAGCTCGGCATGCACCGAGAAGCCTACGGTTTATACTACCCACCCGCCTTGAACCAGCGGGTTCAAGGGCCATCGATCCCAACGGCACCCCGGGGTCCTCTTCACTATCCTTTGGCTAGCATCAAGGACAGTTATGCAGCCTAGACAACACATACGACACGCCATCCGTGACGCACGTCGTCAGCTCTCTCCTGAGCAACAAACGTTCGCCGCAGAGGCGGTCACCAAACGATTTATCGCACTGGCTGATGTTGAACAAGCTACAAACGTTGCTCTGTACCTCTCTTTCGATGGCGAGCTAGATACAACGCCTGTCATTGAGGCGTGCTGGAGGGCGAACAAAAATGTCTACTTGCCCGTCATTCATCCCTTTAGCCGTGGTCACTTACTGTTTCTCCACTACACCCCGACCACCCCAATGCGGATTAATGGTTATGGGATTGCTGAGCCCCAGCTCGATATTCGCACCTTGATACCGAGTAGAAAACTCGACGTGATTGCCACGCCTTTGGTGGCGTTTGACGCAAAAGGACAACGCCTTGGCATGGGAGGAGGCTACTACGATCGTACACTCGGGTTATGTGCATCGGATGCGGTCGCGGTTGGGCTCGCGCATGATTGCCAGCAATGGCCCGCGTTACCGACCGAGCAATGGGATGTGCCTTTACCCCATATATTGACCCCCAGCCAACATTGGCAATGGCCAATACGTATTTCGCGACCTAGCCCCTGACGCCACCTGCCGGCTTCGCTATAATCACGCCCAATCCCTTTGATTCAGGAGTTATCATGACCCAAGACGAAAAGAAGAAAGCCACCGGCGAAGCCGCGGTTGAATATGTCAAACCTGGCAGCATTATTGGTGTGGGAACGGGGTCAACCGTAAACTACTTCATTGATGCCCTTGCCCCGATTAAAGAGCAAATCAAAGGCGCGGTGTCTAGCTCAGAAGCCTCGACCGAGCGACTAAAAGCCTTGGGGATTGAGGTACTCGACGCCAATGAAGTGGCAAGTTTAGATATCTATGTTGATGGCGCAGATGAGATCAATGCGCGCAATCATATGATTAAAGGCGGCGGCGCTGCTCTAACGCGTGAAAAAATCGTCGCGGCCATCGCCAAAAAGTTCGTGTGTATTATCGACGATACCAAGCATGTGGATGTACTCGGTGAGTTTCCACTTCCCGTTGAAGTGATCCCCATGGCACGCTCCTATGTCGCACGTGAATTACTCAAACTAGGTGGCGACCCGTGTTACCGTCAAGGTGTGATCACGGACAATGGCAACGTGATCCTCGACGTACACAATATGAAAATCCAAGATCCAAAAGGGTTAGAAGACGCCATCAATGCCATTCCTGGCGTGGTGACGGTTGGCCTGTTTGCTAACCGTGGCGCAGATATCGTCCTTACAGGGACAGATTCCGGTGTGAAAAAAGTGGCAAACTGAGTGCATAACACAGCAAATCAAATGCTTACGCCTCACCGGTAATATCAAAAAAAGCCAAACGTTTGCGCTCAATGTAATCAATAAGTTAAAAGCACCTTTTTTAAGGTGCTTTTTTTATGGCCTAGAACGGATAATTCTTACCCCACATGTGAATTTTTGTTATCTTGGTCACTGTTCTGATACCGGCACATCGCATGCCCTGCGGTCTTTTGACGTAAAAGATCAACCTAATGACCAGGTCAATCAACCGCCACTCCCCTTCGCCATCCACGCGAGGGAATAAGGTACGATGCGCCCCGGCACTCAGGCGCAACATTGCTACCATTATTGTTTCTAAGGAAGAGAACAGCCCGCATGTCACACTATTCACTGGACAAGAATAAAATCAAAATATTATTACTCGAAGGCGTCCACCCGACTGCTGTTGAAGCGTTCAAGCAGGCCGGCTACACCAACATCGAGTATCACAAAGGCTCACTCACGGGTGAGGATCTTGAAGAGGCCATTCAAGACGCACACTTTGTTGGGCTGCGGTCTCGCACCCAGTTAACGGAATCTGTCTTTGCAAAAGCGAAGAAGCTGGTCGCGGTTGGCTGCTTTTGTATCGGCACCAACCAAGTCGATCTTGATGCAGCGGCTAAGCGCGGGATCCCCGTCTTTAACGCACCTTTCTCCAACACCCGCAGTGTCGCAGAGCTGGTTTTGGGCGAGATCCTGCTGCTCCTACGCGGGATCCCCGAAAAGAACGCCAAAGCACATCGCGGTGAATGGCAAAAATCTGCCGACCGCTCTTTTGAAGCGCGTGGTAAGGTACTCGGTATTATTGGCTATGGCCATATCGGCACCCAGCTGAGTATCTTGGCGGAAAACTTAGGGATGCGTGTGTATTATTATGATGTTGATAATAAACTCTCTTTGGGCAACGCCATTCAAGTTAACTCGCTCACAGAGCTGCTGAATCGCAGTGATATTGTCTCGCTCCATGTCCCAGAGACACCAAGCACGCAGAATATGATTGATGCCGAGGCCTTTGCCCGCATGAAGCCGGGGGCGATCTTTATTAATGCCTCACGCGGCACGGTGGTCGACATCGATGCCCTCTGTGGCGCGCTAGAAAGCAAGCATTTGGCTGGGGCGGCAATCGATGTTTTCCCGGTTGAACCAAAAACCAACAAAGACGCATTCAGCTCTCCGCTACAAGCGTTTGATAATGCATTACTCACACCGCATATTGGTGGGTCAACCCAAGAAGCGCAGGAAAACATTGGCCTAGAGGTTGCTGGGAAATTGATTAAATACTCCGACAACGGTTCGACCTTGTCATGCGTCAACTTCCCTGAAGTGTCATTGCCAGAGCATCAAGGCCGCTCGCGCTTGCTGCATATACACGCTAACCGTCCGGGAGTGCTGACCAAAATCAACACCACTTTTGCCGACGAAGACGTCAACATCGCCGCACAGTACTTACAAACATCATCGCAAATTGGTTATGTGGTGATTGATGTTGAAGACAGTGATCATGCCTACAAGGCACTGAAAAAGCTCAAAGCCATCGAAGGCACTATCCGCGCGCGGATCCTGCACTGATTTGTGCCAGAAATAAAAAAGCCCCTGCTGGGGCTTTTTTATTGTTCGCTTTTTGTCACTGACAACGCTTATTGCTCATCGCGCAGAAAGACGAGCTCATTGCCTTTCGAATCAGCTTCACTGAAGTAATAGCCTGCCACATCAAACGCTTTAATGTCCGCCACTGAGCTCGCGCGCTGATCAATCAGATAACGCGCCATCATCCCGCGTGCTTTTTTGGCATAAAAGCTAATCACCTTGTACTGACCATTCTTATAATCTTTAAACACCGGGGTGATGATGTCGCCGTTAAGCACCTTCTTGTTGACCGCTTTAAAGTACTCATTCGAGGCAAGGTTAACCAACAGCCGGCTACCTTGCGCTGCCAAATCTTCATTCAGTACCTCTGTGATGATATCTCCCCAGAACTGATAGAGGTTATCACCGCGTGGCGTCGACAACTTGGTGCCCATCTCTAAGCGGTAAGGCTGCATCAGGTCGAGCGGGCGTAACAGCCCATACAAGCCAGATAACATACGAAAATGGTCTTGTGCCCAATCGAAGTCTTGCTCAGACATCGAATTCGCATCTAACCCTGTGTACACATCACCTTTAAAGGCGAGCGCGGCGGGTCGTGCATTGTCCGGGGTAAAGGTTGGCGACCATTCAGAAAAACGGACAGCGTTTAAACTGGCAATTTTATCACTGACTTTCATGAGCGAGGCAATGTCTGCCGGCGTCAGCTGGCGGCAAACCTTAATCAACGCCTCTGAGTGTTCAGTAAGCTGAGGTTGGGTATAACGGTCTGTCGGCAATGGCGTTTCGTAATCCAAGGTTTTTGCAGGAGAAACCACTATCAGCATGTTGCTCGCCCTTTTGTTATTTATCTTTTGCTAAGCCTATCATTCCCGCATAAAAAAACCACCGCTGACCGCCCGCCAGGCTGGCTTATTTTCCCGCCTTTAACGTTTAGGGAGCGGCCACGCCTTATCGTCCAGTTGGCTGTGTAGCTCTGGGAAACGGCGGCTATCAAACACAGGTACTCGACCCAATGAACGCTGGGTGTGATAATCCTGAGCGAGACGCTTGACGATGCCCGATAACAAGAAGATCGCAATCATGTTTACCAGCGCCATCATCCCCATTGAGGCATCAGCGAGTGTCCACACCAGCGGCAGCTCTGCCAACGCACCAAACATAACCATCCCTAAAACCACCGCGCGAAAGTACGGCAACGCTGGACGACATCGGTGATCAATAAACAATAAATTGGTTTCTGCGTACGAATAATTGGCAATAATGGAGGTAAAGGCGAAAAAGAAAATCGCAACTGCGACAAACTGTTCGCCCCAATCACCCACTTGAGCACTTAAGGCCCTTTGGGTTAACTCTACCCCTGTGATTTCGCCACCGGGAATATACTCCCCAGACAAAAGAATGATCGCAACCGTTGCCGTACAAATCACCAGAGTATCGACAAACACCCCGAGCATTTGCACATAACCTTGGGAAACGGGGTGAGGTGGATAAGGCGTCGCCGAGGCGGCGGCATTGGGCGCTGATCCCATGCCTGCTTCGTTCGAGAATAATCCGCGTTTAATCCCCTGAATCATGCCTTGTGCCAGGGTGTAACCCAACGCTCCTGATGCCGCTTCGTGGAGACCGAATGCACTCTTTACCACCAGCATCAATACCGCAGGTACTTGCTCAAGATGCGTGACGACCACATACAAGGATAACGACAAATACAGTAGTGCCATCACGGGGACAATCACTTCGGCCGTGCGCGCAATTTGGCGTAGCCCACCGTAAATGATCAATCCACTGACCAGCACTAAGCCTGCGCCGACATAGGCAGGCGGCCAGGCAAAGGCCACTTGTGCCGCTTGTGAAATGGAATTTGCTTGCACCGAATTAAACACCAAGCCGAATGCTAAGATCAGCAATACCGAGAAAAGCACGCCCATCCAACGCATACCTAACCCATGCTCCATGTAATAGGCTGGGCCTCCGCGAAAATAGCCGTCGGGATCCCGCACTTTGTAAACTTGTGCCAGCGTGCTCTCAGCAAAGGCCGTCGCCATGCCGAGGAATGCCATTAGCCACATCCAAAAGATCGCCCCCGGCCCCCCTAGCGACAGAGCCACCGCCACACCAGCCATATTTCCCGTCCCCACGCGAGCGGCAAGCCCGGTGCACAAGGCTTGGAAAGACGAAATACTGCTCCCCTCACGACGGCGACTATGACGCATGACCGAAAACATATGAGAGAAGTGACGAAACTGGATCCCTCCTAGTTTCAAGGTAAAAAAGATCCCACCACCGATGAGCACATAAATGAGTACCGAGCCCCAAATCAGATCATTAATAAAAGTGAGTAGGCTCAATGGACTGTCCCTCGTCGTAGTTAAGTAAGGATAATGAGCAATGCGGCGCAATCTTCGCGTGAACCTCTTCCTAGGTCAATTCAAACTCATCACGGCTGGGGCAACCGTCACTCATTTTAAAAATCAGTGATTGTGGTCTCATAAAAACTTCATCGGACTGCCACAAATGAGAAATACTTCAATTTTACGTTAGGGGTAGCTGTGGTATTTAAAAACTGACCGCAAGGTGAAAAGAGGTGACTATGGAAAACATTGCCTTTAACGATCTGTTCGAGCAAGACAAGCCACAACGCAACGGACGCGCGAAACCAGTCAAACGTAAATGGAGAGAAATTGAAGCGCTAAAAGACAAACAGCGGCTAAAAAAAGAATTGGAAGAAATCGATATTTTTGGTGATTTCTCTCAACTGGACCTCGATTAACTCACCCTCAACATAGGATTGCTAAAAGGTGCTCACCGAGCACCTTTTTTTCATCACACTTTGGGATTGCCACGAGTCACAAGCAACCTCAGGAGAAAGCAACCAAGCGACATAATCGATTGCGCACGACAATCAGACCTCAACGACTTTGCCTACTCCGCCTCGAGATAAGGCTGCCAATCAATAGCCGTCCTCCCCTGCGCCTGAAGCAGCGCATTGGTTTGTGAAAAGTGCTGACAACCAAAAAAGCCACGATGCGCAGATAGCGGTGATGGGTGAGGCGCGGTGAGTACATGATGGCGCTGACGGTCAATCGCTTTGCCTTTTTTCTGGGCATGAGCGCCCCATAACAAGAACACCACGCCTTGGCACTGCTGATTCACCGCCTCAATGACACGATCCGTGAAGGTTTCCCAGCCCAATTTGGCGTGAGAGTGTGCCTTTCCTTGCTCCACGGTCAGCACAGTATTGAGCAACAACACCCCTTGCTCTGCCCAGCTTTTTAAATAACCGTGAGAAGGCGGCGTAAAGCCCTCAATATCCGTTGCAAGCTCTTTATAAATATTGACCAGTGACGGTGGTGTCTTCACACCTGGTCGCACGGAAAAGCACAGCCCGTGCGCTTGATTCGGCCCGTGATACGGGTCTTGGCCCAGAATCACCACCTTTACATCGCCCAGCTCAGTGTAGCGAAAGGCGTTAAACACATCTTCCTTCGGCGGAAAAACCGTCACGCCGTTAGCACGCGCTTGTTCAACATAGGCCAAGGTTTCTCGAAAGTAAGCTTGTTGTTTCTCATCAGCCAGCACTTGCTGCCACGTTTGCGCCTGAGTCATGGTTGCTCCTTTTCATCACACTGGCGCTATTCTAACGAGGCAGCGAGGCAAAATCAGTGTGTGGCGCGATCTTTTGTTCGCTCGGTGTGTGAATGATAGTGGCGCTGACAGCGACCTTGTACTGCGCGGTTGGGGGTCGGCAAGCTAGCACGCGTCATGGTTGGCTTGATCATGGGGCATTCCTCATCATTGCAGATTCACTTTTCTCTATGAAATATTGATGCCAACTTTAAATATCAATAAAAATCAAAACTTTATGAAAAACCCGTATCAGGTTGTGCCAAAAGGTGAACACACGTGGTGCAAACTTGCCTCATTAACGCGCACACATTATTTTCCACCGCCAAAACTTTCACTTGTAATTTTATTACTACACTATTCACTTCAGTGCTGGGCGAATACTCGCGTTGACGGAGGGCGCGTGCTACAGTAGGCGCATTAGATAGATAAAGATTGATATAAGATAAATATCATAACGTTAAGATCACAAAAAATTTGATTCAGGTCAATAAAACCCTACCTAATACAGGGTATATATAGGCACTCAAAATGATGAAATCTTACATCATAGAAGTCACTATCATAAAAGGGGATAGGCCATGATCACTGGTATTCAAGTAACCTCAGCGGCCAATGATGAACTTGTTAATTCTATTTGGCTGATCGATAAAGACACCGATCAAGCACGTTGTGTCTGTGCCAAGCAAGGCTTTGAAGCGGATCAGGAAGTTGCCCTATCTTCTTTGGGTGAATTCGATTACCGCGAAGTGAATATCGAAACACAAGCCATCAACGAAGGCGGCCAGCATCTTAATGTTAACGTACTAAAGCGTGAGACACTGGAAGACGCGGCTAAACACCCAGAGAAATACCCACAGCTGACCATTCGCGTCTCTGGCTATGCGGTACGCTTTAACTCACTGACCCCTGAGCAGCAACGCGACGTGATCACCCGTACCTTTACTAGCTCTCTATAGCGCTTCAACCAACGCTAACCAAGCTGTGTATCAAATCAAACAGCCCGCAATCGCGGGCTGTTTTTGTATTCATAGCGATGACTGGCTAAGCCTTAACCATTCACTTCAAGCAAATAGTCTCGTAGTGTTTGGAAATCAGCGTCTTGCTCGCGTGAAAGCAGCGTCATTTGCGCATGCTTCGCCAGCGGTCCGGGTAGAGGAATATCTTTACCAAGGATCGCGTCAACCGACTCTTTAAATTTCGCCGGATGCGCTGTGCACAAGAAGATCCCCTCTTCTCCTTCTTCAAGCTGTTCCGCCAGCAATCGGTATGCAATTGCACCATGGGGTTCACACAAGTAGCCCGCCTGAGAGAGCGACTTTAAGCTCTCAGCCGTTTCCTCATCGTCAGCACGCCCTGAAGCAAGTTCACTCAACGTCCACTGCTCACGGCGGAAAAGCTCTTCGATACGTGGCCAGTTATTGGGTTGACTCACGTCCATGGCATTGGACAACGTGGCGATGGTTTGCTGCGGTGCCCACTCGCCTGAATCGAGATACCGTGGCACCGTATCATTGGCATTGGTGCCAGCGATAAAGCGTTTTATCGGCAGCCCCATCGCTTTAGCAAGCAAACCGGCAGTGAGGTTACCAAAGTTACCACTGGGCACCGATATCACCACCTGATCTCGCTTGTGTGGGGGAATTTGTGCTACCGCTTCAAAGTAGTAACAAATCTGTGCCATTAAGCGGCTAATGTTGATGGAGTTGGCCGAGTTAAGGCCAATTGTCTGACGAAGCTCGCTATCATCAAAGGCCTGTTTCACCATGCTTTGGCAATCATCAAAGGTGCCATTAATCGCGACCGTATGAATATTGCCACCAAGGGTGCAAAAAAGCTTTTCCTGCAGCGGGCTGATTTTGCCTTTCGGGTACAAGATGACCACGTCGATATTATCAATGCCGTAAAACGCGTGAGCGACCGCGGCTCCCGTGTCACCTGACGTTGCGGTGAGGATGGTGATCTTTTTACCATCAGACACCGCCGCTAGTGACTGCGCCATAAAACGGCCACCAAAGTCTTTAAAGGCCAATGTCGGGCCATGGAAAAGCTCTAGCGCATGAATATGGTCATCCACTTGTTCAAGTGGCGTGGCAAAGCTAAACGCATTACTAACCAGTTCGCTGACTTGGCTTTTGGGTAGTTCATCGCCAATAAGTGCAGATAAAATCTCGCTACTACGCGCCACCAAAGGCATGGCCAGTAATGCCTCGATATCGTCGAAATACGGCAGCTTATCGGGAAAGAATAACCCTTGCCCGCGACCTAGCCCTTGCTGAACAGCTTGCGAGAATGACACGGTTTCACTGTGATCTTTGATGTTGTATAGCTTCATGCCTGACTTCCTATTTCTTTCGCGCCCTGTCCATCAATGCGACATACATGAACAAAGCCATCATTATTTTGTACATAGTGCTCGCGCAACCACTGTGCTAACCGCTCTGCCACCTGCAAATCATCACAAATGCTAAATAGCGTCGGCCCTGAGCCCGAGATCCCTGTCGCCAATGCACCACAGCTGGCTGCATAGTCGCGAGCGTCGACAAACCCCGGTAGCAGTTTTTGCCGATACGGTTCGGCAACCACATCGCAAATTAAACTCGCCGCCAGTTGAGGCTGCTGGGTGTGGCACGCGTGAATAAAGCCGCCGAGGTAGCGACCATGGGCGATCACATCTTGCCGGCGATACTGGGCGGGCAAGATGGTACGCGCTTCTGCGGTCGACACTTTGATGCCCGGATAAGCCATCACCCAATACCAGTTGTCAAAATGTGGCACCGCTTGGCTAATTACCCCTTGGCTTTCCAACATCAGCTGCAAACCACCCAGGTAACACGGTGCGACATTATCATAGTGTAAGCTGCCAGATATGGACGCTTCCATCTCCCCCATGAGCGTTAACATGGTGGTCTCATCGAGCGCATAGTCATGAAAACGATTAAGGGCATCGAGCGCGGCAACGATCGAGCATGCACTGGAGCCAAGCCCTGAACCTATGGGCATATTTTTTTCCAGTACCATCGCCACCGGCCTCACAGAGAGATGGTTAGCTTTTAGCGCCTCGGCATAGGCCAAGTAAGCCTTATAGACAATGTTGTCCCGCTCATCAGAAGGCAGCTTATCTGTAAAGCGGCCTTGGCAGCGCAAGGAAAACGCCTGATCTCCTCCATCAGCAACCTCGACCACATCACCCAGCAAGCTCCCATCAACCGGGCTTACCGCGGCGCCCAGCACATCAAATCCCACGCTCACATTGCCAATAGAGGCAGGCGCATAAACACGGACAGCCATGACTAAACTCCTAACTTCCAACCTAGGGTACGCATTAAGTCCGCAAACACCCCAGCAGCGGTGACGGCTGTTCCCGCGCCATATCCACGCAGTACCAATGGAATCGGCTGATAATAACGGCTATAGAAGGCCAATGCGTTCTCACCCTCTTTGATCTTATTCATCGGGTCATCGTCGGATACCGCTTGGATTTTGACAAAGCAGCGCCCATCTTCAATGCCACCGATATACCGCAAGACTTTGCCCTCTTTGGCAGCTTCCTCTGACCATTGTTTAAAGTACGCATCGGCTTGAGGCAAGCGGGCCATGAAACTTTCAACATCGCCAGACTGATCAAAGCCAGGCGGAAGCGCTGGCTCGACCTCGACATCGTCAAGCTCCAGCTCCATTCCGGCTTCTCGAGCCAAAATCAAGAGCTTACGTGCCACGTCCATGCCCGACAGATCGTCTCGCGGATCCGGCTCGGTAAAGCCATTGTCACGCGCCACCTTGGTCGCGTCACTAAAGCTGGCACCTTCATCCAGCTTCCCGAAAATATGCGAGAGCGAACCCGATAAAATGCCAGAAAAACGTGACAATTCATCCCCCGCTGCAATCAGGTTTTGTAGGTTCTCGATAACTGGCAAACCGGCTCCCACCGTGGTTTCATACATAAACTTGCGGTGAGTCGCACGCGCGGCCTGACGCAGTTGGTGATAGTAAGCCATGCTACTGGTATTGGCTTTCTTGTTGGGGGTGATCACGTGAAAGCCTGCACGCAAGAAATCAGCATATTGATCGGCAACCTGCTGATCGGCAGTGCAGTCGATCAACACAGGGTTAATAATATGATTACGCTGAACCAGTTGGATCATGCCCGCCAAGCTGAAGCTAGATAGATGATTCGGTAACTCATCACGCCAACTATTAAGATCAATGCCTTGGCTGTTTAACCACATCCCTTTGCTGTTGGCCAGACCACACACTCGCATCACAATCCCTTGTTGTTTGAGTTTGGCTTGCTGACGGCGAATTTGCTCAATCAGCTCGCCACCCACACCACCAACACCAACGATAAACACATCCAAGTGATGTTGACTATTAAACAAGTTTTCATGACAGGCTTTGACTGCTTCTGAGACCCGCTCTGAAGGGACAACGGCAGAGATAGCACGTTCCGAGGAGCCTTGAGCAATGGCGACGATATTAACATTCACTTCCGCCAACGAGGTGAAAAAGCGCGACGCGACCCCTTTCGAGGTGCGCATGCCATCGCCCACCAAAGAGACAATCGACAGATCATCAATAAACTCGACCGGCTCAAGTAGGCCGTCTTTCAGTTCAAGCTCAAAATGGTTACTCAGCACCTTGTCGGCTTTTTCTTTGTCCTGGCGTTGAATACAAAAGCTGATGCTGTATTCAGACGAAGACTGGGTGATCAATACAATCGATACTCCTGCCGACGACATCGCGCCAAACACGCGTGACGCCATCCCCACCATGCCTTTCATACCAGGGCCTGACAGGTTAACCATGCTCAGATCGCTTAACGTAGTGATCCCTTTAATTGCCAGTTTATCTTCACCACTGTCTTCGCCAATTAAGGTGCCTTCGGCTTGCGGGTTGGTGGTGTTTTTGATTAAACACGGGATATGGAAGCGTGCGATTGGCGCAATGGTTTTTGGGTGTAACACTTTGGCGCCAAAATACGATAGCTCCATCGCCTCTTGATAGCTCAATGACTTAAGCAAGCGCGCGTCCGGCACCAACCGAGGGTCACAGTTATAGACACCGTCAACATCCGTCCAAATTTCGCAGCACTCAGCGCGTACACAGGCCGCGAGAACCGCCGCCGAGTAGTCGGATCCATTACGGCCTAACGTCACTAATTCGCCGTTTTCATTGCCGGCCATAAAGCCTGGCATCAGGCCAATATGCTTGGCTGGGATGGGGGATTGTTTAAAGCGCTGTGAGGAGGCCTCGATATCCACTTCTGCACTTAAATGGCTTCCCGACGCGGCAAAGTATTCGACCGGATCGATATCAAAGACCGCATAACCGCGCGCTTCAAGCAACGCATGCATCGCGGCGACCGATAAGCGCTCACCTTTACTGACCACGCGTGCATAAGTGCTATCAGGACAAAGGCCCAATAAGCTCATGCCATGTACATATTGACGAAGTTGGCCAAGGCTGCGAGTTAACTTATCGAACAGTGGTTGGGTCTCAAGGTTGGGTTGCCGCTCAGCAAGGCCATGGAACAAGCCGACGAAAAGCTGCTCGAGTTCTTTGAGTGGCAACTCGGCTTCCCCGTGCTTCACCGTGCTCTCGACCACAGAAACTAGAATGTTTGTGACTTTCGCGGGGGCGGATAACACGGCAGACACATCGCTCTGCCCTTGGTTACTAACGATGATATCGGCTGCGCGACTGAAGCGCTCGGCATCGGCAAGCGACGTGCCACCAAATTTTAAAACTCGCATCCGTTTGGGACCTCTCTCTTTAAGATAAAAAAAAGCCCGTACCTTTGGAGGTACGGGCTTTTTTGGAAATTCTGTGCGTATCAGCCCGCACCAACACACGTTGTGCCAGTAATAATAATGGTGGTTGTGGTGGTCTGGGTGCTGATCGTTAGTTGCATGTGTGTTGCGTTTATCATTTGTTTTGTTTGATTCTCTCTAGGTGTATCGAATCATGTTGCCAAGGTCAACAAAAAAGTGATCCTGATTGCTTTTTCAACAAAACTCTGCGAGCTTGAACGAGGGAGCAACCAAGACCGCAAGGAGCGCGAATGACCCAAGAAGCCATGGCGCAGTTAGTCGCAAATACTATTCTACAAGGCTCGGATGCCATGTATGGCCGGTTTCTCGATGTCACATCGGGCGCGCAGGAACGCTTTGAACAGCAAGACTGGAAAAGTGTTCAGCAAGCACTGAAAACCCGGATTCAGTTTTATGACCACCATGTTGGCCTTGTTAGCCAGCAGCTAGGTGCCATGCTGGGCAAAGAGCATGCGACGCGCTCCTTTTTAATGGCGGTGAAAGCCGCCTACGTCACCCTACTTGATGACTACCCGCGCTATGATATTGCGGAGAGTTTTTTTAACTCTGTTTACTGTCGGATTTTTGAACACCGCAACATTCGTCGCGACAAACTGTTCGTGCAAAGCTCCCAAGGAGGACGGATCCCTAAATATCCCACTCCCTTGTTAAGGCGCTTTCAGTCGCAAGCCGGTATCTATGCCACCTTAGAGCGCATGTTAGATAGCACGCCATTTACGTTACCTTGGCGAGATAAGAGCGGCGATCTCAAGCGTATCACCCAAATACTCCAAGCGCGGTTTGGCCCGCAGCTCACCATGAGCTTTACCCTAGAAATGGTGCGCCAGCCGTTTTTCCGCAACAAAGGCGCTTACCTTATCGGCCGACTCGATATGGCTAACCAGCGCCGACCTTTGGTGCTGCCGTTGGCGATCTCCGAACAAGGAGAGCTGTACATCGATGCCTGTATTACCGACAGTGATGATGTCAGCATTGTATTTGGTTTCGCTCGCTCGTATTTCATGGTGTATGCCCCTGTCCCGGCGGCGTTGGTGGACTTTCTCAATCAACTAATGCCCAACAAAACCCCCGCTGAGCTTTACACGGCTATCGGCTGTCAAAAACATGGTAAAACCGAGCTATATCGCGAATTTCTCTACCATCTAGATAACTCGGATGATTTATTTGATATTGCCCCTGGGGTAAAAGGAATGGTGATGTCAGTGTTCACCCTGCCTTCCTATGGGTTCGTGTTTAAAATCATCAAAGACAAGTTTGCGCCGCAAAAACAAATGACCCACGCCCAAGTCAGGGAAAAATACCGTCTAGTAAAAGAGCACGACCGAGTTGGGCGCATGGCTGATACCCAAGAGTATCGCAACTTTATTTTTCCCCGTGACCGGTTTAGCGACGCCTTGATTGACGAACTCCTCGAGGTTGCGCCGTCTTGCATTAGCGTCACCGATAACGAAGTGCGCATTCGCCACCTATACATGGAACGGCGCATGGTCCCGTTAAATCTCTATCTTGAACAAGCAGAGCCTGAGGCCATTACCCAAGCGGTACAAGAATATGGCGATGCTCTCAAAGAATTGGCCGCCGCCAATATCTTTGCCGGTGATATGCTGTTTAAAAACTTTGGCGTCAGTCGCCACAATCGGGTCATTTTCTATGATTATGATGAGATTGCTTACCTCACCGAGGTGAATTTTCGCCGTATTCCCCCACCTCGCTACCCAGAAGACGAACTCGCCGCTGAGCCTTGGTATAGCGTGGGAGAAAATGACGTGTTTCCCGAAGAGTTTCGTACCTTCTTACTGGTTAACCGTACCGTTGCCGACGAATTTGACCGCCTCCACCCTGAGTTATTTGAAGCCAGTTACTGGCAGCAACTGCAAAGCCAGGTAAAGGCAGGACATTTTCATGATGTACGTCCCTATAGTGAAGAAAACCGTTTGAACCACACCAGTGTGCAGCCAAAAACGGCCTGATATTTGCTCATTTTGTCGTGTGCTAAATGCACACTGGCGATTTAACGCCTTCATTCGCCAATATTGTGGCGAATCGTCAATGTATTGACAGGCTTGGTCTTCAAGCGTCATCAACACGAGCGAGAAGTGAGACAAAATTCGGCAGCGGTATCTATTTTTTGTCTACACTGATCACAGCGCATCAGCGACTTCTAAGACTGAGCTAAGCCTAAAAAGAACAATGAGGCACAGGATTTGAGCATAAAACAACTAGGACTGTTGGCCCTCGTCTTACAAGCTGTGGCGGCACCTGCTTGGGCTAATCCGTTCGATTGGCAAACACCGCCACAAGAGACGCCTGATCACTTCTTTATCCAGTCAATTCCGTCGGCCACGCAAGGCTTTGACAGTTGGACTATTCAGTCGGGCTACCGTTATCCGCTTAACAATGTTTCTATTTATATGGGCACGCAAGTCAAAAGCGAGAACGACCGACACACCACTCAGCAGGGGTTATTAAGCGGGATTGAGTACCGTTTTACCGACAAGCTACGTCTCTCGAGCCAGATTAGCCGTGGCAATGACGATACGCTCGTCAATCAATGGGGCGTAAACAGTCGCTACCAGTTGAATGAATCGATTGATGTTAATGCCGGGCTTGATATCGAGTTTCGGCCAGAAGCGTCTCCCGAGTCAGTCTACCAACTCGGGGTTGGACTACACTTTTAATTTCTGGGCTCGCTCAGCTGGCCAATGGCTCTGCACACACCACCACGCCATTATGATCGGCGTATAAATAATGCCCCGCCATCACTGGTACGCCTTCAAGCGCCAACGCAACATCAACCTCACCTTGGTCCCGTTTTTGCGTTTTAATCGGGCAAACACCCAGCGCTTTAATGCCGATAGGCAAGGTCGACAACGTCGCCACATCACGAACAGGCCCAGCAATCACCACTCCAGCCCAACCATTCTCTACCGCACTTTGCGCGATAAGATCGCCCAGCAAGGCTCTATCCATCGCACCAGAGCCATCCACCACCAGCACTTGCCCTTCACCAGGAGTTGCCAATATCGCTTTCACTTTTGAGTTATCGTGATGGCAACGTACCGTGCGCACCCGCCCTTCAAAACAAGGTTTAGCACCATAATCATGCCATTGCACAGGTAGCCATTGTACCGCGTCAGGGTAGTTATCACATAAGTCAGGCAGTTTATCGTCCATGATTTTTCTCCTTGGTGTTAATGAGGACATGTCTAAGAGGGAGAGACTTTAAATAATGATGAAAATCGCACATTCAGGGATTGCGGCGAGAAGTCGCTCATCAACGCCGGTAACAACCACAGCGTGTCCGTCTCTACCCAATAGATGGCGTTTTGCTCCCATTGTTGCGCCAAAGCAATCGCCTCATCCTTTTCTACAGCAACCGCGAACCCCGGCTCATACCAACTCCCATCTGGCGCACCACCATTCATTGGCCAGTAACGTATGCCTTGCTGCGCCATCGCGTTTGCAAGCTGTGCATTACGCGATTGATTCTCTTTCTCAGATAAAGGTTGGCTACGCGGATTAAATGCGGTAAGAATAGCAAATGCGTCGGCATCTGGCGCTTGAGGAGCGTGAAACGCGATGGATTGGTAAGTTTTCCACAACTCTTGCTGGTTATTGGGATCACACATTGTTTACACCTGCTCATGACTCAGACTATGCTTATTGACTAATTATGCGCTATTATTCATAAAGTTAAGCCAATAATCGTCAATAACTGACATTTAACATGCTTTTGATTGGGGTCAATAAAGGATGAAAAAAATCATCAACCCTTATCCTAATATATTGTTAGCGTGCTGTTAAATGAATACAATTGGCGGTAATTGATGGATATTAGAGTGATTGGCCTGGTGGTCAACGAGCGCCGCCACGCCCCGTCTCAAGCTGGAACTCACGGTGCGTTGTCTAGCATCGACGAACACTTCTCTATGGATGGCGTGCCATATGTTAGTTGCGAGGTTCGCGGTAGACATTCCTCGCATTTTTGTAAATTTTTTTCACAGGCTAGTCCGTCTAGACTGTGAAGTGCAACCGGATTCTATTTAGATATTAGGTATCGCCAATGCAAACCCCGCAAATTCTGATTGTAGAAGATGAACAGGTCACACGTAACACGCTAAAAAGTATCTTTGAAGCGGAAGGTTACAATGTGTTTGAAGCCAGCGATGGTGACGAAATGCATCAAGTCCTGTCTAACCATCATGTTCACCTAGTGATCATGGACATTAACTTGCCAGGAAAGAACGGCTTACTCCTTGCGCGCGAGCTGCGTGAACAAGGCGACATGGCACTGATGTTCCTCACCGGTCGCGACAACGAAGTCGACAAGATCCTTGGTTTAGAAATTGGCGCCGATGACTACATCACCAAGCCATTTAACCCTCGCGAACTGACCATCCGTGCGCGCAACTTGCTCACCCGTGCGATGAGCAGTGTCAACGACAGTGAAGAGAAGCGTAATGTCGATGTGTATGTCTTTAACGGCTGGACACTCGATATCAACAGTCGCTCGCTGATTAACCCAGAAGGGGAAACCTTTAAGCTGCCACGCTCTGAGTTCCGCGCTCTGCTTCACTTCTGTGAAAACCCAGGCAAAATCCAAACACGCGCCGAGCTGCTGAAGAAAATGACAGGGCGAGAGCTCAAGCCTCACGATCGTACCGTTGATGTGACGATCCGCCGGATCCGTAAACACTTTGAATCCCATAGTGACACCCCGGAGATTATCGCCACTATCCACGGCGAAGGTTACCGTTTCTGCGGTGAAATCGAAGAGCAATAAGTTGGCCTGTTTGAAAGATGGGGTGAATGCCCCGCAGAATTCAAATAGAAACAGAAAAGGCGCCGGTTAGGCGCCTTTTCGCTTTATGCACAGGGATTTTCCCCACCCAATCATGGTTACTTTTGCTCATCTAACCAGGCTTTTAGCACATCCAAATCATGCTGATAACCATCTTTGATTTCATCTATCCAATCAGCAATGTTTTCCCACCAAGCGGGTAATTCGGGCGATTGTGCTTTTTGCGCCACTTTTTGAATATGCTTGAGCCCCACCGATCCTGCTGCACCTTTTATCTTATGTGCCTCCGAGACAATGCCATCTTGGTCTCTTGCTGTCATGTTGGAGTCTAAGATCGCAATGTACTCTGGCATGGTTGACTCAAACATCTCAATGCTTTGCTTCACAGGCTTAACCCCTACCAACTCAACGTAGCCGGTAAGCATGTCCATATCGAGCAGGCGCTCTGCTTGTTCGTTAGCGATAGGACGGCTGGGCGCAGGATCACTCGCTGTCTCGACGTCAGTCAGCGTGGTGGATGATAGCGCATATTGTTCAATCACCTGGTTAAGAGCACTCACACTGATGGGTTTACTGATGGCATCGTCCATTCCTTTAGCAAGATAGCTGTTTTTATCATTGATGACATTGGCCGTCAGCGCGACTAAAGGTGGCAATTGTGCATACTGCTCTCGCCAGCGAGCAGCGATATCAAATCCAGTCATATCGGGCAGTTGAATGTCGAGTAACGCAAGATCGAAAGCGCCCGGCGAGAACACATCTAAAGCCGATTGCCCATCACGCGCAACGGTCACCTGATGTCCCAGACTTTCTAGCAAACTGGTGGCCACTGTAATATTAAGTTCAATATCTTCTACCAATAAGATGCGTAGCGTATTCTCCACAGGCGCCAACGCCGGGGTCTCGGCTTCCCCAGGCTCGCTCAGCGGTACACGGAGCGTGACCGTAAAGGTACTTCCCTCGCCCTCTTCGCTGTCGAGGGTAATGTCGCCATCCATCAAACGCGCCAATTTGCGCGATACCGCCAAGCCAATCCCTGTACCAACAGCGTGCAGATTTTCTCCCGCCTGCTTAACTTGGTAATACATGGCAAAAATCTTGTCTTGTTCATCGGCGGGGATCCCAATACCACTGTCTTCGACTTCGAAACACAAGTCGGCATGGTCGTCTGTCACGTCAGCACTGACGGTAATAATCACACAACCTTGTTTGGTAAATTTGACCGCATTACCGACGAGGTTCCATAGGATCTGCCGCAATCGCGTCGCATCTACCGCCACGTAGTCAGGGAGTTCGGTTACTCGTTCAAGCTCAAAGCGCAAACCTTTTTGCTCAGTCATTAACGCAGAAATATTCTCGATTTCGCTGACAAATTCATTGAAGTCCACACTGGTGGGATGCAGAGAAAGACGCTTGCGATCAGATTTATCTAAATCAATGATGTCGTTGAAAATGTTGCCCAGTGTGATTGCACTGACATAAATGGTGCGCAGATAATTTCGCTGCTTATCATCTAGGCTTGACTCCAGCAACATCCGGCTTAAGCCAACAATCCCATTAAGCGGGGTGCGCAATTCATGACTAATGGTCGAGATAAACGCGGTTTTTTCTCGGCTCGCTTTTTCCAACGCGTCTTGGTAGCGCTTACGTTCGGTAATTTCACGGCCAAAGCCAAGCAACCCAAGGTGCCGACCATCTCGGGCAAAGAAAGGCACTTTGCGTAATTCAAAATACGCTTTACGCCCGTCTTGATATTCAAGCCATTGCTCATAGGTTATCGACACATTCGAATCAAACACTTGCTGATCGGTTTCTACCACTTTCTCGGCAATGTCTTCGCGATAAACGTCCCAAGGCGTCAGCCCTTTGAGCGTTTTCTCGTCATAACCGGTTAGCTCTTCCATCGCGCGGTTACAACCAGAAAACTGGCCATCGGCATTGCGGTAATAAATCAAATCCGGCGACGCATCGATAAAAGAGCGCAGTAACGCGGTTTGCTCTGCTAGCTCAAGCTGTGCTTTTTCACGCTGATAAACTTCGTTTTCTAGATCTTTGATCGCTTGTTGGCGGGCATTCTCAGCCTTCTCACGCTCTTCAATTTCAGAGTTCAGCTGCTCAATGTTTTCGGTCAGTTGGCGGTTAAGGCGCATATCCCGCGCACGCATCTCTTCGAGCTTCGAGACCAACTTAGAGAGCCGCTGACGTGATTCTTCCAGCTGATCGACCACTACCGACAAAAAGTAGACCGCCCACGGCGTGATAATTAGGCCAAAAAAAATCGAGCGAATGATATCGATGTTTTGAACAGTGCCCTCAAGGACCAAGGTGATCCCCACTTGGACCACTACAGCCAGTGCTACTAACGCCAAGGCAAGTAGCATGCTAAACCGTACAATCCCTAATTTGACTAGCAAATCGACATAGTATTGGGCAAGAACTTTCAGTTGTTTCATAAAGGCTTATTAACCGCCAGGTTGAAAGTGAATAGACTCAGCGACCGTGGCTCGCGGAGCCTTTGATGGGCGTGAGTGGGCGCTGCCATGTTCCACACTCAAGCGATTACGGCCATGACGTTTGGCTTGATAAAGGGCGCGATCAGCGTATTGGACTAAATCTCCATAGTCCTGCTCCGGCGCTGGCGTCACACAAGCCACCCCTAGGCTCATCGTAAGCCGCCCATTCGATGCACCATCTAAGTGTTCGATGTCAGCAGCCAGCACAGCCTGTCGTGCTCGCTCGGCGACATCCATGGCGCCATTAATGTCGGTTTGCGGTAACACGATCGCAAACTCTTCTCCGCCATAGCGCGCCACCATATCCATCGGGCGATGAACGGACGATTTTAGCGCCTTAGCCACTTGTTGTAAGGCCCAGTCACCCTGCTGGTGGCCATAGTGATCGTTGTAAAGCTTAAAATGATCTATATCGCAAAGAATAAACGCCAGGGGGGTTTGCTCTCTGGCGTGTGACCGCCACAGCGTGCCCAATTGCTCGTCAAGACTGCGTCGGTTAGCCACTTGAGTGAGGCTATCAACAAAGCTGAGCGCCTGCAGTGCCATGATGGCATCGGCTAACTGTTGTTGTGTCTCTTTCCGTTCGGTGATATCTCGTGCCATCAGTAGTACAGCTGGTGCCAACGTGACCGGGTCTTGAATGCGTGACTTGGTCACCTCATACCAAGTTTGCTCACCCGTATCCGTTAAAATGACATCTTCATAGGTAATGGTTCCACCTGTTTCTAGCACCTGTTTATCACGCGCTTTGTGTTGATCAAATATCTCCGGATCCACCACATGTTGCGCTGGTGCATTCTCGAGCGCTTCAATGGTGGTGCCAAGCGCGTCTGCATAGGCTTGGTTACACGCAAGATGGTAATAGTCTTGGTCAAATATCCCAATAGGGTCGACGCTGGCTTGGAAAATCGCACTGAGCAAGTTACTTCGCTGTTCCAGCACTTGCTCAACCGAATGACGCTGCTGTGCTTCTTTTTGCAATCGCTCCTGCATCTGGTGCCAATTGGTCACGTCATGGCTGATACTCAGTGTGCCTATCACTTCCTGCTTGTCATTTTTAAGCGTCGTGATATTGGTTTCTAACAAACAGCTCTCATCGTGGTGTTGTGTCGCCCAGGTACGCACGGTTCGCGGCTCAGAGAGCGGCTCACCGGCTTGCCAAAGCACCGCCTCCTGCTCACGCCCCTGCCAGAAGCGATCAAAGGCGGCGTTGGTGCCCACCACATTTCCCTCAACATCCTGAAAGCATACGAGCTCCGCCAAGGAATTAATCACGCTTAAAAGCACACCTTGTTCTTGTTGTTGTAGGTGCCATTGAGTATTGGATTCGGACGCAGAAAATGAAATGAGCCAAGCACGTTTGCCGCGACAGCGGATCGGCAAGCCCGACAAGGTCACCTTAACCCGCACTCGATTGGCCCCCGGCGCTCTCACTTTGGCTTCAACGTTAGAAAATGGCTGAGGCCAGCGCCGAGAAATCATAAATGCACGAACCGCTTGCTGCTGTTTCTCATTGGCGGTTTTAAAGCGGTTATGACTGCCCACCAGAGAGAACGATTCCACACACGCCACATTGGCGTATAATATATCGCCACTATCGGCAGTCACAATCGCATGCGGCGTGTCTAAACCGGCCATATACACCCGCCAATCGGATAACGCCAGTGTCGCTCGGCGCGCGCGCCAACCGTAGCCAAGCAAAGCGCCTAACACCAAAACCAAGCTAAAACTCAAAAACGCCATGCCACTCCTGTCTGCCCTATTGCTGTCCTTGATCGTATTCACGCACTACCTCACCGGCGACGTATTCTGCCACAGTTTTGATAGAACGCGTGATTGTCCTGTTCACAGCTTTGCGAATATCATTTGTTATTTTATTACATCAATTGACAGTGCTTTTTGCTATGAAAGAGAAAGCATATAACGCACCCTTCTTTATTTATCATCAAAGCTAGAATNTTATTTAATAATTATTTAACAAAAAAGCATAATTGCGAATAGATATTATTTATAAATATAACCCAAATAAATACATATTAATCATGCAGTTATGTAAAAAACCAACCTTGATAAGGATGCATAAAGAATGCATATAAAAATTTGACCTTTGCAAGGTTTGCCGTTAATTTGGAAGGTCGCTGAATAGCGCTTTGCCCGTGCATTCTCTGTCAATCCATCTATAAAACAGTGAGTTAGGGAGTAAATTACCTACTTTTCTCGTTAAAAAATCACAACATAACGAGCGCACAATCACAAAGTGAAGCTGTTCAGAGTGGTCAGGAGGATCACGACAATAAATGCAATCACTGCGCGTAACGCAGTAGCAAGGGAGAATTGCAATGTCGCTGTACAACCCAATGTTGGAAAAAGATAACTGTGGTTTTGGCCTTATCGCCCATCAAGAAGGGGAGCCAAGCCATAAACTGGTTCGTACCGCCATCGCTGCACTTGACCGCATGACCCACCGAGGTGGTATCAACTCTGACGGCAAGACAGGCGATGGTTGTGGACTGCTGCTGCAAAAGCCCGACCGCTTTTTCCGCCTTATTGCCGAACAAAATCAATGGAAGCTAAGCCGCCTGTACGCGGTGGGCATGATTTTTCTCAGTGCCGATCCGGTAAAAGCCCAACAAGCCAAACAACGCTTCGAGCAAGAAATCAACGCTGAAACACTCTCAGTGGTGGGGTGGCGGACGGTGCCGACCAACCCAGACGTACTCGGAGACATCGCCAAACAGTCTCAGCCCGTCATTGAACAAGTGTTTATCAATGGCCCAGCAGGCTGGCGCGCACGCGATTTAGAGCGACGCCTGTATATAGCACGCCGCCGTGCAGAAAAAGCCTTAGCAGACGATGCGGACTTTTATGTCACCAGCCTATCCACACAAACCATTGTTTACAAAGGTTTGTGTATGCCAGCGGATCTACCACGCTTTTACACCGATCTCGCGGATCTGCGCTTAGAGTCATCAATTTGTTTGTTCCACCAGCGTTTCAGTACCAATACGCAGCCACGCTGGCCACTCGCCCAACCCTTTAGGTATCTTGCCCACAACGGTGAGATCAACACCATTGAGGGTAACCGTCAGTGGGCGCGCACACGCGCATACAAGTTTAACTCCCCCTTATTGCCCGACTTGCATCAAGCCGCGCCATTTGTAAATGAATCAGGCTCTGACTCCTCAAGCCTCGACAACATGATGGAAGTCTTTCTCGCCGGCGGGATGGACTTATTCCGAGCCATGCGTCTGCTGGTGCCGCCCGCATGGCAAAACCATCCAGATATGGACGACGAACTGCGCGCATTTTATGACTTCAACTCCATGCATATGGAGCCCTGGGACGGCCCTGCAGGCATCGTTATGTCAGATGGTCGCTATGCCGCCTGTAACCTTGACCGCAACGGCCTGCGCCCAGCGCGCTATGTGGTCACCAAAGACAAGTTTATTACGCTCGCCTCCGAGATAGGCATCTGGGATTACGCCCCTGACGAAGTGTCAGAAAAAGGCCGGGTCGGCCCGGGTGAGCTGTTAGTGATCGACACCCGCGAGGGTAAAATTTGGCATTCGGGTGAAATCGATGATGAGCTAAAAAGCCGCCACCCGTATCGTGAGTGGTTGGATCAACACGTTCGTCGTCTCACCCCCTTTGAAGACTTAGATCCTGACACCAGTGAAGGCAGTCGCAACCTCAAAGACGCCCAGCTTAAGACCTATCAAAAGCTGTTTGGGATGTCGAATGAGGAAGTCGACCAGGTCATCAAAGTACTCGGGGATATTGGCCAAGAAGCCACCGGCTCTATGGGCGATGATACGCCGATGGCCGTTTTATCATCACGCCCGCGCTGTGTGAGCGATTATTTCCGGCAAAAATTTGCCCAGGTGACGAACCCACCGATTGATCCGCTGCGTGAAAACCACGTGATGTCACTGGCCACCTGTATTGGCCGTGAAATGAACGTGTTCTGCGAAACCGACGGTCACGCCGAGCGAGTGGCGTTTAAATCGCCTGTCCTCTTGTTCTCAGATTTGGTCCAGCTGCTCGAGTTAGACGATACGTATTATCGCAACAGCATTTTGGATATTAATTACGATCCGAATGAGAAAGATCTTCACCAAGCTATCTTAGATTTATGCGATGAAGCCGAGCGCTGTGTCCGTGATGGAACCGTCTTGGTGGTGCTGTCAGACCGCAGCATCAATAAAGACACGCTCCCTATTCCCGCCGCCATGGCAGTTGGTGCGGTACAAAAACGCTTAGTGAACCAAAACCTGCGCTGTGATGCCAACATCATTATCGAAACCGGCAGCGCTCGCGACCCGCATCAGTTTGCGGTATTACTCGGGTTTGGTGCCACGGCGGTTTACCCTTATTTAGCCTACGAAACCCTGGCAAACCTTGTTGATATCGGTGCCGTCGATAAGCCGTATCGCGACGTGATGGTCAATTTCCGAAACGGGATTAATAAAGGCCTTTACAAGATCATGTCGAAAATGGGGATTTCAACCATCGCCTCTTATCGTTGCTCACAGCTGTTCGAGGCGGTCGGCTTACACCAGGATGTGATCGAGCTTTGTTTCAAAGGCGTGGCCAGCCGCATTCAAGGTGCCAACTTTGATGATTTCCAACAAGATTTGGTCAACCTATCACGCCGAGCATGGATCAAGCGTAAACCGCTCGAACATGGAGGTCTGCTTAAGTATGTCCACGATGGCGAATACCACGCGTACAACCCAGATGTGGTGACCAACTTGCAAAGCGCGGTGCGCTCTGGTGAGGCCATGGATTACAAGACCTACGCCAAAACCGTCAACGAGCGTCCTGTGGCAACCTTGCGCGATTTAATGCAACTGAAAAAAGCGGCCTCTCCGGTTGCGCTCGAGCGCGTTGAGCCGGCAACGGAGCTGTTCAAACGCTTTGACTCGGCGGCGATGTCTATCGGTGCCTTGAGCCCAGAAGCGCACGAAGCGCTGGCCATCGCCATGAACCGTCTCGGCGGACACTCTAACTCGGGCGAAGGGGGCGAAGACCCACGTCGTTTCAATAGCGAGCGCAATTCACGCATCAAGCAGATTGCATCCGGTCGCTTTGGCGTTACCCCGCACTACCTGACCAATGCGGATGTGCTGCAAATCAAGGTTGCCCAAGGTGCCAAACCGGGTGAAGGCGGACAACTGCCTGGCCATAAGGTGACAGCAGAAATTGCTAAACTGCGTTTCTCCGTCCCAGGCGTGACCTTGATTTCGCCTCCACCGCACCATGATATTTACTCGATTGAAGACTTGGCACAGCTGATCTTCGATTTAAAACAAGTGAACCCGCAAGCAATGGTTTCGGTCAAGCTGGTTTCAGAGCCTGGTGTTGGCACCATTGCCACTGGGGTCGCCAAAGCGTATGCCGACCTGATTACTATTTCAGGGTATGACGGTGGAACAGGGGCGAGTCCGCTCACCTCGGTTAAATACGCTGGTAGTCCATGGGAATTGGGTCTTGCTGAAACCCAGCAAGCACTGGTTGAAAACGGCTTACGCCATAAGATCCGCTTACAAGTCGACGGGGGGCTAAAAACCGGTTTAGACATCGTCAAAGCAGCTATCTTAGGCGCAGAAAGCTTTGGCTTTGGTACTGCACCAATGGTCGCACTTGGCTGTAAATACCTTCGTATTTGCCACCTCAATAACTGTGCCACCGGCGTCGCTACTCAGGATGAAACCTTGCGTAGTGAATACTTTAAAGGTCTCCCCGAGCAAGTGATGAACTTCTTCAAAGGCCTGGGTGAAGAAGTGCGCGAGCTGCTGGCCGAACTAGGGGTGGAAAAGCTCACCGATCTGATTGGCCGAACGGACCTTCTTGAAGCAGTTGATGGCTTTACAGCCAAGCAACTGAAGCTCGATTTGAGCCACATTCTCGATGCGCCGACACCTTGGCCAGGTAAGACCTTATATTGCAGTGAGCCGAACACACCGTTTGATAAAGCCGAGCTAAACCAAGCGCTACTCGGTGAACTGGGTGAAGCCATTGCCGCCAACCACAGTGCCAGCATATACAAATCGGTCCGTAATACCGACCGTTCAGTCGGTGCCAGCTTGTCAGGGGCGATTGCTAAGCGTTATGGCAATGCGGGCATGGCTGCCAACCCACTGGATGTGCAACTGCAAGGCACCGCGGGCCAATCTCTCGGGGTATGGAATGCCGCAGGGGTCAACATCACCCTTATCGGTGATGCCAACGACTACGTGGGTAAAGGCATGAGCGGCGGACAGATTGTGATCCGCCCCCCCGTCGGCTCAGCATTTGCCAGTCACGAGTCTACCATCATGGGTAACACCTGCTTATACGGTGCGACGGGCGGTAAATTGTTTGCAGCGGGTAAAGCCGGTGAGCGTTTTGCCGTACGTAACTCTGGCGTCCATGCCATCGTGGAAGGCGCGGGCGACAATGCGTGTGAATACATGACCGGGGGCATTGTCGCCATTCTCGGTCGCACTGGGGTCAACTTTGGCGCCGGGATGACCGGTGGCTTCGCGTACGTGCTTGATGAAGAGGGCGACTTTAATGGTCGGATTAACCCTGAGTTGGTTGAAGCCCTGTCGCTGGAAGCTTTGGCTATCCATCAAGAGCACCTACGTGGCCTGATAGCCCAGCATTTCGAGCTGACCGGCTCGGATCGTGCGCAGCAGCTGCTCGATGACTTTGACGCTTGGGTACATCGCTTCTACCTCGTCAAGCCAAAAGCCGCGGATGTAAATACCTTATTAGGCCACCAAAGTCGCAGCGCTGCTGAGCTGCGCGTTCAGGCGCAGTAAAAGGAGGGACCCATGAGCCAGAACATCTATCAGTTTATTGATGTGCAGCGCATTGACCCGCGCAAAAAAGCGATCGAGACGCGTAAAATTGAGTTCGTGGAAATATACGAACCGTTCACCGAGAAAGAAGTGTCAGCACAAGCCGATCGCTGCCTTGATTGTGGCAACCCCTACTGTGAATGGAAGTGTCCCGTGCACAACTATATTCCACAGTGGCTCAAGCTTGCTAACGAGGGGCGGATTATAGAAGCGGTTGAGCTATCGCACCAAACCAATAGTTTGCCGGAAGTCTGCGGTCGTGTGTGCCCACAAGATCGCCTGTGTGAGGGAGATTGCACCCTCAACGATGATTTTGGCGCGGTAACCATCGGCAATGTCGAGAAGTACATCACCGATAAAGCGTTTGAAATGGGCTGGAAGCCTGACATGTCACACGTTGAGTGGACCGATAAAAAGGTCGCGGTAATTGGTGCCGGTCCAGCAGGGCTCGCCTGTGCCGACGTGCTGGTTCGTAACGGAGTGAAACCTGTGGTCTTTGACCGCTACCCAGAAATTGGCGGCCTGCTGACCTTTGGTATTCCATCGTTTAAGCTCGAAAAAGATGTGATGCGGCATCGCCAGCGTGTCTTTACCGAGATGGGCGTCGAATTTCGCCTCAACACCGAAGTGGGCAAAGATATTGACATGCAAACCTTGGTCGATGACTACGATGCGGTCTTCTTAGGGGTAGGCACCTACAAGTACATGCGTGCAGGGCTGGCTAATGAAGATGCGCCCGGCGTCTTTGATGCGCTGCCCTTCTTAGTCTCCAACACCTACAAGGTGATGGAACTGAATGACGCACCACCGTTCATCGATATGGCCGGCAAACGTGTGGTGGTACTCGGTGGTGGCGATACTGCGATGGACTGTGTTCGTACCTCGATTCGCCAACAAGCCGCCAGTGTCACCTGTGCCTACCGCCGAGATGAAGAAAACATGCCTGGCTCGCGCCGTGAGGTCAAAAATGCCCGCGAAGAAGGGGTGAACTTTATGTTCAACCTGCAACCGTTAGGGATTGAAGTTGATGGTAATGGTAACGTGAGCGGCGTCACTGTGGTGAAAACCCAGCTCGGAGAGCCTGATGCTGCGGGGCGGCGCCGCCCAGAGCCGATTGAAGGCAGTGAACATGTGCTGGAAGCGGATGCGGTTATCATGGCCTTTGGTTTCCAGCCACACGCGATGGAATGGCTAGAACCTTACGATGTCGCCCTGGATGAGCGTGGTCGCATCCAAGCGCCAGCAAAAGGTGATATCTTGTATCAAACCACTAACCCCAAAATTTTTGCCGGGGGCGATGCGGTAAGAGGTTCTGACTTGGTGGTCACCGCCATTGATGAAGGTCGCAAAGCCGCCGAAGGGATCATGGATTACCTGGAAGTGTAGCCCTGCGGCAATCAACCCATGTGACACCATATCGAGATAATCGATTGAGAAGTGCCTCAAAGGAGGCACTTTTTTATTGCCTCATGTACACTATCGGCATTTATGCGAACAGGATTATCACCATGAAAATCGGCATCATTGGCGCAATGGAGCAAGAAGTGACTCTGCTGCGCGACAAGCTTGAAAACAGCACAACCCACCAAGAAGGCGGTTGCACCTTTTATACGGGGACGCTGCAAGGCCATGATATCGTGTTACTTCAGTCTGGCATTGGTAAGGTCGCTGCGGCGGTCGGCACAAGCTTGCTGCTATCGCAATTCAAGCCCGATTGGGTGATCAACACAGGCTCAGCGGGCGCGTTCGAGCCTTCACTTAACCTAGGTGACGTGGTGGTGTCTTCCAAAGTCTGCTATCACGATGCTGATGCCACTGCTTTCGGCTATCAAATGGGACAGGTTCCGCAGCAACCGGCGGTGTTCGAGTCCGATGAAGCGTTAATGCAACTTGCGGAAAAAGCAGTGGATAGCCAAACACATGTGGTGCGTGGCTTGATCTGTACCGCCGATACCTTTGTCCACACCGATGCCCACCGCCAACATATCCATACCCACTTCCCAAATGCAGTGGCCGCAGAAATGGAAGCGGCGGCAATTGCGCAAGTGTGTGCTCAGTTTGCCACCCCTTTTGTGGTGGTGCGTGCCATCTCGGATGTGGTCGCCGAAAAAGAGTCACCCATGACCTTTGAAGAGTTTCTGCCGTTAGCGGCGAAAAGCTCATCGGCCATGGTGGAAAACATGGTCGCAATGATTGACGCCTGATCGCACGCCCCCATGGATGATTTGCTCAATCCGCAACAATGGATGATCTACGCCGCCGACCAAGGCCGCTTATGGGCGTTGTGGTTGGCGGTATTAGTGCACTGGCTACTCCCATTGCCCAGTCAGTATTCCCCGTTTCAATACTGGCGACAGTATGCAGCGTTGCTCGCGAGCCAAGTCAACAAAGACACAGATCCTAAGCGCCAACGTAAGCTTGCCGGTGCGCTCGCCTTAATGTTAATGAGCGGCACCCTCGCCATTTTTTTAATCGCCACCCGTGAGCTCGTGTGGTCGCGTCCCCTGTTCGATGCCATATTACTCTGGCTCGCACTTGATTGGCGCCCCATCGATCAGTTTGGCCACGCCATCGCCCACGCGATAGACCAACATGACAAAGGCGCAGCGCGCGCGTTGCTCGCCACACGCGTCAACCGTGAAACCGAGTCTCTGTCATTGATAGGAATAGGGAAAGCGGGCGCGGAAACACTGCTGCTCGGCACAGCGCGGCACTGTGTTTGCGTGATATTTTATTATCTGCTCGCAGGCGGTGTCGGTGCCTTGCTATACACCAGCTTGGTACACCTTCACCGCGTTTGGACCCCAAGCCGCTTAAGCTATTACCCGTTCGGGCTCGCCAGCGCCCGCTTATTGAACCTGCTGGATATAGTGCCAATGGGGCTGTTTGCTGTGATCGTGGCAATGAGCCGTCAACCTTGGTCACACCTAAAAACCGGCTGGCAGCAGGGCAAACGCTGGCGAACGCCTGGTTCAGGTTGGCTACTCGCGTGTGCGGGCAGCCGCTTCCAGCTCTCTCTGGGCGGCCCGGCTGTCTATCAAGGCACCAAGACCTTGAGAACCAAAATTGGCTATGGGGTCACCCCGGCGTGTTATCACCTTTTATTGCTGCGCTTGAAGTTAACCCACAGTGTTTTAATCTGGCTCGGGTTATGCTCGTTGGTTTTATTGGTTTAAGGACCCTAACTGATGCCGCGTTTTCGTTTTCCTCACGCCCTATTCCGTTTGTGTTCCTGCCTTATCGTCTTGGCATTAACATGGCCCCCTGTTACGCACGCAGCACCCTTACGCGTGATTAGCCTCGCCCCCCACGCCACCGAGCTGGCTTATGCGGCGGGACTTGGCCCGAATATGATTGCTGCTAGTGCCTACAGTGATTATCCGAAGCCGGCGCAATCGCTTGAGCGTGTGGCCAACTATCGGGGAGTCAAACTCGAACGCATTATCGCCCTCCAGCCAGATCTGATTTTAGCCTGGCGCGGCGGCAATCCCCCCAAGCCCTTAGAAACCTTGGCAGAGCTGGGCTTTCACATTCGTTACCTCAACCCTGAAAAGCTCAGTGATATAGGCCGCTTTATCCGCGAGTTAGGCCGTTATAGCGACAACAAAGCGATGGCGACGCGTAATGCCGACGCCTTTGATAACAAGCTGATGCAGTTGAAACAGCAATACCGTAGTGCCGCCCCGGTGCCCTACTTTTATCTTCTCAGTGATTCCCCCTTAATGACGGCAAGCGACCGCGCATGGCCGAGTCAGCTTTTTCATCTATGCGGCGGCGAGAATATTTTCGCCGACAGCCCCGCTGCTTACCCGCAGGTGAATATGGAGCAAGTCATCACACGTGCGCCCAAGGTGATGTTCCACACGGGCGATACACAACCGAGAAGTTGGCAATCCCTGGTCGAGCTACTACCAGACTATGCGCACACGTTCACTTGGTCTCTCAACCCAGATTGGCTAACACGCGCCACACCGCGTGCATTAAATGCCGCTGAGCAAATCTGTACCGCCCTCGATAAAGTTCGTCACGCGCAATAGGACTTAGCATGACTCAGACCATGATCTTATATTTGTTTGATTTATTTGGCACCGCTGTCTTCGCGATTTCTGGCGTACTGGTGGCAGGCCGTTTACGCATGGATCCCTTCGGAGTGGTCGTCCTAGCCTGTGCGACGGCCATTGGCGGCGGCACCGTCAGAGATATGGCAATGGGCGCCACGCCGGCATTTTGGATCACCGATTCCACCTATATCTGGGTGATTTTAGCCACTTGTGTAGCAACCATGCTGCTTATCCGTCATCCGCGACGCCTGCCTTGGTATGTACTGCCTTGCGCCGATGCCATTGGATTGGCGGTTTTCGTCGGTATTGGTGTTGATAAAGCCCTCAGCTACGGTGCCTCGCCATTAGTGGCAGTGATCATGGGCGTGATCACCGCCTGTGGTGGCGGCATCATTCGTGATGTACTCGCACGCGAGGTGCCTATGGTGCTGAGAACGGAAGTCTACGCCACCGCCTGTATTGCCGGCGGCATTGTTCACACCCTCGCCGTTCAAGTGAGCCCGGATACGATCACCGCCTCCCTCGCCGGTATGCTAACGACACTATTGATTCGACTGGCGGCGATTCGCTGGCATTTATCCTTACCGCCATTTGCACTAGACAGATAACGATAGCAATTATTGTTAAGGTGTAGCGAGATATGGCAGATAGTGGTTGAAATATAGGCAACACAACCTAAGGTCATGGGTAACAGCCTCAATAAAGGAGCCACTATGATCAGCATTGCCATCATTTATCACTCTGTCAGCGATCATACTCATGCGCTAGCTACTACCATTGCCGAAGGTATTCATGCCGGCGATGCCGAACCTGTGGTTTACCGCATTGAGCCTGAGATGATAGAAAACGGACGCTTTGTCGATGACAAGGTGTTTGAAAAGCTTAAAGAGGTGGACGCCATTATTTTTGGTGCCCCCACCTATATGGGTGGACCGAGCGCCCCATTTAAGGCGTTCGCCGACGCTTCCAGCCCAACGTGGGAAAACCAAGACTGGCGAGGAAAGTACGCGGCAGGCTTTACTGTAGGCACCTATCCAGGTGGCGATCAGCCCCAGACACTGCAGTATTTCCAAACTTTAGCCAGCCAGCATGACATGCTGTGGCTAAGCCTAGGTCGTGCCAATATCGGGGTAGAAAACATTAACCCAAGTGGCACAAGCCTTGGGGTGACGGCACACACTCCAGACGATGACCAACTTAGCGAGGCCTGCCTACAAACAGCGTTTTACCTTGGTCAACACATGGTTCGTGCACTAAAAGGCGTTTGGCATACCTAGTCAATAAGCACTTGCCCCACTATCGGTGGGAAGTGATTGACATATCAAGCCCTCGCGTACATGCGAGGGCTTGATATGTTGGTGGCCGCTTACGGCGCCAGATAGGGTAGAGCTTAGCTGAGTGTCACCCGGGCAAACTTGCGCTTACCCACTTGGTAAACCGCTTCCCCAGCTGCCGGCACTAGCTTGGTATCTTCGACCTTTTCACCATCAATTTTCACCGCGCCTTGGCGAACCATACGCAGTGCATCAGAAGTGGAGTTAACCAGCCCAGCTTCTTTTAACAGATTAGCAATCGCAATACCTTGCTCGAAGGTAAAGCTTGGCATCTCATCCGGCATTGCGCCTTTTTGGAAACGATTGACGAACGTTTGCTCAGCGGCCTCTGCTGCATCATCTGAGTGGAAACGAGCGATGATTTCTTTTGCTAGCAAGATCTTAATATCACGCGGATTTTTCCCAGCTTGTACGTCTTGCTTAAATTGCGCCACTTCTTCAAGCGGTCGGAAAGACAACAGCTCGTAGTAATCCCACATCAAATCGTCAGAGATAGACATGATTTTACCAAACATCTCATCAGGGCTCTCACTCACACCGATGTAGTTATGGGCTGACTTAGACATCTTTTTAACACCGTCTAGTCCAACCAGCAAAGGCATGGTCATCACTACTTGCGGGCTTTGTCCTGCTTGTTTTTGCAGCTCACGCCCCATCAGCAAGTTGAATTTCTGATCGGTACCACCCAACTCAACATCCGCTTCTAGCGCGACGGAGTCGTGCCCTTGTAGCAATGGGTAGATGAACTCGTGGATAGCAATGGCTTGGTTACTGGTATAGCGCTTTTTAAAGTCATCGCGCTCAAGCATACGGGCAACGGTGGAGCTTGCTGCCAAGCGAATCATGCCATCAGTGCCCAGCTCACCCAACCATTTCGAGTTAAACTCAATACGTGTTTTCGCCGGATCCAGAATTTTGAATACCTGCTCTTTATAGGTTTCTGCATTTTGCAGCACCTGTTCACGTGTCAATGGTGGACGGGTGGTGTTTTTACCGCTCGGGTCACCGACCATGCCGGTATAATCACCAATCAAAAAGATCACTTCATGGCCAAGCGCTTGAAAAGCTCGCAGCTTATTGAGGATCACTGTGTGGCCCAAGTGGATATCTGGTGCTGTAGGATCAGCGCCAAGCTTGATGCGAAGAGGACGATCCTCTTTTAGCTTTGCCACCAGCTCGTCTTCCGGGATTACTTCATCTACGCCACGTTTTAGTTCTGCTAGCGCGGCTTCCAGGCTCGCCATAGTCTTCTGCTCCTACCCAATAGGCAAAAATGTGATAAACCGACATATTACTCGAATAGCGACAGTTTTTGAAACCAGTTAAACTGATAGAATGTGTACCGGGTGTGCGCAGTGGCTGCTATCAAAAAATGTGGTCTTTGTGTCAGCCGTGTCAAATCTACTTCAGGGCATCATCCCCAATAAAACCGATTGGGCGTCTGACTGTCATAACTTTATTCGTAGTGATTCAACCATAGTCTTCATGCCGTTAAATAAACTCGCAGCCTTACCCAAGTTACATAAAGTCATTATCGGTGCCTTGAGCGCATTCATTGTCTTATTAGTCCTGGTTCCCGAGGGCGCTGACACACCACGTCCAAAACCGAATTTTCAACCTGGTAAGCATTACCCATTACCCGTTGAGGCAGTCTCGCTCCTGCCCCCCAAAGATGAGATGCCCGCGCAGTTTAAGCGCAATATCAACTGGCAAACCTATGAAGTGCAGCCTGGTGAGAGCATGGCGCTGCTTTTTAATCGTGCCGGCTTAAGCCCTACCACCCTCTACCGTTTAGTTAATGCCGACGAGAGAACGCAAAGTCTCGCTTACTTAAACCCTGGCGATGAAGTGCGCCTTGGTGTGGATGACGACGGTGAGCTGGTACAACTGATTCAACCACGAGGCAGCAACGAAACCCTGATTGTTAATAAGATTGATGAGAGCTATCAATCACGGATTGAAACCAAGCACGTGGATACGCAGCTAAACTTTGCGCGCGCCACCATTAAATCAAACTTCTGGCAAGCAGCCTCTGATGCCGGGTTAAACCCAAATCAGATCATGCAACTCGCGGGCATTTTTGGTTGGGATGTCGACTTTGCCCTCGATATTCGCAACGGTGATAGTTTTTCGGTGCTCTACGAAGAGGAGTTTGTCGAAGGCGAGCATATTGGTAGCGGAAATATTTTAGCGGCCACCTTCACCAACCGTGGTGATACTTTCACGGCGGTGCGGGCAAAAAATGGCAAATACTACACACCGAGCGGCAAAGCGATGAAAAAGGCATTTTTGCGCTCACCGGTTAACTTCCGTTACGTGAGCTCAAACTTCAACCCACGTCGCTTGCACCCGGTCACCGGTCGTGTGAAGCCTCACCGTGGCACCGATTATGTTGCGCCTGTGGGTACCCCAATTAAAGCCGCCGGAGACGGCGTGGTGATGAAAGCCTCATACAACCGCTTCAATGGTAATTATGTGTTTATTCGCCACAGCTCAACCTACATCACCAAGTATTTGCATTTGACCAAGCGTAAAGTGAAAACCGGTCAGCGAGTCAAACAAGGGGATATTATCGGTACATTGGGATCAACAGGGCGTGTCACTGGTGCACACTTGCACTACGAGTTCCTTGTTCACGGTGTCCATAAAAACCCTCGGACAGTAAAACTGCCTGAAGCTAAGTCTCTTCAAGGCGAACAAAAGAAAGCCTTTGTGCGTTTGGCTGAGTCACGCATGGCACAGTTAAGCAAGTTTAACCAGCTATTGGCTACGGTTGGCAGCCTTAACCATTATAACCGCGGCGGCTAATCAGCGCTGCGGATCACAAACGGCGCCTGAGGCGCCGTTTGTGATTGTCGTCAGCGGTATCGCCATTTCACGTTTAAACGCTAAATGACGCACCACAACCACAGGTCGTTGTGGCGTTAGGGTTATCAATGAAAAAGCGCGACCCTTCAAGGCCTTCGGTGTAATCCACTTTGCCACCCATCAAATACTGCAAGCTCATGGGATCGACCACCAGCATCACACCGCTTTTTTCGATCTCCATATCTCCTTCATTGACGTTTTCATCGAAGGTGAAACCATATTGGAAGCCGCTACAGCCACCACCGGTGATATAGACGCGCAATTTCAGGTTTGGATTTTCTTCTTCCTGAATCAGCGTCTTTACCTTGGTTGCCGCGGCCTCAGAAAACTCTAACGGCAAAGGTGCTTCGCTCATTGTTACCTCACATGCTCTTTGTGCTAATGCTGGGATTATCCAATACCTGAGTAAAGTGTTCAAGTATTGTGCGTTTGATCGCAACTGTGATCAGTACGTATTAATTGCCAATCTTGTCTCAACGAAATCATACTCTACCTCGCCAGCGTTCCGTATCTTTGGTTAAAATACGCCAACGCAATTTAGGCTAAGCCTTCCCAAACAGGATATGTCATGACCAAATCAGCACAACTTTTTCAACAAGCTCGACGCACCATTCCTGGTGGCGTCAATTCTCCCGTGCGTGCTTTTGCCGGTGTCGGCGGCGACCCTGTCTTCATGGAGCGTGCTGACGGCGCATACATTTTTGATGCCGACGGCAAAGCTTATATCGATTTTGTTGGCTCTTGGGGCCCGATGATCTTGGGCCATAACCACAGCGCAATCCGCGAAGCCGTGGTCGACGCTGCCCAACGAGGCCTCAGCTTTGGTGCCCCCACCGAGAGTGAAACCACCCTCTCAGAGCTGGTGGCTGAGTTGGTGCCTTCAATGGAAATGGTACGTATGGTTAACTCTGGCACTGAAGCGACCATGAGCGCCATACGTCTCGCGCGCGGGTTTACCAAGCGCGATAAGTTCATCAAATTTGAGGGTAACTATCACGGCCATGGCGACTGCTTACTGGTCAAAGCCGGCTCAGGCGCACTCACCCTTGGTGAGCCGAACTCTCCAGGGGTACCGGCGGATTTTGCCAAGCACACACTGACCTGCACCTATAACGACCTTGACTCGGTGCGCCAAACGTTTGAGACCTACCCTGACGAGGTAGCGTGCATCATTGTCGAGCCCGTGTCCGGGAATATGAACTGTGTGCCCCCGCAACCGGGTTTCTTGCAAGGCTTGCGTGAGCTGTGCGATGAGTTCGGTGCCTTGCTGATTTTTGATGAGGTCATGACTGGCTTTCGCGTGGCATTAGGTGGCGCGCAAGCTTACTACGACGTAAAACCTGACTTAACCACACTAGGCAAAATTGTCGGTGGTGGTATGCCAGTAGGTGCCTTTGGCGGACGTCGTGAAGTGATGGAATACTTGGCACCGACAGGTCCGGTATACCAAGCGGGGACACTGGCAGGGAACCCCGTCGCCATGGCGGCTGGCCACGCCTGTTTGTCTGAGCTACGTCAGCCTGGTAACCACGACTACTTAACCCATGTAACTGGCCAACTTGCGGAGGGCTTTCAATCGCTCGCTGACAAACATGGTATTGCGCTGACCACCAACCAAGCAGGCGCGATGTTTGGCTTTTTCTTTACCGAGCAAGAAACAGTGACCAGCTTTAAAGACGTGCAACAGTGTGACACTGAGCGCTTCAAGCGTTTCTTCCACCTGATGCTCGAGCAAGGCGTGTACTTGGCCCCTTCTGCGTTTGAGGCTTGCTTTACCTGCTTAGCTCATGGACAAAAAGAAATTGATGCCACACTCGCGGCCGCTGATCATGCGTTCGCCACGTTAGCTGCTGACGCCTAACCCCGTCATGGTATAGCGGCATCACCTTGATGCGAAAAAGCCCCACAGGTTACTGCGGGGCTTTTTGTGTATTCAAAGGTATCAATATTGCCCTCATCACGGGCACAGCATCGAGGTTTACCCTAAAATATCGAGCGGCCAATTCGAGCCGATAATAGCTCCAATGCAGCCGTTCCCGCCAGTGAATTACCCGAAGGGTCGAGTTCCGGCGACCAGACGGCAATCGACATTTCGCCTGGGACAATGGCAATAATGCCACCGCCGACCCCAGATTTACCTGGCATACCCACTCGGTATGCAAACTCGCCCGCGCCATCATATAAGCCACAGGTCGCCAACAGCGCATTAAGCTGTTTGCTTTGTGTCGGGCTCAAGATAGCGGTGTTATCACTTAACGGTGTCCCTTTATTGGCAAGATAGAAAAACGCCTTCGCCAAGTCCACACAACTCATTTCTAACGCACAATAATGAAAATAGTTGGTTAAGACCGGCACCACGTCATTATCAAAATTGCCAAACGCACGCATTAGATACGCAATCGCTGCGTTTCTGTCACTGTGCAGCATTTCTGAATCCGCCACCGCCTTGTCGTAACACAAATGTGGATTACCCGCGAGGTAACGCACAAATTCAAGCATCCGTTGACGAGGTGCTGACTGGCGCGTGTGCAGCATGTCACTAACGACCAACGCTCCGGCATTAATAAAAGGATTACGCGGGATCCCTTGCTCCATCTCAAGCTGGATTAACGAGTTAAACGCTTGTCCCGAGGGTTCTTTGCCCACACGCGTCCAGATCTCCTCGGCTTGATAGCTTTGCATCGCCAGTGTCAGACTCAACACTTTGGAGATCGACTGAATAGAGAATGCCTCATCGGCATCGCCGGCGCGGATCACCTCACCATCGTTATAGCAAACCGCGATGCCGAGCTTTTGGTTAGTTACATCGGCTAATGCAGGAATATAGTCAGCCACCTTGCCTTGTCCAATTAATGGCCGAACATCGTCAAGAATTTGCTCGAGTAATTGTGCATTGGGTTTCAAGGGCAGGTTCCTTTTACAACATAGGAAAAAAAGCCAACCTCAGGTTGGCTTTAAGCGTGTAACAGATACCGGTTGGCACACGCGTCTTTTAAGCAGTGCGCGTGTATTTGATATCCCAAACACCATGGCCAAGGCGCTGCCCACGCTGCTCAAATTTGGTGAGAGGGCGATCGTCAGGGCGTGGTACATAAAGGCCATCTTGCGCCATGTTCTGATAATGGGGCGCGGCCTCCATCACTTCAATCATATGTTCGGCATAGTTCTCCCAATCGGTGGCCATATGGAAAACACCACCCACTTTTAGCTTGTCACGCACCATTTCAGCAAACGGCAGTTGGACGATGCGGCGCTTATGGTGACGCTTTTTATGCCAAGGGTCAGGGAAGAACAGTTGTACGGTGTCGAGGCTCTCTTTGGGCAGCATTTGCTCAAAGACCTCGACCGCATCGTGACACATCACACGCAGATTGGTGACGCCCGCTTCTCGCGCGGCCATCAAACAAGCGCCTACGCCTGGGGTGTGGACTTCAATGCCCACAAAGTTTTTCTCGGGGGCATTTTTAGCCATCTCCACCAAGGAAGCGCCCATACCGAAACCGATTTCCAGCACCACCGGGTTGTCGTTGCCAAACACCTGCTGCCAGTCCAGCTCGGTCGCCTCGAAGTCAATGCCCATGGTCGGCCAAGACTCGCTGAGCGCTTGCTCTTGGCCTTTGGTTAAACGGCCTTCGCGACGCACAAAGCTGCGTACTTTACGAATAACTTTGCCATCCTCGGTCAGTTCGGTTTTAGTGACTTCAGTCATGATTGAGTGCCTGTGATGCAGTGTTAATGATGGTGGTGAAGAAGACCATCGATTGTTGGAAATCTAAACGGACTGCGCATTATGCAAAGTTTTCGCCATTGCGCAAGTTGGCAGCACTGATCCTGTTAGTGTGCCCGCTCGTTAGTGTACCCTGTGGCCTGCCTTTGTGCACGTGTGAGCAAAACAATAAGAGAGAGCACAGTGAGTCAATCTTTTTCCGACGCCATTTTAAGCTGGTATGACCAATATGGCCGCAAAACCCTGCCTTGGCAGCAAAACAAAACCCCGTATAAGGTCTGGCTCAGCGAGATCATGCTGCAGCAAACCCAAGTGAGTACTGTGATCCCGTATTTCGAACGATTCATGGCGCGTTTTCCAACGGTCACCGACCTCGCCCATGCCGAGCAGGATGAGGTCTTACACCTATGGACAGGCCTGGGCTATTACGCCCGCGCCCGCAATTTACATAAAGCGGCACAAGTGATCGCCAATGACCATGATGGCGTGTTTCCAACCACACTCGAACAGGTGATGGCGCTGCCAGGTGTCGGGCGTTCGACCGCCGGCGCGGTGCTCTCTTTGTCGCTCAACCAACCCCATCCAATTTTGGATGGTAACGTCAAACGCACCTTGGCACGTTGCTTTGCCGTTGAGGGCTGGCCCGGGAAAAAACCGGTAGAAAACAAGTTATGGGAGATTGCCGAAACACTCACGCCCACCACGGATACCGACAAATACAACCAGGCGATGATGGATATGGGCGCCATGGTGTGTACTCGCAGCAAGCCCAAATGCGAACTATGCCCAGTAGCCGATCGCTGTGAAGCGCGCGCCCAAGGCCGTCAGCTCGACTTTCCCGGTAAAAAACCGAAAAAAACCTTGCCCGTCAAACAAGCCCATTTCTTGTTGGTTCAGCATCAAGATGAAATCTGGCTTGAACAACGACCTCCAAGTGGGCTGTGGGGCGGGCTATGGTGCTTACCCGAAGCGGCTGAACACACCCTTGATGCACAGATAGCCGACAAGCTACAAGGGGTCACCCCCACCGACATCGAGATATTAACCGCATTTAGGCACACGTTTAGTCACTTTCACCTCGACATTGTCCCAGTGAGAGTCAGTGTTACTGAAAGGCCGCAAATCATCATGGAAGCGAACCAAGGGCTTTGGTATAACTTGTCGCAACCAGCAAAAATTGGGTTAGCCGCACCAGTAAAAAAGCTGTTAACCTTATTAGAACACGAGCGCCAACAACATCTCACAGGCGATGACAAGGAGCCTAGATTATGAGCCGTACCGTATTTTGCCAACGTCTACAAAAAGAAGCCGACGGGCTAGATTTTCAGCTTTATCCCGGCGAGCTGGGTAAGCGCATTTATGACAACATTTCTAAAGAAGCTTGGGCTGAGTGGCAGAAAAAACAAACCATGCTCATCAACGAGAAAAAACTCAACATGATGGATCCTGAGCACCGTAAGGTTATCGAAGAAGAAATGGTGAAGTTTCTATTCGAAGGCCAAGATGTGCATATCGACGGTTATGTGCCCCCCGAGGCCTAATTAACGCGGCCCCTTCCACACTCGGGCATCGCCAAGGCTACAAAACACCCGCATTGTGTTAATCTCAGTGCGGGTGTTTTTTATACTAATGCAATAAACGATGACGCGAATACTTTGCTTGTTGGTGTGCTGTTTTAGCACCTTGCTGTCCGGTTGTAGCCGCGAAAGCGTAGAAAAATACGTGGGCGTGGATTATCAAACCACCAATCGGTTTGCCAAAAATCTAGCCCCTATTCCTGGTCAGTTTGAAAAAGACATTGATGCTCTCAATCAATTGATTAACCAGTTTACTGGTAAAATTGAGGTGCGCTGGGGCGAAAACCAAGTGTTCGTCTCAGGCAAGCGAGATTACGTCAAATACACAGACAATTATAAAAGCCGGGCGCGCATTGATTTTGAACGCGGGCTGATCCGCGTAGAAACCGTCGCTACTGATGCCCCCAAATCTCACCTTAAGCAAGCGATCGTCACCACTTTGCTCACGCCAAGAGATCCGGCCTCTGTCGATCTGTACTCTGCAGCGAAAGTGCCACTTACCGGCCGCCCTTTCCTCGAAGGCCAAGTGGTGGATCATGAAGGAAAAACCATCACCTGGGAATGGCGCGCCAATCGTTTTGCTAATTATCTGATTGATAAGCGCTTAAAAAAGAAAAAAGTGCGTTTTCAAAACATGTATTACGTCACCATTCCCATGGTCAATGATCATGTCGCCAAGCGCAGTTATCAATACGCTGATATCGTCCGCCGTGCATCGAAGCGTTACGGCATCTCTGAAAAGCTGATTTATGCGATCATTAAAACCGAGAGTAGTTTCAACCCTTATGCGGTGAGCTGGGCCAATGCATATGGCCTAATGCAAGTGGTGCCAAAAACGGCCGGGCGTGATGTATTCAAATTAGTCAAAAAACGCAGTGGCCAACCCACCCCAAAGTATCTCTTTGATCCTGAGCGAAATATTGATACAGGCACTGCCTATTTTTACATTCTAAAAAACCGTTACCTAAAAGCGGTGCGCGATCCACTGTCTCTGCACTACAGCATGATCTCCGCTTATAACGGCGGAACAGGCAATGTCCTGCGTACCTTTGACTCTAATAGGCGTCGCGCCATGCAGGATTTAAACAAGCTGCGCCCGAATCAAGTCTATTGGGCGCTGACCCATCGCCACCCTTCTTCGGAGTCTCGGCGCTACTTGCAAAAGGTCACTCGCTATCAAAAAGAGTTTGCTCAACTCCCCCAATAAATGGCGGTGTGCGTCGATTTTTGCCTGTTTTTGTCGCACTTCGCTGGGTTTTTATCCAAACAATGCGATATCAGCACTTTTTTCAAAAAAACAGTTGACGGTGAGACGGAAAATCCGTTTAATAGCGCCCCGTTGGCCCGGATAGCTCAGTCGGTAGAGCAGGGGATTGAAAATCCCCGTGTCGGTGGTTCGATTCCGCCTCCGGGCACCATATAATGAAATAATGGTGTGACACACAGTATTTCGCGATTTGTGTGCCGGCTTAGCTCAGTTGGTAGAGCAACTGACTTGTAATCAGTAGGTCGCCAGTTCGACTCCGGCAGCCGGCACCATTGCCTCGATAGCTCAGTTGGTAGAGCAGGGGATTGAAAATCCCCGTGTCGGTGGTTCGATTCCGCCTCGAGGCACCATTATTCCCCCATAGTTCAGTTGGTAGAACGGCGGACTGTTAATCCGTATGTCACTGGTTCGAGTCCAGTTGGGGGAGCCACATTTAAAGAAAGCGCTAACCGAAAGGTTGGCGCTTTTTTGTTTGGCTATCGCCAAATATGTCACAGGGCTAGGCGCCCCCGTTGAGTCCAGTTGGGGGAGCCACCTTTAAAGAAGCGCTAGCCGAAAGGTTAGCGTTTTTTTGTTTGGCTTGTTTGGCTATCGCCAACTATGTCACTCATTCATCTGTAATTTGAATACCACATCGACTTGACGCCCCTCATCACTGTACGTGACCTTTTCACAAATAGAGCGCACTAAGGTGATACCTCTTCCGGAAAGGCTATCTGCATCATGATTTTTATCATGTAAGTGCCACTGATAGTCGAACCCGTCTCCCGTGTGCGACAAACGCATGCTGAATAAGCCTTCTTCGGGCTGATAAACCAAATCAAGTTTAACGACATAATCCCCGCTCAACGCGTTGAGCTTGGCTTGCCGCTCGCTAAAGTAATGCAGTAGACCATCCACATCGTCTTTACTCACCGACTGCATGCCTAAAATGCCATAATCCAGCGCATTGGTGATAAGCTCTGACGCCACGGTACAAATCAAATCTAAGTCAGTACTCTCCCCGACCATCCCTTTTACACGGCCGCGCAAGTCCCTAACAATATCCGCTTCTTTTAGCAAAGCGGTATCAAACACGATGTGAGTTGTTGAAGGTACGACCGAATAAGTCGCGCCCTTTTCGGAAAGCGGCTCACGAGGAGGGGCTATCAGCGGGAAGGTCAGCTCGAGCATGGACACATCATCCGTGACACCATTGTCACCGGCAAAGGCGGTTAACGTGCGTTTAGCTTGTGCTATCAAACTGCCTTGACAGCCACTTAAGGTACGAATAAGCCCAACTTCGCCCAACTGCTTACCTGCGCTATTACGCGCTTCTGTCACGCCATCGGTCGCAAAAAACAGGCGCTGACCTGGCTGAAGTGCTAATCGAGTGATAGTAGCATCAAACTGCCCTTTTGCTTGTGCGCCTAATGCCATATGCCGACCTTGGTATGAGGCGAGTATTTGTCCGTGTTTATCCAGACAATAGGCATCGGGTAGTCCGCCACTCCAAACGTTAACCGTCAGACCATCTGGCATCACCTCTACCAACGCGCCGGCAAGTAGGGTGCCAACTGGCATAAAAGTACAGATATGCTCATTTATTTCAATGGCCATATCACCGACAGGCAACCCTCGTTTTGCCGTGGCGATAAAGGTTTTAACCGCAGGGATAGTACTGATAGCGGCGGGTAGGCCATGCCCAGTGGCATCCGCAATCATAATATACAGGCCACCAAATGGTCGGTGCAATACCATGGTCACATCACCATTAAAAAGGCTAAATGCGCCTGAGAACGTCTCCACACCCGGCACGCCATCAACATTGAATGACATCAATCGTTCAAATATCTGGCTCGCCATGGCATGTTCGTAAACGGTGGTTTCTTGGAATTGCTTGAGTTGGTCGCGTTGATGGCTCACTTCTCGGAATAAGCGAACGTGGCGCAAATGCGTGCGTACTTTGGCGATTAGCACGGCGATGTCAACGGGTTTGCTGACAAAATCATCCCCAGCTTTCAAGCAGTTGGCAAAGATATCAGAATCACTCACCCCGGTAAGGAACACAATCGGCAACAATTTTTGCGGATAGCGATTCCTTACCTCTTGCGCCATGTCAAAGCCATTGAGCTGGGGCATATTCACATCTGAGATAATAAGATCAGGAAACATTCCAGGATCAATATTCTCGAGGAGCGATAACGCTTCTTGGCCATTCATCGCCATACTGATATTGCCTGTTTCGCTCTTTAATGCCGCGGCAATATAGTGTACTAATGCCGGCTCATCATCCACCACCAAGACGTTCATAGGCGCCTACTCACTCAATGTGGAATTTCTTTTCGAACTTGGCAATCAATAGCACCCGTTTTATCGCATCAGAGCAATTGACCAGTTTTATCGCACCATTTGGCTTATCAAGATAATCTTGCATATTGAGCAATATCCCCAGTCCCGCACTGTCCATATAAGTCGCTTCCCGTAAATCGACAATCACGTCCTTCCCTTTAAGATCCACATAGGCGTTACGCACTTCCTGAACTAAAGCGAAGTTAAACTCTCCCTTAACATGCAAAACAGCTTGTTTTCCATCACTCGATATGTCGCGCTTGATATTCATGAAGCATCCTTAAAATAATTCGATGTCACCCTCGTCCAACGAGGCTTGTTTCGCTGGCGCTCGCGCCGCAGACCCCGCCTTTTCCTCTATCTCATTAACCTGTTGGTTAAGCTGCTGCCAGTCGATGGTATCGTCCGCCATGGTGTTGATAATCAGCTCGTTGAGCTCTTCTAAGATGTGCAAGTTATCAAGTATGTGCCCACCTTGTTGCGACACAATGTCGGCGAACTGGAGATTTTTGATACAGGTGTTCACTTCACTTTGCACTTGCTCACCTAAAGAGGAAACACGTTCAATCTCTTTCCCAACTTCATCATTGACCTCTTTAACCCCTTCTAGGAGTGAGTCAATATAGTCTTTCGAACGGATAGACTCGGTCATATCAAGTGAGGCAATTTCGCCCACCGTCGCCTTGGTTTTATCGACGCTATCTTGAGCCAAGTCGATGTGTTTGTGGATTTCGGTATTCAGGTCGGTCGCTTTAATTGCTAAGGAGCGAACTTCTTGCGCTACCACCGCAAAGCTGCGCCCATTCTCCCCCGCACGCGCCGCTTCAATCGCTGCGTTAAGCGCCAATAAGTTGGTTTGTTCCGACATGGTTTGTACATCATCCAACAGCTGGAAGACTTCATTGAGCTTGCCGGACATCTCTTCGATGATGTAAATCGACGCCACGCTTTTATCACTGACCTTCACCATGATGTCGATATAGCCATCAATGGCTTTTTCAGTGGCAGGCAACACCTTGGTGAGACTGTATTCACTCTCATCGTTATAGAGCAGCTCATTGGCCATTTTGGTCGCTGTATTGACCTGATCACGACAGGCGCTTTGCATCGCGAAAAAGCTGTTGTTAAGGCTTTCTACCGAGTTATCAATCACCTCTCGTTGGCGTGAGAGTTGCTCGCGGATAGGGACGAGTTCAATGGAGAGTATATGGTGGATACGACGCAAAATTTGTTTGGGCTCGTCGCCCTCCTCAGAGCTATCAGCTGAGCCACGCTGAGTGACGGATTGAGCTACCTGGCGTAATTGCCATAGATGCCAGCCCATGCTGACGAGCACAAGCCCAGCAAGCGCCATGATCTGCCAAGACATTGACCAAAGCGCTAACGCAACCACACTGACCATCGTCAATGCAGGTGGCCAAATCAATGTGTAGCGATTAGCGTCCATATACGGCCTCCACTAAAAAATTTGCCACTTCCGTTAAACACAGCGTCTTTGCCGCGCCGCCAAGCTCGATCGCAACTCTTGGCATTCCCCATACCACAGAGCTGGCTTGGTCTTGCGCGGCGGTAAGTGCACCGGTTTGATACATTTGCAGCAAACCATTTGCGCCGTCTCTGCCCATCCCGGTTAATATCACACCAATAGATTTCCCTCCCACCGACTCTGCGATGGATGAGAACATTACATCGACTGAGGGACGATGCCGCTCAACCGGGTCACTATCAGAGAGGTGACAATACAAATGCCCTTGTCGATTAACGACGGTAAGATGTTGGTTTCCCGGCGCCACATAGACATGCCCTTGTACCAAAGGCATCCTTTCTGAGGTTACCTCCTCAACCTGCAAACGGCACGCACGGTCTAACCGCTTGGCGAAAGGGCCACAAAATGCCGCTTTAATATGTTGGGTGACAACGATAGGTGGCATATGGGGAGGTAAGCGCTCAAGTACTCCACGCAATGCCTCGGTGCCGCCCGTTGATGCCCCCAACCCAATCACTTGATAGCCCCGACGGTTGTAATGCTGACGATCGATGCTGACATTCGGCTGTTTATGCCAACTCTTCGTTTGTCCAACATTGGCCTGGGCGGCCATTTTCACTTTGCTGACCAGCTCATCACGCTCGCGAGTGATCGCGGTCGCGCTACTCGCTGAGGGCTTGGGCACATAATCCACCGCGCCGATTTCCAGCGCTGCCAAAGTGACATCTGCACCATGCTGGGTCAGGGTCGAGACCATGATCACTGGCATCGGCCGCAAGCGCATCAGGTTTTTAAGAAACTGAATGCCATCCATTTTGGGCATTTCAACATCGAGTGTAATCACGTCTGGATTAATCTTTTTAATCTTTTCGCGCGCCTCGTAGGGGTCAGCAGCTACCCCAACCACCTCTAACTCACTGTCACTTTCCAAACACTCTCGAATTAAGGTGCGATAAAGCGGCGAGTCGTCAACGACTAAGACTTTGTAGCGATATTGGCTCATCAGAATAGCTCCACATCTTGCTCGTCGGCGCCATCATCATAGGATTCCTGCAGCAAGCGCTGATTGTATTGCGTTTCTTCCGCCACCAGCTCTTGTTGACTCAATGACTGGATTTTCTTTACCCACGCTTTTCCTGTACGAGGCTCGAATAACACCCGGCGCGGGAAAGCTAGTCCTAGATCTTCAGACACTAAAGGGAGTTGTTCATTGATGACGTACTGGCGGACAAAGTCGATATTCTTACGGCCAATGGCAATGTTTTGCCCCATGATATTGCCGCCACCAAACAGCTTGACCCGCAGACGGTTTTTCACCGCACCTTGTTGCAGCAAAGAGTTGATCAGAATTTCCATCGCGTAGTTGCCATAGCGCGCGGCACGCGACAAATGCTGTTCGGGAGTCCAGGTGGATTCCGCCTCTTCACGCTTGAGTGGCAACATAAAATGGTTCATGCCTCCGATTTGGGACAAAGGATCCCAAATACACGCGGCAATACATGAGCCTAAGCCTGTGGCAATCAGCTCATCATCAGAGCTGACGTAAACATCGCCAGGCTGTAGCTTCACCATATGCTTATCGTGCTCGGGGCTGAAAAAACGTTTTAGCGTTTTCTCTTGCGCATGGTGATGTAATTCCAACGCTTGGTGCATATCACTCCCGTTTGCGATACATGGTGTGGCCTAAGTTATCGAACTTCTCTGCCATCTTTCCGATCCCTTCCGAGTGGCCGATAAAAAGCACGCCGCCAGGGACAAGCTGCTGCCAAAAGCGCTCAATAAGCCGCTGCTGTGTATCGCGCTCAAAATAGATCATCACATTACGACAAAAGATCGCATCCATCGTATGCTTATGTGGCCACTCTCCTTTTAAATTCAGCTGCTTAAAACTGATCACATCACGAAGCAGACGTTTGGCCTTAAACAAGTCTTGCTTGATGCCTTTTCCTTTTAAAAAACCGTGTTGTAAATAGTTTTTGGGAATCGTATGTGCCACTTCCAAACTGTAGGTACCATTACTGGCAGTATTGAGCACCTGAGTATCTAAGTCGGTGGCAAGAATTTGTACATCTAACTGCCCTTCTAACATCCCATGCCCCGCGAGTACCGAGGCGATGGTATAGGGCTCTTCGCCCGTCGAGCAGCCCGCAGACCAAATCCGGATACGCTTTTGCTTAGCCGCCTGCCACTGGGGGATCAGTTGATGCGCTAAAAACTCAAAATGATGACGCTCACGAAAGAACTGGGTTTTATTGGTGGTTAGCGCATTGATGAAGGCCACACGTTCGTCCTTGCTTTGCTCAACCAACGCAAAGTAATCATCAAAGGTCGCCATCCCTGTTCGTCGTAAACAACGCGCTAAACGACCATAAACCATGCTTTTCTTTTTATCAGCCAGAGAGATCCCCGTCTCATTCGCCATAAATGTCTGTACATATTTAAAATGGCGCTGGCTAAAGTCATAAGCGCCAGCCGACGAAGCATTCACTGGCGCAGACATGGTTAAAACTCCTCCCACTCATCACTGACTTCATTGCTCGGCGCTTTTTGGCTGTTCACCGCCTTAAGGCGCGCTTTCGCGGCCTCACCATTGCGGTAACTATCACTGCTCGCTCTAGGCGCTGTCTTAGTCGTGTGAGGCGGGGTCACCTTGGGTTTGGTGCTTGGCGTTTGAATATCCACGAGCTTGTCAGCATCGATATCTACTTGGAAGAAGCCAATTAAGTTAATTAACTCCGCGCCTTCTTCTCTCATCGACTGGCTCGATGCAGCAGCTTCTTCAACCAATGCAGCGTTTTGCTGTGTCATTTGGTCCATACGTGCCACTGAGCGCGTGATTTCATCAATGCCTGTGGCTTGTTCTTGGCTCGCCGCATTGATTTTACCAATCAGCTGAGACACCTCGGAGACAGAGGCAACGATTTCCTCCAGCATTTCGCCAGATTCATCCACCAGCTTCGAGCCTTGAGTCACTTTCTCGACACTGTCTTTGATCAAGTCTTTGATCTCTTTCGCGGCGCCGGCACTGCGTTGTGCCAAATTGCGTACCTCACCCGCGACAACGGCAAAGCCACGCCCTTGTTCACCCGCACGCGCAGCCTCTACCGCCGCATTCAAAGCGAGCAAGTTGGTTTGGAAAGCAATTTCATCGATCACCCCAATGATATCGGCTATTTTCTTACTGGCATCGTTAATTTCAGCCATTGCATCCACGGTCTCTTTGACCACTTCACCGCCTTTACGCGCTTTTTCGCTAGCTTTACTGGAGAGCGTATTGGCCGATGATGCACTTTCCGCATTCTGCTTCACCGTGGCCGTCATTTGCTCCATACTTGCTGCGGTTTCTTGCAAGTTAGCCGCCTGCTCTTCAGTACGCTCACTCAGATCGTTATTCCCCTCAGCAATTTCTGCGGAGGCTGACGCCACCCGTGCCGATGAATGGGTGATCTTTTCAACCATGTTGCGAACGTTATTAATCGAGGCATTGACCGCTTGGCTGAGATCTTCGAAATCGCCTTTGTAGTCTTCCGGCATGGTCGCTTTGAGATCCCCTTTCGATACCCCTCGCATTACGCGAATACACTCGTTAAGCGGATCAACGAAACTATCCAGTAGCTGGTTTATACCCTTACCGAGTTTTGCCATCGAACCACGGTACTTACTGGTATCCATTCGATCACTAAGGTTGCCATCGGCCGCTTTCTCGATAAGGTCTTCTACCTGACGCAGGCTATCCATTTGTTCGGTAATGTCTTCCCATTGCAGCGCAGGGCCAATGTATTCATCGTCATCGTCATAAAGGGCAATGCAATTGAGCGCAAATTCCAGCTCTCCAACCGTAATTTCCGCTTTAAATGGCATCCGGTCTGGGTTGGCAATCACAGACTGTTGGTGCGCCGGGTTTTTGTGGAATTGGTCAATGCTGGTACCGACCAGCTTATCGGCAGCAAAGCCTGGAAAGATCTCGCGCATTTCATCTTCACGGCTATTAAACAGATCGGTGACTGCAGGGTTAAGGTAGCGAATGATGCCGTCTTTGTCCGCGAGCATCACATTGGTGGTCATTCCCTCAACCACGGCCGCCAATAATGAATGTTCTGACTCTTTCTTACGTCTTTCAGTGACATCACGCCACTCAATCGTGGTACCAACATGCTTACCGTGACGGTCGTAGCTGGCGGTGGCATGAAACTCAAAGCGCGCATCTTTAAAGCGAATATCCCGATTGATAGGCATCTTATCAGGGGTGTGAAAGGTTTCGCGCTGCAGTTGAGGAAACAGATAATCAATGTGTTTGCCAAGGATATCGTCACGGCTGGCAACAAAGGCACTGTTTTTCACCCGGAAGGTTTTCTCATGTTGTTTACACAGTTTCACCGCTTGCTCATTCACATGGGTGATTTCGCCATGGAGCCCTAACAATACAAAAGCACTGTGGGTGTTATCTAAGGCTCCTTTTAAGCGTTGGTGCTCCTCCGTTTGGTGGGCGCGCGCCGTCACATCGCAAAGTTCCACACTGTAGCCTTGACCATCAGCGACTTTACTGGCCGACACACGCAACTTGCCCGCACCTAACTCGATAGTTTGGACGGATGGTTTGTCATCAATAAGCTGCTGCCATTGTTGGTAGTCCACTAAATCCGCCGCGAATATGCTGCTCATTGGCTTACCAAATAACATCTCACTTTGCGCGGTGAAATCGACATTGCCGTGCTCGCGAATCGCTGCCTGATAACATTGCAACAGTTGCAGCGCACGTCGATTAATCAAGGTGACGTGCTGCTGACTGTCGAGCATAACAAGTGCAGCAGGCGCGACATTTAGTGCGGCTAACAGCTGCACATTTTGCTTGGTCTGTTGGTTGTCTTGCTGTACTTCCCTTTTAAACCACGCCATATTCTAGTCCTCGTTTGCGCTTTCCGGTTGTGCGCTTTGTTGTAACTGATCAAAGTCGAACAACTGTTCCAAGTTAATCAACACCAGGTGCCTGTCATTCACTGACGCAATGCCTTCCATGTACCACTTATCGTGCTGATGCAGTCCCGGAGGGGCTTTAATTTGCTCTTTCTCCAAGTTGTGCACTTCAGCCACCGCATCCACCACGATACCGAGCGACACCCCCTGTTGGTTGCGAACAATAATGATGACGCTCATAGCGGTGAGCGTCGCTGGCGTCATACCAAAGCACTGGCGAATATCCATAATGGGGATGTATTCGCCCCGAAGCTCCAACACTCCCAGCATATGCGGCAGCGTGTTGGGGATTCGACGGACTTCCGACCATCCTCTGACTTCTTTCACATCGAGAATATGGACGCCGTATTCTTCATCCTCGAGTAAGAAACTTAAGTATTCTCGCGATTGCGCCATATCCTCACCTATATCCATCGCTCGATACGCAACAACTCATCCACATTCACCAACGACATCACCCGCTCGCCGACATTGAGCAGGCCACTGACATAAGCAATCACCTGAGAATCACCAAACGGAGGCATAATCTGTCCCTCCCCTTGGTCAACCACATCGGAAACGGCATCGACTACCACGCCCATCACCTTGTTATTGGCTACCTCACTGGCGCGCAAAATCAGCACCACGGTTTCTCGGTGATAATCGACCTGTTTGGCCTGAAAGCGAATACGTAAATCCATCACCGGCACTATCATTCCGCGTAGGTTGATCACGCCCAAGATAAAGGCGGGCGAGCGCGGGATCAGTGTCGGTGACTCCCACACCCGGATCTCCTCTACCGTTTGGATATCGACGCCATACAGTTCGCCATCTAGTTCGAAGCTCAGATAGTCACTGCCTTGCAGTTGCTCAACACGATCATCAATATCCAGCGCATTGTCTGATTCCATTACCGTCTGCATATTCCCTCCCTAGGCTGCTGCGATATGACCGCTGGCATCGCTGACACGCGCTAAAAACTGCGTGATTAAGCCTTGGATATCTAAAATGAGTGAGACAGAGCCATCCCCCAAGATGGTCGCGCCTGAGATACCAGGCACGCGGGCATAGTTGGACTCCAAGCTTTTGATCACCACTTGCTGCTGCCCAAGCAGCTCATCAAGTAGCAGGCCGACCTTTTTATCCCCGGCTTCGACCAAACAAAGCAGCTGTTTATCAAGATCGTCGCCACTGCTGCCGAGCTCAAACTCTTCTTTTAAACGTAGAATGGGAATGTTTTCTTCTCGCAACCGGTAAAGCTGAACACCAGAGGCGGTTTTAATTTGGCGGCTATCAATCTGAAGCGATTCAATGATAGAAATCAGTGGCACCACATACACTTGGCCTTCTACTTTCACCAGCTGACCATCTAAGATAGCCAGGGTTAACGGCAAGCTAATTTTGAAAGTGCTGCCTTGCTCTGGCGCCGAGTGCACATCAATGTTGCCGCCCAGCTGTTCAATGTTTCGGCGCACCACGTCCATGCCCACGCCACGCCCGGAGACATCAGAGACTTGTTTGGCTGTGGAGAAACCAGGGGCAAACAAGAGGTTAAAAACATGCGTGTCCGTCAGTTCACTGAGCGGGAGATCGTCTGAAATCAGCCCCTTATCCAGCGCTTTACGCCAGATCCTTTCTTTGTGTAATCCAGCGCCATCGTCACTGACTTCAATCACTATCGAGCCGCCCTGATGGTAAGCATTCAGGTGCACTTTCCCTGTTTCAGGCTTGCCTTTTTCCGCGCGGATTTCTGGGGTTTCTAAACCATGATCCACCGCGTTGCGCACCAAATGCACCAGCGGATCAGCAATTCGCTCGAGTACGGTTTTATCTAGCTCGGTGCTCTCGCCTTCTATGACTAACTCCACCCGCTTTCCCAACTGCGAGGACAAGTCTCGAATCAAACGAGGGAAACGGTTAAAGGCAAAACTGATCGGCAACATGCGGATATCGAGCACGCTTTCTTGCAACTCTTTGGTATTGAGCATCAGTTGCTCAAGGCCAGATTGCAGTTGCTCAAGCCGCTCAGGTGAAAAGTCGCTGCTTAACTCTGCCAGCATCGACTGAGTGATTACTAATTCACCTACAAGGTTAATCAAGTTATCGACTTTGTCGATTTCAACGCGAATGGAGGACACACTGGCTTCGCTTTTCGCCGGTGGCTTATTGGCTTTTTTCGCTGCCGGTTTAGCGTCGGGAGGGGAAGCGGGCGCGGAGACGTTGTCTTGCGGCTGTGATGATACGGGATGCTGCTCTACCTCAACAGGTTCAGTATCCGCATCGCTCTCATTCTCAGCGCCGATGGGGCTAATAGTGAGGTCGCATTCATCTTCCACCCACTCAAAAATCGCGGCAATTTCTTCTTCTGGGACATGACCATCAACACGAATGTGCCAACGCAAGTAAAGCTGCTCAGGGTCCAATTGTTCGAAGGTAGGCAAGTGCGTCTGATCGCACGTTACCTCTGCGCCCCCGGGTAGTGCATGAAGCTCACGCAATATACGTACAGGATCATTGCCAGAAAAAAGCATGTCTGGGTGCGGCACAAAGGTAATCGACCATTCTTCATGTCCCGTTGCCGCCGACGCTTGCTGTCCGAGATCTTCTGTGTCTGCTTCTGTTGGCTCAGAGGCTGTTGACGCAGCACTATCCATGATTGCGTTAAGCGCAGCAGTGACGGCATCTCGCTCGCTTTTGTCGTACTCAACCTCATTTTCGTAAGCTTCAAGCATCGCGAGGATACAATCACCACCACGCAGTAATACATCGATCGTGTGGCTGTCGAGCTGTCGCTTTCCTTCCCGAGCCTCGTCAAGCAAGGTTTCCATCACATGTGTGAAGTGACTAATGTCGTCAAGATTAAAGGTGGCAGCCCCCCCTTTAATCGAGTGCGCAGCACGGAAAATGGTATTTATGGATTCAAGATCTGTCGCCCCCGGGTCAAGCGCCAAGAGCTCTCTTTCCAGCACTTCGAGGTTTTCACGACATTCTTCATAAAAGATGCGTCGCAACTGATCCATATCCATGGCCATATTACCCTCCGTTGATGCGCCTTACAGCACGCGTTTGAGTGTTTTCAGTAAGGTGTCTGGGTTGAATGGTTTAACAATCCATCCTGTCGCTCCCGCCGCTTTACCCGCCGACTTTTTCTCAGCGGACGCTTCGGTAGTGAGCATCAATATCGGGGTAAATTTGTACTGCTGTACGCCTCGCACTTGTTTAACAAACTCAAAACCATCCATCACCGGCATGTTGACGTCGGAAATGATGAGGTCAAATTTTTTAGACTTTGCTTTTCGCAGTGCATCTGCACCATCGTTAGCCGTTTCAACTTGATATCCTGCCTCCTTTAATGTGTGGCTAACCATTTGCCGAATCGATACCGAATCATCCGCTGCTAGTATATTTGCCATCCTTTTACTCCCACTCCGTGTATCAAGTATTTAGCTTTAATAAAGTCGTCATGCCGGCATGTTGCGCCGAGATTAGTAGGCATTCGGGGACGTTCAGCCACTCAACGTCATCACAAGAACGCACCAACACCAACAATAATTGCAGGCCGGCACCATCAACTCTGCCCAGCTGGCTAGCGTCGATGACACAAGCTCCCCCCTCTGCCACCTTGGCTCCCCAATCTTCTTTAATATTTTGTACTTGGGTGATATCGAGAGAGTCTCCGAGTTCTATTTTCATGGATGCATCGTCCTAAATTGTTGTCAAAAAAGACATGCCTTTGGTTGTTGAATAAGTGTAGCAACATTCAATAGAACAACTGGTTTTAGTCCTTACTTTTAAAGATGGATTATCGACAGGTAGTTTTTTCGACCAAAAAGAAAAGCTAAAATTATGTATATGAAACAGAACTTTATATAAAATTCATTTGTAAAACATAATTAAATCAACACCTTTGCATTCCTTTCTATTCATTCAAAAGAATGAGTGAGATCACAAAAGACAACGGTTAAAAAACGTGGGAATAATACTTATTTCAATGGAATGAAGCAGTTAAATATGCTTTGACACGAGGCGGTTAATGCTATTTAATAGGCGCCCTGGCCCGGATAGCTCAGTCGGTAGAGCAGGGGATTGAAAATCCCCGTGTCGGTGGTTCGATTCCGCCTCCGGGCACCATGTTTACGAAAATCCCTGCTCACACGAGTGGGGATTTTTTTTATGCCGACACCGTGTCGGTGACCTTGCAGGCCGCGATCTATTCCGCCTCCGGGCACCATGTTTACGAAAATCCCTACTCACACGAGTGGGGATTTTTTTATGCCACGACAGCAAATGCATCCCCCCTCTGGCACTTTTTGCTACCCTTTAAGTCGGCTTCCGCTCAGTGCGATAGCGATTAGGCTTTTTACTCAACATCGCCTATTTATGGTAATATGTTGGGGTTTTATTCTTGTCTTTTACCTCATGGATCGAGTGTCATTAACGCATGTCAGCCAATAGCATCAAACTCTCAACAGAGCGACTTCAAGCCGGTCTTTACATCAAACTCCCGCTAAAATGGCGCGATCATCCGTTTATGCTTAATCGTTTTCAAATAGAAAGTGAGGCACAAGCGAAGGTGATACGCTCGCTCCCTATAAGCTTTGTCTACTACTACCCAGATAAAAGTACGGCGGCGCCCTTACCCGCGCTGGCAGAAAAAAAAGAAAACCCGGATGAAGTCGACCCATATGCGGTCAGCCGAGAAAAAGAGGCAATGGAGCAGGAGAAACAACTGCGTATAGAGGAACAACGCCGCTTTCGTGCGCGCATTCAAAAAGTGCAGAAGCATTATCAACGTTCGATGGCACAGCTACGGGCCATCAATATGAAGGCGGCCAACCGTCCACAAGCGGCTAACGAGGATGTCCGCATGCTCGTCGATAGCATGATGGTCTTTGGTAGTGAGTCGAATGTCACCCTGCACCTAATGGATGATCCCAGCCTGGCGGAAGATATGTATGCGCATTCATTGAACGTCGCAGTGCTCGCGCTGATGCTGGCTCGCAGCAATGGTTATGATAACGATCAGCTTCGTACCCTACTCACAGGCGCGGTGTTGCATGATATAGGTACAAAGAAGGTGCCGTCGGCCATCGTGCGAAAAAAGGAGCGACTGACGGAGCCAGAGATGAATTACTACCGTCAACATGTTAATTACGGTGCGGAGCTAGTATCAGAAATGAGCGAGTGTACCCCTGAAGTCGAGACCATCATTGCTCAGCATCATGAGTTTGCCAACGGCAGTGGTTTCCCCAAAGGCCTATTAGGTGATGACATCGACGAAGCGGCACAAATTGTCAGTATGGTTAACTTTTTTGACCGCTTATGTCGCCCTCAATTTGGCGCGCCAGCACGGATGCCGTTTTCAGCCTTATCACATTTATTCAAAGACAATAAAGCCAAGTTCAACCCACGTCTGTTGGCATTATTTGTCAAGATGATGGGCGTCTACCCACCCGGTACGGTAGTGAAGCTATCGAATGACGATATCGGTATTATCGTGTCGGTGAACAGTTCAGCACTGCTCAAGCCCAATGTCATGATCTATGACTCGGAGATTCCGTCAGACCAAGCGACGATCATTGACATGCGAGACAGTGAATTAGAGATAGATACCGCTGTACCTATCTCTAAATTGCCGGAAGAGGTAAAAGAATACCTGAAGCCACGCACCCGAATTTCGTACTTTATGGACGCTGACGGCTAAACGCCACCGCGCCCTATGAGTTAGCGCTGCTGTCTGCTTTATCGACTTTCTCTGCGGCGCGGTGCAGGTCAACGGTTAAGTTGTCAATTAACCGGGTATTGCCAAGATAAGCAGCCACCAAGATCACCGCCTGCCGGCTGTCTTCTGTTATTTGGGTAAGCGACGACGCATCACGAATATAAAATTCGTCAGGCTTCAACCCCGCTGCACGCAGTTGATCATGAGCATCTTCAATCAGATCGTCGAGATCACGACGCCCGTTGCGCATCTGTGCACTCATCCACCGCATGGTTTTTGCCAATACTGGCGCGCGTTGGCGCTCATCAACGGTTAAGTTGTTATTACGAGAGCTCATCGCCAAACCATCGCTTTCACGCACCGTAGGGACACCAATAACCTCAATCGGCATCGCCATATCTGCCACCAATTTGCGGATCACTGCCAATTGCTGAAAGTCTTTTTCGCCAAAACAGGCAACACCAGGCTGTACCAAATTAAAGAGTTTGCTCACCACGGTGGCGACACCACGAAAATGGCCAGGGCGCGATGCCCCCTCTAACATGGTTGAGAGCCTTGGCACCTCGACCGTGGTGTGGGCTTCAAGGCCGCGCGGATACAAGGTCTCTACTGTGGGCGTAAACACCAGATCCACGCCCTCTTCACGCAACTTAGCCAGATCATCATCCAAGGTACGCGGGTAATTGGCTAAATCGTCCGCGCGATCAAATTGCATCGGATTGACAAAAATGCTCACCACCACCACTTCGCCTTGCTCGCGGGCTTTACGCACCAAGGTTAAGTGCCCTTGGTGGAGATTTCCCATGGTCGGCACAAAGGCGATGCGCTTAGCCGCTTTTTGCCACTGGCCAACTTGGTCGCGCAGTGGCGCCACCTCAGAAATTACCTGCATACTCGGTCTCTCTATTTAAACGTGTGGGCGGAACCGGGAAATTCGCCACTCGCCACTTCTTGCACATACTTAGCCACCGCAGCGCGCGCATCACCGGTCTCTGCCAAGTAGTTTTTCGAGAACTTAGGCATGTAGTTTGCCGATACGCCGAGCATATCATGCATGACCAAAATTTGACCATCGGTGTCACCACCAGCGCCAATGCCAATCACCGGCACAGAAACGGTCTCGGTAATACGTTTAGCCAGTGAGGCGGGAACGCATTCAAGTAAGATAATCTGCGCACCGGCCTGCTCTAGCGCGACCGCATCGGCTACCATTTGCTCGGCTTTCTCTTCCTCTCGGCCTTGTACTTTAAAGCCACCAAAGATATTCACCGATTGCGGGGTGAGGCCCAAGTGCACACAAACCGGCACCGCACGCTCGGTCAGCATTTTAACCGCATCAACCAGCCATGATCCGCCCTCGATTTTGACCATATTGGCGCCCGCTTTGATCAATTCTGCGGCATTGGTACAGGCTTGCTCAGGGGTGGCACAGCTCATAAATGGCATATCGGCCATCAGTAAACTATTTGGACTCCCCGCTCGGACACAACGGGTGTGATACGCCAGCTCGTCAACCGATACTGACAAGGTATCGCTTTTGCCTTGCAACACCATGCCTAACGAATCGCCAACTAATAAAACAGGTACATCCTGCTGCTCAAATAATTGAGCAAAGCTCGCATCATAGGCAGTCAAGGACGCAAATTTCTGCCCTTGCTGCTTCCAAGTGATCAGATCGGTAATTGTGATTTTTTTCATTATGTCTCCCAAAGCCTGAAACTGGGGCCCACCGATTAAGCGTGATCGCTAATACGGGTTAAACCATTGCGATCAACGCGCGTCAGGCACGCGGCGAGAGTGCTGCCATCAGGCAGGCACAAGTCGGGGGCGATGTCGGCAAGTGGATAAAGCACGAACTCACGCACTTTCATGCCGTAATGTGGCACCGTCAGTCGCGGCTCGTCGATGACGCGATTGCCATAGAGTAGAATATCGAGGTCCAAGGTTCTCGGTCCCCAACGCTCTGCTTTGCGTTCCCTGCCATAATCAAGCTCAATGGCTTGTGTTGCATCCAATAGTGTCAGAGGGTCAAGCTGAGTGTCCAGCGCCGCGACGGCATTAACATAATCGGGCTGATCGGTCGGCCCCATGGGTTTGCTGGTATAAAGAGCTGATGCTGCCACAAAGCGACTCTGCGGCAGTGTCTTTAACGCAGCAATCGCCTGCTTAGCTTTTTCTATAGGCTCACCGAGGTTGCTGCCAATGGCGATATATACCCGATTCATGCGTCTGAATTTGACTGCGGTTTACGCCGACGTGGCGGTCCCTTGCGCCGACGAGACTTAGGTTTACGCGTATTATGAACTTTATTGATCGCACGCACCATTTTTTGGCGGCCACTTTGATCCGCACGCTGAAAGTCTCGCCACCACGCACAAAGCACCTCGGTCTCTTCACCTTCGACCGCACCGCGCATCTCAAGCAAATCAAACGCTGCACGGAATTTTTTCTCGTCCAACGTTTTAAAGGCACGCGCACCAGTACGGCGCGTCATACGCATTTGCAATTGCCACACTTCACGTATCATGGCGGTGAAGCGCCGCGGAATGGCGATGGTCTTCACTTGCTCATCCACAATGTCACTGGCGGCCACCATGAAGGCGTCGTAGTAGCTCAAACCACTCTCAAATGCCATTTCTTCCGCCCGTGTCACCAAGGGATACCACAGCATCGCAGCAAATAAGAAAGCCGGATTAATGCGTTGTTCGTTGACTACCCGCTTATCGGTTGAGCGTAAAACCTGCTCTAGCATTTGCTCCGTTTGGCTGGTTTGTGTCTCGGTAAAGTGCGCGGCAACGGCAGGGAAAAGCTGCTGAAATAAATTATACTCGCGCAACATTTGATACGTCGCGAATCCTTGGCCGGACTGCAACAACTTCAAGCTTTCTTCAAACATTCGCGCGGCTGGGATATCTTGCAATAACGGCGCAAGCTCGACAATCGGCGCTGCTGTCGCGCTATTAATCGTCATATCGAGCTTAACCGCAAAGCGCACTGCGCGTAGCATCCGTACTGGATCTTCACGGTAGCGCGTTTCAGGATCACCGATCAGGCGGATGACGCGGTTATTGAGATCATCAAGACCACCCGCGTAATCCCGAATAGAAAAGTCGGCGATATTGTAATACAGCCCATTCACCGTAAAGTCACGGCGCTGCGCGTCTTCATCGATGGTGCCATATACATTGTCACGCAATAGCATCCCATCTTCTGAGCGAGCCGTTTGCTTATCTTTTTCGCCTTTGCCGTGGTGACCTCGGAACGTGGCGACCTCAATCACATCGCGGCCAAATAAGATATGGGCGAGACGAAAGCGTCGGCCTATGAGTCGACAGTTACGAAACAGCTTTTTGACTTCAACCGGCGTTGCGTCTGTCGCAATATCAAAGTCTTTGGGTTCACGCCCCAACAAAAGGTCTCGCACACCGCCACCAACGAGGTACGCTTCAAAGCCCGCTTTGTGCAGGCGATAAAGCACTTTCAGCGCATTTTCGCTGATACCTTTTCGCGAAATGCCATGTGCTTTGCGGGGGATAACTTCCAACTTAAGATCCTCTATTGCTCGTGTTTTACTATCACGATTCAGAACCTTACGGCAAAAGCTGGTCACTCGATTAAAGATAGCTCACCTCGTATTGATTGTTCGGGCCATGAAACAGCGGCATATAATATATCAGGGTGGGCCATTTTAGAATGCTGTCATCACTTCCGTTTTTTTCGGTATGTGTGGCAACGACCAAGTCTTGACCGCCAGATGTAATAATTCGGTGGGGGTAGCCACCTCAGTGTCGGCCACTGCATGCAAACCAAGAAACGTCATCGCTGCGCGTAAAGCAGGAAGCGGCGCTTGATTATCAATGGCAGGAGCCCGGTTTTGTTTCGAAAGCTTGTGTCCCTTTGCATTGACCGCCAGAGGAAGGTGTAAATAACGCGGCACGGGTTGGCCGAGTTGTTGGTACAATGCAATATGGCGCCCTGTCGGCATAATCAAATCCGCCCCACGCACGATATCGGTCACGCCTTGGTCGATATCATCTAATACCACCGCCAAATTGTATGCATATAAGCCATCACGCCGCTTAATAATAAAGTCTTCGTTGGCCAGATTCGCATCCAGGTGGAGCGTGCCGTGCAATCGGTCATTGAAGGCTAACACCTCCACGGGGCTTTTTAGCCTCACCGCGGCCCCGTCAGGGCCTTTGTCTTTATCACGACACCAACCTAGGTAGACGCCGCCCGCCTCTTTGATTTGCCGACGCGTACAGGTGCAATAATACGCCTGTCCCGATGCAAGCCAAGCCTCTATTTGTGCTTGATAATCAGAAAGGTGCTGACTTTGATAACGCACTTCTCCGTCCCACTCAAAGCCAAACGCCTCCAGCGTGCGTAAAATATCACTGGCCGCGCCCGGCTGCTCCCGAGGCGGATCAATATCTTCAATCCGTACCAGCCACTGCCCGTGATGTGCGCGAGCATCTAAATACGAGCCGAGTGCCGCCACCAATGAGCCAAAGTGCAGCGGGCCCGACGGGGAAGGGGCAAAACGGCCAATATAAGTGGTCTGCGAAGTCATGATAAGCGCATAGACAGTAGGTGCAACGCCTGCAGCGAGTGTGAATAGCGCAAATTGTACGGGGATCTTGCGCTAACACAAGCACCCTAAAATACAAAAAGGGAGCCGAAGCTCCCTTTTATTTGTCTGATTTTCTCTCCGCTAACCATGGCTAGGCATCGATGTGTGCAAATACAACGCGCCAGCGTTAGCCAGCCATTTGCTTTTCTTTTAGCTCAGCCAGTGTTTTACAGTCAATACACAGCTCTGCTGTTGGGCGAGCTTCTAAGCGGCGCACCCCAATTTCGATACCACACGAGTCGCAAAAGCCGAAGTCATCATCTTCGATGCGCTGCAATGTCTTATCGATCTTCTTAATCAGCTTGCGCTCGCGATCGCGATTACGCAGCTCTAGGTTGAATTCCTCTTCCTGTGCTGCACGATCGACAGGATCGGGGAAATTAGCCGCCTCATCTTTCATATGATTCATGGTGCGGTCGACTTCTTCCCTGAGCTGATTACGCCACGCATTGAGGATTTTACGGAAATGCTCAAGCTGAGCCTCTCCCATATACTCCTCTCCAGGTTTCTCCTGGTATGGCTCTAATCCGGCAATGGCCAGGATGCCCAGCGATTTCTTTTCTTTGCTTTCTGGCATTCAGCTTCTCCTAAAAAACCTTGACATGACCCGTGTCTGTCAAATGAGGGCGCTATCTATAGCAGAAAGCCTTTAGGGTGGCAATCTTTGATTTACGCCCTACAACGCCCAATGTGAACATGCTTACACTTTTGCGGTATGACTAACAAAAGGTACGGAATTAACCAGATTTAGCTCACTCGGCGACATCTGAGCCTGATAGCAGATCACTTCTACCCCTGACGCCAGCGCATGATTTAATAACTGGTTATAATCCGGGTCGATATGGGGGGCGCCTGTGACTTTTTCAATCCCTGAGTGCAAAACAACGAATAATAAAACCGCACGATGTCCTTGCTCTGCCATTGCCATCAGCTCACGCAAGTGCTTTTGCCCGCGTGTCGAGACGGCGTCCGGAAACGCACCCCAGCCGTTTTCCTCCAATAATGTGACACTCTTTACTTCTATATAGCAGTCAGGTTTGTCATCGTCACGTAATAGCAAATCTATCCGGCTGTTTTCACTGCCATAGCGTACTTCCGTCTGTAATTGTCGATACCCAACTAGTTCAGGGATACGATTCGCCTGCACCGCCTCAACCGCTAAGGTGTTGGCGCGCGCCGTGTTAACACAAATCCAGTGTCCCTGCTGGGTATGATTGAGCTCCCAACTATGCGGGTATTTACGCTTGGTATTATCGGAGGTGGAATACCAAACGGTATCGCCTGGCGTCGCACAACCAGTCATCGCCCCCGTATTGGCACAATGCATGGTCAGCAACTCGCCATTAGCCAAGGTCACATCGGTTAAAAAACGTTTATAGCGGCGTACTAAGGTTGCCGACGCTAGCGGTGGAGAAAACTGCATCTGCCGTTCCTGCTGATGATTAACAAAGGCTGAATTGATGCAGGCATTGGTATAACGCCCGCCCCTCATTATCTCGAGGTATCGATTCATCCGACGTGGAGGAAGGCGAAGCATATAATCCAAATCGTTGACAGGCAAATGTCTGGGCAGGAAGCGTCGGTAAGTCCAGCGCATCGTCATCTTTGACACCACGACGCAAGGTAATATGCGGGGTAAACACATGGCTGTCCGCTTTCGCTGGCCAAACGGGTAAGGTTTGTAAGTGATTGGCCAGCTCAAACAATGCCGACGGTGGTTGGTTGAACGTTACACACGCAATCTTCGGCTGCTCCCATACTTCAACACTTGAGGTCGTGAGATTAAACGCAGGCAGAGCCAGGTTACTTGCCGCAGCTTGAAGCGCGGGGAGCTTGGTATCAGGAACCTCCCCCAAAAACGCCAAGGTGAGATGTAAATTTTGATCGGGTACCGCGCGCCCTTCACCATAAAGATGATGGTTATAGCGAACAAGTTGCTCCCGAGCGGCTTGATTGGCTTTCTCGTCCAAACCTAATGCGAAAAATAGTCGCATGGGCTCTCCTTTTACGCTCAGTCCGTTAAAATAGTCACTTTGATTCTGACACAAAGGGCGAATTCTTGTCTCAGCTTCCCATTGATGCCGTGATACCCGATCTAATAGACGGGCTCGCGTCTTATCCGCAAATCCTCTTATCCGCACCACCAGGCGCCGGGAAGTCGACGCGCTTACCCCTCGCGTTACTTGAGCAAGCGGTTGTACCGGGAAAAATATTAGTGCTGGAGCCCCGTCGACTCGCGGCTCGCAATATTGCCCACTTCCTTGCCCAACAGTTTAATGAGCCTATCGGCCAGACCATCGGCTTGAGAATGCGGGGAGAGACCAAAGTCAGTGCTCAAACACGGTTAGAGGTGGTCACTGAAGGGGTGTTGACACGTTTGTTGCAAACCGACCCGCTACTAGATGGCGTAAGCCTAATACTGTTCGACGAATTTCACGAGCGCAGTCTGCATGCCGATCTTGCCCTTGCGCTCAGCCTAGATTGCCAAACGGGATTACGGGACGACCTGCGCTTGGTGGTGATGTCAGCGACATTAGAGAACCACGCCCTGCGTCAGTATTTGCCCGATGCATTTCCCCTCACCACTGAAGGGCGCAGCTTCCCGATTCACTATCACTATCACCCGCTAGCACGTCACGCACAATGGAGCAGCGCAGTGGCTAGCGCCAGCCTTGATTTTATTAATCACCATTGTGGTTCAGCACTGCTTTTTCTCCCTGGCATGGGAGCCATTCGCCAGGTTCAGTCAGCGCTACAAGGGCGGCTACCTAGTGATATGGATTTACACCTTCTCCACGGCAGGCTTGATATGTCAGCACAACACGCCGCGATTGTCCCCGCGCCTAAGGGAAGGCGTAAGCTAGTACTCACCACTAATATTGCAGAGACCAGTTTAACCATTGAGGGGATCCGGTTAGTGATCGATGCGGGACTTGAGAGGATGGTTGTCCATCAAGCACAAACGGGTATCGATAAGCTAGTAACACGGCAGATCACACGCAGTGCCGCCATTCAACGAGCAGGCCGCGCCGGTCGCCTTGAGGAAGGACAGTGCCTGCGCCTATACAGCGAAGAGCAGTTTCAACGCTTACCTGCCGCTCCCGCAGCCCCGATTTTGCGAGAAGACTTGACCGACCTTGCGCTCAATGTGATCCAGTGGGGCTGTGACGTGAAGGATTTACATTGGCTTGACACGCCCCCTACCCAACACTGGCAAGCCGCGTGTCTGCGACTGACACAATTGGGTCTGATTGATACGCGCCACGCGTTAACGGCCCTAGGGCAACGGGCAAGTCAGTTAGCTGCCACTCCCCGCGCCGCCGCAATGCTAGCGCGTATTGAAACGTCACAGGTTTCGGTGTTATCCACGGCGTGCTGGCTTGCCGCTTGGGCTGATAAGCCGGTGACTTCAGGCCCGTCACTGGCACTCACCGATCATTTGCGTGCGGCGATGGCACATAAAGACTATCAAGCTCGCGCCCAATCACTGGCGCGCACGATGGGAGGCAGCTTGCAATACCAGATTGATGAGGCCATGCTGCCGCTGCTGGCAGCCAATATCTGGCCTGACAGAGTGGCTATCACTCGGGGGCAGCCAGGGCACTTTATGATGGCCAATGGTCACGGCGTGACACTCGATAGCCAAGACATCCTTAGCGATACTCGCGCTATCGTGGTGTGTGACCTTATCGCCACCGACCAAGGCGATAGCCGTGCTTACAGTGCTATTGCGCTGTCAATCACCGAGCTACAGACGGCGCGTCCTGACTTATTTGGCCAACATGAAGTCGTTGCCTGGGATGATAAACGCGGCATGCTAAAAGCAGAAAAGCAGCAACGTTTGGGTGAGTTAGTGCTGAACCGTGAGCCACTCGACACACTCAGCGCCGAGCAGCAGGCGCAAGGGCTATTAGACGCCGTGCGCCAAAAAGGCATTAATGCATTGAATTGGCAAAGCGGCAGCCAATCCTTGCTCACCCGCGCCCGCTGCGCGCAAGCCTGGGGCCTGGACATCACGCTGCCAGCACTTAGCGACGAGGACTTATTGGCATCACTCGATACTTGGCTCGCCCCGTTTATTCACGGCATGTCGCGCTGGCAAACGCTGCAGCAGCTGGATCTCAAGCCCGTGTTAGAGGCTTGGTTCGGCTTTGCTGTCACCCAACAATTGAACGCGGCGCTGCCCACACATATTACTGTCCCAACCGGCTCGCGTTATCCGCTGCGCTATAACCCGGAAAACGCGCCCGTTTTAGCGGTGAAAATGCAGGAGATGTACGGACAGGCTGATACACCCACCCTGGCTAACGGCAAAGTAGCCGTGCAAGTGGAGTTACTCTCCCCCGCCGGGCGTCCACTGCAAATCACCCAAGATCTGGCAGGGTTTTGGCAAGGGAGTTACAAAGAGGTGCAAAAAGAAATGAAAGGGCGCTACCCTAAGCACCTTTGGCCTGATGATCCGGCCAACCATTTGCCAACCCGAAAAACCAAGCGCCATTTTAATCAGAGTTAAGCTATTGTATGGCAGAGAAAAAAACACGCTCACGCCCGAGTAATAAAAAACGTTCATCACCCAAGCGCCAGCCTAAGAAGACGCCGACTAAGCCAAGTTGGGGAAAGCGCCTGTTAGGCTTGGGGCTAAAGTGCAGCCTCGTCGGGATTGCCGCCGTGGTTATATTAGGTATCTATCTGGATGGCAAAATCCAAGACAGATTCAGCGGCCAGATTTGGCAGCTTCCTGGAGTCGTTTATGGCCGAGTCATCAATCTGTCTCCTGGCAGTGACTTTTCCCTCTCACAGTTACGCCAGCAACTGGATGCGCTTAATTATCAGAAGGTACGCACCCCAAAACGCCCTGGCGAATACTCGGCGTCAAGCACACGGCTTGAGATCATTCGTCGCCCATTTGATTTTGAAGATGGCCCCGCGCCAGCGCGTCATGCCATGCTAAGCTTTGCTGATGGCCAAGTGGGTAAAATCACCGAGGTAAGCAGCCAGCAACCGCTGGGATTACTGCGTATCGAGCCCAAACTACTGGGTATGATGGAATCCGGTATTCGTGAGCAACGCTTATTCTTGCCACGAGAGCGTTTCCCTGAGTTTTTAGTTGAAGCCTTAATTACCACCGAAGACAGAGACTTCTATCATCACGAAGGCGTTTCTCCTACCGGTATTTTGCGCGCCTTGGTTGCCAATATTCGCGCAGGGCGCACTGTGCAAGGTGGCTCGACGCTTACCCAACAGTTGGCTAAGAACTTGTTTCTCACCCGTGATCGCACCTTGTGGCGTAAGGTACAAGAAGCCTACATGGCTTTGATCCTCGATTTTCGCTACAGCAAAGACAAAATTCTTGAAGCCTACCTTAACGAGGTTTACCTCGGCCAAAACCGTGGTGAGCCCGTGCATGGCTTTCCTTTAGGGGCACGCTTGTATTTTGGCCGTCCTATTAGTGAGCTACGTGTCGATCAGCTCGCGTTGCTGGTTGGCATGGTAAAAGGGCCATCTTATTACAATCCCTTCCGCCACCCTGAACGCGCGAAAACACGACGCGATCTGGTGTTGCGCTTGATGCTCGAGCAAAATCTGCTCACCAGTGCCAATTATGATGCGGCCGCCAGTCGCCCGCTCGATATTCAAGCCGCGCCGACGCTCTCGCGTCCTCAGCCCGCCTACTTTGATCAACTCAAAGAGGAGATCCGCAATAATGTCGGCGATAAATACGCCGCAGGCGAAGGGCTACGTATATTTACCACACTGGATCCTGTCTCACAGCAAGCGATTGAAGGCGCAGTGGTCGATAAGGTCAAAGCCCTTAAAGGCCGAGCAGGTAACAAGCTTGAAGCGGCAGCGGTGATTGCCGACCGCCGCAGCGGTGAAATACGCGCCATGGTCGGTGGGACGCGCCCAGGCTTTGCAGGCTTTAACCGGGCATTAAATGCCAAACGTCCTATCGGCTCGCTCTCAAAACCGGCGGTGTATCTGACCGCGTTGAGCCACCCCGAACGTTTCCAGCTCACCAGTAAGATTGACGATAAACCGATTCGCTTGGAGGGCAGCCAAGGCAGTAGCTGGCAACCACGCAACTATGATCGCCAGTATCGAGGCCGTGTGTCCTTACTCACCGCTCTCGCCAAGTCTTATAACGTCCCGACGGTGAATCTCGGCATGCAGTTGGGGTTAGATGAAGTGATCAATACCTTCGGCAAACTAGGTGCCAATACCGATACTATCCCCCAGGTACCGTCATTACTCCTCGGCGCGTTTAGCATGAGCCCGTTCGAGGTCACTCAGGTCTATCAAACGCTCGGCAGCGGAGGGCAGCGTGCCCCTTTAACCGCCTTACGTGCAGTCACCACCAAAGAGGGGCAAAGCCTTTATCAAAACTGGCCCAAAGCAGAGCGTGTCGTGCCTCAACAAGCAGGCTGGCTGACGTTATACGCGATGAAACAGGTGGTTCAGCAGGGCACGGGGCGCTACTTGACACGTCGTCATGGCAATGTGGCGCTCGCGGGGAAAACCGGTACCACAGACGATAACCGCGATAGTTGGTTTGTCGGTATTGATGATAAAGAAGTGACTACGGTATGGCTTGGCCGCGACGATAACCAATCGACAGGGCTCACTGGGGCCTCAGGCGCATTGCGTGTCTATGATGATTATCTCAGTCGTCGAGGCGCCAGTGCGCTGACGTTATCTTGGCCAGCTAACGTCACCACAGTCGCCGTGACTCAGCAAGGCAGTCAGTACCAGCTGAGCTGTCGCGGAGATGCCTCGCTGCCGGTTTGGGATATTGATGGGCAGTTTGCCAAGCGCTGTGGTCAGTCAGACCCGGTCGGGTGGCTGAAAGGTTTGTTTAATTAACCGTCAGCACACCATCAGGCGTCATCGTTCAAGCTCGCAATAAAAAGCCCCGGCCATTACCGCCGGGGCTTTTTATCCGGTATCAACCCAGATTATTGGTACGGTTAGCTCGTTAACTACGCAAGCCTGTTCCTTTAGAAATCAAGCCCCACGCCAGTGCATACAAGCCGATAATAAATAGCATCAGTACCCCAAACGATGTCATGATGCCGACATCTGACACGCCGAGAAAGCCGTACCGGAACGCGTTCACCATGTACACAATCGGGTTGAGCTTAGATACCCCTTGCCAAAAATCGGGCAATAGTGAAAGTGAATAAAACACCCCACCTAAGTAGGTTAAGGGCGTCAGCACAAAAGTGGGGATAAGGCTAATGTCGTCAAACGTTTTGGCGAAGATAGCATTAATCAGGCCACCCAATGCAAACACCGCCGAAGTAAAGACCACGGTGGTAATCACGATCAACGGATGCGCTATCTGCAAGTCGACGAAGAACAAAGAGGTCATGGTCACCAAGGCACCGACCGCTAACCCCCGACACATCCCGCCACCGATATAACCGGCAATGATCACGTAATTGGGGATCGGCGCCACCAATAGCTCTTCAATATTATGCTGAAACTTGGCACTAAAAAATGAAGAGGCCACGTTCGAGTAGGAGTTGGTGATCACCGACATCATGATAAGCCCCGGCACGATATACTCCATGTAGGAGAAACCTTCCATCTGGCCAATCCGCGAGCCAATCAGGTTACCGAAAATGATAAAATAGAGGCTCATGGTAATCGCGGGCGGAACCAAGGTTTGCACCCAGATACGGGTAAAGCGCGCCACTTCTTTATGAATCAGAGTTCGAAAGGCGACCCAATACAAAGCATTCATGCACGCTCCTCCCCATTTTGCTGAATTAAGGTGACAAATAGCTCCTCAAGGCGGTTTGCCTTATTGCGCATCGACAGCACCTGCACCCCTTGTTGCGACAACTGATCAAAGACAGGGGTCAACCCGACTGACTTATTCACTTCCACTTCCAGGGTATTGGTATCGGTTTTCTGCCAGTTAACGCCTTCTAAGGTGCTCAGCTTATGCCCTGGCTTTAAATCAAGGATAAACGTCTCTGCGTCCAGCTTCGCCAGCAAGGCCTTCATGGAGGTATCTTCCACCAGCTCTCCTCGATTGATGATACCGATGTTGCGACACAGGGTTTCGGCTTCTTCAAGGTAATGAGTGGTGAGAATAATGGTGATCCCTTGCCGGTTTATCTCGGTGAGAAAGTCCCACATGGAACGACGCAGCTCAATATCGACACCGGCGGTTGGCTCGTCCAAAATCAACAGACGAGGCTCATGCATCAGCGCACGGGCGATCATTAAGCGACGCTTCATGCCTCCCGACAAATTACGGGCAGGCTCATGGCGCTTATCCCATAAATCGAGCTGCGAGAGATATTTTTTCGCGCGTAATTTGGCTTGGTCGCGGGGCACACCATAGTAACCCGCTTGGTTCACCACGATCTGCTCCACTTTCTCAAACTGGTTAAAGTTAAACTCTTGTGGCACCAGCCCGATTTGTTTTTTGGCTTCCACTTTTTGGCTATCGAGATCGTAGCCAAAAATACTCACCTGCCCCTGGGTTTTATTCACCAGTGAGCTCAAAATGCCAATGGTGGTGGATTTACCCGCCCCATTTGGCCCCAATAGCGCATAAAAATCGCCCTCCTCCACAGAGAGCGATACCCCTTTTAGCGCCTTAACACTGGTCCCATAGGTTTTGACCAGGTCTTTGATGTCGATGGCTTTCATAAGCTCCCGTTCTTTTAAGGCATGACCTCGGTCACTCGGTGCGCAGCACGGAGTGCGTCATAACGGCTATCAAAAGTGTGATCGTCAGTGAGCCAATTTTTAACATGCAAGCGCTCAAGCTGATCCCGTGTTTTTTGATGGGGGCAGAGCAGAAAAACTTGGCAATTAGCGTCAACCGCATCTTTGATCGCATTTTCCAGCGCGAGGCCGACGGTCATATCAATCATGGGCACGTCACTGAGGTCTAAGATCATGACATCGAATTCCTCGATTTTACTGTGCTGACGTGCAATCGCTTTCGAGACACTGAATATCATTGGGCCTGAGAGATAGAAAAACAACACTTTTCCGTTGGCGCTGTCTAATAAAGCCCTTTCCATCTCGCTCAGGGGAACGTCATCTTCATCCGCATCACTGATGGCTTTGACCTGCTTCTCTTGCTCACGGCTTAAGTGTTCGATGGCAATAATATTGGCAATGAACACACCAACGCCGACTGCCACGATTAAGTCCACCAGCACGGTTAATACCATCACCCCATACATGATCACGGTTTGATGTAAGCTGACTTTGTGGGCACGTTGGATAAAGGTGCGATCAAGAATATTGAACCCCACATAGATGGCGATACCCGCCAGCACCGCCATGGGAATGGGCTCGGTCAAAAAGCCTGCGACCAAGGTCACCGCTGCTAAAATAAGGACGCGCACAATAGCCGCAAACGGTGAGCGTCCGCCTACTTGCACATTAACAACCGTGCCCATGGTGCCACCCGCGCCCGGCAAAGCGCCAAATAACCCAGCCACCATATTGGCCAGCCCCTGACCGCGCAACTCTTTATCCGAGTCGTGCTCTTCGCGCGTGAGCGAGTCAGCAATCACAGCAGAGAGCAAAGTATCAATACAGCCCAAGGTCCCCAACACTAACGCGTCCACCACCATGGTGGTCAGAACCTCACTGTCGATGTGTGGCAGCATCAAGGTTGGCAAGCCAGTTGGAATCACACCAATTCGGCGAATCGCCTCGAGATCAAACCACCACATTGACAGCAAAGTCACCACCACCAAGGCAACGAGTTGTACCGGCATATAACGGCGATATTTTTGTGGGAAAGAAAAAAGAATGCCAAGCGTAAGCAGCCCCAATAACAGCTCACTGTGCTGGGTATGCGCGATGAGATCAGGCAGCGCTTGCAAGGTCCCGAGCACGCCACCGTCAGGGGTGCCTTGCCCAAGCAGTGGCGGAAGCTGCAAAATGATCAAGATAACGCCAATGCCGGACATAAATCCAGATATCACGCTATACGGCATTAAAGTAACGTACTTTCCAAGCTTCAAGGTCCCTAAAATCACTTGGAATAAGCCGGCCATCATCACCACGGTAAAGCCCATTGCCATGCCCCCTTCGGGGTAACGTGACACCATGGTGGTCAGCACCGCTGTCATGATCACTGTCATCGGGCCGGTCGGCTCAGAAATCAGAGTGGAAGACCCACCAAACAGGGCCGCAAACAGGCCCACTAAAATGGCACCCCACATCCCGGCTTCCGCGCCTGCACCAGACGCTACCCCGAACGCCAGCGAGAGGGGCAAAGAAATAACCGCCGTGGTGACGCCCCCAAACAGGTCCCCTTTCAGGGTCCAGTTCTTGAATCGTTCGAATTTCAAAACAGCTGATCCTTTCAAGTCGTATGCAGTATCACGGCCATGACGGCTTTACTCACTGGCACGGGGGTCCCCAGTGCGCGCGCCAGTATATAGGAATGTGCACAAGATCAAATCAGGAGGGGAAATGCATGGTCAGTTTTCAACCAAAAAGAATGAAATGATGAGAAATGTGGCAAAGATTCACTAAAAATCTTGTATTTAAGTGATCGTGCTGATGTACCTTTTTTCTAAGCGGGTAACGCGCGGATCCCCGAAAAGGCCATGACAGCACACAAACCCGCTGATGACGCGGGTTTGCGTGCACTAACGTGTAACATACGTTGAACAGCCCGCTAAGGCATCACTTCTACCAAGCGGTTGGCCGCCTCGAGCGCTGGTTTGCGTGTGGTAAAAATATGCGCGTCTCTGACCCAATCACCGATATGCAAACGCTGCAATTGCTCGCGCGTTTCATCATGCGGGCACAGTAAAAACACCGTGCACTCGGCCTCACGCGCATCTTTAATCGCGTTCTCCAACGCCAAGCCAACCGTCATGTCTAACATAGGCACATCGCTTAAATCTAAGATCATCACGCGGAACTCGTTGATGTGGGCATGCTGGCGTGCAATTGCTTTCGAGACACTGAAAATCATCGGCCCTGAAAGATAGAAAAACAACACTTGGCCATTGCTGGCATCAAGCAGCGCACGTTCCTCGTCATCCAGCGGCACTTCATCATCTTCGGCATCACTGATGGCCCGCACTTGCTTAGCCTGTTCTCGGCTTAGCCGCTCAATCACCAATAAGTTGGCAATAAATACCCCTAGGCCGACGGCAACAATCAGGTCAACAAATACCGTCAGTGCCATCACGCCATACATGATACCGGTTTGTTGCAAACTGATTTTATGTGCGCGGTGAAGAAAGCTCCAATCGAGGATATTAAACCCAACATATACCGCAATACCCGCGAGTACCGCCATCGGGATCGGCGCGGTAAGTGCACCTGCCACCAATACCACCGCGGCTAACATCGCCGCCCGCAAAATCCCTGACAAGGGAGAGCGCGCGCCCACTTGCACATTCACCACGGTGCCCATGGTCGCACCCGCGCCAGGTAACGCACCAAACAGACCCGCAATCATATTGGCAATCCCCTGCCCGCGCAGCTCGCGATCTGAGTTGTGCTCTTGTCGAGTCAGTGAGTCCGCAATCACCGCGGTTAATAAGGTATCAATACACCCTAAGGTGCCCAGCACGAGTGCATCAATCACCATCGCGGTAAAATGCTCTGCTGTGATATGCGGGATCACTAGCGAAGGTAAGCCTGTGGGGATTTCCCCAATACGACGAATGCTGTCGGTATCAAACAATAAAATCGACACCAAAGTGATACTGACGAGCGCGACAAGCTGTGCGGGAATAAAACGGCGATATTTCGCCGGAAAATAAAATAAGATGCCAAGGGTCAGTCCCCCGAGAAAGACCTCTTTAAAATCGGCATTAGCGAGTAAGTCCGGCAATGCTTTGAGGGTGCCAAGCGCCCCGCCAGAAGGTGCCGCTTGCCCCAACAAGGGAGCCAGCTGGAGCAAAATTAAAATCACCCCAATCCCTGACATGAAGCCGGATACCACACTGTAGGGCATTAAGGTGACGTATTTCCCCAGCCTTAAGCTGCCAATCAGTACTTGGAACGCCCCTGCCATCATGACTACGGTGAATGCCATGGCCACGCCCCCTTCCGGGTAACGCGCCATCATTGCGGTTAATACCGTGGTCATGATCACTGTCATTGGACCGGTCGGTTCAGAAATCAGCGTTGATGAACCACCAAATAGCGAGGCAAATAGCCCGACTAAAATGGCGCCCCATAGCCCCGCTTCCGCGCCAGCCCCAGAGGCGACACCAAATGCAAGCGCCAGTGGCAATGAGATAATCGCGGTGGTCACCCCACCAAAAAGATCCCCTTTTAATGTCAGCTGCGCAAATCGTCCTTTATCAAACACTCACTACCCTCTACAGCATTGATGATGGAAGAGACAGTATACGAATTTTATTGGATTAACCTATCCGAGCAGTGACTTTGAAGGTAAACAGCGTGATCTATTGGGCGCTGCATATGTAAAAGAATGTGAATATTGATCTCAGTATATTTCACACTCAGCCATTGAGGTATAGTGGCAAGCAAGTACATTACCAAAAGCTTGCGTGGATATGGCCCAAATCAAAGCGTTGTTCGCCAACAACAAAGCCTGGTCAAAAGACATTCGTGATACTGACCCACAGTTTTTTGCCGACCTTGCCAAAGAGCAACACCCTGAATACTTATGGATTGGTTGTGCCGATAGTCGTGTCCCCGCCGAGCGCCTAACTGGCTTAGATTCGGGCGAGCTTTTTGTCCACCGTAATGTCGCCAACCAAGTCATTCATACCGATTTAAACTGCCTGTCGGTCGTGCAGTACGCCGTTGACGTGCTGCAGATCAAGCACATTATTGTTTGTGGGCATTACGGCTGCGGCGGGGTACATGCGGCTATAGAAAACCCGGAACTCGGGTTGATTAACAACTGGTTACTGCATATTCGCGATCTCTACCTCAAACATAAAAGCTACCTGAGCCAATTGCCCGCACAAGCCCGTGGTAATCGACTGTGTGAGATCAATGTCGCTGAGCAGGTTTACCATCTGGGCAATTCCACTATTTTGCGGGCGGCCTGGGAGCGCGGCCAAGATGTGAAGGTCCATGGCTGGTTTTACGACACTACCGATGGGATCTTGCGGGATCTGGGGATGACTGCCAATAGCCGAGAATCACTGGAAATCAACTATCAAGCGGCAATGTGTGAACTCGTGTCTGACCAGGTCGAGTGTTAGTCTTTCCACACCTCCCTGGCAAGGCAGGATGGCACTCGCCTGTCTCATGGGGTCAAAAAAACCGAGCATCGGCTCGGCTTTTTCCTTTCGCATCCCCTGAACCCTTTAGTCCAACGGAATCACTTTACCAACGTACGGCAGATGGCGGTATTTTTGCGCATAATCAATGCCCACACCGACCACAAATTCATCCGGAATCGTAAAGCCCAACCAATCAACCTTAACATCAACTTCTCGGCGCTCTGGCTTATCTAATAAGGTACAAATACGTACTGAATTTGGCTCGCGCAAAGACAGGATTTCACACACCTTACTTAGCGTATTGCCAGTATCGATGATATCTTCGACTAAGAGTATGTCTTTGCCTTTAATATCATCATCCAAGTCTTTCAAAATACGCACATCACGCGTACTTTCCATGCTGTTGCCGTAGCTTGATGCAGTCATAAAGTCGACCGCATGCGGCATGTCAATCGCACGGCATAAATCCGCCATGAAAACGAACGAGCCACGCAGCAGCCCCACTAACACCAACTCCGGTGAGTCTTTATAGTGCTCGCTGATCTCGGCGCCCAAGGCTTTCACTCGTGCCTGAACGTCCTGCTCTGAAATCATCACTTCAACGGTGTGTTTCATATCTGCCCCGATGGTTGTCTCTCCACAAAAGGGAGGTCACTAACAAAGGTGGCATAGTCTAGCACTAAATCGATTGCGGATCCCAGCGAGTGCGTTTTCATCACTTACGCACCCACACACTAGTTGGCTATCACGCTGATTGATAAGAAAAAATAATCCTTGCCTTTGTTTTTTATAATGAATGACTTTTTTTGCAGACAAAATTACGTTTTTACGGCCTAGATCAGGCTTCTAGCCGTTGTCAGGCCATAAATGGCTGGTATAAACTCAATCCCGCTAATAATAAAATCATTAGCACAAACAATAATTAATTTGTACAAACCAAAAATTAGTTGGCAGGTTTTAGGATGGCTCAATCAAATGAGAAAACAAGGACGCGGCTATCGCCCGAACGCCGTAAAGAGCAGTTATTAGGGTGTGGCTTAGATGTGTTTGCCAAGCGCGGGATTGGTCGTGCGGGGCACGCCGATATTGCCGAAATGGCAGACGTCTCCGTCGCAACAGTATTTAACTACTTCCCAACCCGTGAAGACTTGGTGGAAGAGATCTTGGCCCAGACCGAGAAACACTTCATTAGACTTATTAATGAGTGCACCAAGCAAGATCAATCGATGCGAGCATCGCTAAACTGCATTACCTCGCAAATTATCGACACGGCACTGGCAGACAAAGCGTGGATGAAAGTCTGGTTTGAGTGGAGTACCTCCATTCGCGAGGATATTTGGCCACGCTTTGTCAAAGGCAGTCGAGACGCGATGGATCAGTTCGAACAAGTGTTCGAACATGGGATGGCAAAAGGTGAGATGGCCGATCGTCACCAACCGCGTGAGCTTGCCAGTATGTTGGCAGGGGTGTGCTATGTGCTATTTTTACAGGCACATCAGCAACCAGACAAAACGGCTTTAAACGCCATGGCTCAACACTATATTGATGTATTGTGTCAACAGAGCTAGCCGCGTTGTCAACGCCGTAAAAAGCCAACCTCTCGGTTGGCTTTTTTGGTTCTCGTGTCTTAATCGTCAATAAAACTCGGCCCATCATTGAACAGGACTGGCTCGTGAGGGCGAATATGTAAGCTGACTTTATCCCCTACCAATAGCGGCTCACGCGCGTGCACCGACAGTTTTTGACCATGGATATCGATGGTATAACGGCTGCTGTCACCCATAAACTGCTGAGAAAGCACCTGTCCTTCCCCCTTCTCATCAGCACGAATGCTGAGAAATTGAGGACGCAGTAACCACCAATGCGGGCCTGGGTGACAATGCACCGGACGTGGCCACGGACCGAGCGGTGTTTGCATTTGTTCTTGCGACGAGACCGTTACCGGCACATAAGAGCCCTGGCCAAGAAAGTCGGCGACGAAACGGCTCGCAGGTTGATAGTAAACTTCGGTGGTATCGCCATATTGCTCAATGAGCCCCTGATTCATTACCGCTAGCTTATCGGCAAACGCGAATGCCTCTTCACGACTGTGCGTCACAAGGATCGCCGTGACGCCTTGGGATTTAAAAATGCGTCGGATTTCTTCAATTAAATCATGACGAACCTGGGTATCAATATTTGAAAAAGGCTCATCAAGCAATAACAGATCCGGTTCATAAGCCAGCGCTCTCGCTATCGCCACGCGCTGTTGTTGGCCGCCCGAGAGCTGGTGAGGATAGCGGTCACCCAGCTCCGCCAGACGCACCAGCTTGAGCATCTCAGCCACTTTTTCACTTCGCGCTGCCGCGCTGAATCCAGACAGACCAAAACCCACATTGTCTGCCACAGTAAGGTGTGGGAACAGCGCATAGTCTTGAAAAATCATCCCAATATTACGTTGCTCTGGCGGGATTGAATGCTGATTATCGTCCATGAGTTTGCACCCAATCGATAGTTTTCCTGACGATAATGGCATTAATCCTGCCATCGCTTTTAGCAACGTCGTCTTCCCGCAGCCACTGGCGCCGAGCAAGCACACAATTTCTCCCGGCGCGACTTGCAGCGACAAATCTTTTAAAACAGGGGTGCCGTTATAACTGCAGGTCAAATTCTCTATCGCGAGCGCACACTTCATTGATATTTTTGCTCCAATGACCGGTTAATCAGGATAAGGGGGACCAAACCAACCACGACCAACAAAATCGCAGGCAAGGCGGCATACTCTAGGTGCTCATCCGAGGTAAAGTTGTACACATAGGTGGCCAGTGTTTCAAAGTTAAAAGGGCGCAATAAAATGGCCGCATTGAGCTCTTTCATCGACTCAATAAACACCAACAGCATCGCAATGAGCGTGCCGCGCCGAATTAGGGGTAAATGCACACGGCGAATCACCCCTGTGGTGGTGCACCCCATGGTTCGCGCCGCCATATCCAATGAAGGGGGAATTTTGGCCATGCTTGATTCAATGCTGCCAATGGCGACGGCACTGAACCGCACGACAAAGGCCACCAATAAGGCCACCATGGTGCCAGATAATAGGAGGCCAGGCCGTCCCCAGCCGTAATGCGTGGCGATATCGTTAATGAAGTGATCGCCGCGCGTCAGCACTAACATCACGCCAATCGCGAGCACCGTCCCCGGCACCGCATACCCCATAGACGCCAATCGCATGGGCGCCACACTGACCCCATGCCCACGCAGGCGGCGATACACATTCACTGTCCACGCAATGCCGACGGCAATCAGCGCCGCTAAACTTGAGGTATAAAAGCTGTTGTAGCTAAAGGTGGCAAACTCACTGACCGCATTTTTTTCGTAGTAGTGCCATGCATACACTAAAAGCTGTAGCAGAGGTAAAATAAACGCCAGTGACAGCAGACTCCAGCACCAGGCTAAAACACCCACTTTACGCCAGCCTGTTAAGGGCATTTTCTCAATCGCATCACTGCTGGAGCTTGGACTAAATTGTGCTTGTTTACGTCGCCCATAACGTTCAGCACTGATCAAAAGGAAGATAGCAACCAGCATGATCGCAGAGATTTTGGCGGCAGCGGTTAAGCTCGAGTAGCTCAACCAAGTATCATAGACTGCGGTTGTGAGGGTGCTGACCGCAAAGTAATTAACCGTACCAAAATCGCCCAGCGCCTCCATCGCCACCAAAGAGGCCCCCACCGCAATCGCCGGCCGTGCCAACGGTAAAGAAATGCGTCGGAAGCTTTGCATCGGCGAGCAACCGAGCAAACGCGCAGAGTGGGTCAAGGTAACACTTTGCTCCATGAAAGCGGCCCGCGTGAGCAAGTAGATATAAGGGTATAAGACTAACGCCAGCACAAAACACGCGCCTGGTAAGGTGCGCATATCGGGAAACCAGTAATCATTGACTGTTTGCCATTCAAATAGTGCCCGCAAGCCACGTTGCAATGGGCCTGCGTAGTCAAACCAGTCAGTGTAGATATAGCCGATGATATAACCCGGCATCGCAAGCGGAAGCACCATCGCCCACTGCAGTTGCTGGCTGCCCGGTACCTGATACATAGCCAGCATCCACGCGGTGGGTACCCCGAGGATAATCGCAATCGCCACCACGCCAGCCACTAATAAGCTGGTGTTTAAGGTGTAGGTGGGGAGCACGGTCTCGAACAAATGGGGGAAAATATCCCCGGTATCGCCCACCGCGGTATAAAAGATCGCTAAGATCGGCAAAACCAGCAATAGAGCTAAGCTCCAACTGCTGGTTTTTATAATGGGTAATCTATCTCGCATGGCCTACTACATTAAGGCGTCAGAGAAAGACAACAGGGGCGGCATCCGCCCCTATGCAATGGCTTACAGGTCGAACTGCACTTCATCCAGCAGTTTCACTGACTGGCTGTAGTTATCCGCAATCGCCTCAAGCGGCATTGGGTCATGCTTGTAGTCGCCCCAAGACGCCACCAGCTCAGACTGCTCAACACCCGGCTTCACAGGCTCTTCGAAGTTCACCTCAGCATACATATGCTGTGCTTTGTCTGACGTTAAAAATTCCATTAGTTTTAGCGCGTTTTCTTCGTTCGGCGCGTGCTTCGCCATCGCCATGCCACTCACGTTCACGTGCGTACCGTGCGCGTTTTGGCCAGGATAGTTCAAGTAAACCGCTTCCGCCCACGCTGTTTGTTCTTCGTCGTTCAGCATTTTACCTAGGTAATAGCTGTTGCCCAGCGATACATCACACAGGCCTTCTTTGATCGCTTTCACTTGTGCACGATCATTGCCTTGTGGTTTGCGTGCGAGGTTGTCTTTTACGCCCTCAAGCCACTCTTTGGCTTTCGCTTCACCGTGGTTTTCAATGATGGCTGATACCAAAGAAACATTGTATGGGTGTTTGCCTGAACGGGTGCAAATCTTGCCTTTCCATTCGGGTTTTGCCAAGTCAAGGTAGTCAAAATCATCACCTAGTTTACCTACACGCTCACGTGATGAGTATACCGCACGGGCACGCGTTGTCAGCGCGACCCACTTATCTTCACTGTCACGGAACTGCTCAGGCACGTTTTGATCGATGACCTCACTCTGCACAGGCTGAACCACGTCTTGGTTAACCAGCTCTTGAAGACGCGAGATATCAACGGTTAGCAAAACGTCAGCCGGGCTGTACTCACCTTCTTGCTTAACCTTTTCCGCCATGCCTTTTTTGGCGAATTTAACATTCACCTCAATGCCGGTCTCTTCGGTAAACGCATCGAACATAGGTTCAATCAAGAAAGGTTGGCGATACGAGTAAACATTGACTTCTTCGGACGCAACCGCGGCGCTGGTTCCCAATAGGCTTGCGGTGATGGCCGAGGCAATCAGTAGTTTTTTCATCGTGGCAGTCCTTAAATATGATGATAAATGATAACGAATCTCAGTTTCGTTAGTATACAACTAATGACTCAGGGCTCAATATGATCCGACGCAAAAACAAAGAAACCTTACATCCAAAAATGTAAGGTTTCGTTTCAGAGTTTAATCGAGTTAAGTGTAACTAACTATTTTACGCTAACAAATTCGGGATATGCATCAATGCCACAGTCATGTAAATCCATCCCTGACATTTCTTCTTCTTCAGTAACACGGATACCCATGGTGTTTTTCAGCACTAGCCACACGAGGAAACTTGCCGCAAATACCCAAGCAAAAATCACTGCCGCACCCAAAAGCTGCGCACCAAAGGTTGCCCCTGTATTACTTAAAGGCACAACCATCAAGCCGAAGAAGCCACACACACCGTGCACAGAGATAGCACCAACAGGGTCATCAATTTTAATCTTATCAAGACCAACGATACTGAAGACCACAACCACACCTGATACCGCACCAATGATCAGCGCTGCTACAGGTGAAGGTGATAGCGGATCCGCGGTGATGGCCACTAAGCCGGCTAACGCACCGTTGAGTACCATGGTCAAATCCGCTTTCCCCCATAGGGTTTTACATACCAGTAATGCTGCTATCGCACCCGCAGCCGCAGCCGCATTGGTGTTCAAGAAGATTTGCCCGACCGCGGTCGCGTTTTCAAAATCCGACACCATCAACTGTGAACCACCGTTAAAGCCAAACCAGCCGAACCACAAGATAAAGGTACCCAGGGTAGCGAGGGGCAGGTTTGAACCAGGGATGGGATTGATTTTGCCATTTTTGCTGTATTTCCCTTTACGCGCCCCCAAGAGCAGTACACCTGCGAGGGCCGCAGCGGCACCGGCCATGTGAACAATCCCAGAGCCAGCGAAGTCGCTAAAACCTGCTTCTGAAAGGAAGCCACCGCCCCAGGTCCAATAACCTTCAACCGGATAAATCACCGCGGTTAAGATGACAGAGAACACCAGGAACGCCCACAGCTTCATACGCTCAGCCACCGCGCCTGACACCACAGACATCGCTGTCGCCACAAACACCACTTGGAAGAAGAAGTCAGATTCAAGCGAGTGATCCGCATCGGCGCCTTGGGTGCCAATCAAGGCCCCAAAAGAAGGGACAAAACCGCCGCCACTGTTATCCACATACATGATGTTGTAGCCCACTAACAGGTACATGGTACATGCGATGGCATAGAGGCAGATATTTTTGGTCAGTATCTCAGTGGTGTTTTTCGAGCGCACCAAGCCAGCCTCTAACATGGCAAAGCCAGCCGCCATCCACATCACTAACGCACCAGATAAAAGAAAGAAAAAGGTGTCGAGCGCGTAGCGCAATTCAGTCACCGTGTTTACCAGTTCCATTGTCTTTACTCCCTGTTTTTAAATTGCTTCCAGATCCATCTCGCCAGTACGGATCCGCACCGCCTGCTGAAGATCAAAGACGAAGATTTTACCGTCGCCAATCTTGCCGGTTTGCGCGGCCTTAGAGATCGCATCCACCACACTATCGACATGTTCGCTTTGCACAGCGATTTCTAATTTTACTTTGGGTAAAAAATCGACCTGATACTCAGCACCACGGTATAACTCTGTGTGCCCTTTTTGGCGGCCGAAACCTTTCACCTCTGAGACAGTCATGCCGTCAATGCCAGCATCCGCCAACGCTTCACGTACGTCATCAAGCTTGAACGGCTTGATAATGGCGCTAATCAGTTTCATATCCTTCTCCTGAGTCCTTGTGTTTGCATCACCGTCTAACTATCAAGAGCCGTGCCAACATTTAACTTGTTAAAAATCAATATTTTAAATAAATAGCAGACATAAAGGCGTTCTTTTGCACCATATAAGTGCGAATAATTCACCAACACAGCGCATGCCAAGGGGAGCAGCATGCGATTGCACCAATGGGGAACATCAAGGCGAGAAGATGGAGAAAGGACTAACAGGAAGGTCTCATCGATTAAAAGCACGCACACAAACACCACGTGCTAATCGATGAGCAGGGAGCATCATTGTTACCGCTTAGCGCCGTCCATAACGGGAAATAAAGTCTTGATAAGCTTCTAGCATGGCGAGAAAGTCTTGATAGCCACATGCTGCACTGCTTTCTTCATCATAAAAGGTCAGTGCTTGCTCATTGAGCGTGGTTTGCGCCTCATCCGAGGCAGGTTGCAGCATGGCATTCGCCACCACCACGACCTCATCACGATTGGCGGTAAGCGTGAACGTATGCCCGCGCCACTGCAGCTCTGACTCAAGTTGCTGCAGGGTATGTAGACAGGATGTCACTTGAGTCAGCTCCGTGCCGAGTTCATCCAATAGCCAACGTCCTATGGCTTCATGTCCCATAGAAAAAACAATCCGGTAGCTGTCATCAAAACTGTTGCGAGAAAATTCGTAATCCACACTGACCTCCAAAATTGGCCGGCTATTGTCCTGCTTTTTGTCAGAATTGCCAAGCCAGTGCTGTCATCAAAATGTCACTTCAACCATACTCAAATGGAATAACAGTAAGCAGTAAAGGATAGGCTTATGCATATCGTGATCGCGCCTGATTCATTTAAAGAGAGCCTGAATGCTCGCCATGTTGCACAGGCGGTCGAGGCTGGCATGGCGCCTATTTTGCCTCACGCTCGCTTTTCACAACTGCCAATGGCTGATGGGGGCGAAGGTTATGCGCAAAGTTTTCTCGACCAAATCGGCGGTGAGCGTTATCACTATGAGGTTACTGGACCCGATTTTCGCCCGGTGACCGCCGAATTTGTTATCAATCGCGAACATCGTCTCGCCGTTATCGATGTTGCCAGTGCTTCAGGCCTTCCCTTAGTCCCACAAAACGTACGCAACCCTCGTCATACCACCAGCTTAGGCACTGGCGAGCTTATTCGCGCCGCACTTGACCATGATATTGACGAAATCATTATCGGGTTGGGCGGCAGTGCCACCAATGATGCCGGTGCAGGTATCCTCACGGCTCTGGGCGCCAAGCTCCTTGATGGCGCAGGCCATCCTATCACGCCCACCGGAGAAGGACTCGGCGCCTTGATGACGATTGATCTCGATACGCTTGATTCACGCCTTAAGGCCGTGACACTGACCGCCGCCTGCGATGTGGATAATCCATTATGTGGACCGCACGGCGCCACCACTATCTTTGGGCCACAAAAAGGCGGGCAAGAAGAGGATATTCGTGTCTTAGAGCAATACCTGCACCGCTTTGCCAGTATCTGTCACTTGCAACTGGGACAGTCGGTTTGCCACTTTTCTGGCGCCGGCGCAGCAGGAGGTATAGGTGCTGCCTTGGGAGGGCTACTCGGGGCAAGACTCGAACCCGGAGTCGACTTATTACTCTCACGCACCCAGGCTCATTCATTATTGGCCAATGCCGATTGGGTGATCACAGGCGAGGGGCGTGTCGATGGGCAAACGCAGCACGGCAAAGTGCCGGCTGCTATCGCCAGCATTGCACAAGCTTATCAGATCCCAGTCGTGGTGCTCGCAGGCAGTGTGGGCGACGATTGCGAAGCGCTTTACCAACAAGGTGTCACGGCGATATTTCCCATTCAAGCCGGCCCCTGTGAATTAAGCGACGCGCTAATGAACAGTAAAAAGAACCTCATTCGCACCAGTGAAAATATCGCACGCATGATCCGACTCTCCTCCCATCGAGCCACAACGGCTTAACACGCATAAAAAAAGCGCCCCACGTTTGGGGCGCTTTCAGAACGAAATGAGTCAACAGCCGTTATACCGCGGCTTTAATAATCACATCATCCGCTTTTTTGGTGTAGGCATCCATTTGATGGAAGTTGAGGTAGCGATAGGTATCGCTGGCGGTCGCATTGATTTGCTCCGCGTACTCAAGATACTCCTCTTTGGTCGGAATACGCCCAAGGATCGCGCCGACAGCAGACAACTCCGCTGACGCGAGATAGACATTCGCGCCCGTGCCAAGTCGATTGGGGAAGTTACGCGTCGACGTTGACAGAACAGTGGATTTTTCTGCCACTCGTGCTTGGTTACCCATACACAATGAGCATCCTGGCGTTTCGATACGCACCCCTGCCCGACCATAAATGCCGTAGTAACCTTCGGCGGTGAGCTGATCTCGGTCCATCTTCGTCGGTGGTGCTACCCACATACGGGTAGATAAACTCCCTCCGAACTTGTCCAACAGTTTACCCGCCGCGCGGAAGTGGCCAATGTTGGTCATACAGCTGCCGATAAAGACTTCATCAACACTGTCACCTGCCACATCTGACAAGCTACGTGCATCATCTGGATCATTCGGCGCGCACAGAATCGGCTCTTTGATGTCAGCCAGATCGATTTCAAGCACATGCGCATACTCGGCATCTTTATCTGCTTCCATCAAACTTGGGTTTTCCAGCCACTGTTGCATCGCTTGGATGCGACGCTCGATGGTACGGCGATCGCCATAGCCCTCAGAGATCATCCATTTCAGCATCACAATGTTAGACTCTAAATATTCAGCCACAGAGTCTTGCGATAACTTAACGGTACAGCCAGCCGCTGAACGCTCCGCTGACGCATCTGATAGCTCAAACGCCTGCTCAACCGTGAGGTGTTCAACCCCTTCAATTTCCAAAATGCGACCGGAGAATTCGTTAATTTTGCCCGACTTCTCCACCGTGAGCAGTCCTTTTTGAATGCCAAAGTAAGGGATTGCATGCACCAGGTCGCGCAATGTGACGCCAGGTTGCATCTCACCTTTAAAGCGTACCAGCACTGACTCGGGCATATCTAAAGGCATCACCCCAGTTGCCGCTGCAAAAGCCACTAGGCCCGAGCCTGCCGGGAAAGAAATCCCCAGCGGGAAGCGGGTATGTGAATCCCCCCCCGTTCCCACGGTATCAGGCAGCAGCATACGGTTGAGCCATGAGTGAATCACGCCGTCACCGGGACGCAGCGCCACACCACCACGGTTCATAATAAAGTCTGGCAGCGTATGGTGGGTTTCCACATCCACCGGCTTTGGATAAGCCGAGGTGTGACAGAACGACTGCATAGTTAAATCAGCGGTAAAGCCAAGGCAGGCCAAGTCTTTCAGCTCATCGCGTGTCATGGGACCGGTAGTGTCTTGCGAGCCTACGGTGGTCATTTTGGGCTCACAATAGGTATTCGGGCGCACACCCTCAACGCCACACGCTTTACCCACCATTTTTTGCGCCAAGGTAAAGCCTTTATTGGAATCAGCGACCGGACGTGGGCGACGGAAAACCTCAGAAGGCTCAAGCCCCAAGCTTTCGCGGGCTTTGTCGGTCAGGCCTCGGCCAATGATTAATGGGATACGTCCGCCAGCACGCACTTCATCGTATAAGATGTCCGTTTTCAGCTGGAAGGTAGACAGGATCTCATCGGTGCCGTGCTTGCACACTTTGCCGTCGGCCGGATACAGGTCAATGACATCGCCCATGTTGAGTTTACTCACATCAAGCTCAATCGGCAGAGCGCCCGCATCTTCCATGGTATTAAAGAAAATCGGCGCGATTTTGCCACCTAAACAAAAACCACCTGAGCGCTTGTTAGGGACATTCGGAATATCGTGTCCCATAAACCACAACACCGAGTTGGTTGCCGATTTACGAGATGAGCCGGTGCCAACCACATCACCGACATAAACCAGTGGATGGCCTTTCTCTTCCAGCTTTTTCATTTGCTCGATTGGGCCAATCTCACCCGGTTTGTCCGGATGGATACCTTCACGCTCGTTTTTCAGCATGGCCAGCGCGTGCAAGGGGATATCAGGGCGTGACCACGCATCAGGCGCGGGTGACAAGTCATCGGTGTTGGTTTCACCCGAGACTTTGAACACCGTCAGGGTCACTTTTTCAGGGATTTGTGGTTTTTCCAGGTACCACTCAGCATTCGCCCACGACTCCATCACCTGCTTGGCGTAGGCATTGCCTGCTTTCATTTTGTCTTCAACGTCGTAAAACGCATCGAACATCAATAAGGTATGAGACAGCACTTTCGCCGCAATCGGCGCAAGCTTGTCATCATCAAGTAAGGTGATCAGCGGCTCAATGTTGTAGCCACCTTGCATGGTGCCAAGTAATTCAGTGGCACGCTCAGGGCTAATCAACGGAGACTGCGCTTCACCTTTTGCCAGTGCGGCAAGAAAGCCCGCTTTCACGTAAGCGGCTTCATCCACACCGGGTGGGATTCGGTTTTCCAGTAAGTAAACGAGGGTTTCTTCTTCGCCAGCGGGCGGGTTTTTCAGCAGTTCTATCAAACTGGCGGTTTGCTCAGCGTTAAGCGGTTTAGGCACAATACCCTGAGCGGCACGTTCTTCGACGTGTTTACGGTAGGCTTCAAGCACGACTATTTCCTCTTTTCTCGGTCAGACCGTGTGATCCAACATCCTTGGAAAGTGTTAGTACTCGTATCACGCTTATCCGGCGAAGTTTATTAAAATTTTCCAGCAAGACGAGGGTTCGAGCACGTAACCGCTGCGTGAGGATAGCATTTTTAACCTAAAATTAAAATCTACTCGTTTTATGAAACATAATACTTAGGTCTTAGTGGTGCTGTACGCTATCCTCCACCTCTGAGTACAGGTTACCCAGAGCCTATCGCGGTTGTGACTGATTCTACACCGCTTTTCGCCATATCGCAGTGATCCGACTACCATTACTTCATTCCACGATGAAGCACGGAGACCAGCAAACTTATACCGCATTATGTTGAAATCGCGAGGAGAGTGTCATTTTTATCAATAACCCTGATCAAAGGCTTCAATTTTATTGTTTCATGGTCGATAAAAAACCAATCATTCACACATTTTTGCTAACTTAGATGTTAGTGCCATAAACATCATCACATTTTTGTCACGCTAACCTATCGTCTGTTAATAGACCAAATAGAGAGAAGGGCATGAAGCTAAAGCAACTCACGATCAAACAAAAACTCGTGTTGGCATTTGTCTCAGCGGTGATCGCCTCCACCGCCATCATCAGTTATATGAGCTTGAGCCAAGCACGCGACATCATGGAAAAGCGCCTGTTAGAAAATGAGCTTCCTACCACCCTCACCCAGTTTAGAGATACCATTGATAGTGAGGTCAATCAGCTACAATCGGCCGCACGCCAGCTTGCTTCTAACCCGGTGATGCTGGATATCATCAACCAGGATATCTCCGCGGCCGAAGAGGCTCGAGTGGTCAAGCAACTAAATGTACTGCGTGAGCAATATGACCTTAATGATGCGTCTATCGCCAACCGCAATACCGGGCAGTACTGGAACCAAAACGGTTTTTTACGGGTGTTAACGCGTGAAAAAGACAGTTGGTTTTACAACTTTCTCGACAGTGGCAATGCCACCATGGCCCAGGTTTTCCAAGAAGAAAACGGCGAACTCAAGTTATTTGTCAACTTCCAGCAGCTTAACGGTAAAGGATTGGCCGGTTTCTCACGCTCGCTGGAGGACATGACCCGCTTTTTGAATCAGTTTAAAATTGAACAGTCTGGTTTTGTCTTCTTGGTCAACGCTGACGGTCTAGTGCAACTGCACCGCGACACCAATCTGATGGGCGAGCAAACCTTAAGCGATATCTATGGTGGGCAAGCGCGCAGCTTGCTACAAAAAGGCGATTTTAACCTGCTCGACACCAGCATTAATGGTGAAGAAGTACTGCTGGCATCCAGTTATGTTCCCTCCATGGATTGGTTTGTTATTGCAGATGTCCCTGCCGAAGAAGTCTATGCCCCCCTCAATGAAACACGTAATCAAATCTTGTTGGTATCGGTCGTCGTAGGCCTCATCTTTATCGTCGTTGCCGTCTGGCTCGCTGCGACCATTACTAAACCAATCCAATATGTCGCCAATGTGTTCCGTGAGATCGGTGAAGGTGAAGGGGATTTACGCCAGCGCGTGGATATCAACAGCCAAGACGAAATTGGCCAGTTGGCTTCTGGCTTTAATAGCTTTGTTGAGAAAATTCACCGCTTGGTGTCAGACGTTGCCCGTACCGGTGGCGAGTTACGTAGTGCGGCCGAGCAAGTCTCTTCACAAGCCGGCGCCACCCAATCGCAAAGCGAGTATCAGCGGGATCGTACGGTGCAAGTGGTTACCGCCATCAATGAAATGGGGGCGACCGTTAATGAGATTGCAGGCAATGCCGCCAGTGCTGCCAGTGCCGCCAACCAAGCCTCTGATGATGCAGCAAGCGGCCAAGGCGTGGTCACCCAGGCACGAGATACTATCGCTCGTCTGGCTGATGACATGGAGAATATGTCAAAAGTGATCAGCGCCCTGGCTGAAAACACCGATTCAATTGGTGGTATTTTGGATGTGATCCGCGGCATCTCCGAGCAAACCAACTTGCTGGCGCTGAACGCGGCAATTGAAGCGGCTCGAGCTGGCGAGCAAGGACGCGGCTTTGCGGTTGTTGCCGATGAGGTCCGTAACCTGGCTAGCCGCACGTCAGATTCAACCGATGAAATACAAACCATGATCGACCGTCTCCAGACAGAAGCGCACAATGCGGTTCAAGCCATGGAGCAAAGCCGCACCATGACCGCCGAAGGGGTCAATGCTTCCGATGAGGCGTCACAATCGCTCAATGCAATCAACGAGCAAATTGTGCAAATCTCGGACATGAACACCCAGGTGGCCACCGCGACTGAAGAGCAGTCCACCGTGGTTAACGATATTAACCAAAATATCGAAGAGATTAACCAAAGCTCACAGCAAACCGCTGATACTGCCAACACCATGGCAGAAGCCAGTGAGTCACTGCGCGATCTTTCCAAACGCCTTGATACCTTGGTAGGGAGCTTTAAGCTCTAAACCATTGCGATTCTACCTACTGACGCACGAAGCGGGCCTTGGCCCGCTTTTTTCACGATCACGCGGGTTCACAGATACAAAAAAAGCCCCGCATGGCGGGGCTGAGTCAGAAAAATCTAAACACTTGGTTTATTTCTTTTTCTTCGCTTTCGGGTTAGGCATATCTGTGATTGAGCCTTCAAACACTTCTGCAGCCAAACCAACCGATTCGTGCAAGGTTGGGTGAGCGTGAACGGTTAGCGCGACATCTTCGGCGTCACAACCCATTTCGATGGCAAGACCGATTTCACCCAGTAATTCGCCGCCGTTGGTACCCACGACGGCACCACCGATCACACGGTGGGTGTCTTTATCGAAGATCATCTTAGTCATGCCGTCTGAACAGTCAGATGCAATCGCACGACCTGAAGCCGCCCATGGGAAGGTCGCCACTTCGTAGTTAATGCCTTCTTCTTTACACTCTTTCTCGGTTTTACCGACCCAAGCCACTTCTGGCTCAGTGTACGCAATCGATGGGATCACTTTTGGATCGAAGTAATGCTTCTTACCTGAGATAACCTCTGCCGCCACATGGCCTTCATGTACACCTTTATGCGCCAGCATAGGCTGACCCACGATGTCACCGATCGCATAGATATGCGGCACGTTAGTACGCATTTGCTTATCAACATTGATAAAGCCACGATCGTCAACTTCAACCCCCGCTTGGCCCGCATCAAGCAGCTTGCCATTCGGGCTACGGCCGATGGCAACCAAGACAGCGTCATAGCGAACAGGCTCTGCTGGGGCTTTCTTGCCTTCCATGGTGACGTAGATGCCGTCTTCTTTGGCTTCTACCGCGGTCACCTTGGTTTCCAGCATGAGGTTCATCTTCTTGCTGATGCGCTTAGTAAAGACTTTGATAACGTCTTTATCTGCCGCAGGGATCACCTGATCGCACATTTCGACCACATCAACCTGTGAGCCGAGTGCGTGGTATACGGTTCCCATTTCTAGGCCGATGATACCGCCACCCATTAATAGCATCTTCTCGGGTACTTCTTTGAGCTCTAGGGCGTCGGTGGAGTCCCAAATGCGTGGGTCATCATGCGGGATAAATGGCAGCTCGATAGGACGAGAGCCGGCCGCGATGATGGCGTTATCAAAATTAATGGTGGTGCTTTCTTCCCCTTCGACTAACAGGGTGTTAGCGCCAGTGAAACGGCCTGTACCATTGACCACTGTCACTTTACGCTGCTTAGCCATACCGCCTAAGCCGCCAGTCAGTTGACCAATGACCTTATCTTTCCAAGAGCGGATCTTGTCGATATCGGTTTGTGGTTCGCCAAATACCACGCCGTGCTCGGCCATGGCTTTGGCTTCTTCAATTACTTTGGCAACGTGAAGTAGGGCTTTAGATGGAATACAGCCGACGTTTAGACACACACCGCCAAGGTTGTTGTAACGTTCAACCAATACGGTTTCCAAACCTAGGTCGGCACAGCGGAAAGCGGCGGAGTATCCAGCAGGACCAGCGCCAAGGACGACGACTTGCGCTTTGATTTCTTTACTCATTCTGACCTCGTTATAGTCTTATTCCCTGACAGGCTAAGAGCGGTAATTTTTTATTGTTGTGGGTATCTGGGAGCCACAGTTTACAGCCATGTTAATGGGCTGAAAAATAAAAACCCATAGCCTGTGAGCTGCACAACAATTCCCGACCGGCCTTTAACCGGCCAGTCGGGTTGTTGGTATTGCGATTAGAGTACCAAACGGCGAATATCAGACAGTAAGCCGTTGAGGTAGCTAATAAAGCGCGCGCCCTCGGCACCGTCAATCACACGGTGGTCGTAAGATAATGACAGCGGCAGCATCAGGCGAGGTTCAAAGTCCTTACCGTTCCATACTGGCTTCATTTCTGACTTAGACACACCCAAGATAGACACTTCTGGTGCATTAACGATTGGCGTAAATGCCGTACCGCCGAGGCCACCTAGGCTAGAGATGGTAAAGCAACCACCTTGCATATCTGACGCCGTCAGCTTACCGGCACGGGCTTTCTTCGATACCACCATCAGCTCTTCAGACAGCTCGTGAATGCCTTTCTTGTTGACGTCTTTAAAGACAGGCACGACCAGACCATTTGGTGTGTCAACCGCGATACCGATGTTGACATACTTCTTCATGATCAGGCTTTCACCGTCTTCAGACAGTGACGCGTTGAATGAAGGGAAAGCTTCCAGCGCTTTAGCAGCCGCTTTCATGATGAACACCAATGGGGTGATCTTCATGCCTGACTCTTTCTTCTTCTCGATCGCGTTTTGCTCTTTACGGAACGCTTCAACTTCAGTGATATCGGCGTTATCCCACTGGGTCACATGCGGGATCATCACCCAGTTACGTGCCAGGTTCGCACCCGAGATCTTCTTGATGCGAGACAGTGGTTTCACTTCGGTTTCACCGAATTTGCTGAAGTCCACTTTCGGCCAAGGGAGCAGGCCAAGTGCACTGCCGTCGCCTGAGCCAGACGCCGCGCCAGATTCAAGACGCTTAAGTGCCTCTTTCACATAGCCTTGCACGTCTTCTTTCAGTACACGTCCTTTACGACCGGTACCTTTGACTTTCGCCAAGTTAACACCGAACTCACGCGCAAGACGACGAACAACAGGTGACGCGTGGGCGTACTCTTTGTTTTCGACAAACTCGTCGTTACCGGCGTCAGCTTTAGCCGCTGATGGGGCTTCCGCCTTTGGTGCTGGCGCAGGCGCAGATTTTTCCTCTGCAGCAGGCGCAGCAGCCGGCGCTGGTGCGGCAGGTGCGCTACCCGCCACCTCGAACACCATGATGTGCGAGCCAGTAGACACTTTGTCGCCTGCGGCGATTTTGATTTCTTTGACCGTACCTGCAAACGGTGCCGGCACTTCCATTGACGCTTTGTCGCCTTCAACGGTGATCAGTGACTGCTCTTCTTCAACCGTGTCGCCCACAGCGACCATGATGTCCGTCACTTCGACTTCATCACCGCCAATGTCAGGAACGTTTACGTCTTTGTTTTCCGACGCGGCTGGGGCCGCAGGTGCAGCTTGTGCCGGCGCTTCAGCAGGTGCACTGCTGCCGACTTCAAACATCATGATAAGTGAGCCGGTTGATACCTTGTCACCTGAAGCAATTTTGATCTCTTTTACGGTACCCGCAAACGGTGCTGGCACTTCCATTGAGGCTTTATCGCCTTCAACGGTGATCAATGATTGCTCTTCGTCGACGCTATCGCCTACCGCCACCATGATCTCGGTCACTTCGACTTCATCGCCGCCGATATCCGGCACGTGCACTTCTTTAACTTCTGATGCGGCTGCAGGGGCAGCCGCTGGTGCCGCCTCTTGCGCTGGCGCGCTTTGTGCGGCGCTTTCCGCTTCAAAGATCATCATCAAAGAGCCGGTGGTGACTTTGTCACCCTCGGCAATTTTAATTTCCTTGACCACACCCGCTTGTGATGCAGGGACTTCCATGGATGCTTTATCACCTTCAACGGTGATTAACGACTGCTCTTCTTCAACCTTGTCACCCACGCTGACAAGGATCTCAGTCACTTCTACTTCATCCGCACCGATGTCAGGTACATTAATCTCGATTGACATTATTTCAGCCTCTTACGCGAACAGCGGGTTTACTTTGTTGGTATCGATGTCGAACTTCTTAATCGCTTCTGCGACCAGTTTCTTATCAACATCGCCACGCTTAGCCAGCTCATTAAGTGCTGCAACAACCACATAGCCTGCGTTCACTTCGAAGTGACGACGTAGGTTTTCGCGGCTGTCAGAGCGACCAAAGCCGTCAGTGCCCAGCACTTTGTAAGATTCAGCTGGGACAAACGCACGAACTTGGTCAGCGTAGTTCTTCATGTAGTCAGTAGCAGCAATCGCTGGCTCTGTGCCCATTACAGTTTGAATGTAAGGAACTTGTGCCTCTGCATCTGGGTTCAACATGTTGAAGCGATCGACATCTTGGCCGTCACGTGCGAGTTCGTTGAACGAGGTCACGCTGTAGACGTCAGACGCCACACCGTACTCATCGCTAAGCAGTTTCGCCGCTTTGCGCACTTCCGTCATGATCGTGCCTGAGCCCATTAGCTGGACTTTCGCTTTGTCGCCCGTGTAGGTTTCTAGCTTGTAGATACCTTTACGGATACCTTCTTCCGCGCCCTCAGGCATCGCTGGCTGATGATAGTTTTCGTTCATCAGCGTCAGGTAGTAATAGATATTTTCTTGGTCAGGACCGTACATTCGACGGATACCGTCTTGCATGATCACCGCGACTTCGTACGCGAAGGTTGGGTCGTAAGAAACACAGTTAGGTACCGTGCTTGCCAGGATATGGCTGTGACCGTCTTCGTGTTGCAGACCTTCACCGTTAAGCGTTGTACGACCGGCAGTTGCCCCCAATAGGAAACCACGCGCTTGTTGGTCACCTGCCATCCACGCCATGTCGCCAACACGTTGGAAGCCGAACATTGAGTAGTAGATGTAGAATGGGATCATTGGTAGATCATTGGTGCTGTAAGAGGTCGCCGCGGCAACCCATGATGACATCGCACCGAGCTCGTTGATCCCTTCTTGCAGTACTTGGCCGCCTTGCTCTTCTTTGTAGTAAGACACCACACCGCGGTCTTCTGGGGTGTAAGTCTGACCGTGTGGGTTGTAGATACCTACTTGACGGAACAAGCCTTCCATACCAAAGGTACGCGCTTCGTCGGCAATGATTGGCACAATGTTTTTGCCAATGCTTTTGTCTTTAAGCAATACATTCAAAGAGCGTACAAAGGCCATGGTGGTAGAGATATCGCGCTTCTGCTCAGACAGCAGGGCTGAGAAATCGTCCAGTTTTGGCAGTGTCAGTTCTTGAGTGAATTTAGGCAGACGCTGTGGGGTATAACCGTGTAGCGCTTTACGGCGCGCGTGCAGGTATTCGTACTCGGCAGAGCCTTCTTCCAACTTCAGGTACGTCAGATTTTGTACATCGTCGTCAGACAACAAGTCTTGCAGGCCAAGACGGTCGCGCATCGCGTGAACATGAGTCATGTCCATTTTCTTCACTTGGTGCGCGATGTTTTTACCTTCAGCCGCTTCACCCATGCCGTAACCTTTAACGGTTTTTGCCAGGATCACAGTTGGACGGTCGTTGCACTCTTGTGCGGCTTTAAACGCAGCAAACAGTTTTGATGGTTCATGACCACCACGCTTAAGCGCAAAGATCTCTTCGTCAGTCATGTCTGCAACCAAGGCTGCTGTTTCTGGGTACTTGCCGAAGAAGTGTTCGCGTACGTAAGCGCCATCTTTCGATTTGAACGTCTGGTAATCACCGTCGATGGTTTCATTCATCAACTGCAGTAATTTACCTGAGGTGTCTTTGGCCAGCAGCTTGTCCCAACCAGAGCCCCAAACCACTTTGATCACGTTCCAGCCAGCACCTTTAAATAGGCCTTCCAGCTCTTGAACGATTTTACCGTTACCCATTACAGGACCATCAAGGCGCTGCAGGTTACAGTTAATCAAGAAGCAAAGGTTATCCAGTTTTTCACGCGCCGCAAATGACAGCGCACCGCGTGACTCTGGCTCATCCATCTCACCGTCACCGAGGAACGCATAAACACGCTGCTCAGAGGTGTCTTTCAGGCCACGACCGTTGAGGTATTTGAGGAAACGCGCTTGATAGATAGACGCAATCGGACCCAGACCCATAGACACGGTTGGGAACTGCCAGAACTCAGGCATCAGTTTCGGGTGCGGATAAGACGATACACCTTTACCATCCACTTCCTGACGGAAGTTGTCGAGCTGTTCTTCGCTCAAGCGGCCTTCAACAAAGGCACGGGCATAGATACCTGGAGAAATATGACCTTGATAATACACCAAGTCGCCACCGTCTTTCTCGTTAGGCGCACGGAAGAAGTGGTTAAAGCAGGTCTCATAAAATGCCGCCGAAGACTGGAATGATGCCATGTGGCCACCCAGCTCTAAATCTTTCTTGGACGCACGCAACACGATCATGATTGCGTTCCAACGAATGATAGAACGGATACGGCGTTCCAGATTCACATCACCTGGGTAAGCAGGCTCTTGATCAGCAGGAATGGTATTTACATAGTTGGTGGTCACGCCCGTTGGCATGTCAACACCGTCTAAACGTGCTTGCTCTAATACTTGCTCCAGAAGGAACTGGGCACGTTCTACACCTTCTTCACGAACGACTGACTCAAGAGCTTGCAACCACTCTTGTGTTTCAAGTGCGTCCACGTCATGTTTCATGACTTCAGACATGGCGATCTATCCTTTCGTTGATTGACTCGTACAAAACAAACGTTGTCGCAGCTGCAGTGCCCTTCGCGTTTTTATGGGTGCGAATAAGGCTACTCCAACTCGTCCTTGCGTTGTTGAATTCGACGTAGAGACCGTTCGCGACGGCTTTCTTCTCGGCCAAGATCCAACAGAGTTTCCTCAATGTAAGCCAAGTGTGCATGCGATGCTTGTCGGGCTTTTTCTGGCTCGCCAGCGGTAATCGCATCCATTATCTCAGCTCTGTGTCGGCTGACGTTTTCCACCGTCTCTTGACGGCGATAAAGTAGCTCAAAATTTTGCAAAATATTCTGTTCCAGTAACGGTGCGAGACTGCGCATGATGTGAAGTAACACCACATTATGCGCCGCTTCCGTTACGGCAACGAGATACTGCATCACAGCCGATGCTTCTGCCTCTAAGTCCCCATTTTGCTGCGCTTGGCGAATAGCGTCGTGACAGTCTTCAATGCGAGAGAAATCCTCTTCTGTGCCCCGTAGTGCAGCAAAATAAGAAGAAATCCCCTCCAAGGCATGTCGTGACTCCAGTAAGTCAAGCTGGGTTTCTGGATGATCCGCCAATAACTCTAGCAGTGGCTCAGAGAAGCGTTGCCAAAGGCGTTCACTGACAAAGGTGCCGCCACCTTGCTTGCGCGTCAGTAGCTTTTTGACTTCAAGCCGTTGAATCGCTTCGCGCACTGACGGGCGAGACACATCAAATTGCGTCGCTAACTCTCGTTCAGGCGGTAACTTCTGGCCTGGAGACAAGGTCCCTTCCAGAATTAAGCCTTCGAGCTCTTTTTCAATTACATCTGAGAGTTTAGGTTGACGAATTCGCTGATATGCCATTGTATTTATTGACCATCCACACCTTAAGCTTGGCGCTTAGTTGCAGAAACTGACTGATTGTAAATTGGTAAGACCAATTACTTTATTGATCCCTAAAGTTACCAGACAGCGGGTATTCTGTCCACCTGAACTTTGATTGACATCATGGAAACCTGTGTATTTTTAGCCTGACAGCCACGAATACTCCGCCCCTCAAAATTGGTCAGACCATTTAAATCAGTCAACGCAATAGGCATTTAAATCAGTGCGTGTAACTTTTTCCAGTCAAACGCCACACCCGGATCCGTTTTTCGTCCTGGGGCAATATGTTGGTGTCCTGTGATTCGATCACGGGTAATGGCTGGGTAGTACTGCATCAGCGTCTGCGTGATCGCCGCTAACGATTGGTACTGCTGATCGGTGTATGGATGTGTGTCTGTGCCCTCTAGCTCAATACCGATAGAAAAATCGTTACATTGCTGCCGACCGTCAAAACACGAAGCGCCAGCATGCCATGCACGCGCACTGAATGGTACAAACTGGATCACACTTCCATCTCGTCGGATCAGTAGATGAGCAGAGACGCGAAGATCGGCGATCTCGGCAAAATAAGGGTGTGCATCTGGGTCAAGGTGCCCCTGAAAAAACTGCTCAATATAGGGGCCGTCGAACTGGCCGGGCGGCAGGCTGATGTTGTGGATCACCAGCAAGGAGATATCGTTGCTATCCGGACGTCGGTTATGATGAGGAGACAGGCAAGCGCGTGCGCCTACCAACCAATGATTGTCAATCTGTGAAAAAGACATACCCGATCCGCTTGAGCAAAATCGCTACTTTATCTGGTCAGTCGGAAGATTGGAATACAAGCAACAACGCGCTGTCGGATGGGTTTTGGCGTAATACATGGCGGCATCGGCTTGATTCATCATCTGCTGTAGCTCGAGTCCATCGGTTGGGAAGCAACTTACCCCAATACTGATCGCCAGGGAAAGCGAGGCATCTGATGTCTGTATCGGCGCATGCATTTCATCTTGAATACGTGTGATCACTTCATTCAACGCCGATTTATCCGCTAATAAATCTAGCCAGACAATAAACTCATCCCCCCCCAAGCGGCCAACCAAATCAGAGCGGCGCACGGATTGCTTTAGGCGCTGACTGACCACCTTGAGCAGTTCATCACCGACACCATGCCCATAGGTGTCATTCACTTGCTTAAAGTTGTTCACATCAATAAACAGTAATGCGGCATTAGTTTGCGCGCGGTTGGCGCGCATCAACGCCACATCGACATGCGATTCGAACGCGCGCCGGTTGAACAAACCGGTCAACTCGTCGTGTTCGGCAAGGAACTTAAGTTGATGCTGCTGTTCACGAAGCTGTTGGGTTTGCCGTGCGACTTCTTCACTCAACTGTTTTTTGTCCACCATGGTATGGCTCAACGCATGCTTCATCTCATTGACATGATCAGCCAATTCAGTCAGCTCATCTTTATCAGTCAAAGTTAACTCAGTGGTTAAATCACCTTGCTTTATTTGTGTAATCGTCGAATGCAATGCTTTTAGACGGTGCGTTAACCGCCGCCGCAAGCTGGTCACAAACATAGTTACTAACAAGGCTAACACCACCAGTACGCCGCCATGTACCACCAGCAGGGTTTTCTGTTGCTGCCCCGACTGGTGCATGACTTGCTGACGCACCGAAAAAGCGGTTTCACTCATCGCCTGCAGCAACACATTAAAACGCGAAAACAGCATCAAACGCCTGTCATCCACAGAGGGAGCATCATCTAATTGCTCGGCGGTAATTCCCAATAAGCGGTCAATGCTGTTTGCCGCGAGTCGAATCGACTGCGCGGACTGCGGCGGTAACACCTCTTCGCCACTGCTTAACTGCGCCCGCAATGCGTTGGTGGATTGATGCACATCTTGGCGCGTTTGCGTGCTGGGGTATTGGCGATATAACCATAGACGGCCTCGCAGACTATCAATCTGCGAATGCACCGCCACGATGCTGTCTAACCGTGCTTGGATTTGATTTTGCTTGTAAAAAAGCTCCACCGTAATTAACAGCGTAACAAAGGTGAGCGCCGTACAGGCATAGACAACAATACTAAGCTGCTGACCGATCTTCATTCTAATAAACTCACTTTTTGCGTGGCCTCAACCAAGGGACCTGGGTTGAGTATATGGCGGAATGACGGTGTGTTCCCTTCAACTAAACCCGCCTCTTGTGCCCATCTCGCTTGGTTTTTTAACCGCAGCAATAATGAATCATTCAATGAAAGCCGGAATAAGTAATCTTGCCAAAGCCAGCTGAGTTTATCGTCTGATATGTCAAGATACGCGGAGACCTGTGCCTTAGCCCGTTCTGGGTGCTGATGAATAAAGCTCACCGCATCGTCTAAGGCACTGACAACCCGTTGCATGTCCTGGTGTTGCTTGTTGACTAACAAGCGGTCACTGACTAACAGAAACGAAAGGCTGTGCAAGCCTTTACTGTCAAGCGACCGCACCGGCTGGTTGGACTGCTTGAGTAGCTGATAACCATAGGGCTCCCATATGGCTATCGTATCCACTTCCTCGTCGAGAAGCGCCTTGGGCAGTGCTTCGGGAGGATAGTCAACTTTTTCCACCCACTCTCTCGGAATGTCGTGCAATTGCAGCAAGGAGTCAAAGAAATACTCACTGGCACTCGACGCAACAATGCCCACGCGTGCATTGTCGAGCGCGTGCGCCAACGAGCCGCTAATCTCACGGTCAATAGACCAGAGCTTTACGTCATTATCTGACTCGACAAAGCTGGTGAGCACATTAAAATCATCACGTTCAAAACTGTTGAACATCACCACCGTCTCTGAGGTAGTCGCTAAATCCGCTTCTCCCGCTGCCAATGTTTGAAAACTCTTCACCCCGCCGTGAACAGGCTTAAGCGTCATATCGATACCATGATTTTTAAATAATCCCTGTTCTTTGGCCACAATAATCGGGGCCGATAAAGGGGTGAGTGATACCGCAATCGTCAGGGGAGATAATGGCGCAGACGCCGGAAGCCGTAATTGCTGCCAGGCGCGATACCCCACCAGCGCAATCACCACCATTGCCAACAGAGCCAATCCTCGCTTCATGGCACCACCTCTCTCACTCTCTCTGGTTAAAGTGTAGACAACTTTGACTACAAATTATGAATAAAAAACTAGACGGGAAAGGGAAACAGGAGAGAAAAGCTGCATTTCGTCATCACCAGCGTTATCATTCGACCACTTTTTTGATGACCGCGGTAAGCCATGATGACATCGACCCCTTTTCATGCTGTCCATGACAGCGAGAGCCGCCTGGCGTATCTGACCTCTCACCTCAATGCCGACGTGACCCGCGCGGTGGCCGACGCACTGCGAGAAGATTTGGGTGGCGACATCGACGCCAGCAAAGACATCACCGCTAGCCTGATCCCGGCAGACTCGGTGTCCACAGCGACACTGATCACCCGTGAAGATGGCATTTTTTGCGGCCGAGCCTTTGCGGATGAAGTGTTTCGTCAGCTCGGTGGCGACGTCACCTTGACGTGGCATGTTGCCGATGGTGATACCATCACTGCCAACCAATCGCTTTGTACCTTACAGGGGCCCTCGCGTGTTTTGTTGACTGGCGAGCGCAATGCGATGAATTTTATTCAAACCCTCTCCGGCTGTGCCAGTAAGGTAGCGACCTATGTCGCTGCGCTCCAAGGTACCCACACTAAATTGCTCGATACGCGTAAGACCATTCCGGGGCTGCGTAGTGCGCTGAAGTACGCCGTTGCCTGCGGTGGCGGTCATAATCATCGTATTGGTGTGTTTGATGCGTATTTGATCAAAGAAAACCATATTCTTGCCTGTGGCGGGATAGAGAACGCCGTCAAAGCAGCGCGCCGGCTTAATCCTGATAAACCGGTAGAAGTAGAAACCGAAACCCTGGATGAACTCAAACAAGCCATCGGCGCTGGGGCCGATATTGTGATGCTGGATAACTTTAGTGTGCCGATGATGCGTGAAGCGGTGGCCTTAAACCAAAATAAAGTGGCGTTGGAAGTCTCGGGAAACGTCACGCTTGAAACGTTGGCAGAATACGCCGCCACCGGAGTGGATTATATTTCCGTGGGCGCGCTTACCAAGCACGTGACTGCGCTCGATTTATCCATGCGTTTTCAATAATACGTACGCTCACTCAGGTTCGACCAGGCCGCCCGCGATGGGCGGCCTTTTTATCGCTCTTTTGTGGCAAAAAATTTGTGGTGAGTCGAACACTACATTAGAAAAAAATACTGTTACATCCAGCTTTTACCCTTCAGTCTCAAACTCATCTCTCCCCTCTTTTTTGCGTCACATTCACCAGCGTAAAGTCGCTGCACTCGCGCCACCGCGTTGGCGGCCGACCATCATTGAGAGGAGAGAAATAGGATGCAAAAGCAACAAGGGTTTAGTTTGATTGAGTTACTGATCGTCGTCGGCATTATCGCAGCCCTGTCTGCCATCGCCGTCCCCGCTTATGTCAATAAACAAAAAATTGCCGAATTTAACTCAGGGTTAGCATCAGGCCGTGCTCTCCTTACACGGCTAGATCTTTATTTGGATCAAAATAGTGGCGATTCATTGAGTAACTTTAAAACAGCCTTAGGTGACGCTAAGAACCTAGGCGAGCTGGCAACAGTCGAGGTCTCGGGACCTAAAGACGGTGAAGATGATAAAGGGACTGAGCTTACAGTCTCGTTTACTAAAAATAGCTCGATTAACGAAACAGTAATTACCTTTGAGAAAAACGAGCTTGCTTGGGTATGTAAATACACAACGAAAGAAACTTTCGAAGATGGTGATATTAAAGGATGTAAAAAAGCATAAGCAGCCAATGATCCCAACCGCTCCGTTGTATCAAGCCGGTTTATTGACTGATGCCCAGCGCGATATGCTGGGCATTGGCGACAATGCGTCGCTCAGCCTCGCGCATTTACTCGATGCTGGGGTTGACCCCTCCGCGCTCGCCAACACCCTCGCCAGTTTTCATCACCTGCCTTTTTCGGAAAGCCATCAGTACCCGTATAAAGACACCTGTTATGCCCTCGACCGGCGCGATTTGATTCAGCGTCATCAGGTGTTGCCGCTGGCCCAGCAAGGCCAAGAGCTACTGCTCGGCGTCAGTGACCCAGATAACACAGAGGCGGTCGCCGACTTTCGCTTTTCTACGGGGCTCAATGTCCGGTTAGTGGTGCTTAGTCAGCCAGATTTGGATGCCGCTTTGCGTCATTTATACGGTGCAGATATCGATGGCACCGGCGATGGCATGACCATCAGTGATCAGGACTTAGCGGCCCTAACCGTCACCGATAGCCCACAAGAAGACAGTGCCGAGTTACAAAGCGATCAGGCGCCCATCAGTCGTTACATTCAACAGATCTTGGTGGATGCGGTGCGCAAAAAAGCCTCCGACGTGCACTTCGAGCCCTTTGAGCATCACTACCAAATTCGCTTTCGCCAAGACGGTTTATTACACACCTATGCTCACCCTCCGGCAGGAGTCTCGCGGCGGCTGTCGACCCGACTCAAAATCTTAGCCCAACTCAATATTGCCGAACGACGCTTGCCACAGGATGGGCGCATTAAGTTGACCCTCACCGCCGATCACACTGTCGATATGCGCGTCTCCACCTTGCCAACCATTTGGGGCGAGAAAGTAGTCGTTCGTCTGCTAAATAATGGCCAGCAGCAATTGACGCTGAATGATTTAGGCTTAACTGAGTGGCAACGCCAGCACTACCAAGACGCATTGGATAGACCGCAAGGCATGATTTTATTTACCGGCCCGACGGGAAGCGGCAAAACCGTTTCTTTGTATAGTGGACTACGGTACCTCAATCAGCCTGAACGCAATATTGCCACCGTCGAAGATCCGGTCGAGATCCAGCTAGAAGGCATCAATCAAGTTAATGTTAATCCTAACATCGGTTTAGATTTCGCTACCGCACTCCGTGCATTTTTGCGCCAAGATCCCGATGTGGTGATGGTGGGGGAAATTCGCGATCTCGACACCGCTGAAATCGGGATCAAGGCCGCGCAAACCGGTCACCTAGTGTTATCGACGCTGCATACTAATTCTGCGGCCGAAAGTATCACCCGCTTGTCCCATATGGGTATTGCGCCCTACAACCTTGCCAGCTCTCTAACCTTGGTGGTGGCCCAACGTTTAGTCCGCCGTTTATGTCCGATGTGTAAACAACCGCATCCGGCTGATGATCCGCACCTTCAGCACTTAGCTAACCTCTATCCGACTTTAACCCCAAACACGTTGTACCAAGCACATCCTCACGGCTGCTATCAGTGTTATCAAGGCTATCAAGGTCGCACAGGGGTGTATGAGGTGCTTCCTGTGACCGAGACCATTGCCAGCGCCATTTACCGCAATGCCAGTGCCATCGAACTGACCCAACTGGCGACGGAGGAAGGGATGTGGCGATTGGCCGAATCCGGGATTGCCAAACTCAATCAAGGGATCACCAGCATCCAAGAGCTTACCCGCGTTATTCAGCTTGCCTAAGGAGTCTTTATGGCCAAATCTACCCTGTTTCTTTTTCATTGGCGCCAGGCCGTCGCCCGTGGTGAAAAAAAAGGGCAATTGTTCGCCTATACCGAGCGAGACGCACGCCAAGCGCTAGCGAGTCAATCCATTGTCCCCAGCCGCCTCATTCGCCGCCGGCTATCGAGTTTTCAGCAGCGCCGTCATAAAGCCAAAGCCGCGGATATCACCCAGTTTTCACGCGATCTCACCACCTTGCTTGAGTCTGGGATCCCTATCGTACAAGCCCTAAACCTCATCGCGCTCAATCAGGTCAAAGCCGAGATGCGCTTGCTAGTGCGTGATATCCGCCAGCAACTCGAGGCGGGTACCAATTTGAGCGATGCATTGGCGCACGCGAGTCCCCTATTTGATCGCTTTTATTGCGATTTGGTCGCAACGGGCGAACAAACCGGGCAACTGCCAGAGGTTTTTGCTCGCTTAACCCTGTACCGTGAAAAGCAGGCTTTACTTCGCAGTAAAGTGATTAAAGCCATGATCTATCCTAGCATCGTGGTCAGCGTGGCATTGGGCGTCAGTGCCTATCTGTTGGTGTTCGTGATCCCGAAGTTTAAACATATTTTTGACTCCTTCGGCGCCGAACTGCCTTGGCTCACCCAACAAGTGCTCGCCTTATCCGATATCGTCAGTCAGCACGCCTTAACCATCACGCTGATCGTGGCGGGTCTTGCTGCTGTGCACCAAGTGCTACAGCGTAAAAGTGCGACTTATCAACATCACTATCATCGCTGGCTACTCCGGCTCCCCGTCATGGGTGGCGTGATGAGCAAAGCCTGCATTGCCAAGTTTTCTCGCACCTTAGCCACCACCTTTAGTGCCGGTATTCCGTTACTCTCTGGCTTACAAGCCGCAACGAAATCCACGACCAACGCTTATTATGCCCACGCACTTAAGGCGATATATCAACATACGGCCACCGGTATTCCGCTTTACCAAGCGTTGCGTGACAGTGATAGCTTCCCCGTGACGATGACGCAGATGGTGATGATTGGTGAAGAGTCGGGGTCGCTCGATAATATGCTCAACCGCGTCGCACAAATCTATGAAGCCGAGGTCGATAACACCGTGGACAATCTCGGTAAAATTATCGAACCCCTGTTAATTTTACTGCTAGGGCTACTGATTGGGGGATTAGTAGTAGCCATGTATTTACCCATTTTCAATCTAATGTCTGTTCTTGGCTAGCCAAGATAGAGTCTGACAACGCAAGACGCTATGATGCGCACAAGGTTTATACCCAGAAGGTTCCATGTTGATACTCTCATCACCGTTATTCATTTTTTTTGCTGGCTTGTTTGGCCTGATTATCGGTAGCTTTTTAAATGTGGTCATCGCGCGCGTGCCCATCATGATGGAACGTCGTTGGCGGCAAGAATGCTTAGCCACCTTTCCCGATGCTGGTATTGACGCACCCGACGAGCAGCGTTTTGATTTGTGTCTCCCCGCATCTCACTGTCCGGCCTGCAAGCAAACCATTCGCTGGTATGACAATCTCCCGCTTTTCAGTTGGCTGGTTTTAAAAGGCCGCTGCCGTCATTGCCAACACGCCATCAGTAAACGTTATCCATTGGTGGAGCTGACCAGCGCGATGCTTTGCATGCTCCCCGCATGGCTTATTCCCTCATCAGCATGGGCCATCGCGGTGATGGGGGCCAGCCTGACTTTACTGGCGCTGACCCTCATTGATTGGGAAACCCTGTTGCTGCCCGACCAACTCACCTTACCCTTAATGTGGGCAGGGATAGGCCTCGCCCTCACCGGCATCAGTCCTGTCACCCTCAGCGAGAGTGTCATTGGCGCCATGGTTGGTTATGTGAGCCTCTGGAGCCTCTTCTGGGCATTCAAGCTCACCACCGGCAAAGAAGGTATGGGGTATGGAGACTTTAAGCTTTTTGCGGCTTTGGGGGCTTGGGTCGGTTGGCAAGCCTTACCGCTACTGATTTTAGTCGCCTCACTGAGTGGCGCCATCGTCGGAGCACTATTGCTGCGCCAACAACGAAAAAGTCTGCAACACGCATTTGCCTTCGGTCCCTTTATTGCCGTCGCAGGCTGGCTAAGTCTGCTTTGGGGCGATAGCCTGTTATACTGGTACCTTTCACAGATTTTGGGAGTGCGCTAATGGCCGTTGTGGTCGGGTTAACCGGAGGGATTGGTAGTGGAAAAACCACGGTTGCCAACCGTTTCGCCGCCAAGGGTATTGATATTATTGATGCCGATGTGATCGCCCGCGAGGTGGTTGCCCCCGGTAGTGACGGTCTGGCCGCGATTGTTGGGCGCTTTGGCACGCCGGCATTAACTCCAGATGGCAGCCTAGATCGTGCCTGGCTTCGTGAGCGGGTGTTTAGTCACCCAAACGATAAGCAATGGCTCGATAACCTGCTTCATCCCATGATCCGCCAGCGCATGATCCAAGCCTGTGCGCAAGCCAGTTCAGCGTATTGTTTGCTTGTGGTGCCCTTATTAGTAGAGAATAATCTGATGTCATTGGCGCAACGGGTGTTGGTCGTCGATGTGGACGAGCAAACACAAATCGCTCGCACGCTCGCGCGTGATCACGTCAGCGAACAACAAGTTCACGCGATTTTGGCCGCACAAGCCAGTCGCGCACAACGCCTCGCCGTCGCCGATGATGTGATTGATAATACACAAACCGAGGTGGAACTTGATCGACAAGTTGATGCCTTACATCACACGTATTTAACCTTGGCAACCCAGGCAAACGCCGACCCATAGTCGGACAGGACAGCTAAACGCTTATGACCAACCTCACTTTGTATGAACACCCACTCAATGAACAGGTGCGAATTTACTTGCGCCTGGAGTACCTGCTCGATCAACTGGACGAAGTGAGCGGGCTTTCCGCACCCTGCCACCATATCCAATTTTTCCGCAGCTTATTCGATTTGCTAGAAATCTTGGAGCAGGTGCAAGTGAAAGCAGATCTCGCCAAGGATTTGGACAAACTCAAGAAAAAACTCAAAGCATGGGCTGACGTGCCCCAAGTTGATCAAACACAGCTCAATCAGCTACTCGACCAACTTGGCGAGCATCAACGCGCAGTGTTACAAGCCAAACGCTTTGGCCAAGCGCTAAGAGAGGATCGCTTTCTAACCAGTATTAAGCAGCGCTTTTCTATTCCTGGTGGTAGCTGTAGCTTTGATCTACCCAATTTCCATTACTGGCTGCATCAACCGCTGGCCGCACGGCAAAGTGCGATTCAGGCCTGGATGGAAACCCTGGCACCATTACGCCACGCCTTGGCGTTCTGGCTGCAGCTCACACGTGAAAGTGCACACGGGGGAACCGCCACCGTCCAACAAGGCTTTTACCAGCAAGAGGCGGATGGAGCCTGCTTAATTCGGCTTAAGATATCCCCTGATCTTGGGGTCTACCCGTTAGTGTCTGGACACAAAAACCGCTTCGCGATCCGCTTTATGCCATTTGACGACGATCATGAGGTCGCCGACAATATGGCTGTTCATATCAGTGTTTGTTAAGGAGATCCACGTGAGTGATGCCCTTACCGTTGTCCAATGTCCAACATGCCAGCAGCCTGTGGTTTGGGGAGAGGTCAGCCCACATCGTCCATTTTGCAGCAAACGCTGTCAGTTGGTTGATTTGGGTGAATGGGCCAGTGAGGAAAAGGCCATCCCCGGCGCTCCTGACGTGTCGGATGATGACCTCTGGTCAGAAGAGCAGCACAACTGATCGCGCTGCCCTTCTCGATGTTCTCGCGCTCAGAACCGAGCGCGAATCTTCTCTAATACCGCATCGTTGGCCTCGGGGAACGGATAGTTATCCAATTCAGCAATGGGGGCCCATATCCCCTCTTGTCCCTCACAACCTGACGGCTCTCCATCAAAGTCACACACTAAGAAAAAATCCAAACTTAATGCTTTGTCGGGAAAGTCAAAGTCTAACGATATAAAGGGGCTGACCGCTTTTGCAGTAATCCCAACTTCTTCGTTTAATTCTCTCAACAATGCGCGTTGCGGGGTTTCACTCCCTTCAATTTTTCCGCCAGGAAACTCCCACTTTCCCCCTTGATGGGCGTGAGCATGACGGCGAGTGATAAAGACTTTGTCTTGTGTCGGATTAACAATAATGCCAGCGGCAATACTTACCCGTTTCATGGCCTCTCCTGATAATAAAAAAAGGCCGATAAACGGCCTTTTTGATAACGCATGGTCAGGGCTTAGATTCTACCGTGACATTGCTTAAATTTCTTCCCTGATCCACAAGGACAAGGCTCATTACGACCGACTTTGCGTCCATCACGCACCACGGTTTCGTTGCCGCTGCCACCCTGTTCGGCGCTGTCGCTATCATCAAACTGGTTATCAGCTTGCGCATGGTTAACTTGCTGCTTTTGCGCGGCCTGCTCTGCGCGTGCTTTGCGCTCGGCTTCCATACGCTCAACGTCATCCGGCTGCTGCACACGCACACGACTGAGGGTTGTCACCACATCGGTTTTCAGCGCTTCTAGCATGCCCTCAAACAGCTCAAACGATTCGCGCTTATACTCTTGTTTCGGGTTCTTTTGTGCGTAGCCACGTAAGTGAATACCTTGACGGAGGTGATCCATCGCCGCGAGGTGCTCTTTCCAAAGCGTATCCAAGGTTTGCAGCATCACTGCTTTTTCAAAGTTACGCAGGGTTTCTGCCCCTACCGCCTCTTCTTTGCCTTTATACACCTCAATCAGGGCCATCAGAATGCGCTCGCGCAGTAACTCTTCGTAGAGTTTGTCGTCTTCATCCAACCATTGCTGAATCGGCAATTCGAGATCAAAATCCGCTTTAAGGCGTTTCTCTAGGCCTGGTACATCCCACATTTCTTCTAGCGATTGTGGCGGAATGTACTGGTTCACAATGTTATTAACCACATCCTCGCGGTTGTGCTCGATCATTTCACTGATATCTTCTGACACCAGTAACGCGTCACGTAGCTCATACACCACTTTACGCTGATCGTTGGCGACATCATCAAATTCGAGCAGTTGCTTACGAATATCAAAGTTACGCCCTTCCACTTTGCGCTGTGCGTTTTCAATGGCTTTATTGACCCATGGGTGCTCAATGGCTTCGCCTTCGGCCATCCCTAATCGTTTCATCATGTTAGAGACTTTTTCTGAGGCGAAGATCCGCATCAAGGAATCTTCCATCGACAAATAGAAACGGGTTGAACCTGGGTCACCTTGGCGACCGGCACGACCACGTAGCTGGTTATCGATACGACGTGATTCATGGCGTTCAGTACCAATGATGTGCAGACCACCGGCTTCAACGACCTGGTCATGCAGCTGCTGCCACTTTTCTTTCGCCGCTTCTACTTGCGCGTCGGTCGGGTTTTCAACATCACCCAGCACTTGTTTCCAGCTACCACCCAGCACAATATCGGTACCACGACCGGCCATGTTAGTAGCGATCGTCACCGTTCCCGGGTAACCGGCTTGCTCAACAATATCCGCTTCATGGGCATGGAATTTGGCGTTAAGCACCTGGTGCTTGATACCGTCTTTGTTCAAGGCATTCGATAACAATTCAGATTTTTCAATCGATACTGTGCCGACCAATACCGGTTGGCCGGCTTTGGCACGCGTTTTGATATCTTCCGCAATGGCTGCAAACTTTTCTTTTTCGGTCATGTAGACCTGATCGGCGTGATCTTTACGCACCATTGGTCGGTTGGTCGGGATAACCACGGTGTCTAGGCCATAGATAGACTGGAACTCAAACGCCTCGGTGTCCGCGGTCCCTGTCATGCCTGAGAGTTTGTCATACAAACGGAAGAAGTTTTGGAAGGTGATCGAGGCCAAAGTCTGGTTCTCGTTTTGAATTTTCACCCCTTCTTTGGCTTCCACCGCCTGGTGTAAGCCTTCCGACCAACGGCGTCCCGGCATGGTACGCCCAGTGTGCTCATCAACAATGATCACTTCATCGTCTTTAACGATGTAATCAACGTCGCGCTCAAACAAAACATGCGCACGTAGCGCGGCATTAATATGATGGATAAGACTAATGTTTGCCGGTGAGTACAGCGTATCGCCGTCTTCCATCAAACCGTTTTTCTTGAGCAAGTCTTCGACGAACTCTTGACCATTTTCGGTCATGTACACTTGCTTGGCTTTTTCATCGACCGTGAAGTGGCCATCACCTTGATAGTCTTCGGTATCTTCTTGCTCTTGCTGTTTCAAACTTGGGATCAAGGCATTGATACGCTGATACATCTCCGAGCTGTCTTCTGCTGGCCCAGAAATAATCAGAGGCGTACGCGCCTCATCAATGAGGATAGAGTCAACCTCATCGACAATCGAGAAATAGCGATCGCGTTGCACACGGTCTTCTGCGCGAAACGCCATGTTGTCACGCAAATAGTCAAAGCCGAACTCATTGTTGGTACCGTAAAGTACATCACATGCGTAAGCGGCTTTTTTCGCCTCCGGCGGCATGTTGGGGACATTGACGCCCACCGTCATTCCTAAAAACTCAAACAACGGACGGTTGGTTTCGGCATCACGCTCCGCCAAATAATCATTCACCGTCACAATGTGAACCGCCTTTCCGGTTAGGGCGTTCAGATAAGAAGGTAGCGTCGCGGTCAGGGTTTTACCTTCACCGGTGCGCATTTCTGCAATCTGACCATTGTGGAGCACGATACCGCCGACCATTTGCACGTCAAAGTGGCGTAGGCCAAATACACGCTTAGAGGCTTCTCGTACAGTGGCAAAGGCTTCAGGAAGGAGGTCATCAAGCTCGGCACCTTGGTCCAGGCGCTCGCGGAATTCAACGGTTTTTGCTTTTAACGCATCGTCATTCAATGCTTCAAATTGGGGTTCGAGTTTGTTGATTTCATCAACAACTTTTCGCAGCCGACGCAAGGTGCGGTCATTACGGCTTCCGATAACTTTAGTCAGGACTTTCGATAACATGGCGTTGCCGGTACTCTTTTTAATGGTTTTCCCACATGGGCGGCCGCTACACTGCCTCTATGCTGGCGTGTTTCAGTTCAAACGCGGGTTGGCTTAAGCTCATCGATTCAACACTAGATGCCAAAACGCATCTTCTTTAAGTGGAGCCCAATTGGACAGAATTCAAGGGCGATAACGCCACTTCACAACGATTTCCACGTGACTGAATGTAAATGTGGTAGATGGCACGGAAAAAATACGCTGCCATCGCCTAACCCATGCGACACTTACCTGTGAATGGTTTGTTCACTCTCTGGTGCTCACCTCAGGACATACCGATATATCAACCCGGTAGGCTACATGCCGAGGTGGAGCATGTATGATAAGGTAAATTACTTTCACATCCTATGACAAATCCCATACTCAAGGGATCAATTAGTGAAAATTAGACGCTGTGCGCCCGTTCAGGCACCGGATTGATGACAAAAAAGGCAGTTATCGCGCGATGAGAGACCACCGTCCCCGCTCTACCCTGCACCTGCTGGAGAGCGACCCCAACAATATTGCTCAGCGAGCGGTTGAGCTTGCCAAGCTAAACAAGCTGATCTTGGCGTTATTACCCGGTGAAACGTCTAAAGCCTGCCGCGTCGCCAATTATCGTGATGGCGTATTGGTGGTAGAGGCCGGGAGCGCCGCCTGGGCGATGCGACTTAACTATGAACGGCAGCATTTGTTATCGGTATTGCGTAACAAAGGCTTGGCAAGCCTGACAACCATTGAAGTGAAGATTAACCCGGCACTCGCTGCCGCCGACCGAGAAGACAAGGAGGCTGCGCCACCTCGCCACTTGAGCCAAGCCTCTGGTGAGTTACTGCGTGCGCTGGGTGACAGTGCCTCGCCCAAACTAAAAGCACGGTTCGACGCCTTAGCCAAACTCGCCGAAGATCAAAAAAAGCCAGAGTGAGCTCTGGCTTTCTATATTATCAATTGTTTGGTATTCGCCGTTTACTTTGCCTCAGCATGGTGCACTGCGCTTTTACCGTGCACACACTGAACAAACTCGGGCTTAGGCCAAAACCATCCCCGGCTCGGCAAATGCCACTGGAGAAGTCTCTGTTTCTTCAAACGTGACCCACTCCCACGCTTCTTGGTCCGCTAATACCGCGCGCAGCAGTTTATTGTTCAATGCATGGCCCGATTTATACGCACGCATTTCACCAAGAATGCTGTGACCACACATGTAGAGATCACCGATGGCATCCAGCACCTTGTGCTTGACCAATTCGTTGTCAAAACGCAGACCTTCCTCATTCAAGATGCGGTAATCATCCAGCACAATGGCACAGTCGAAGCTGCCGCCTAGACACAGATTCTGTGACTGCAAATACTCGATATCACGCATAAAGCCGAAGGTACGAGCACGGCTTAAGTCTTTAATAAAAGACTGGCTAGAGAAGTCTAGCACCAAATTTTGTTGCTCTGATTCAATCGCGGGGTGGTCGAATTCGATAGCAAAATCAAGACGGAAGCCGTTGTAAGGCAGCAACTCCGCCCATTTGTCATCGTCTTCAATGCGAACAGGCTTTTTAATGCGAATGAACCGTTTTGGTGCGTTTTGGACGTCGATACCCGCTGACTGCAGCAAAAAGATGAACGGGCTTGAACTGCCATCCATAATTGGAATTTCTGGCGCGTCCACTTCGATAATAATGTTATCGATCCCCATGCCTGCAATCGCTGCACTGAGATGCTCAACGGTTGAGATGCGAACACCCGCGTCATTGACTAAGGCGGTGCACAACATGGTGTCGCGCACATCCTCAGGGTTAGCCGGAAAATCTACCGGCGGCTCCATGTCTGTGCGACGGTAAATCACACCAGTATTAGCAGGAGCCGGACGCAGAGTAAGCGTAACCTTACGCCCAGAGTGGAGACCCACACCAGTCGTTTGGACCATACTTTTCAATGTTCGCTGTCTAATCATCGGCTTATCTCAACTTTTTCTCAAAAAAGTGTGCTCTGCGTCACTCATTACCCTGTCACCTTAGACAAGGGCAGCGTGATGGTAGCACATCACTGGCTACAAACCAAGCAGTAGCGACTAGTCAGCTTGTTTGCGCAAAAACGCAGGAATATCGAGATAATCATGCTCGGTCTGCGATTTTGGTGCTGCATTCGATGACGATGCAGCTGGCTGCTCTTTCGCCGCAGGGTTTGCACTTGCCGCCTGTGGTTTCTCTTGCAAAGGCTGTGCCTTTTTCGGCTCTGCCTGTGCTTGCCCAGACTGTGAGTTGGTGACCAAGGTGATATCTGGCTTACGCTCATTACCAATCCCGGTTGCCACTACAGTCACACGCAGCTCGTCGCTCATCTCTGGGTCCATCGATGTACCGATCACCACAGTTGCATTGTCTGATGCAAACGCTTTGACGGTGTTACCTACGGTCTCAAACTCATCAAGACGCATATCAAAGCCTGCGGTAATGTTCACCAACACACCACGCGCCCCAGCAAGATCGATATCTTCCAGAAGCGGGCTAGAAATGGCCATTTCTGCTGCTTCCTCGGCACGGTCTTCACCGGTTGCCACGCCGCTACCCATCATTGCGTGTCCCATTTCTGACATCACAGTGCGCACGTCAGCAAAGTCGACGTTGATGTGGCCTGGGCGAGTGATCAACTCAGCGATCCCTTGCACGGCATTACGTAGTACATCGTTGGCCTTTGCAAAGGCATCGAGCAAGGTGATACCGCGACCTAATACCTTGAGCAGTTTTTCGTTCGGGATCGTGATCAGCGAGTCAACATTTTTTGACAGCTCTTCGATACCCTGCTCTGCAAAGGCTAATCGCTTCTTGCCTTCAAAGCTGAATGGTTTGGTCACTACAGCAACAGTCAGAATGCCCATCTCTTTCGCGATTTCCGCGATGACCGGCGCGCCGCCTGTCCCTGTACCACCGCCCATTCCGGCTGCGATAAATACCATATCGGCACCTTCGAGCTCAGCTTTAATCGCATCGCGATCTTCAAGGGCAGAATCTCGACCTACTTGTGGGTTTGCCCCCGCACCTAGGCCTTTAGTGATGTCACCACCAATTTGAATGACCGTGCCTACGCTGCTTTTACGTAGTGCTTGGGCATCCGTGTTAATGCTAATAAAGTCAACCCCTTCGATTGACTCACGCACCATATGCTCAACGGCGTTACCACCGCCACCGCCAATGCCGACGACCTTAATTACCGCATCGTCAGACATTTCCATCATCGGTTCAAACATGAGTTCTCTCCGTCCTTCCTGTTCGCATCAGGGTTAAAATTCTTTCTTAAACCAGCTACTCAGCTTATTGATCCAGCTAGCCACAGCCCGCTTTTGTTCTGGTTCACTCGTTTCTGTCAGCAAGCTTTCTTTACCGTAGTGTAAAAGCCCAACTGCGGTTGCATAACAAGGCGCTTGCACATAGTCGGTCAGTCCCGTGACATTCACCGGTTGTCCCACCCTTACCTGGTTTTGGAATACGCGCTCCGCGCATTCGACCAGGCCATGCATCTGTGATGCGCCTCCTGTTAGGACAATCCCAGCAGCCATTTGGTGTTTGACACCATCACTACGCAGTTTTTCTTGGATGGCGACCAGCTTTTGGTTCACCAGCCCCAAAAGTTCTGAACATCGTGGCTCAATAACTTCTGACAAAGTTTGTCGCTGCAATGTCCTTGATGGGCGTCCTCCCACACTTGGGACATTGACTTTGGCGTCCTTGTTCACCAGCTCGCTCAATGCACAGCCGTATTTCACTTTAATGTCTTCTGCATCAGCCAGTGGTGTGCCAAAGGCATACGCAATATCACTGGTGATCACATTGCCCGCGTAAGGGATTACTTCAGCATGTCGAAGCGCCCCTCCCGTCCATACGGCCAGATCCATGGTGCCGCCACCGATATCAACCACACAGACACCCAGCTCTCGCTCGTCCGGTGTGATCACAGCATGGCTCGCTGAAAGCCCGGAGAAAATCAGTTGATCAACGCTAAGACCACAACGTTCGACTGCTTTCTCAATATTTTTTGCGGTGTCATTGTGACATGTGATGAGGTGCACACTCGCTTCCATCCTCACCCCGGATAACCCGAGCGGGTTTTTGATCCCTTCTTGGTAATCAATTTTGTATTCTTGCGGGATCACGTGCAAAACCCGCTGCTCATCACTGATTTTCACCGACTTCGCGGTGTGAATGACATTATCTATGTCATCTTGGGTGACATCTTCATCCGATATCGTCCCCATCCCTCTTTCAGTTTGGCAGTGAATATGCTTACCTGACAAAGAAAGATAGACAGAGCTGATTTGGCAATCTGCCATCATCTCGGCTTCGTTCACCGCACGTTGAACAGATTTAACCACAGACTCTAAGTCGTTCACGCCACCTTTATCCATACCGCGCGACGGGCTGCTGCCCACACCCAGCACATTGATGGTGCCATCTGGCAGCACTTCACTGACCAAGGTAGACACTTTGGACGTACCGATATCGAGCCCAACTATCAGTGACTTGTCTGTCGTTTTATTCATTCAACCATCTCTTAATTTTGGCTATTCGCGTCGTCTGCCTCTGTTTTCCAGCCTACCGCTGCCCCTGTGTCATACCGTAGATCGACATACGCAATGGCTTTATCTTGCGCCTTTATCCGAGGGTATAAATTGACCAGTCGCGCTAGCCTTTCTTGTCGCGCCTTTCGCCCTAACTCAATCCGTACGCCATCTCGTGTCACAATACGCCATGATCGCCGCTTGTTCAGTGATAAGGCCTGAATTGATAAGCCAATTCGCTGTAATTCATCTTCAAGCTCTCGGCTCGTTCGCAAGACTTCTTCCGACGTGCCGGTATTGCCGTGTAGCGACACCAGATTTTTATCGGCGACATCTTGCGGGGCACCATTGAACACCGTCCCGGCTGGCGTCAGCAATTTTTGCCCGTTCCAAATCGCGCTAGCCTGGTATTCAGTAATATGTACCTTTAAGGTATCCGGCCACTGCTTTCTTACCGCAACCTGTTTCACCCACGGGAGTGCCTCAATATTCGCTTGGATGCGATTCACATCCTGCAGCATAAAGCTTTTCAGCTCGCCGCCTGATAACACTGCTTTGCGCACTTGCGCCGCACTCACATGTGTCTGGTCACCTTCCATCACTAGCTGCGATAAGGGGAGCTGCTGCTCATCACTCATCCAATCAACCACACGTATCACACCCAGCAACATCAGGGTAATCACCCCAACCAGAAACGCGAGTGACGCGCCCGTTTGCCGATCCAGTTTTATCACTGCTTGTACGCGTGTCAGGGCATTGACCATGCTCATACCTATCTTATCGCCTTGTGTCGACACGACTTGACACTCACAGCGAAAAAACCGACTGATTATAGCGATCCCGCGTCGTGCACTCCAACCCAGATACGCACTTTTATCAATATGCTGGGAGATGTTACGAGCGATTTGGCCTATAAAGGCGATAAAAACCTACTTTTATCCTCGCAACCACCAATATTGGCAGCCTTTTCACTTCTCACTGGCTCATTTTTATTGCGCCATTTTAGCCTTGTCTAGCTGCTTTGCCGCTAAATTTTTCGCTACTTTACCAATATCACCCGCGCCTTGTGTTAAAACCAAGTCATTAGGTTGCAGTACATTGGCCAGCGCGGCGGGCAATGCCTCTGCGTTAGGGACAAAAATAGGATCCAGTTTGCCCCGAGCGCGAATACTACGACACAAACTTCTGCCATCCGCGCCTGCAATCGGCGTTTCTCCCGCCGAGTACACATCTAGCATCAGCAACACATCCACTTTTTCCAACACATTGGCAAAGTCATCATAAAGATCGCGTGTGCGACTATAACGATGAGGCTGAAAGATCATCACTAAGCGGTGATCTTGCCAGCCTGCACGCGCCGCTTTTATGGTGACATCCACTTCACTGGGGTGATGACCATAATCATCCACCAGCAAGGCTGTCCCCTCATCCACCGCAAACTCGCCGAGTTGATCAAAGCGTCGGCCCGTACCAGCAAAGTTGGCCAAGGCGCGCAAGATTGCATCATCGTCCACACCATCTTCGGTCGCAACCGCAATCGCCGCTGCTGCATTGAGCGCATTATGTTGGCCGGGAGTGTTCAAGCGAATAGTTAGCGTTTCTCGATGAGGGCGTGTCACTTTAAACACACCGCACTGCCCATGCTGTTGGTAATCATGTAAACATACATCGGCATCGTGCGAGAACCCGTAGGTGATCACTTGCCGCCCAATCGCGGGGATCAATTCACGCACCACAGGATCATCAATACACACCACTGCCAAACCATAAAACGGCAGATTGTGGAGAAAGTCGATAAAAGTCTGCTGCAACTTCGCAAAACTGCCGCCATAGGTATCCATATGGTCAGCTTCTATATTGGTGACAATCGCCACCATTGGCTGCAGGTGTAAAAAAGAGGCATCACTTTCATCCGCTTCTGCAATCAAATAGCGACTGCTTCCTAACCGCGCGTTGGTCCCAGCACTTTTCACTAACCCACCATTAACGAACGTGGGATCCAGTCCGGCCTCGGAGAAAATCTGAGTGACCATCGCTGTCGTTGTGGTTTTGCCGTGGGTGCCGGCAACGGCAATACCATGCCGATAGCGCATTAACTCGGCAAGCATTTCCGCCCGACGTACCACAGGAATGCGTGCTGCCTTTGCCGCTTCCACTTCTGGGTTGTCCGGTTTAATTGCCGTCGACACCACTACCACGCTGGCTTGTTCGACATGGCTCGCTTGATGTCCGATAAAAATCTGCGCCCCCATGGATGCCAATCGCTCTGTGACGATATTCTGTGCAAGATCCGAGCCGGTTATTTGGTAACCTTCATTAATCAGCACTTCAGCAATACCACACATGCCTGCACCACCGATCCCCACAAAGTGGATCCGCTTAACCCGGCGCATTTCCGGGATCATGGTGCGAATTTTTTCCAGCTGCTGATTATCCAATTTACCCATTCTCTATTCTCTATTTGTTGGCGTGCGAGACAATCACATCCGCGACGCGCGCATCCGCATCAATAATGGCTGCCTCTCTAGCCGCCCTTGCCATCGCTAACAAGCGTGGACGGTCAAGCTGGTTCATTGTCTCAGCCAACGTGCTCGCTGTCAGTGATGGCTGTTCGATCATCAAGGCAGCGTCACGCGCCACCAAATAATCGCCATTGAGTGCTTGTTGCCTATCTGCGTGCATAAAGGGCACGAAAATCGCTCCAACGCCAGCCGCCGCCAGCTCAGAAACCGTCAATGCCCCGCTGCGGCAAATCACCACATCCGCCCACGCGTACGCCTCGGCGACATCATCAATAAACTCACTAACTTCAACGTCGCTAACACCGGCTTGTTGATACGCATCGTGTGTCTGCTCAGCGTTCTGCTTGCCTGCTTGGTGGCGAACCGTAACCGCTTGCTCGGTGAGCGCAATCGCCTCTGGCACCGTTTGATTAAGGATCCGCGCGCCTTGACTGCCTCCCATGACTAGGACGCGCAAAGCGCCTTCTCGCTCACTCAAACGTTGCTCAGGCGCAGCGAGATCGCACACATCTCGACGCACAGGATTACCGACCACTGTCGTGCCATCGAATGCGCCTGGAAACGCTTGCAACACTTGCTTAGCCACCTTAGCCAGCCAGCGGTTGGTTAAGCCTGCCACCGCATTTTGCTCGTGCAGAATCACAGGTACACCACTTAACCATGCAGCAATCCCGCCTGGGCCACTGACATAGCCACCCATGCCTAATACAGCGTCGGGTTTAAAGCGTTTGATCACTTGTCGCGCTTGCCAAATCGCACTGACAATCATCCAAGGGGCTCGTAGCTTGCGCATCAGCCCAGATCCAATCAAGCCTTTAACACGAATAAATGCGATCTCGATGCCATATTTAGGCACCAAATCAGCCTCCATACGATCGGCCGTCCCTAACCAGCAGATCTCCCAGCCTTGTTTTTCTAAATACTTGGCGACCGCGAGCCCGGGGAACACATGGCCACCGGTACCACCCGCCATCACTAATAATCGTTTTTTACTCATTATTCTGTTCTTTACCTTGATAAGGGTTTCGTTGATGCGCTTGCGAGGTGGCGAGCCGGTACTCGTGGTCAATACGCAATAACAAAGCAACTGCCACCGCCATGGTCACCAGACTGGACCCGCCGTAACTGATCAATGGCAATGTGAGACCCTTGGTTGGCAACATACCAGCGGCAGCGCCCACATTGACCATGGTTTGAAACGCAAACCAAATTCCAATTCCGAAGGCGAGAAACCCACCAAATAACTGCGTTTGCTCTAGGCAACGCTTGCCAATAAACAAGGCTTTAAACACCAAGTAAAAAATCAGACACAAAATCACACTGACGCCCACCAAGCCAAGCTCTTCGGCAATCACCGCAAACACGAAATCGGTATGGGCTTCTGGCAAATATTCCAGTTTTTGAATCGAGTTACCTAGCCCTTGTCCAAACCAATCCCCGCGCCCAAATGCCATTAAGGATTGGGTTAGCTGATAGCCACTGCCAAACGGGTCTTGCCATGGGTCTAAAAAGGCGGTGACGCGGCGTACCCGGTAAGGCTCAGCGACAATCAAGCCCCCGACCAAGGTCAACCCGGTGATCAGCAGTGCAATAAACTGCCACAGCTTCGCCCCTGCAATAAATAACATCCCCACGGTGGTAACAAACATCACCACCACCGAGCCTAAATCAGGTTGCGCCAACAATAAGCTTGCGAAGAGCAAGAGCACTGCCAAGGGCTTAGCAAAGCCACGAAAATGCTCACGCACCTCACCATGGCGACGTACCAGGTAGCCGGCCAAAAAAACAAACAAGGATAACTTGGCAATCTCCGCAGGCTGAATGTTGATCCCGGCAATCGAAATCCAGCGTGCCGCGCCGTTAACAGACCGACCAATCGCAAGAACCGCCAGCAGCAGCAGCGACGAAAGCAATAACATGTAGCCGCTATAACGCTGCCATAATCGCACCGGAATATACATCACCACCACGGCCGCAATGATGGCGACCGTGAGATAAAAAGCATGACGCTTGGCAAACAAAAACGGGGCATCGGCCAGCCTAAGTCCAACCGGCAAAGACGCTGAGGTCACCATGACTAACCCAATAACCATTAACAGCAGCGAGGTCCAGACCAATTGGCGGTCGTACAACACCCCAGGAGATGGGGTGCGTAGCCACTGCCAGCAATATTGGGGAAGTCGGCTTACTGTCATGCGTGCCTCGCGATCATCGATTCTACCTCGGCAATAAAGGCATCCCCACGGGCAGCAAAATTAGTGAACTGATCCAAGCTTGAACAAGCGGGTGATAACAGCACCATGTCTCCGGCACAGGCTTGATGAGCCGCTGCATCGACCGCTTGATGCAACGTATCCACACACTGCGCCTCGTTATCGAGCGCCGCCAACTGCGTTTGATCCTTGCCAAAGCAGTAAAGCGATACCGAGAGTTTCGCCAACGCCGGTTGCAACAGACTAAAGTCGGCGCCTTTGCCATCGCCCCCCACCAAAAGGTGTAACCGCCCTTCAATATCTAGGCCATCGAGCGCGGCCAAGGTACTGGCCACATTAGTGGCTTTTGAATCATTGACCCAAAGCACGCCCTGGTGCTCGGCAACCTTTTGACAGCGGTGCGGGAGGCCGGCGTATGTACTAAGTGCCGATTTTTGCCCCTGCTGACTGATGCCAACACTGTCAGCCAATGCCATTGCCGCCAGCCCATTCGCCACGTTATGACGTCCCACCAGCCCCAGCGAAGAGACAGGCAATAATGGCTGGCCGTGCGCCGATAGCCACGCTTCACCTTGGTGAGTGATAAGGCAGTAGTCACCTTGATGAAAACCAAACAGACGCATGGAGGAGGCGCTGTTTGTTTGCAGACCCTGGCGTGTTTGCAGATCATCGGCATTGGCAATCAAAGTGGTCGCATGGGTAAAAATACGACACTTGGCGGCACGATAATCAGCCAAGCTGTCGTACCTATCCATATGATCTTCTGAGAAATTCAAAAAGGCCGCGCCATCTAGAACCAGCGAGTCGGTGGTTTCGAGTTGAAAGCTCGATAGCTCTAACACATACAGCTCGTGACCGCGGTCGAGCAAATCTAACGCCGCGACGCCGATATTGCCACCCACCCCGACGTCAATCCCGCTCGCTTTCGCCATTTCGCCCACCAGCGCCGTGACGGTGCTTTTACCGTTGGAGCCAGTGATCGCCACTACCGGCTTATCGCAGTACCAGGCAAATAGCTCAATGTCTCCCACAACAGGCGTACCCGCTGCATGGACTGGCGCCAACGCTGGCGTCTGCAGCGAGATCCCTGGGTTAGTCACCACCAAATCGGCATCGGCTAACCACTGCGCCTGCCAACTGCCTGTGTGCAACTCGACGTTATCTGGCAGTTGGTCTTGCCCCGGTGGCTGCGCGCGCGAGTCCATCACGCGGATGCATGCCTTGGGGTGACGGCGCGCAATAAAACGTACTACCGACAGGCCGGTCACGCCCAAACCCATCACTACGATATGGCGAAACTCGGTTAATGAGCGCTGGCTCGCGGCTGACATGATTAGCGTACCTTGAGTGTGGCCAATGCAATCAGCACCAGCATCAACGAAATAATCCAAAAGCGCACGATCACCCGCGGCTCCGGCCAGCCTTTTAGTTCATAGTGGTGATGGATCGGCGCCATGCGGAAAATACGTTGGCCGCGCAACTTATAAGAACCAACCTGTAAGATCACTGAGACGGTTTCCATCACGAACACCCCGCCCATGATGATCAGTAGCAGCTCTTGACGCACCAATACAGCGATAGTGCCGAGCGCGCCGCCTAATGCCAGCGAGCCTACATCACCCATGAAGACTTGCGCCGGATAGGTGTTAAACCACAAAAAGCCAAGGCCAGCACCGACAATCGCGGCACATACCACCACCAGCTCACTGCTGTATTGGATATACGGAATATGCAAGTAGCTGGCAAAGTTCACGTTCCCGGTAGCCCAGGCAATAAAGGCAAACCCACCAGCGACCATCACGGTGGGCAGAATCGCCAATCCATCGAGGCCATCCGTCAGGTTCACCGCATTGCTGGTGCCGACAATCACAAAATAGGTAAAGACCACATAAAACAGACCAAGTTGCGGCATCACGTCTTTGAAAAACGGCACCACCAACTGAGTAGCAGCGGTGTCTTTGCCATGCGCATACAGCGCAAACGCCACCCCTAAGGCAATGGCGGATTGCCAAAAGTACTTCCAGCGCGCCACCAAGCCATCGGTATTTTTGCGCACCACTTTACGGTAATCATCGACAAAGCCCACCGCGCCATAGCCGAGCAATACCACCATCACCGCCCACACATAAGGGTTAGCTAAGTCTGCCCATAAAAAGACGGTTAAACTGATGGCAGCAACAATCAGCACCCCGCCCATGGTTGGCGTGCCACGCTTGCTAAAGTGAGACTCAGGCCCTTCTTCGCGTACCACTTGGCCAATTTGCATTGATTGTAAACGTTTAATCAAGCGCGGTCCGGCCCACAGCGAGAACAGTAACGCCGTCAAGGCACTGACAATTGCCCGAAAGGTGAGGTATTCAAACAAGCGCATTGAAGGTAAGAGGTTTTGTAACGCCTCCGCTAACCATAAAAGCATTAGCAAGCCTCCTTGATGGCGGCAACCACGGCTTCCATCGCCATCCCGCGAGCGCCTTTAATTAAAATTGTGTTAGGTGTGTGTGTGTTCATCATGGCTACTACATGCGCGATTAGCGCCTCTTTACTATCAAAATGGTCGCCGCCGCAGCATTCGCTGATCACACGGCTATCGTTTCCGGTCGTGAAAACACGGTCTAACTGTGCCTTTTCAGCATGTTGTCCCACTTCACGGTGCATTTGTTCACTGTATTGCCCCAGCTCAGCCATATCACCCACAATGAGCCAGCGCTCCCCAGGGTAGCTGGCCAGTACATCTATGGCTGATTTCATCGCCGGCACACTGGCGTTATAGGTATCATCAATCAACCTCAGCCCCGGGCGTGGCTCTATCACCTGAGTGCGTCCCGCCACGTTTTCTACGGAGGCAAGGCCGTTGACCACATCGTCCAAACTCACCTCCGGTAGCTGCATCGCCGCACAACCGGCCATCAATGCATTGGTGATGTTGTGCACACCGGGTAATGGCAAGGTGACCGTTTTTTGTATCTGGCCATCACTGAGGGTGATTTGATAACAGCCTGCATCGGTGAGCACACTCTCTATTAACCTCAGTGGCGCCGCCTCGGTGTCAGTGACGGCGATCACCTGCTTGTCAGCCAAGACCGCTTGCCACTTTTCGTCGCCGTGGCTGTGCTGATTCACCAATGCAATGCCACCTTCTGGTAAGCCTTGGTAGATCTCTCCTTTGGCAATTGCCACCCCTTCCAATGAGCCAAACCCCTCAAGGTGCGCCGCAGCCAGGTTGGTCACCATGGCAATATCGGGTTTCACCAACGCGGTGGTGTAGGCAATCTCGCCAATATGGTTCGCGCCCAGCTCAATCACCGCATATTGGTGCTCAGGGGTTAGTCTAAACAGGGTCAGCGGCACACCAATATCATTATTAAAATTGCCTGCAGTGGCTAAGGTCGGGCCTTTTTGTGCCAGAATAGCCGCCAGCATTTGCTTTACCGTGGTTTTACCGCAGCTGCCGGTGATGGCAATGGTGGGTACCTGACACTGGCTTTTTACCCACGCGCCCAGCTGGCCAAGCGCGATACGTGTATCCTCCACCAACAATTGGGGCATCGCGACATCCAGCGGATGCTCGACCACTATCGCCGCCGCACCGGCCGCTTTGGCTTGCTCTGCAAAGTCATGCCCATCAAAGCGCTCACCTTTCAGGGCAACAAACATCGCCCCTTGGCCAAGTTCGCGGGTATCTGTGGTGATAGCCTCAATCCGGTCATTTTCCGGTACAAATTCTCGGTGCAATATCGTTGCGTTCACCGCGTGCGCAAGCGTGTCGAGTGAAGTCCGAATCATGATAACTCCTTGAGTTGCGCGGCCACCGTCTCTCGGTCGGAATAGTGCACCTTGCCGTGCGCTAAAACTTGATAATCTTCATGGCCCTTGCCTGCGACTAAAACAATATCCTCGGCTTTGGCTTGGCGAATAACCTGGCTCACCGCGTCGGCGCGATCGTGTTTTACCCATGCGCGCTCTGGCGCCTCCATGCCCGCAAGCATGTCTTGAGTAATGGTCTCAGGGTCTTCGCTACGTGGGTTATCGTTGGTCAATACCACATGATTGGCGTGCTGCTCAGCCAAACGGGCCATTAACGGCCGCTTGCGTGTATCACGATCGCCACCGCAGCCAAAGATGCACCACAGCGCACCGTTACAATGGCGACGCAAGGCAAGCAGCGCTTTCTCTAACGCATCGGGCGTGTGAGCATAATCAACCACGACTGTGGGTTTGTCAGCAGCGAGAAAAACCTCCATCCGCCCTGTGACAGCTTGCAGCTGCGGGCTCACGGCCAATAACGGTGCTAACGGATAGCCCAGCCCCAATAAGGTGGCCAAGCTCACCAGCAAATTGCTGACGTTAAAATCCCCCACCAAAGCAGCATGAATTTCGCCTTGCCCCCAGGATGAGTCAATCTGCACCCGTACACCATCGCTGGCATAGGCCACCGAGGTCGCGTGCACAAATCGGCCTGCGTGGGCATCCAGTGAAGCTGCATCCATGGCCACCGCGATCGCCTCGGGCCATTGCTGTAGCCAGGTGCGACCAACACTATCATCAGCATTGATGACTTTAAGTGGCAAACCTAACTCAAACAGTTGTTTTTTCGCCTCGGCGTAGGCATCCAGTGTGCCGTGATAATCAAGGTGGTCATGGCTTAAATTGGTAAACACCGCCGCATCAAAAGCAAGGCTGGCGACGCGTCCTTGCGCTAGACCGTGCGATGATACTTCCATCGCCACATGGCTGGCCCCTTGCTGAACAAAGTCTGCCAGCTGGGCTTGAATGCTGATTGCGTCCCCGGTGGTGTTATCGGCCGCTTTCAGCGCGCCGATAAAGCCGTTGCCCGTGGTGCCCATTACCGCCGTGCGCTTGTCTAGCGATTCAAGCCACTGAGCAATCAGTTGTGACACCGTGGTTTTGCCGTTGGTCCCAGTCACACCAATCATCTGCAGGTGCTGCTGGGGGTTGTGATAAAAACGCGCCGCCATCGCAGACAGTGCATGGGGTAAGGCGCACACAGTGATCACGGGCACACGGCCGTGCCAACTTACTTGGTCGTGCTCGCCTTGTTGCACCACGGCCGCCGCACCTGCCTCAATCGCAGCCTGAATAAACTGACGACCATCGACCTGATGGCCTTGCACCGCCACAAAAACATCGCCATCACCGACGCAGCGACTGTCGAGTGTCATCTGTTTTACTGGGACACTCGGCGCATCTGTCAGCCACGGACTCAGCCATTGGTTTAAATCATTCATTCTGGTTCACTTCACTTGCATACTTAGCCACTTGCAACCCAGGGCCTGTGCCCGCATCCGGTGCAATGTTTAAGATCTGGAGCGCGCTTTTCATCACATCAGAAAACACCGGCGCCGCGACCTGGCCACCATAATACTTGTCGCCTTGAGGCTCGTTAATCACCACCACCATCGCCAGTCTGGGATCGCTAATCGGTGCCAGCCCCGCGGTATAACCGATATACTCATCGCCATAGCCTCCTGCCACCGCCACTTTGGCGGTACCGGTTTTCGCGCCAACCCGATATCCATCCACCGCGGCACGGCGTGCGCTCCCGCCTTCTTGGGTCACGCCCTCTAGCATTTGCAGCACTTTATACACATTCGCACGCGAGGCGACTTGTTTCCCTTCAGTCACTCCCTCGCGCTTTAAAATACTCAGCGGACGATTGATACCCAGCGAACCGAGCGTGGCATAGGCACGCGCCAGTTGCGCCGGCGTCACTGACAAGCCATAGCCAAAGGCCAGCGTCGCCCGTTCAAAGTCTGACCAGCGGCGGCGTGAGGGGAAGTGCCCTACCGATTCACCAACCAACTCGACGCCAGTACTTGCCCCCAAGCCAAAGCTACCGTATTCACCCAATAAGGTTTCCACGGGCATCGCCAACGACAGCTTACTGACACCGATGTTGCTCGATTTTTTGAGGATCCGCGCCAGGTTGGCTTTACCCACTTTGGAGACGTCACGCACACGACTGCCGCCGATTTGCATGATGCCATTGCCGGTATCAATCACGGTGTCCATATCCGCGACACCGTTTTCCAACGCGGTGAGCACCACAAAAGGTTTCATGGTTGACCCCGGCTCAAACACGTCAGTGATCGCGCGGTTACGCATATTAAAGCTTTTCAGCGAGCTGCGATTGTTAGGGTTATAAGAGGGGGCATTCACCATTGCCATCACTTCGCCGGTTTTGACATCCACCATCACCAACGAACCGGACGTGGCGCGATAGTCGGCCACCGCTTGCTTAATCGCACGGTAAGCGATGGCTTGCAAACGCTGGTCGATACTGAGCGTGAGCGACTGGCCTTCTTTTTTGTCTTCAGTGGCAATGTGCTCGACCACACGGCCAAACCTGTCTTTACGCACGGTGCGCTTGCCATGCTCTCCGGCAAGCCAGTCATCAAAACGGCGTTCAATGCCTTCCAGACCATGGCCGTCAATGCCTGTCATCCCCACTAAGTGGGCACTTACCTCAGCACTAGGATAAAAACGGCGAGACTCGGCTTTAAGACCCACGCCGGGCAAGTCAAGCTTGTTCACATACGCGGCCATTGCGGGGCGCACTTGGCGCTGCAGATAAACAAAACGCCGCTTACGGTTCGCTTGAATCTTGTCAATCAACGCCTGGCGGTCTAGGCCCAGCACATCAGCCAGCGCGTACCAGCGTTCAACGTTGTTCAGTCCCTGGTGTTTAAACACCGTCACCGGATCGGCCCACACCGCTTGCACGGGGACACTGACCGCCAATGGCTCGCCTTGGCGGTCTTCAATCATCCCACGCGCGGAATGTACTTGTTCAACCCGTACTGAGCGCAAGTCACCCTCATGACGCAGCCGGTCGGGCTCAATCACTTGGATATACGCCGCACGAGCCACCAGTGCGACCAAGGCCAACGCGATAAACGCGCAAATAAGGCCAAAGCGCCACTGTATCAGCACAGGTGGCGCTTTTGGTGTACGGCGATTGGCAGGCTTGCTAGTACGTTTTTTCACCGGCTATTACTCAAAGACCGTTTGACGATCACTTCGTTATCACTGGTCGGTCGAATCATGCCAAAAGACTCACGCGCAACTGCCTCCACATGGCTATGTTCAGATAACGCGTTTTCTTCTAGCAATTGATTTCGCCACTCCACTTCGAGCGTTTCGCGCTGCTCAAGCAGCGCATCTTGTTTGGCAATCAAACTGCGCGTCGATTGGGTCATCGACACCACAGCGATCGCTGATAGCAACACCGCGACCAACAATCCCAGCGGCAATTTGCCGATAGCCAGCAAGTCTTGACGAATTTGTTTGGCAAGGCTTGGCCGCGGCTCCATGATTTACCCTAATTTCTCCGCGATGCGTAATACCGAACTACGCGCGCGCGCGTTTTGCGCCACCTCTTCGGCAGACGGTTTAATCGCCTTACCAATAGGCTTCATCGCCGCCGAACCGAGCTCCGCGATCTGCGCTTCAGTCAATGGCACCCCTTTGGGCACATCAGGCCCCTTGCTTTGCTTGCGAATAAAACGCTTCACCATTCGATCTTCTAACGAGTGAAAGCTGATCACAGACAAACGGCCACCGGGGGCGAGGCTTGCCAGCGCACCTTGCAGTGCCTGCTCAATCTCATCTAATTCACTGTTGATATAAATGCGAATCGCTTGGAAGCTGCGCGTCGCCGGGTGCTTTTTCTTTTCTCTAAACGGCACCGCATGATCAATCAGTTTGGCTAGCTGATTGGTGGTGGTTAGCGGGGTCGCTTCTTCATCCTCACGATGACGCACAATTGCATTAGCAATTCGGCGAGCAAAACGTTCTTCACCAAACACCTTTAACACCCAAGCAATGTCGTCTGGGCTGGCGGTTTCTAACCACTGCGCCGCTGACTGGCCGCTACTGGGATCCATACGCATATCTAAAGGGCCGTCGTGCATAAAGCTGAATCCACGGCTAGGATCGTCTAGCTGCGGAGACGACACGCCCAGATCAAGCAAGATGCCATCCACTTTTTCACTCAAGCCCCGGTCACGCAGATAGGCGTCGATGTCAGAAAAAGGGCCATGAATGATTTGAAAGCGAGGATCGTCAATGGTGTTGGCTTCTTCAATCGCGCGAGGGTCGCGATCAATTGCGTACAAACGCCCGTTTTCACCCAGCTGCGATAAAATATGGCGAGAGTGACCGCCGCGACCAAAAGTACCATCGACATAAATGCCGTCTGGCTTTATCGCGAGGCCGTCTACCGATTCGTTCAATAGGACGGAAACATGGGTATATTGTTCTGACATAAGTTCACTTCATTGTTTACAGAGAGAGGTCAGCTAACCGCTCACTGATCATCGGGGTTGATTCCGCCTGTGTGTCCATATCCTGGCGAATTTGTGCCTGCCATGTCTGCTCATCCCAAATCTCAAACTTATTGAGTTGGCCCACCAGCATCGCTTTGCCCTCAAGCCCGGCGTACTGGCGCAACGTCGCGGACAACAATAGCCGACCTTGGCCATCCATCTCACAATCAAAGGCATGGCCGAGTAGCAAGCGCTGCAAGCGTCGTTCTGCCGGCTGAAAGCTCGACAGCTGCGCAAGCTTGTCTTCTATCACCTCCCACTCAGGGACGGGATACAAGGCCAAACAAGGGAGCTGGTGATCGATCGTGCACACAAACTGGCCGTCACAATGGTTAATTAACCCATCGCGATAGCGAGTTGGCAGGGCTAGCCGCCCTTTTTTGTCGACCGATATGGCACTGACGCCGCGTAACATGGCGCTATTTTCCCTTTTTCACCAAGATTATCCACTTTACACCACATTTTCCCACCCAGAAGTGTACGTAGCAGGTAAAAAGAAAGTCAAGCAAGCCATCACAGTGACAAAGATCACACTTAGGAAGATTAAAGAGATATTTCAGCGGGTTAATCAGTCGCCAAGCCAACCAGCCACATCAGGTTATAACCAAATCGTCTGATACAAACGCTGAAAAAGAGAGGGCGAGCCCAAAAGGCTCGCCCGATAAAGAGGTGAGTTGGCCTATAAGCCGGGTTCTGTACCGTAAAAACGGCGGTAACCATTCGTCTAGGCCTGCAATCGCTCACAGGCTCCAGCAACCTACCCGTCCCCAAACGCGGGCCGCGCCAATAGGGACCTATTTGGTCTTGCTCCGGGTGGAGTTTACCGTGCCACGAACTGTTGCCAGCCGCGCGGTGCGCTCTTACCGCACCCTTTCACCCTTACCTGTGCTCCGAAGAGCCATCGGCGGTCTACTCTCTGCTGCACTGGTCGTAGGCTCGCGCCTCCCAGGCGTTACCTGGCACCCTGCCCTGAGGAGCCCGGACTTTCCTCCCCTTTATCAGTCTCCCGTGGGACATCAATAAAGCAGCGGTTACCTGGCCAACTCGAGCGGGGGAGTATATAGAAGAATCACCACGCAAGCCAGCGTAAATCACGCTTAGCTACAGATTCTCCAAGCCCCACTTATAGAGTGCGTTCTTTTTAACCGAATACAATTCCGCGACTAATGCCGCCGCCTTTTTCAGGGGTAGCTCAGCGGCCAATAAACCGAGGGCATGACACGCCGCCGAGGGCAACGCGCTCTTATCGGCACGATAACCGGCTACCAATAACACCATTTCACCGCGCAGCCGGTTGGCATCTTCATTTAACCAATCAATCAGTTCGCCTAAAGGTGCCCCATGAATGGTCTCAAAGGTTTTGGTCAACTCACGCGCCAATACCACGCGGCGCGCCTCACCCAACACTTCACGCATATCCGCCAAGCTGTCGCGAATACGGTGCGGCGACTCATAGAAAATCAGGGTGCGAGGATCATCGGCCAAGGCGCGGAACGTATCCTGGCGTGCTTTTGTTTTCGGTGGCAGGAACCCTTCAAAACTAAAACGGTCTGAAGGCAAGCCAGAGGCACTTAATGCGGTGACCACCGCACAGGCCCCAGGCAAAGGCACCACCCGCACGCCCGCTTCACGGCATTGCGTGACCAAATGGTAGCCAGGGTCGCTAATCAGCGGCGTCCCCGCGTCCGAGACTAATGCAACTGACTGGCCTTGTTGCAAGCGCGCTAATAATGCCGCCGCTTTTTGCTGCTCGTTATGCTCGTGCAACGCAAAGGTCTTCGCATTGATAGAAAAATGCGAGAGCAGCCGAGCGGTATGACGTGTATCTTCGGCAGCAACCAGATCCACACTGGCTAAAACATCGAGTGCACGCTGGGTAATATCCGCCAAGTTGCCTATCGGTGTCGGCACAATATACAGCGTGGGGTGAGCATGGTCGGATAGATTTGCATCAGTCATTTGTTTAACAACCCTTCGGCGATTAAGATAGGGGCAACGTTGTCACGGTTGAAACATGTTCATGGTTAAACTTACCCAGAAGCGTCAAAGTGTAACACGACTTATCACCCCTGTAGCCCTAGCGTTAGCGCTGGCTGCGTGTAGTGCTCCGACGTCTACGCCAACTGCGCGTGATGTCATCAGTCAGCCGGCAACGGAGAATTCGACATTTTACCTGTTGCAAGCGGAAACCAGCCAAGGTGAGAAGCAAAACGACTGGTATCTACTGGCGATAAAAGCACTGCTTAACGAGCAACAGCTCAACCAAGCCGACGTGCTATTACAACGCTTGTCGGAGCGCCAACTCAACACCCAACAACGCATTGAGTGGACCTTGGCGCGCGCGCGCTTTTTGGCGCAAACCGGCCAACTCGCCGATGCCAACCAGCTACTGACGCTTGCTCCCAATTGGCAGCTTAAAGACAGCCAGTATGTGCGCTTTTACCAGCAAAAAGCCAAGATTGCCCGCCAGCAAGACAATGCGCTCGGCGCGGTAAAAAACCAGTACCAATTAGCGAATTATGCCAGCGCCAATGACGCGCAGCAGACCTGGAATACCTTATGGCAAGATTTACAGTTACTCAGCCAAAATGAAATCAAACAGCTGCAAAACAGCGACGATGACATTCTTGCCGGCTGGGTTGCGTTACTTGATATCGCTCGTCGTTACGCCGGCGATGTGGCAGAGATGCAAAGCCAGTTGGATGCCTACTTAGCGTCGCATCCTGCGCACCCAGCAAACCAATATCTCCCTGATAACTTGGCTGATATCCAGGCGTTGACCATCACCCAACCCACCCATGTTGGTGTAATGCTGCCACTGACCGACAAGTTCTCCGAACAAGGGGATGCGATTCGGGATGGCTTTGTCGAAGCCATGCTGGATGCTAATGCTGAGCAACGTCCCAAGATACGCTTTTACGACACCAACGCCTTGGATATTGATACGCTCACCCAACGCATCACCCAGGACGATGTCGATTTTGTCGTCGGGCCTTTGCAAAAACACAAGGTAGCCGCTGTGAGCAACGCCATTGCTGGACAAGTGCCAGTGTTAGCGCTCAATGAACCAACGGATGATCGCTACCAGCAAGGGGTATGTTATTTCACCTTATCCCCCGAACAAGAAGCAGCGCAAGCGGCCGATCGCTTACACCAACAGGGATATCAATTCCCGCTGGTGCTCTATCCTGACTCAGCCTTTGGACAGCGAATGCGCGACGCCTTCTCCGCGCGCTGGCAATCATTGACGGATACAGACGTAGAGCGCGCACCGTTGGGTGATCGTGATAAGATGCAAGCGCGCATCCGTGATATTTTCGGCTTAGACGCCAGTCAACGTCGAATCGCCCAAATGAAGCAGCTCACCGACTTGCCGTTGCAATCACAAGCACGGAGTCGTCGGGACATTGATGCCGTGTATATGGTCGCCGGTGCCGCCGAGCTTACCTTGCTCAAACCCTTTATCGAAGTGGCCATTAATCCGGATGTGCAGCCACCCAAGCTGTACGCCAGCTCACGCAGCAACAACCGCGCAGACGGGATGGGACAATTAGCCGAACTGCAGGGCATCGAGTTTAGTGATATTCCGCTGCTGATTAGCAGCCAAAGCGCAGCGTATCAGCAATACCAGCAGCGCCATCCTTCGCCGAGCAATAACACCACGCGTTTACACGCGCTTGGGATGGATGCATACGGCCTGCTGAAAGGGTTACCGCAAATGCAGGCACAACCTGGCTACCAGTTGAGTGGCCAAACAGGCCAATTATCACTGGCGGAACACTGTGTTATCCATCGACAACTGGACTGGGCGCGGTTTGGCAAGACAGATATCGAGCCCATTACTAACCAAACCACGCAGGATGCGCAGTGATACGTCCTCAGCCTAGGGCGAAAGGGCAAGCTTACGAAGCACAAGCTTGCCAGTACCTCGTTCGCCATGGGCTGACCATTTTGGATAAAAACGCGCATAGTCGCCGTGGAGAAATCGACTTAGTGATGCAAGACGGCACCTGCTTGGTGTTCGTCGAAGTCCGTTTTCGCCAAGGGCGCGGATTTGGTGGGGCAGCTGCCAGCATTACCACCGCCAAGCAGCGACGCTTAATTCTGGCGGCAGAACGCTGGATGCAATGTCGCGGCATAAAAAGTACACAAACCGAATTTCGCTTTGACGCCGTCACCTTTGATGGCAGTGTTGAGGCGGTCAACTGGATTAAAAACATCGTTCAAGGGTAAGTCATGCTAGAGAGCATCAAAGAGAGCTTTACCGAAAGTATTCAAACCCAGATAGCTGCCGCTGAGGCAATCCCTGAGTACCTATCACAATCGGCTCAGGTGATGGTACAAAGCCTGCTTAATGGCAACAAAATCCTCTGTTGCGGTAACGGTGGCTCAGCCGCCAATGCCCAGCATTTTGCCTCTTGCTTGCTTAATCGCTTTGAAACCGAGCGCCCGAGCTTGCCAGCATTAGCACTGACCACAGACACCACCACCTTGACGGCGGTGGCCAATGACTATAGCCATGACGAAGTGTTTTCTAAGCAAGTACGCGCCTTAGGACAAGCTGGCGATATCTTGCTGGCGATCTCTACCAGTGGTAACAGTAAAGACATCATCAAAGCCATGGAAGCCGCGGTGACCCGTGATATGACCATTATTGCGATGACCGGAAAAGACGGTGGAGAAATGGCCGGGTTGCTCGGGCAGCGCGATGTCGAGATCCGCATTCCGTCACAACGTACCGCACGGATCCAAGAAGGGCACTTACTCACCGTACACTGCTTGTGCGACCTTATCGATCAGGTGCTCTTCCCTTCTCACGGAGAATAAACCATGCGCCTGATAATCACCTTGATGTTTGTGCTTGCCTTGCAAGCGTGCTCAACCGTTTACTCCTCCGACCCACGCACCACCGGCGAGGAGTGGCAGGACACACAAATTGGCCTAAACACCGCTGGGATTGTCAATAAACCGCCGTTTAGAAACAAAATTCGTGCAAAAGCGGCTGCTTTTCAAGGGCAAGCACTGTTAGTGGGGCAAAGTACCGATCCGGCTCTGACCGAGCAATTGGTTGAGCGCATTCGCGCATTGGACAATGTCGACGTGGTCTACAACGAAGTGCGCGATGCACCCATGATTGGCCTTGCCGACATCAGCACCGATAGCTGGCTCACGACCCGCGTGAAAGCGGCATTCGTGGCTGATGATCAGTTGCGTTCGGTCAATATCAAGGTGATCACCGAAGCCCGAGAAGTGTTTTTAATGGGAGCCGTGACCCAAGCACAAGCGGACAAAGCGGTGGATATCGCCCGCAATGTGCGTGGCGTCGAGCGTGTGATCAAAGCGTTCCAGTACAAGGACTAGCATGAGTTAACAGTTTCGTTAGTCCAGACCGTAAAAAGGCCAAGGATTTCCCTTGGCCTTTTTATTTCGTCTATCAGGTATGGCACTACAACTTGCGCCGAAGTAGCAGCAAAGTGATCATTAAGAAAATCACACTTGGGGTAATGGCACCAACCGCTGGCGGTAATTTGTATACCAAGCTCATAGGCCCAAAGACCTCATTGGCAATATAAAAGCCAAAACCAAAGATCACCCCAGAGAGCACGCGCGCCCCCATGGTCACGCTCCGCAGTGGGCCAAACACAAAGCTGAGCGCCAGCAACATCATGACTGCAATCGACAACGGCTGCACCGCTTTACGCCATAAAGCAAGCTCGTAGCGAGAGGCATCTTGTTGAGACGCCTGCAAGTAAGTGACGTAGCTGTACAAGCCTGACAAAGAGAGCTCCTCGGGTTTCACCGTCACCACTGCTAACTTGTCGGGGGTCAGCGTGGTTTTCCACACCAGTTGATCTTGCTGCACGTTAGAAATCGCTTCGCGCTTTTGCATCCGGGTAATGGTGACATCTTTAAGCATCCAACTGTCTTGATTAAGGTAGTCAGCACTTTCGGCAAACACCACATTGGTCATGTTTTGTTGATCGTCAAACTTCCAGATGCTCACACCCGTGAGGTTATCTTGCTCATCGGCGCGGGCAATATAGATAAAGTCATTACCGTCTTTCGCCCACACGCCGCGCCTCACCGACATCACATTGCCGCCTGATTTAGCAATGGCACGCAACTCACGCGCCGCTTTTTGCGCATCGGGCGCGCCCCATTGGCCCAGCACCATCACGATGAGCATCAAGGGAATCGCGGTTTTGAGCACCGACATACCGATTTGCAGCTTAGAAATGCCCGCCGCCTGCATCACCACCAGCTCGGAGCTGGATGCCAGCATCCCTAACCCAATCAAGGCACCCAGCAATACCGCCATTGGGAAAAACATTTCAATGTCACGGGGAACACTCAATACCACGTATAAAATGGCTTTACCCATGGTGTAGGTGCCATCACCCACTGAGCGCAGCTGCTCAACAAATTTGATGATCGCTGACAACCCCACCAAGGTTGCTAGGCATAACGAGGAGGTGCCAATCAGCGTGCGACCAATGTACCAATCAAGAATGCGAAACATCAGGCAGATCCTTTTAAGCTAGCTTTGAGTTTTCGCACCGGTAGCGAATCCCAACCGGCAAGCACCATAGCCAATAACAAAGCAGCGATATTGACACTCCAAAGCCCAATTTGAGCGGGGAGATCGCCATCTTCGACCGCCGATTTGGCGGCACTGATCGACAAAAAGTACGCCAGATAAATCAAAATCGCGGGGAATAGCTTAGCGAACCGCCCTTGGCGTGGATTCACCGCCGACAATGGCACCACAATCATGGTCATCAACGGAATACACAGCACCAAAGAGATACGCCACTGCAGTTCAGCGCGCGCTTTTAAGCTCGACTCACCAAACAGTTGCAGCGTAGGCACCGCATCCCAATCGCGACTTTTCTCGCGCACCTCACGCTGACCAATCAGCACCTGATAGTTCTCGTAGGTAGTCACACCATAGTTAAGCTGGGTGGGTAATCCCTCAGTGCGGGTGCCGTCGACCAGGTCCAGTACTTGGCGGCCATCGTCGAGCTCAGAGACATAGCCTTTGTCAGCCACCACCACATTGGGCAGCAAAGAGCCACGCGGCACCGGCTGGGCAACAAACACCTGATTGAGGGTTTGGCCATCATCTTCAATGTTATCGACAAAAATGACCGCTTCGCCGGAAGGGGCGCTTTGAAACTGACCCTGCACCAGCAGCTCCAGCCCCGATTTAGCTTCCAGCTGCTCCATGACTTCTAATTCTTGGTTATTGGCCCACGGTGTTAGCCAGAGTGCGTTAAAGGCGGCCACCGAGCCGGTAATGATCGCCAAATAAAGCGCCGCCCGGATCAGAAACTCGTTACCGATCCCGGTGGCGTTCATCACGGTGATCTCACTCTCGGCATACAGGCGGCCAAAAGTGATCAAGATCCCGATATACAAACTTAGTGGCAACATCAACATCGCCATCGACGGCATGTACAAACCCACTAAGGTAATAATTTGATCACTAGGGATCGATCCCTCCGTAGCATTGGCCAGCACACGGATGAACTTTTGGCTGAAAAAGACCAGAAATAACACAAATAAGACTGCAACTTGTGTCTTAACCGTCTCCCGGATCAAATATCGAACAATTATCAAAGCGAAGGCACCTATGGAAAACTTGTTTTTTTACTCGAATAACTATAGTTTCTGGTTTAATTAGTTGTTTTCTAATCTTTCGGCCATTTGTTGACCGCCGGCTGATCCGGGCGCATGTAGAGCGTTCAACAACATAGAGGCGGCATTATCCAACATTTGGTCTCAATTGTCTTTAGGATCTAGGAGTACAAATGGAGTTCAGTGTAAAGAGCGGTAGCCCCGAAAAGCAACGCAGTGCCTGTATTGTCGTCGGAGTATTTGAGCCTCGCCGCCTCTCCCCTGTGGCTGAGCAGCTCGATAAAATCAGCGACGGCTACATCAGCGCCTTGCTGCGCCGCGGTGATCTGGAAGGAAAACCCGGCCAAGTGCTCCTGCTGCACCATGTCCCGAATGTCCTATCAGAACGCGTACTGTTGGTCGGCTGCGGTAAAGAACGTGAGCTGGGCGAGCGCCAGTATAAAGAAATCATTAAAAAAACCATCAACACCCTGAACGAAACCGGGTCGATGGAAGCGGTCTGCTTCTTAACCGAGCTGCACGTTAAAGGGCGCGACACCTACTGGAAAGTCCGCCAAGCGGTTGAGAGCACCAAAGACAGCTTGTACACCTTTAATCAATTCAAAAGCGTTAAGCCAGAAATTCGCCGCCCATTGCGCAAAATGGTGTTCAACGTGCCAACACGTCGTGAGCTGAACCTGGGTGAGCGCGCTATCGCGCACGGTTTGGCGGTCGCCTCTGGTGTTAACGCCTGTAAAGACTTGGGTAATATGCCACCCAACGTGGCCAACCCGGCCTACCTTGCCTCGCAAGCGCGTCGTCTTGCCGACGACTATGAAACGGTCACAACCCGTATCATCGGCGAGCAAGAAATGGAAAAACTGGGCATGCATTCGTACTTAGCCGTTGGCCGAGGCTCAAAAAATGAGTCGATGATGTCAATCATGGAGTACAAAAATAACCCAGACCCAGACGCCAAACCGATTGTATTGGTAGGTAAAGGACTGACCTTTGACTCGGGCGGTATTTCCATCAAGCCTGGTGCCAACATGGACGAAATGAAGTACGACATGGGCGGTGCCGCGTCGGTCTTTGGGGTAATGCGCGCCCTTGCCGAGCTCAACCTGCCGATTAATGTTGTCGGGGTGCTGGCTGGCTGTGAAAACATGCCAGACGGTCAAGCGTATCGTCCGGGGGATATCCTCACCACCATGTCAGGCCAAACCGTGGAAGTGCTCAACACCGACGCTGAAGGCCGTTTAGTCTTGTGTGACGCCCTGACCTATGTTGAGCGTTATGAGCCAGAGTGTGTGATTGATGTCGCGACCTTAACCGGGGCATGCATCATGGCCTTGAGCCACCACATCAGCGCCTTGATTGCCAACCAAAACCCACTGGCGCACGATATTATTAACGCCTCAGAGCAAGCCGGTGACCGAGCCTGGCGCCTGCCAATGACTGACGAGTTCCAAGAGCAGCTCGACAGCCCGTTTGCCGATATGGCCAACATTGGCGGTAAAGGTGGCGGCACCATCACCGCCGGGTGTTTCTTGTCGCGCTTTGCCAAAAAGTATAACTGGGCGCACCTAGATATCGCCGGTACCGCTTGGAGAAGTGGCGGAAAAGAAAAAGGCTCAACCGGTCGTCCGGTGCCGTTGTTGGTTCAATTCTTACTGAACCGCTCTGGCCTAGAAGTGGAAGAGTAAGGAGAAGGAGGCCAACCGGCCTCCTTTTTTGTTCACGCTTTATTCAATACTGGTGTCTGTGCGCACAATCGGCTATGTTGTTGGGCTCGCGCTACCCGGACACCCTGCTTTTGGGACGGAGGCCGTTTCTCATATTTAGGAGCGTATATGCCCACCGCCACCTTTTATTTGCTATCGCCGCCTGATCCAGCCGACGATACCGAACGCCCGGGGCTAACACCCGAACAGCAAGCGCGTGAAAACAAAGACAGTGACACGCAAAAGCGTGACACACAAATCATAGTAGCAACCGCTATCGAACTGGCTTTTTACTACTATCAACAAGGGCAACGCATTTACCTGGCCGCGCACGACCAAGCCCAAGCGCATCAACTCGATGATCTGCTGTGGCAACGTGACCCAGATGTATTTTTGCCCCATAACTTGGTCGGTGAAGGGCCGCGAGGCGGCGCACCGGTGGAAATCGGCTGGCCTGGCGTACGCCATACGGGCCATCGCAGTGTGCTTATCAATTTGGCGACAGAGCCATCAAATTTTGCGCCTTCGTTTGCACAAGTGGTAGACTTCGTCCCTTGCGATGAGACGCTCAAACAGCACGCGCGTCACCGATATAAAGCATACCGACTGGCAGGCCTGCAACTTCATACCCTGGCCATCGACCAATCGCCCAAACCTTGACGATCTTTCAAGAGCGCTATGGAAAAGACATATAATCCACAATCAATCGAAAAAGCGCTGTATCAGCGCTGGGAAGAGGCGGGCTATTTCCGACCTCATGGTGATACCAGCAAAGATGCATTCAGCATCATGATCCCACCCCCTAACGTGACCGGCAGCCTGCATATGGGCCACGCGTTCCAGGATACCATTATGGATACCCTGACCCGTGCGGCACGGATGAAGGGCAAAAATACCTTATGGCAAGTGGGAACAGACCACGCCGGTATCGCGACGCAGATGGTCGTGGAGCGCAAGATCGCCGCCGAAGAAGGCAAAACCAAACACGATTACGGTCGTGAGGCCTTTGTTGACAAAATTTGGCAATGGAAAGGCGAATCCGGTGGCACTATTACCCAACAGCTGCGCCGCTTAGGGGCCTCTGTCGACTGGGATCGCGAACGCTTCACCATGGATGAAGGCTTTTCTAACGCCGTCAAAGAAGTGTTTGTTCGCCTGCACCAAGAAGACTTGATTTACCGCGGTAAACGCTTGGTGAACTGGGATCCTAAGCTGCATACGGCCATTTCCGACCTAGAAGTGGAAAACAAAGACAAGAAAGGCCACATGTGGCACTTCCGTTATCCACTCGCTGATGGCGCTCAAACCGCTGAAGGCAAAGACTACATCGTAGTGGCGACCACCCGTCCAGAAACCATGCTGGGCGACACCGGTGTTGCGGTCAACCCAGAAGACCCGCGTTATAAAGACCTGATTGGCAAGCACGTGTTGCTGCCAGTGGTTAATCGTCGCATCCCAATTGTGGGCGATGAGCACGCCGACATGGAAAAAGGCACCGGGTGTGTGAAAATCACCCCCGCGCACGACTTTAACGACTACGAAGTCGGCCAGCGCCACCAGCTACCGATGATCAACATCCTGACCTTGAACGCCGACATTCGCGATCAGGCAGAAGTGTTTGATCATAAAGGCCAGCCAAGCGATGCCTTCGATGGTGCCCTGCCAGAAAACTACCAAGGCCTAGAGCGTTTTGCCGCGCGTAAAGCGATCGTCGCCGAATTTGATGCGCTGGGTTTATTGGATGAAATTAAAGATCACGATCTGACCGTGCCGTATGGCGATCGCGGCGGCGTGGTGATTGAGCCAATGCTCACCGACCAGTGGTATGTGCGCACCGCGCCATTGGCAGAGCCGGCGGTAAAAGCGGTTGAAGACGGCGATATTCAATTTGTGCCTAAGCAGTACGAGAACATGTACTTCGCGTGGATGCGTGATGTGCAAGATTGGTGTATTTCACGCCAGCTTTGGTGGGGCCACCGCATTCCTGCCTGGTACGACGACCAAGGCAATGTCTATGTGGGCCGTGACGAAGACGAAGTACGTCGCGATAACCAGATTGGCGACGATGTGGCGCTGCGCCAAGACGAAGACGTGTTGGATACTTGGTTCTCATCCGCGCTTTGGACCTTCGGCACCCTAGGTTGGCCAGAAAACACCGATGCACTGAAAACCTTCCACCCTACCGATGTGTTGGTGTCTGGTTTTGACATCATCTTCTTCTGGGTGGCGCGCATGATCATGATGACCATGCACTTCATCAAAGATGAAAACGGTAAGCCACAAGTGCCGTTTAAGACCATTTACATGACCGGCCTTATCCGCGATGAAAGTGGCGCCAAGATGTCAAAATCGAAGGGTAACGTACTCGACCCGCTCGATATGATTGACGGCATCAGTGTTGACGAGCTGGTTGCCAAGCGTACCGGCAACATGATGCAGCCGAAGCTGGCAGAAAAGATTGAAAAAGCGACCCGTAAAACCTTCGAGAATGGCATCGAAGCCCACGGCACCGACGCACTGCGCTTTACCCTCGCGGCACTGGCCTCAACCGGCCGTGATATCAACTGGGACATGAAGCGCCTTGAAGGGTATCGCAACTTCTGTAACAAGCTGTGGAACGCTAGCCGTTACGTGCTGATGAACACCGAAGAGCAAGATTGCGGCATGAGCGGCGGCGAGATGCAATTCTCACTGGCCGATCAGTGGATCGAGTCTCAGTTCCAGCAAGCGGCGAAAGACTTCAATACCCATCTCGACAACTACCGCCTCGATATGGCGGCCGGTGTCTTGTATGAGTTTATCTGGCACCAGTTCTGTGACTGGTACTTGGAGCTCACCAAGCCCGTACTGTGGAAAGGTGACGAAGCACAGCAACGTGCTACGCGTTACACCCTGATCACCGTCTTGGAAAAAACCTTGCGTCTCGCACACCCTGTGATCCCCTACATCACGGAAGCGATTTGGCAGAGCGTCAAACCATTGGTTGACGGTGTCGACGGCGACACCATTATGAACCAGCCATTGCCACAATTTGATGCCAGCCGTGTTAACGCGCAAGCGTCAGAAGACATTGAGTGGGTGAAGCAGTTTATCGTCAGCATCCGTAACCTGCGCGCAGAGTACGATATTGCGCCAAACCAGCCGCTTGAGGTGATGTTAAAAGCCGCAGATAGCCGTGATGCTGAGCGTGCGACCCGCAACCGCACTACCTTGAATGCCCTGGCGAAACTCGGCAGCTTCACCGTGCTTGACGGTAGCGAAACCTTACCTGCGTGTGCCTCTGCGCTGGTCGGCAGCTCGGAGATCTTGATCCCGATGGCGGGCTTGATTGATAAAGACGCTGAGTTAGCACGTCTGGATAAAGAAATCGCTCGCGTAGAAGGTGAAATCAAGCGTGTTGAAGGCAAGCTTGGCAACGAAAGCTTTGTCGCCAAAGCACCTGAAGCCGTGGTGGCGAAAGAGCGTGAAAAGCTCGACGGCTATCGTGAGAGCCTCACCAAGCTTGGTGAGCAAAAAGCGACCATCGCCGCGCTATAATCCTCGGCTCACTCAGCCTATCAAGCCACACCGCTCGGTGTGGCTTTTTTTTATGCCCCATCTCGGCGCAAAATGGACTTGGTCAGTTTTTAAACGCTTGTTATCCCTAGCACTGATCGTCGTTGATAGTTCGCCTCTATGTAAAGGATAGTGAGAACCGTTTTTATTTATCGACAGTCTCTGTGCATACTGTCAGTGTTGATTAAACGCGTGTTGCCAATAAGGAGCTACACCATGAAGAAGACACTCAGTTTTGCTGCTATCCACTTTTCTATCGCCTTTACCGTCGCCTATGTGCTGACCGGCGATATCATCATTGGCAGCCTGATTGCGATGACCGAACCCACCGTCAATACCGGGGCGTTTTATCTTCATGAAAAACTCTGGCAGCTTAGCCGCCAAGCGCGCCCCGTGGTCAAAACGGCCAGCTTTGCGGTGATACACTTTAACGTTGCCTTTTTGGTGGGCTATTTAATCAGTGGCGATTGGTTGGTCGGTGGCGCACTGGCGCTGGTTGAGCCAAGCATCAACACCTTGGCGTACTTCTTCCACGAAAAGGTGTGGCAGCGTCGTCATGCGGTAAAACCGGCACCGCTTCACTTGGGGCATCATCATTAAAAAACCATCGATTTAATCACGGTATAACTAACACCAAGGGGATCACTGTCAGTGATTAAAAGGCAGTATCTCCTTGTTTCGCTGCAAAGACGTTTACTTCGACGCCGTCAATATTCTATCTCCCTATCAGTTTTTCTTTAACATTAGCGCTGCGTTGTGTAAGCCAATCTGGTGAGATAGATTACCGATATATTTATTATTTGGAGTGTCGTAATGGCCAAGGATAGTCCCCAAGATTTACGCCAGCCAAGCTCACACGCACCTTTACGCGTACGCCTAATAACACCAAACGATAACTCGGCTATTGCCGATGTCATCCGCCGTGTTTCTTCCGAGCACGGCCTCAGTGCCGATGCCGGGTTTAGCGTCGCTGATCCCACTCTTGACTGCCTCAGCGAACAATATACCCACCCGCATGCCGCTTATTGGGTGATTGAGGCCGATGGGAAAATCCTCGGCGGTGGCGGTGTTGCCCCTTTGCCAGGTCACGATAGCGTATGCGAGCTGCAAAAAATGTATTTTCTGCCCGCACTGCGAGGCAAAGGGATGGCAAAACAGTTAGCGATTCAGGCGATGGAAACAGCGCGTGCATGGGGCTATCAGCACTGTTATCTTGAAACCACCGCCAACCTCACCGCCGCCATTGCCTTGTATCAATCACTCGGCTTTATCCCGTGTAGACGAATGGGGAACACTGGTCACGATAGCTGTGAAGTCACCATGATAAAGACGCTCTAACCCCGCCAGACACAAAAAAAGCCACGTTTTCGTGGCTTTATACTCAGTTGTTCAGCTGGGTCGCGCGTTACTCGCCCTATGGGCCTTCTTCTTCACCCGACTCGAAGTAAGTGCCCCAGCCGTCGTAATCAATGTTGTGCTTATCGGCTAACGCCACCAGCTTTTCGACTTGCTCATCAATGCGCTCAGCATTCAAAGCCGTTTCCATCACCGCATCAAAGCAGACGATAGTGCCGCCCTCTTCCAGCTCAAGCTCTTCAGCTTCGGCCACTTCAAAGCCCATTTTAAAGGCTTCTACCGCCGCATCTTCCAGCGCTTCAAAGGTATCGGCACACAGGTGGTGCTCAATGGTATACAGCGCATCAGGATCACTGCCATCGGCGAGAAGCTCCTCGATGATCATCCGCGTTTCTTGGTGTTGTTGTTCGATAAGTTCAGCCTGTGACATAGACGCGACTCCAGAAAATGAATACCGGCGCAATATGGCACGGTTTAGCAAAAAATGCCACGGCTCATCATGGTGTCACTGATGAGAAAACCGCCAAGTTAATGAATTTTCTGTGACCTTGCTAGTCCGGCGAGATTGTTAGTGATTTGTAACATTGACCTCCCCCTAGAAGGTTGTCATTATTCGAGCATCCAAGGAGGAGATGAGACACGCCCACCCTGTGCAAACGGCCTGCATTCCCACCTAACCGGTGAGCACACCGCCCGTGTGTGCAACACGCTGTTTGTCTCATTACCTGGCCCGTATTAAGGAAAAAGAGGACCTACCATGAGTGAGTTTTACGTTGGATCTGAAGTTGGGCAACTGAAGCGTGTACTGCTTCACCGCCCTGAACGAGCGTTGAACCACCTGACGCCATCTAACTGCCATGAACTGTTGTTTGATGATGTGCTGGCCGTTGAGCGCGCGGGGGAAGAGCATGACATGTTTGCTCGCACCCTTACCGACCAAGGCGTACACGTTTACCTACTTCACGATTTACTGGTCGAAACCCTGGCCGTGCCCGAGGCCAAGCAATGGCTGCTCGACACCCAGCTCAATCACTACCGTCTCGGGTATCAGTTCGCCATTGATGTACGCGCTTATATGGCCGACATTGACCACAACACCCTGGCTGACATTCTGCTCGGTGGCTTAAGCTATATCGACTTGCCCGTGCAATCATCCTCGATGATGCAGGCCATGCACGATAAAACCGACTTTGTGATTGAGCCGCTGCCCAACCACCTATTTACCCGCGACACCTCGTGCTGGGTGTATGGTGGCGTATCGCTCAACCCCATGGCGAAACCGGCGCGCCAGCGTGAAACCAACCATCTACGCGCAATTTACCGCTGGCACCCTGAATTTGCGGGCAGCGCGTTTATTAATTACCTCGGTGATGAAGTGCGTGACTACGACAACGCCATGATTGAAGGCGGCGATGTGCTGGTCATTGGCCGTGGCGCGGTATTAATTGGTATGTCTGAGCGCACCACCCCACAAGGGGTTGAGCAACTGGCGCGTAGCCTGCTGTTTAGTGGCCAAGCCAAAGAAGTGATTGCGGTTCAGCTGCCGAAAAACCGCTCATGCATGCACCTAGATACGGTGATGACCCACATGGACGTGCACACCTTCTCGGTTTATCCCACCGTGATGCGCCCCGACTTGCCTTGCTGGAGCCTAACCCGCAAAGGCGAAGACAGCCTTAACGTAGAAGCGCAGTCTTGCTACCTCACCGCGATTGAAAAAGCACTCGACGTCGGCCCGCTGAACATCATTACCACCGGCGGCGACAGCTATGCCGCCGAGCGTGAACAATGGAACGATGCCAACAATGTGCTGACGGTCAAACCTGGGGTAGTGATTGGTTATGAAGGCAACACCTACACCAACGAGAAATACGACAAAGCCGGGATCAAGGTGCTCTCTATCCCGGGTGACCAACTAGGTCGTGGCCGCGGTGGCGCACGCTGCATGAGCTGCCCGCTTGAACGCGACGGCATTTAACCTCACGCCTTTTCGCTTTAACGCCCGGCCACCTGGCCGGGCGTTTTTTTGCCACTCGCACACCTTGGTACCAAAAGTGACTAATTTCATGCCGCAGTTGCGCCTTTTTTATGAACTCGGCTCACATCACATTATTTTCTAAATAGCATTTTTTCTCATTTACGTCGCATGATGGCCTTAGTCAGCATCCGCTGGCGTCAGTTGGAAACACAACAAAAAGGAAACGCGATGAAGAAAAATACGCTCATTGCCCTATTATTGGCTGGCATCACCCAAGCTTTGACTCCCGCTTTTGCGGCCAATGCCGATAATTCAGTGGTTGATATAAAACGCGACACCGCCAAACAACTTAGCCAAGACTATGCGCTATTGGCACCTGTGCTCCACCGTAGCATTAATGCCTATGGCTTGAATGCGTCGCTACAAAGCCTCACCCAAACTCGCGCACATCAGCTTAACGATCAACTGCGCGCCGCGGACCGCGCCTTGCGAGAGGCACAAGGGGTGGAAGACGTCGCCGATCAGCTGCTTGAAGTGCGTCTGGCTGACCCCAGCATGCTCGCGCGCTGGCAAGCTGGCCAAGCGCCGCTGTTTGCCTTTGAGCCAGCAGGTGATGATAAAACCTGGACCCAGATTGAAGCCTACGACACCAACGGCAAGGTACACTGGCTAGATGTTCATCAGTTGCCTGACCGCCCTATTTTGGTGGTGGATGCCAATGGTGAAGCCTCACTTAAAGCTGGCCTAGAAGTGATGCGCCGCATCCTGGCCGAGCAAGCCCCAGCGCCCCGTATGCGTCGTCACGCGCCAATGATGGCACAAGGCCCAGCCGAGCCCATTGACACCACAGTGCTCAAATCAATCCGCCTTGAAGACGACCAAGAGCCTTGGATCTCCGGTGCGGCCGAGGTATACGCGATTGTCACCGGCTTGAACCCCAGCCGTGACGAGCCCACGCTCGATATTGTCGATATGCCTTATTTGGATTACGACCAAACCACCTATCATCCTAATCAGGTGATGATCCACTGGGAGCGTTATCGCTGGGGCGCGGCAGACGTGATCTTGATGGAGCAAGACGACGGCACCAACTACAAAGAATTGGCCTTGAAGCTCAACGAGGTGGCGAGCGACATCATTGCCGCCATTCCAGATTTAGAGGTGCAAGCCTATGGTGTGATCACCAAGATCACCGGCAAAATCATTGAAGCCATCCCCGACGGCTGGCTCACCAACGATGATGACTTTGTCGATGTGTACTACACCCTACTCAAAGACCGCGAATACCGCGATCACCCCAGCGCCGGCGGAAACACCACCGCCACCTGGGAACCACTGACCATCGAACCGACAGAGTAATGATGGACTGGGGATAGAAAGCCAAAACGCAGCCGTGGGGCTGCGTTTTTTGTATCTGGTTTTTTACTCGTTCCCACGCTCCCGCGTGGGAATGCATACGAAGTTTAAACCAAGGCATAAACGTTACAAAACCATCAAGCCGAACTTGTCGAGTTTGATTCCCCTGCATTTTCCATTAAAGAAGCTCACTCATTTCTGGCACACTGTCGGCTTGCGTTAGCAAGTATTCACACTCTGTTTGGATGAGTGACACACACAGCTCTATGTGTTCACGTTCCCCATCGTCGATTCCTTGAGCTTCGGTAAGGTCAATCGCTTCCTTCAGCGCATTTTTTATAGCACTAACGGTTTCTACCATTATGGAGGCCATTTTAGTGCCTGAATAACCCAGCAGAGCGCCGAATTCAGCTAAATCATAGCTGGTGATAGGACGTTGGAAGTTACCTTTCGGCGGATTTTGAAAGTCTTCACTTTCCCAATCGCCAATCGACATTGCAAAATATTGAGGGATACTGGCGGCCCGCCCCTCATCAACAGATAATTTACCACTTCGCGAATTGCGCTTTGCTCCCTCTTGAGCAATAGCTTCTATGTTCACTAAATCATAAAAAGGGGTCAGCTCTAGGCCTTTAGGGGTGACGAAGAAGCTAATATTTTTACCATGAGCATCATAGTTTAGCGTTGCGAGATTAAAGAGCATCCATTGGGTAAGTTTTAGATTAGTGGTCACCGTGTCTATGGTTTTGACGCTCAGTAGGCGTGGGAAAGAAACGCCATCACGCATATACACGCCATCGCCTTCATCCCCATTCTGACGCTCGTATTTGTAGCCTGGAGGTAAGTCAGTTGCCTGACAGCCATCAATCACATGTTTCCGTTGAACGACATCGCGAGTCGCGATGTAGGCACGCTCGAACCGCTCTATGCTCAGTGTCCTCGTCTTCCCAATGCGACTTAACTCAACACGAGCGACGTCCAAACCAGCTAGCTTGGCTAATGTCATGCAGAAGAACTCATTAACAGCAATACACGGTGCTTTACCGCTTTCAAACTTCAGAATACAGTTAGAACTTAATTTTCCCTCCCCAAACCCCCATTCATGGCCGCGCTTAAGTACGTTTAACTTGTTTTGTACACCAGCAACCGAAAGGCGAACCTTACCGTCCCAATAAACCAATGGCGCGAAGTTACGCTCTAATCGGTCTACCAACTCCCCATTAGGTACAGGTCTAAAGCTGGTCTCTTGAGGCTCTGAACCTGGCACTCGAAAAGATAATGCACCAGATGTTTCTGCACCAAGCTTACGAATCAGTCCAAACGTGTTGCTTTTGGAGATAGTGGTGTTTTGTATCATCTCCTCAAAGGCTTCTCCTTCAGGAAGGAGATTTCTGAGGTAGTTCTCAATACTACGTGGCGAAGCCCGATCATCGAAAGGGATGTGTGGCGAAATCGGGAACCCCGTGTGTTTCCATTCATCTTCATAGATGAATGAGAACTCTGTTTCTGTTCCGACAGGAAGAATCAAACGACCAATTTTGGTATTCGTACCGATAAACACGTCTAACTGTTGTAACTTACTCATACCAACCGTCCTCATTGCTTCTCACGCTGTTTTCAGCTTGGGAGGTTATTTGGCTATGTGGACGAACAAATAGGTTTAAATCGATAAGGCGTAACGACAGCCCTAAGATATCCATTAGGACAAGTACATTGGCAAAGGTGACACTGGTATCGCCTTTTTCTATCTTCATGACTGTTCTACGAGATAAGTTGGCTTTTGACGCGAGATCATCAATACGCCAACCTCTATCGGTGCGCTTTGAGCGAATGGCGCTCCCCAGCGTTTCCATACTAAACTCGGTATTCAAATCAGGCATAGGTTGTGCCTTTACACTCTTACCTTTTTTCATAAGTGCCTTTTAATGTACTTTTGCCATTATCGAGTTCGCCTCAACACATAAGTTCAATATAACTCACTTTTGTGGTGAATGTATAAGAAATCATCTATAAGTGTAATTTAAGTTACTTATGGTTGGTTTGTGGGTTTAATCTCTCCTTGTTCTCTATGGGAGAGATTTATCCGCCAGAAGGACACATTTGGCAACAGCGCAGTATTCGGATTAGTACTGGGAGTAGACAGAGAAGAATGCGTGATCGGGGCTTACCTGACCCAAAATCGTCAGGTACAAAAAAGGTTAGTAAACACTAGGCTTACTAACCTTCTAGAATCTCGTGGCCCCTCCCAGACTTGAACTGGGGACCAATCGATTATGAGTCCTACCAGATTCATTTTTATGAGTATGCAAAGCTTATTAATCTCCCGTAAATTCAGAAGGTTACAGGTTTTCCTTTGTTGCGTTAGTTTGCATTGATTTCCATGTCACCTTTCTCTTGTCTGACCCATTACCTGACCTAGCTTTGCTTAGGAAGGAAATCTGTCAACATAATTTTTGGCTGCTTTTAGGTTATATCTATTTGCCTAGAAAGTTAACTTCGCCGAAAAAGACAAGAGCAAATCAGAATGTTAACTGTTACTAAAATTCAATCCGCGACTAGTAGTAAAAATTCCTATTATCTCTGGGATCAATCAGGTCAACGAGGTACAGGGCGTTTGGGAGTAAAAATTTTCACTAGTGGGAAAAAGCAGTTCGTTTTTCGCTACTACCAGCGACAGAAAGAAAAATTTATCTCTATCGGTTTATTCAGCACACGTGCTGGCAGCATGACTCTTATAGAAGCTCGCGAGAAAGCCCAAGTCTTCTCACAACTGTTGCTCAACGGAAAAGATCCTAAATTGCATCTTGAACAACAAGAGCGTGAGCAGAAAAAAATTGATACTGAGAGCAAAAGCTTAGGAACCATTGATGACCTATTCCATAGCTATACTGAGCGGATGAAAATAGATGGAAAGAGAACGTATGAAGAGGTCCGAAATGCACTGGTACGAGAGTTCTATCCATATATAGACAAAAACACCAAGGCGTGTGATGTAACGACGGATGATATTAAATACGTTATTAGTAAGATGATCCAGCGTGGAGCTATCACTCAGAGCAATCGAGTACGTAGTTATGTGATGGCGGCGTTTAACCATGCTATGCGCTTTGATAACGATCCACGCTACTTCTCTTTAGAGTCGAAATTTTCCATAAAATACAACCCAGTAGCACCAATTCCAAAGCAAAAAGATGGTGAGCGTATTGGTGAGCGATTCCTAGAATGGCGAGAGTTAAGACGCCTGCTAAAAGACCTTCGTGAAAACTATGATGTTGTGCCTGTTGGACAAGATTTGAGGCACTTACTTCAACTGTGCATCTATCTAGGGGGGCAACGACCATATGAAGCTATTACCTTAGAATGGTGGAATGTTGATTGGAAAGAAAGGTTTGTCTGCATTACCAAAGAGCGTTCTAAAAACAAAAAAGATCATATCGTACCGTTGAACGGATTGGCTTTTGAAATACTTCAGAAACAATACGAGCTTTCTGGTGGTGGACGATATGTTTTTCCAAACCCCAAAGATGCAGAAGAACCCATGAAGACTAGCTCCATTTGTCGTGCAGTGACTCGTTATCGTGATGCTGTGGGGTTCGATAAGTTTGTACCTAAAGATTTGCGTCGAACATGTAAAACTTTAATGGGAGCATGCCGAATCAGCAAAGAGGTTAGAGATCGTATTCAAAATCACGCCTTGCAAGATGTGAGTACACGTCACTATGATCGCTATGACTATTTTGACGATAAGTTAGGTGGGCTTGAAACCTGGGGCAGTAAATTGAAAGAGTTGATTGGGTATGTTCCACCAGCGTTGTCAGCTGTACCTTCCGCTGAAACGTTACCTTTTCCAGACATTAAAAGTACTCAGTCGCTAAGAGCTAATCTTAAATAAAGATTGTTGTTGAAAGTCCCACTGGGGCTTTCTGTTTATTTGGTTACTAACCTAGTTTTTGTCTAGATCATACAGGTGATCAATGATCACAGTGAGATAGCCCTAACGGGCTTTCAGATGCCAAAGTTTGTTGCTGGCTAGCTCTTATAGGTAATAAGCTTTGTTAGTAAGTAACCCATTGGTTAAGCGGACAGAACCCTTGGGGTTAGAAATAAATGTGGTCCTACCGTCAGCAATGACTTTCTCTACAGCATCATGTTGATGTCCTGCCACCCAATACCTAGCTCTTGAGATCAACTCATTACTTAGCCCTGCATGGTAGTAAGGAGCATAAACACTGTTGGCATTTTCTTCTACGGCGAAAGCTTCTTTGGAAGGAAGATGATGTGAAACAACAAGATCAACTTTTTCTGGGAAATCATTAACGAACGCTTTGTGCTGCTCTTCAATCATTTGATGGCTTATGTACTTTGTATCATTCATCAGTTCTGAGTACGCATCAATCAGTGCAGACGAGTATGTGTGAATAGGAAACCAAAGAGTTCCCCCATAAATGCTATATCCATCTAAATCTATTGACTCATTATTCAAAAAGAACAGGTTTTCAGTTGTATCACTATGAGCCTTAAGCTTGGCTATTACGGAACCCCTAGAATCTTTGAGAACGTCAGAGTTAGCACTAGATTTGCACCCAACGGACGTACTTCTATGGCGGTAGGATTTACTCTTATTGCTATACCATTCATGGTTTCCTGCAATCATTATCACAGTCTTAAAGTGGCGGCAAAGTACATTCTTCACATACGCCATGCCTGAGAGGCCGTTCGCTGTGTCACCTGCAACGACTAAAGTGGCTTCGTTATCGAAGCTATACCAGAAATCACGGCGTATTCCGTGAATGTCGAGATGCAGATCGGAAACAACGTAAAACTTCAAACTATCATGACCTTAAAGTTGATTGACTGCTCCATGGTACAGGGGTTTTTTAGATTAAAGAAGTGAGGACATACGCTAAGTGCTTTAACATCAGTAGCTTAAAGTGAAACTTCCATGGAAGACAATGATTGGACGCTTTGTTTGATTTTTCGGCACTAAGATCTAGACACTAACTTTTAGTGTCTAAATCTTAGTGGTTTATAACCATATGAAATTAATCGTTTTTATTGTAAAAAATAAGATTTTTTGCTGAGGAAACTTCTCAGGGGCTGGCGAGAGTGTAATTGTGCTACAACCGTGCTTTACGGCAGGCATTTTTATGGGTGAGGCTGAAATGAAGAACGAGGCCAAGGCTACAAGAAGTGATAACGAGCAAGCCGAATCAAAGGATAGTGAGGAAGTTACGCTAAATGGACCTCTTGACTTGCTTGATCACGCTATCTCTACCAATACTGATAAGCTAGTTGAAGTAACTGAAGCCTTCAAAATAGAACTGGAAGAGATCATCGATGACTATCAAGTTGGCCTAGACGGGAAGTATTAAGAACAATCACCATTCGAGTCTGCACAGCATGAAGCTGTGCTACCCAAGAGACATGCGCCGCAGTAACGAGTGTTCGGTATCATGCAAGATAGCCTTCTTGCAGTGTAATCTCCAATTCTTTGCCCAGAAGGACCTCAAAGTCAGTAAATAGAGCGATAGGTCGGCAAGCATTCCCTTTCTCCTCGAACTGGATAAACCCTTTTGATGATAAGGCGTCGATTTTTCGTGACAGTTCGTGGATATGATGACAGCTAATCTCCGCAAGCTCAGCTAGACTTTCAGGCTTTTCTCTACTGATCAGAAGCATTATTTCGATATTTTCATTACACAGTAACTTTGAGACTTCATCTAGTGATGTGAACCAAAATGTAGGTAGATGCTTGTTATGACTAATGTTGCTCGCAGCCACACTAATCATATGCCTACGAATGAGATCTTCCGATGCAACCCCAATGCGAGCTTTCATGAGTATCCTTCTCAGAATGAAGTAACGGAATCCTAGTGTATACGACGCTGTTCTGAAAGAAAAAGTGGATAGTTATATTCGCTATGCGAATGGACGCCACTTTCATGACAGAGAGGTCAAGAGAAACTACGATATCCGATTCTCATCGATCCCCTTTCGATTCAGCGACCTAAGGTCTACGAGCGATCTCTAAAAGAAAATTTCTATGGTCTAGGAGTGAGCCTCTTCTACATGGATTTGACCATAACCCATTGTATTTAAGTTGTTATTTATTAAAAAGGATTCTGGTCTACGAGCGATCTCAAGAAACAATTTTCTGTGGTCTATGAGCGATCCTCACCATAAAAGCCCAGGTGCAAGAGCGAGCAGAACGAGATACGTGAGTGGTTAGATAAGATAGAAGAACAACGATAACAAAGTACTGCAAGTGGTCATTAAATAACTGATAATCATGTAAATTTTGAGGTATTGCACTCGCGTAACCTTTGACCGATCATAAACGTCGTTGGGCAAGGGGCAAAAATCTATCTTAGAGGTCAAGAGAAACAACGATGTCCTACTCTCATCGAACTCCTTTCGATTCAGACAACCTAAGGTCTACGAGCGATATCTAAAAGCAAATTGCTATGGTCTAGGAGTGAGCATCCTCTAGGTGGAAATACCCATAAGATATTGTATTTTATGCATTATTTATTTAGATAACTCTTGGTCTACGTGCGATATCAAGAAACACTTTTACGTGGTCTATGAGCGATCTTCTCCATAAAAGCCGAGGTGCAGGAGCGAGCAGAACGAAATACGTAAGTGTTTAGACAGGATAGAAGAACAACAATAACAAAGCACTGGAAATGGTCATTAGCCAACTGATAGTAATGCAAATTTTTAGGTATTGCACTCGCGTAACCTTTGACCGATCATAAACATCTTTGGGCAATGGACAAAAATCTATCTTAGAGGTCAAGAGAAACAACGATATCTGAATAGCCACCGACTTTATAGACATGCTTCGGTTAGACTCGTTTCTGCCCCTTTATGAGTTACAACCCAACGTTCAAACAGTGATGTTGAGGTAACTTTGATATAAAAAAAGTAATGAACAGAAAAAGAAAAAAGCTGAGCCAATTTGTTCACACTATTCAGTTAGCATGAGCTTTGCTTTAAGAAACGTAAGTTTGATGTCATCAGTTTTGGTGAACTTGAACTTACCGTCAGTAGAAGCGTTAAACCTTTCAAAATAATATTCAAGTAGCGGATCGTACCTGCCACCGTGAACCCAAGTGTAGAACTTACCAAGTTCATAACGTAACTCTTTATCAAGTTCAGATCTTATTCTCAGCTCACTATCGTTTGCTAGGTCAACGATGTTCATTTCTTGAAGGTTCGTCTTAATCTCTTCAATCAGAGGTAGGAGGGATTCTTTATACTTATCAGCCAATGGTACAAGGTCAGCGTCAGTTACTTCCGCTTCAAAAATCATAATCAGGTCGTTAATCTCCCCGTTATAGTAATCGTTATCTAATCGTTTTTCTGACTCAGTACGAAGAACATAGAGTTGTTCTAAAGGATCTGATTTAGTCTCAATTTTTTCTTTTGAAAGTTTGTGTTGATACTCAACAAACAGCGTTTCAACCCTATCAGCAATAACATCAAGATACTCATATCGAATTCTGAGAAATTCCAGCAGCTCATTGATATTGAGGTTTAACGTTAGGTCTTCTTTACCCACATCTCGACTGTACAAATGAACACTCAAATCGCCAGTGTTGAAATGACTTTGAAATGGCCAACTTGCGAAACGCTTTGAGTTTTCTTGATTCAGATTTACGGGGTGAGCACCGAAACACGCCCTGATAGTTTTAAAATAATTATTATCATCTTCATTAGCGAAGAGGCGTTCTTTGAAACATTTCTTTTCACCATAAAACGGATCTTTCTTATCAGTTATAAACACTCGATGGAGTTGTTTTATTGACTCGAAAATAAGGTCTATTGAAGAGATCAGAGAGTAGACCTGCATACATCTACTATCTATGTTCTTGTCAAACTCAGGCGCATTTTCTAAGTGGCGAACAGAGACAGAGATCCAATCCATAGCTGAGCAAACGAGATTAAAAAGATTCTTACCACCTTTATCTTTGTATATTTGATACACAAAGCTAGAGTTTGAGTTAACTAAGTCTCGAAAATCACTGATTTTATCGTCATTAACAACGTTTCTCATTCTCTAATCGCCTTCTAACAAATTGAAAATATTATGAAGAATGGCAAAAATGATAGTGATAGTTCTTCAATTCTTCAACTTCTTCTTTGATTTGAAGTGAAGTGATACGCTGGGTTTTGTCACTTAGTTAGATTTGAACGATGAGGCTCTCTAGCCAGTTGTATTGCTAGACATTATCCGAAGACAAATAGAAGAACTGAACCTCGAAGTAGCTTTTATCCTAGGACGTGCTGAAGCTGGTCTCCGCAAACTTGTGATCTAGGCCAACACGTCTTTGCCCCTAAATGAGTTTCAGCCACTCAAATTCGGGATTAGATTTGCTAGGTTCATGTGAATAACACTACCTTCAAATATTTTGAGTACCTGCTTTGTCTTGCTGATGTTCTTCTAAAGCATTGAAGATGACACAGAGTGATTCATGGCATCTGCTAAGAACATTAGGTTTACAACTTTCTAGTGGTGGCTCGACCCACGATTTGTCACGACCACCACCGCTACAAACAGACCATCCACTATTGTTGTAATCCCAAGAAGTCATTTGATGAGGGTCAGATTTAGACAGTGCATTTTTAAGTACAAGGACAGTATTAAGAAGAGTAGTTTTTGCTGATGCATGAAGAATTATGTCATCGTCATTTGCATCACTAACAAAAAATCAACGACATCCTTCTGGGATACCCACTCTGTAAAATCCTCCTTGTTAGAGGGCATTGAAAAAATTTGATAAGATTTCCAAGGCGACAAACATCCATTGCAACAATCCTTATGCAGGGCTTATGATACCAATAACATAATAATTTACTATCACATATTGAGCGGCTGTGGCAATCATTGGCCTGATTACAGGTTCAGCAGTTCATATATGAGGATTAAAAATCGGGCTGTTAACCATGAATTTCAATTATCTTGAATTGTTACCTCTGTCAGAATCCATTTTGCCACATAGACTAAAAGAGTTACTGAAGCCTGTAGGCCTATCTCCTGATTTACGTGTTGAGGTCGCTTGCATGCAGGAGACTGATCTTTATGGAAAAAATGCAGAACGCTTACACCTTCAGATGGCTGTGGTTCCTGAGGATAACGATGGCCCAATTGAAGTCTTGAGGGAGGCAGGTCAAGGCGTTGTGGCTTACTCTGTTCCTTTTGGTGAAGAAAAGGCAGACTCTGCTCAATTCAGTCCTTCAATCTCTGGGTATGATTACATAGTTGCGGCTTGGGGAGACGCTTCCTTTTACACTTTTAGCCTCGCTGAAAAAGTTTGGATGACTCTTGGTCTCACCCCTCGCTGCATAGGTAATGAAGAACAACGACTCATATATGACGCCCTAAACCTACCAGAATTTGACGTTGCTGAGGGGGAAGTATCAAGCGAATATCAAGGTCACTTGAAGCGCGACGTATGCTGGAAAATGTCTAATGAATACCTCCGCCGTTATTTGTGGCTGCGTGGTGCTAAAGGCGTGCGGGTTTTTTTCTATGAAGCACAATTACAAGACACCCCAGAGTTGCGAGAATCATTGAATGGTAAACCTCATATTGTATTAAAACCAACCGAAGGCCCCCAATGGTATAAGCTAGATCTCCGAGAACACAAAGAAGGGATTCTCCTTCAGCTCTGGGCTTCGGTTGAAGCCGTTTTTCCAGAACTGTGCTTAGAGCAAGATGCAGAAACCTTGCTCTGGGCAGATGACAAAGAGCCTATGACACATGCTAGGGCAAATGCGCTTATGGCTAACTACAACGTCTACTTGGATGATCGCTTCCTCGAAAAATATGAGCAAAGTAACTTCTATGACACCACACCCATAAACATCCATGAACAGTGGTGGTGTGAACCTTCATATAAAGGGCAGTGGAGCTTTACAGAATGCCAACGAGTTGGGAGAAACTTAATCCGAGTACCGATTCGTGAGCTGTATAAGGCTAAGCCTGATAGAGAAATTGTTCATGCGAATAATTACGAGGTCAAGCCAGAGGTTGTTGAACAATTAGATCTAAACGAAGAGCATATAGCAATAAAGGTGCAAAGACTTCTAGAAGGCCTGCTACGTTTGGGAGAAGGGTTATCAGCACTAGGAGAGACTACTGGGCAACTGTATTCCCCTGAAGACCTCACAGGTTTTAGTCGAGAAGAAGTAGACGCTAATGGATGGTTGCATTACCCATCTCTTGTGCTACTAGCTCAGGTCGCACCGCTAGATATGACACAACAGGTATTTTTAGCTCGGTGCAAGAGTCTCCATGAGATTCTTCAAAAAACCCCAAATGGTTTTCTCAAGTCACTTCTTCGCCATGCTGGGTGTCCAAGCGCTGACGTGAAAAACCTAGGAAGTTTAAAGTTGATGCAAAGTCTTTTGAACGTCCTCGAATCTTTGAACGAACAGCATGAAACTATTGATTGCTTTACATCAGAAAATGAACCCGAGGGTTGGAAAAAACGCAATGCCGCACTAGCGTCGCTGTTTTTGAATAACGACCTTAGGATCGCTGATGCCCATGATGCAGTTAAGAAATGTATTGATACTCTGCAAGGCCTTGGGTTTGATACCGCCAGTTTAAGCGTCGGCTATGGAAGAGCTTTTGACTTTGTTATAGATGCTGTCAGTGAATCGATTAGCTGTATTGCCACTCACATTGAGCAACTGCTAGAGCGACATTAATGGCTTCTCGATTAAAAACTGAACCACTATACTTTTTCTAATCCAATCGATTGGAGCTAGAGCAAACGTTCTAGCTCACTTTTGTCCAGAAGTGAGTTGTACGGTTTTTGTGGAGTACTGTTTTTTGGGAGTGCCAGCATCTGACTAATCGTGATCCGTCACAATTAAGTGTGTGTTTCTTCCTACTCTTTTTAGATCACGAAGTGCGGTCTCTTTCTTCGCAATCCGAAGGGGCCGATCTGAAGTTATGGTACTGTAGATAATGTCAATATCATCACGCTCTGTATGTGTGAACTCGATTACGCCGTAGGGGGTTCTAAACTCCCCTTTACGCCCTGTTGTCATGATAGTAATTCGATCAATCATTACTTGTGAAATAACACTGTACTCTGAGAGTGCCGATTCTAGAGAGATGTAATTGTACTCTCCCCTTCGCAAGCATTTAGCAATGTATTCAATGGTATAACCGCCCTTATGACGACTGTACGAGAATACATAAACACCGTTACACGCTCGCTCTATTACTCCTGCTTTTACTAAGCGTGGCAGGCTTTGTTGGAATGCTGTAGGTGAATCATCAAAAAATAACCTTCTGAGATCACTCTTCCGATAAACGTGTATGCCTTGCTTGTCAAACCTATGCAGGCGCTCTAATGCAGTCTCAATCTTCATCTCAATGCTCATAAGTAATCACAAAAAGTAAGTATGACATATATTTTTGTCCACTTGTGATTCAAGTAATGCATCGGTAGTCGCTGATACCGTAAGGATGCCTAGCTTGTTTTTCTCGGTTAGGATCCTAACTTGGTGAACATGGTTGCTATTGGGCTAGGGAGATAGCAGTACTAATCGCAACCTCACTCCTATGAGCATTCTTGGTTAGGATCCTAACTCGGAATTTGTGATGATGAATGTGGTTGGTATTGGCTAGACAGATAGCAGTATCAATCGCAGCCAGACTCCGATGAGCATTCTTGGTTAGGATCCTAACGCGGAATTTGTGATGATGAATGTGGTTGCTATTGGCTAGACAGATAGCAGCACCAATCGCAGCCAGACTCCGATGAGCATTCTCGGTTAGGATCCTAACTTGGAATTTGTAGTGATGAACGTGGTTGGTATTGGCTAGACAGATAGCAATACCCATCGCAGCCTCACTCCGATGAGCATTCTTGGTTAGGATCCTAACGCGGAATTTGTGATGATAAATGTGGTAGCTATTGGCTAGACAGATAGCAGTACCCATCGCAACCTCACTCCGATGAGCATTCTTGGTTAGGATCCTAACTCGGAATTTGTGATGATGAATGTGGTTGGTATTGGCTAGACAGATAGCAGTACCCATCGCAGCCTGACTCCGATGAGCATTCTTGGTTAGGATCCTAACTCGGAATTTGTGGTGATGAACGTGGTTGGTATTGGCTAAACAGAAAGCAGTACCCATCGCAGCCAGACTCCGATGAGCATTCTTGGTTAGGATCCTAACTCGGAATTTGTAGTGATGAACTTGGTTGGTATTGGCTAGACAGATAGCAGTATCAATCGCAGCCAGACTCCGATGAGCATTCTTGGTTAGGATCCTAACTTGGAACCTATGATGATGAACATGGTTCTTTGAGGTGGGGGAATTGCGTCACCAATAGTCAGAATCTGTTCTCAATTCTCGGTTAGGACCCTAACTCGGAATCTATGATGATGAATATGATTCTTTAAGGAGGAGAATAGCAACACTAATGCCCAAGAATCCGATCTTTTTCATTATGGGTAGGAGTTTAAATGATTATCACCTCTCTAATTTAATAA
>NZ_MUFC01000019.1 GCF_001995985.1 Salinivibrio sharmensis | reverse complement strand
AGAGCAGGTCGAAAAGCGGGTAGGTTATCTTGGCACTCTGGCGGTTATCATCAACGGCGCTGAAGTAGTCTTTAAATGTATCGATATCCACGGTATCTATCCCGAACTATTTTAGAATCGGCCTATATGATCACAGCCAGAGGTGATCGTCAAACCGATCCTGTTTTGGTCAAAAAACGTTCGCGATCTCGCCCTGGTAAGGTAGTAGGGTGTATAATTCATACCGGCCCAATGCAGTCTCGTGACTATCACTCATTGCTGCACAAAGGATATTGAGGAAATAGCCATAATACAGGCTAATCCAACGCTTTCGCCTTTGGCATAAGGGAAGGAGATTTTTTAGCAGATGTTGGCAATCATCAAATCGGCTAAGAAGAAATAATTCTTGGGCAGTTGATGTGAGTAAGTCAACTGCTTCTTCGTCATCAATGTCAATTTTATCAAGCTGATACTTTTCAAAAAACAAATCAGCACTGAGTGTTTCACCGTGCTCTAGCCGACGCACGATATGATACAAGACTATTTCACCATAGCTACTGGAGTCTGGGTTATTATTACCGAAAAAAACGTTATAACATAGCTTAGCTTGTTCAAACTTCCCAAACACAAGATATATTTTAATCGCTTTGACGAGCACTCTCTTTTCTAGATTGAAACCTTGCCGCATCAGCCTGTTCACTAAGAACAGTGGCGTTTCACTTAAGTTAAGATCAATCATGACCTGTAAGATCACACTCACGTAATGATTCACATTACTTTCATGCTTCAGTAAGGTTTCATATAGTCGATTTACTCCTTCTTTAGGTAACACACTTAAAAACCTGAAGACTCTATCATCATTATCGATGATCGATAGAATTGTTTGCCAGTCAAGATCCGATAGTTCTCTCCCTAAATAAAAGTACTCATGTCCATTTTCTCTAATTTTCTCCTTTTCATTAGATAATTTTTCTTTGACAACATCCCTATAAGGGAAAGCGCAACGATCTAAAACGTCGTAAGTAATAACCCTACTCAACTTAAAGGCTAGTAACAGCTCTTCTTCAATTTCAGACATTACATACTCTCAATGATTATTCGATGGTCACACTGAGTATCGCCTTAAATTGGGCAACAACTTACTCAGACTCACACGACTTTTCGTAGCCAACGAACATTACCATTAGTAACACTTTAATCAATAGTACCTAAGTACTATTAACTTCTGGCTTATATTAACCTCAATGCATAAGAGCGGTACCCAGTACCGCTCTTCATTCCTTGTCTTGAGGCGCAAAACCTACGCTCGTGTCAATTGCGTCATTTCTTCGCGAACCTGCGGTACGGTTAAGCCAACAATAATTTGAAAGCTATCACCATTACGTACCATGTTTACTGCACCATGCTCTTGAAAGTATTGCGTTTCCGCTACTTTTTCTGGCTCATGTACCTTGATACGTAACCGCGTGGCACAATTGGTGAGCAAGGCTATATTATCTTTGCCTCCTAACCCTTCAATAAACGCGCTCGCTTGTCCGCCGTCAATCACACCGCTCGATGAATCACTCTGTTGCGCGCCCTTATAGTCGGCTTTGGTATAAAGCTTCGCCTCTGCGCTACCTCGACCAGGGGTGGGAATATCAAACTTCAAAATCAGCGCGCGGAACACCACAAAGTAGATAGCGGTGAAACTCAAGCCGATGAGCACTTGCACAATATAGGTGTCGCCATGCAAGCTGCCTAGCGGTAGCCAATTTTGAAAAATAAAGTCGATAAGCCCAGTCTGAAAGTTACCTGAAACACCAAACCAATAGGCAATGGTTGCCATGGTTGCCGCCAATACCGCGTGGAGAGCAAACAATGCCGGCGCGATAAACAAGAAGGTAAACTCAATTGGCTCGGTGATCCCAGTAAGAATGGCCGTCAATGCCGCACCAAGCACCAAGCCAAGCACCATTTTCTTGTTTTCTGGCTTCGCGGTTGCGTAAAGCGCCATAGCAATACCCGTACAACCAAAGACTTTCCCCATGCCAGTCAACATCAAGCCACCTTGCGGGAATTGCTCAGTTAAGGGGGCAGGATTGCTGGCAAAGTTTTGGATATTTTGAATCCAATGGGCCACTGTGCCGCCATCCACCGCTACAGGTCCATAGAATACGGGGCCATAGACAAAGTGATGCAGCCCCGTTGGGATCATAATCCGCTCAAGGAAGGTGAACATCCACACCCCGAATGACCCCGCACCGACTAAAAAGGTTTGTAGATTATTAATGCCGTGCTGAATACTTGGCCAGGTAAAACAGGTGATGATCGCCATGAGTACCATAATCGGAAAACTCACAATGACCACCAAAGGTGTGCCACCAAACACTGCCGCCCAGTTTGGCAGTTTTTTGTCGAAGAAACGGTTGTGAACCCAAACGGAGAGGCTAGCAATTACGATGGCGCCCAATAGGTTAGTATCCAAAGTAAGTATACCGCCCACATCAGTAAGCCCACGCTCACCCTCCACATAGTTCACCCCAAGCTCAGGTCCCCAGAACTGTAAAATGCCACCAATCACATAATTAAAGGTGATGTATGACACCAGTGTGGCAAGCACTGCGCGCCCAGATGCAGATTTTGCTAGTGCTATCGGTAACCCTACCGCAAACACCAAGGCCATATTTTTAAACACCGCCAACGAGGCTTGGAGAAGGATCGTTGACACTTTTACCCATGCACTGCCTTCCACTGCCCAAGGAAAGAGATCTTGGTTGAGCAGCATCACCGATAAGCCTAATAACATACCGGCTGCAGGAAAGAGGAGCACAGGGACAAACATTGCTGCGCCAAAGCGCTGGATCATATCTTTCATGATGATCGCTCCCAGATGTTGGCCCCAGATGGTCTCTGGGGCATCGTATTATTAATGAAATTGCGGTAGATAGTCGCCGTTCACACGTAAAAGCTCATCGACGATCTGTTGCGCTTTTGGCACATCCACAACGGTTCGATTGAGCGTGAGCGCGTTGACCAGTGTTTGTCGATCTCCGCTAAACCATGCATCCACGACCAGCTTTTCGTAGCCGAGTTGGCCTTCGATCAGTGCTTTTTGGAATGTAGGGATGGTTCCGACCGCAAAGCGTTTCGGGCCGTCATTGGTTAACGCGGCCGGAACTTCAACCATGGCATCATTCTGAATATTGGGGATCGCGCCATCATTCGGTACGATAACCAGATACGTCTCACCACGGTTATAGGCCAAGGAGGCCGCTACACGCACCATATAGCGTCCATGGATATCTGCATGAAGATGCTCATTAGCGGTCGTGCCCGCGGAAATGATGCGTTCATTCAGGCTAAACACCCGCTTTTCTCGTCCATTGATTACTTGGCGCGCACGCGTGTTAGCAATATCTTCCTTTTCCACCATTTTTTCCGGATACAAGTAGTACTGCAGATAAGTATTGGGTAAGTACTCAGGATTGTCTTTCAACATGGTCTGCATGTTTTTAAACGTTGCCTGCCATGAAGGGTCATCCGCAATTTCTGGGTCAACAGCACTGATCCCCTCTTCCAAAATGATGCGTTTAATCTCAGCGGTCAGGTCGACCCCTTCTCGGTTTCGCACCTTGGTAAACCACCCAAAGTGGTTCAGTCCAAAGTATTCCGGCACCAAATCCCAGATCTCGCAACCGAGTAATTGGGCATAACTCACCATAATGGCGGCAGGCATATCGCAGATGTTTAGAATGCGGTTGTCATGAGGAAATTCGCGCTGCAAGGCTTCAGCCACAATGGCTGCTGGATTGGTATAGTTTAAAATCCAGGCATCCGGGGCAAAGTGACGGATATCATTTACTAAGGTGATCATGTCACCTATCGAGCGTAACCCATACGCCATGCCACCCGCACCGCACGTTTCTTGTCCCACACAACCGTAAAACAGTGGTATCTGCTCATCACGCTCCCGCATGGCAAGGCCACCCGTGCGGATCTGAATAAAGAAGAAATCAGCATCTGAGAATGCTGTTTCTTTATCCGTGGTATAAACAAACTCTTCGACCTCAGGATAAGCCTCGCGCAGCAAAATCTCCGTCGCTTTGGCATTCGAGGCTTGTCTTTGTTCATCAATATCATAAAAGGTGATTTTGCTGAGCGGAAATGCCTCTTTTTCAGCAATCAAGCTATTGATCATCCCCAGTGTATAGGTGCTTCCACCCCCGACGATAGTGAGCTTTTGTGGTTTCATCATCGTATCTCCTCTTAATATGTATCTTTAATGTATTACATGGGTGGTACTTTAAAAATACACAAAGGGTTATTTATTGATCGAAGACACGATAAGAATCTATTTATGTACTTTAAATGTATTATCGATCACAGTTTGTTATGATGGGGCATGCAGCTAAAAGGAGCCGACATGTTGAAACCTCGCTACATGCAAATAGCCGATTTACTCACTGAGCAGATTAAAGATGGCACCCTGACACCAGGCGCGATGATGCCAACTGAGGCCACGCTACAAGCCACCTATGACGTCAGCCGAGTCACCATACGTAAGGCGATGAAGGTGTTGGTTGATAACGATCTGCTCTACCGCGTCCGAGGTAGTGGCAGTTATGTAAAAGCCCCTAAAGCACAGCACAACGCCTTTCAACTGATGGGGTTTATCGAAGAAGTCTCAGCGCAAGGCAAAACACCAAGCTCAAAGGTGATCGCATTTGAAACGTCACCTTGCAGCCACACCATTGCCAGTAAATTAAACGTGGAGGAAGGGACGTTGATTTATGAAATCCAACGTCTTCGTTTGATTGATGGCGAGCCAGAAATCCTTGAGTGCACCTACCTACCGGTGGCTATGTTTACCGATCTCAGTATCGAAGTGATGCAAACATCGAAATACGATTATATCGAGCGGCATAAGGGGATGCAGATCGCGAAAAGTCGCCAATGTGTCTGGCCAGATAGCACCTCCACCTCACTCGCCGCGCTCCTCAACACCCGTGAAAACTCGCCCATATTAAGGGTCGAATCAGTCAGTGAGCTTGTCGATGGGACACCGTTTGAATATACAGTGAACTACTTCCGCTTATATCAGTACAGCTTTGAATTCATCGCTCACCGCCAAACACCACAATGATCTGTTTCCTCGAGACGTCTCGGTTGCGTTGTTGAGTATGAGGTGTAGTCTGACCGGGTTACCTTATTTCGACGGGATATCTGATGCGAACAAAAGCAGATAGATGGCGCCATGCTATCGGTTTTGAACTAACAGGCTTAATCTTGGTGGTGTTAGGGCTCAATTGGATCCTTGGAGCAGGCATTGGTCACCTTGGGATCATGGGCGCGATTTTTTCTGTGCTCGCCACCCTTTGGAATTATGTCTACAACATTGGCTTTGATAAAGCGATGTTGGCTTGGCGGGGCTCAGTGCTCAAAACCTTACCGCTGCGTCTGCTGCATGCGGTGATCTTTGAAGCCGGGCTGCTGGTCGCGACCATCCCGTTTATTATGTGGTGGCTGTCGATGAGCTTTTGGCAAGCACTCAGTATGGATATCGGGCTAGTCCTATTTTATCTGGTGTATGCGTTCGTTTATAACTGGCTGTATGACTATCTGTTTCCAATCCCAAATGCGCAGCAGGGCTGAGTCTGCCAGCCCTCAATATCACGGGTACAAAGATTTACTGACGGAAGGTACGCGGCGAGGGGATCAAGTTGTGTTTATTCAATAGCCGATACATGGTCGCGCGTGAGATACCAAGCTCTTTAGCCGCGGCCGACACTTGCCCCTTATTGTCTTCAAGGACGGCGATCAGCGCGTCTCGCTCAGACTCTTCACGGATTTTACGTAAACTTTGTTTATAATCCCCCTGACGAGGAAGATCTAAGTGCTCCGCTTCAATCACCAGATGATCGGCCAACAATACTGCCCGTTTCACCTGATTAATGAGCTCACGCACATTACCCGGCCACGAGTAACTGCTTAACACACGCTTGGCCTCATCGGAAAAGGTTCTCGCTTGCGTGTTGTATTGACGTGCAAACTTAAGCAAAAAGTATTCTGCCAAATCAGGCACATCAGGCTGACGGTCTTTTAACGACGGCATATTAATGCGCAGCACGTTTAACCGGTAATACAGATCTTCACGAAACAGCCCCTCAGCCACCCGCTTTTCCAAATCCATATGGGTGGAGGCAATCACCCGCACATCCAGGTCATGTTCGTATTTGTCATGGCTGATATCTAAGGTGCCCTCTTGCAGCAAGTGCAATAAGTGCCCTTGTAGATGCAGCGGCAGGTCACCAATCTCATCAAAAAAGAGGGTACCTTTGTGGCATTGGCGGATTTTCCCACGCGAATGCTCGTCTCCCAATAGCGCTTGCTGCATTTGCTCGTCGGCAAGCGCCGAACATTTGATCGATTCAAAGGGGGCTTTTGCACGGGTTGAGGCATGATGAACCGCTTGCGCCACCAACTCTTTACCTGTACCGCTCTCGCCGGCGATCAACACAGACACATCGGTGGGCGCGACACGCCTGACCTGATCGCGCAATTTTTTCATGGCCGGGCTGGTACCTTCCAACCCCATATCGCTATGATCGCCCAACTGCGGCCATACTTGTCGCTCAAGGCGCAACATGCCCAATTGGTGACCAATGGTGCTCATCAGCTGCGAGTTAGGGACGGGCGAGGTGAAGTAATCAATGCAAAAGCTAACAATAAACTGGCAAATGGCTTCGTTAGTCAGTTGGTTTTCTCTTACTAAAGCTAACCAGCGCACCTGTTTGTTGCGGTTCACCAGTGATGCCACACCGTTAAGGCTAAAGTCATCATGGCTTAAGTCGACAATACCGATGCAGGGGCCGATATCTTGCAGCAATGACTGCGCGGCTCGCAAATCATAGCAACGATGACAATGCCAACCGGCTTGCTCAAGGGTGGCCAACCACGGCTCATAAGTCCCGCCGACCACGACGAGTGAGCTCAAGGTTTTGTCATTCCCCGAATCGAATCCCATAACACCTGCCTTACATCCAGTCTGTCTTTTTTGCCAGCGAATCAAGCCCCTATTATAAAGAAGGGCAAGTTCTAATCTGTCTCAATAAAGAGACAATCGATGGGTTGTAATACGGATAATTGTAGCCAAACATCTGAAAAAGCCAGATAAAATATCGCAGGTTTATGAAAAGACAATGACGCAAGGCGCAAAAAAAGCGGCTCAATGAGCCGCTTATGCTGTGGTCTGTTCAGTGTTAACTGCCTTGCTGCGGGCGCATAGCTGGGAACAAAATCACATCGCGGATCGTATGCGTATTGGTGAATAACATCACCAATCGGTCAATACCGATCCCTTGTCCCGCAGTCGGAGGCAAACCATGCTCGAGTGCGTTGATATAATCCGCATCGTAGTACATAGCCTCATCATCACCGGCATCTTTGGCATCGACCTGAGCTTTGAAACGTTCATCTTGGTCTTCTGCGTCGTTAAGCTCCGAGAAGCCATTTGCCACTTCACGCCCACCGACGAAGAATTCAAAGCGATCGGTCACAAACGGGTTATCATCATTGCGACGCGCCAGCGGTGAAATATCAGCCGGATATTCGGTGATAAAGGTTGGCTGAATTAACTGCGGTTCAGCGGTCTCACCAAAGATCTCTTCCAGCAATTGTCCAGTCGTCCAGAATGACTCAACACTGATCTTGAGTGATTTTGCAATCGAGGCAAGATGATCACGGTCTTGTACCGTCTCATACGTCAGCGCCTGGATCTCCGCATGATCAGGATTATATTGCTTGATAGCGTCAAGCATGGTCATTCGCGGATAAGGCCCAGCGAAGTTAATTTCATGCTCGCCATATGGCAACACTGACTGTCCCATCACTTCCAGCGCCACGCGAGAGAGCATATCTTCCGTGAGATCCATCAGATCATTGTAATCCGCATACGCCATATAGAATTCCATCATGGTGAATTCAGGATTATGACGCGGTGAAAGCCCTTCATTACGGAAGTTACGGTTCACTTCAAACACACGCTCAAAACCGCCGACGACCAAGCGCTTAAGATAAAGCTCTGGCGCCACACGTAAGTACATGTCGATATCAAGCGCATTATGGTGGGTGGTAAACGGACGCGCAGTCGCACCGCCTGGGATGACGTGCATCATCGGCGTTTCCACTTCCATAAAGTGTTTTTCCACCATGTAATTACGGATGGCGGTGACCACATTCGAACGTACCTGGAAGGCGTGACGCGACTCTTCGTTGACAATCAGATCCACGTAGCGCTGACGATAGCGCAGCTCTTGGTCAGCCAAGCCATGGAATTTTTCCGGTAGCGGCCGTAGGGCTTTCGTCAGCAGCTGGTAGCGCTCCATGTTGACATACAGATCGCCTTTACCAGATTTATGTAGCGCACCGTGCACACCAATGATGTCACCGATATCTAAGCCCTGGTACTCAGCTTTCAACGCCTTTTGCACGTCTTTTGACGCATAGGCTTGAATACGGCCCGAGACATCTTGTACCACCATAAATGGACCACGTTTGGCCATGATGCGGCCCGCGATAGTCACTTTGTGGTCCAGTGTTTCAAGTTCCGCTTTTTCTTTCTCGCCAAATTCAGCTTGCAAGTCAGCCGCCAAGTGCTCGCGACGGAAATCATTCGGATGGCCGTTTGCCTTACAGTTTTCACGAATGTGAGTGAGCTTGGCGCGACGCTCGGCAATCAGCTTATTTTCATCTGGTAACTGGTCAGTCATAGAAAACCCTTTACATTAAATCGTCATTACAGGCCAGATTTGAGGCTGGCTTCAATAAATTTGTCCAAGTCGCCGTCGAGAACGGCCTGCGTATTGCGGTTTTCAATACCGGTACGCAAGTCTTTGATGCGCGAATCATCTAATACGTAGGAGCGGATCTGGCTGCCCCAACCGATATCTGATTTGGCGTCTTCGTTGGCTTGTTTTTCCGCGTTTTGTTTTTGTAGCTCAAGCTCAAACAACTTCGCACGCAGCTGTTTCATCGCTTGATCTTTATTTTTATGCTGTGAGCGATCGTTTTGACACTGCACCACGGTGTTGGTCGGCACGTGGGTGATCCGAACCGCTGATTCGGTGGTGTTAACGTGCTGACCACCTGCGCCTGAGGCGCGATAGACATCAATCCGTAAATCTGACGGGTTGATATCAATATCAATGTTGTCATCGATTTCCGGATACACAAACGCCGAGGCAAACGACGTATGGCGACGTCCTCCTGAATCAAACGGTGACTTACGTACCAGACGGTGCACGCCCGTTTCCGTGCGTAGCCAGCCATAAGCGTATTCGCCAGTAATCCGAACCGTGGCAGACTTTAATCCAGCCACATCACCCTCAGACACCTCAATGACTTCAGCTTTGAAGCCTTTGCCGTCCGCCCAGCGCAAGTACATGCGGAGCATCATGTTGGTCCAATCTTGCGCTTCGGTACCGCCTGACCCGGCTTGCAGGTCAATATAGCAATCAGACGCATCGTGCTCACCAGAAAACATGCGGCGGAATTCAAGCTTGGTCAGCTTGGCTTCAAGCTCCACCAGCTCCGGCTCCACTTCGTCGAAGGTTTCTTGGTCGTCTTCTTCGACCGCAAGCATCAACAACTCGTTGACGTCTTCGCCGCCTTGGGTCAGTTGATCGATGGTTTCCACCACCGCTTCAAGAGAAGCACGCTCTTTACCCAGCGCTTGTGCACGTTGTGGTTCATTCCACACGTCCGGTTGTTCTAATTCGGCATTAACTTCTTCTAGACGCTCTTTCTTGGCATCATAGTCAAAGATACCCCCGGAGGACATCGGTACGTTCAGCGATATCGGCGAGGCGATTTTTGATTGGATTAATCTCAAACATGGTCAAGCATCTTCATTATTAGCGGAAATTTAACCGCCGAATTTTAGCGAATTGTCGCGCCAATAAACAGGGCGTGATGGAAAAAGCCGCATATTTAAGCGGCTTCAAGATGGGAAATGATCAACTGGGCGCTGCGATTACCGCGAAACTCATTGATATCCAGGCGGTAAACAAGTCGTAGCGTCTTGGTACTGGGATCGGGCCAGCGACGCAAATCAACGTTAAAAGCAATCGCATCAATCATGGTGCCGCCGCCCTCGGGCTCGACCATCAATTTTAAGTGTTTGCCGCCCACCAGTTTTTGCTGCAGCACCTTAAAAATGCCATCGAACTGCGGCTCCGGAAAGCCTTGTCCCCAAGGGCCGCCTGCTTGAATGGTTTCTGCCGTTTCTAACCCCAGCTCGTGGCTGTGTAAGGGACCATCAGTTAACAACACACCTTTTAAGTCATCATCACTGACTTGCTCACGTACCTGCACATCAAACTGCTTGGCGAAGGCCTCGAACTGAGTTTCGTCTATCGTAAGCCCAGCTGCCATGGCATGGCCGCCAAACTTTTTGATTAATCCTGGATTTAATGTATCAATCCGATCGAGGGTGTCGCGCATATGCAAACCAGGAATCGAACGCGCTGACCCCTTTATCAGCCCATCGCCGCCATCGGCAAACGCAATCACAGGGCGGTGAAATTGATCTTTTAATCGTGAGGCTAAGATCCCAATCACGCCTTGATGCCAGTCGCGCTGAAACAACGCCAGCCCTACCGGCAATTCTTGCTCAGACTGCTCGGCAATCAAGCGCTCACACCAAGCCACGGCTTCTTGCTTCATTCCTTGCTCTATGTCTTTGCGAGTTTGATTGAGCGCATCCAACTCTGAGGCCATTCGTCTGGCAGCATGAATGTTGTCACACAGTAAAAGCTCGACCCCAAACGCCATATCATCTAAACGCCCCGCGGCATTGATCCTTGGCCCCAATGCAAAGCCAAAATCACTGGCGACGAGCGTGGCCATGTTGCGATTAGCCACCTCGATAAGCGCCTGGATCCCCGGGCGGCAACGTCCAGCACGGATCCGCTGCAACCCCTGATGCACAAGAATGCGGTTATTGCCATCTAACGCCACCACATCGGCGACGGTGCCCAGCGCGACCAAATCGAGTAACTCGGCCAAATTGGGCACAGGGATGCCTTGCTGCTCAAACCACCCTTGGTCACGCAAATGTGCGCGCAGCGCCAGCATCAAATAAAAGGCGACCCCGACACCGGCAAGCGCCTTCGAGGGAAAACCACAGTCATCCAGATTCGGGTTCACCATGGCGTCGGCCTCAGGCAGTGTCTCACCCGGTAGGTGGTGATCGGTCACCAGCACCTGCATACCGAGCGCTTTGGCGTGCGCCACCCCCGCCAATGAAGACACCCCGTTGTCCACGGTCATGATAAGCTCAGCGCCCCGCTCCGCAGCTTGGTCGACCACCTCTGGGCTTAGCCCATAGCCATCGTCAAAGCGGTTAGGTACCAGGTAATCAACCCGAGTCGCGCCCATCATGCGTAAGGCTTTGACGGATAGCGCTGACGATGTCGCGCCATCGGCATCAAAGTCACCCACAATCAAAATAGACTGGTGAGCCTTTAACGCCTCGGCGAGCAAGTTAACCGCAGCATCAATCCCGGTTAGCGCCTGGTATTGATGCAACCCAGCCACGCTGCGGTTGAGCTCGCTGTCTGCTTTTAAGCCACGGTTAGCGTATAAACGTTGCAATAACGGCGGAATCGCATCGCTAAATGCCGGCGTGACCGACGGGGTACGTCTTTTTATTTCTATCATGAAGTTGTCACCAGTTATCGATTAGCCGCGTGGGTGATGTGTTTGATGAAGCTGCTTCAAACGCTCGGTAGCCACATGGGTGTATATTTGCGTCGTCGACAGGTCACTGTGTCCGAGTAACATCTGCACTACGCGTAAATCGGCGCCATGATTGAGCAAGTGAGTCGCAAACGCGTGGCGTAAAACATGCGGGGAAAGGTCATCGGTCTCAATCCCCGCCAACTGCGCGTAATATTTGATGCGATGCCAAAAGGTTTGCCTTGTCATTTGGCGTGCACGTTTACTTGGAAAAAATACATCGGTACTGGTTTCTCCCAGCAATATCGGACGGCTATACGCCAAGTAGTGTTCTAGCCAATCCACCGCAGATTCTCCCATGGGCACCAAGCGCTCTTTATCCCCTTTACCGGACACCCGCACCACACCTTGGCGCAAGCTCACATTTTCCATGGTCAGTCCGATAAGCTCTGTGACACGCAAACCTGTGGCATATAAGAGCTCCAACATGGCTTTGTCTCTGAGCTCAAGCGGGTCGTCCGTATTGGGGGCAGTTAATAAGGCATCGATTTGCTCTTCTGTCAGATCTTTTGGTAGCCGCTTTGGCTGTTTCGGGCTGATTAATGTGGCGCTGGGATCGTCGGGGCGCAATTTTTGTCGATACACATATTGAAAAAGCCGACGCAACGCCGACACCATGCGACTACGTGAGCTCGATTGATAGCCCTGCTCATGCAACCAATACTGGTAGTCTTGCAAATCTTGCTTGCTGACGGCCACCAATGCACGGCTATCGAGCCAATGACATAGCTTGAGTAAATCGGTGCGGTAGGAGGTCAAGGTGTTTTCAGAGAGCCCGCGCTCCATCCACATTGCATCCAAAAACTGTTCGATGAGTTCAATGTTGTTCGTCACGTTCAGCTCACTTGGTTATCCATCGGAAAAAGCACGCCCATTATCGGAGTAATGGCTGGCGGCTAGTATACAAAATGTCGCCTGCACTTGCTGGATCAAATTACCGTTGAGCAGGTAAACTGCGCCCATTACACACAAACGAGTTGCGCTATGAAAATCGGTCTTTTTTATGGTTCTACCACCTGCTACACCGAAATGGCCGCGGAGAAAATCTGCGACTTTATCGGTGATGACTTGGTTGAGCTACATAATGTCAAAGAAACACCGCTCGCCAAAATGGCAGAGTATGACCTGCTGATACTTGGGATTTCAACGTGGGACTTTGGCGAGTTACAAGAAGATTGGGAAGCGGTTTGGCAAGATATTGATAGCCTTCAGTTACAAGGCAAAGTCATTGCCCTCTTTGGTTTGGGCGATCAGGAAGGCTATGCCGAGTGGTTCCTCGATGCCATGGGCATGCTCCACCAGCAGCTACAAGGCTGTGGCGCACAGTTTATTGGTTATTGGCCTACCGAAGGCTACCGTTTTGACGCGTCAAAGGCCGTGACTGAGGATGGCAAACACTTTGTCGGTCTTGCACTCGATGAAGACTCTGAATACGAGCTCAGTGACGAGCGTATCCAAACCTGGTGCGAACAAGTACTGGTCGAATACCAAGCGTTACTCTGATGATCAGCCTGTTTAACAAACAGACATAAAAAAACCGCGCTCAACCAGCGCGGTTTTTCTTGGCTACCATGTAGCGAATCATTAGGCTTCTGCTAGCGCATCATCACGTGAGCCAACAAACTTTGCCACACCCATTGCCACCAATGTGGGCAGCAGCCATGCCATGCCGACATCAAACAGCGGCAGGAAGTTAAAGGCACTCATATCAGCGCCCATGACTTTCACCGCATCAAGCAAGCTAAACAGCAATGCCACGCCCAATACAAGGCGATAGCCTAGCGCTGGATTTGGCAACCAACGGCGAATGAAGGTCAAGCCAATCAGTGCAATCGCAACCGGGTATAATGCGAACAAGACCGGAATAGAAATGGCGATAAGCTGTTTTAGGCCCACATTAGCCACCACCGCACAGATAGTGGCCACGACCACCACCCAGCGACGGTACGTCCACGATGTGAGCGAGCTAAAGTAATCAGCACACGCGCTGACCAACCCAATCACGGTGGTCAAACACGCAAGGCCAATGATCGCCGCGAGGATCATTTGTCCCACTGGGCCAAACAGTGCATCCACGTAAGCGGCCATGATTTCGCCACCGTTTTGCGTCCCCTGCGCCACTGCACTGGCGGTTGAGCCCAAATAGAACAGCGACACGTATACAAACGCTAGGCCAGCCGCGGCAATAATACCGGCATAAATCAGGTACATGCAGGTTGCTTTGTTGTCCTCGATACCTTTTTTGCGGATCACATCGACAATCAACATGCCGAACATCAAGGCCGCAAAGGTATCCATGGTGTTATAACCTTCCAAAAAGCCGGTTGTCAGTGCGTTTTCAACGTAGCTACCCTGCGCGGCAACCACTTCGCCTTGAGGATTGATAATAACTGCGATAGCCAAAATCGCGAGCGCCGCAAAGAGCAGAGGTGTCAAGAACTTACCGATGGTATCAATCAGTTTGCCTTGAGAAAGGGAGAAAAACATCGCGACAGCAAAGAAAACGACCGAGAAAGCGCCTAATTCTAGTTGCCCTGGTGCAGATAAAAACGGTTTAAAACCAATCTCATAGGCAACCAGTCCGGCACGAGGTGCGGCAAAAGCAGGGCCAATAATGATAAAAATCAACACGGCCATCAGTGTCGCCACACCCGTTGGCAAATCACGGGTGAGGCCTTTCCAGCCGCCGCCTGCGACTGCAACCGCAATAATACCGATTAAAGGAAGACCGACCGCTGTGATCAAAAATCCGATCATCGCGGCAGTGTAATGATCACCGGCTAACATGCCAGCTTGTGGAGGAAAGATTATATTCCCAGCGCCTAAGAAAAAGGCAAAGGTCATAAAACCTAACGCTAAAATATCTACTAATTTTAAACGCTTAGTCACGATGTATACCTACAGCTTGAGATGGTGTTTGCAATGAATAATGTTTCACCCAGCTGAAACGCTCATTTATAATATTTTGTTTCAGACGATGGGCAGAACGCAGAATAATGAAGAAGTTCACAGCCACAGTAAAGGCATTGACAAAAAACCTTGTGATCTTCTGCTTTAGCAATAACAATCAGCTCAATAAACTAGCTATCATGTTATCCATGGCATTTTTTAACGATCAAGATCGATAACATTGTGGTTACACAAAAGCAAAAAATGCTAATCCTTGATGCCGCTAAGTCGCCAGAGTGCAGGACAAATGAGCCAATTTCGCTTTAAACAATTTGTTATCGACCACGGTGACTGTGGCATGAAAGTCAGTACGGACGGTGTACTACTGGGCGCGTGGTCTCAGCCTGGGACGGCGAGCAATAGCTTGGATATCGGAACGGGAACCGGTTTATTGGCATTGATGTTGGCACAACGTTTCACTCACTTATCGATCACCGCGGTCGAGTACGACCCGTCCGCCTTTCACTGCGCCACGTTAAATGTGAGAGCGTCACGGTTTGCCACGCAGATCCAATTACACCACGGCGATATCACCGATTTTGCGTGTCGCGAACAGTGGCAACATATTGTCTGCAATCCCCCCTATTTCACCAGTGGTGCGCCTTCAAGCAACCCACAACGGGCCGTTGCCAGACATGCTAGTACCTTAAGCCATCCCGCGCTTATTGCCTGTCTAAAGCGATTACTCGCCCCCACAGGGTGTGCGGATCTGATTTTGCCCAGCAACGAGGCAAAGACATTTATTGAGGATGCACAAGCACACGGGCTTTTTTTACACCGCCACGTGTTGGTCAGTGCCACACCGGAAAAAGCGCCCTCTCGTGTATTATTCACGCTGAGCCCGACGACGGGCGCAGTCAGATCTGATACGATCGCAGTGCGCGAGCAAGATGGCACCTACACGCAGGCTTTTGCCAACCTAACGCGAGCGTTTTACCTTAAACTCTCGTAAGCCAAACCGAGCAACATCTCGCTATCATTGGCCTTGGGCGCGCTGCCCATTTACACTATTTGCGTCTATAATACCGCGCTTAACTACCCTTGGAGAATTATCTGTGCGAAGCTTTGCCGAACTCGAGCTGGATCCTGAACTGCTCAGTGCACTTGACGATATGGGCTATCAGCGCCCTACGCTGATCCAATCTGAGGTTATCCCCCACGGTATGGATGGGCGCGATATTCTCGCCTCCGCCCCGACAGGCACCGGCAAAACGGCGGCTTTTCTGCTACCCATGTTGCAGCATTTACTCGACTTCCCACGGCAAAAGCCAGGACCAGGTCGCGTACTGGTTCTCACCCCCACGCGTGAGCTGGCCATTCAGGTTGCTGATGAAGCTCGAGCCTTGGCGAAAAACACTAGCTTAAAGATCTTCACCATCACCGGCGGGATTTCATACCAAGAGCATGCAGAGCAGCTGGGTAAAACTCAGGATATTGTAGTGGCAACGCCTGGCCGTTTGATGGAATACATTGAAGCCGAGCGGTTCGATTGCCGCGCCGTTGAATGCCTGATCTTAGATGAAGCAGACCGGATGCTAGATATGGGGTTTGCAAATGCGGTCAATCGACTATCTGATGAGTGTCAACGCCGCCGTCAGACCATGCTGTTCTCAGCCACATTAGAAGGGCGCGGAGTCGCAGGCTTTACCGATAGCCTGCTAGATAACCCTGAGTTGGTGGATGTGACACCGCCGCGCCGCGAGCGTAAGAAAATCATCCAGTGGTATCACCGCTGCGATGATTTGGAACATAAACGTGCCTTGCTTAAATCCATTGTTACCGATCAGGCAGAGCGCGCGATTGTGTTTATAAAAACACGTGAACGCTTGGCGGAGCTTCGTGATTATATGCAGTCACAACAACTGGATTGCGCCTGGATCCAAGGCGAAATGCAGCAAGCGAAACGTAATAATGCTATTAGCCGCTTTAGTGAAGGAAAAGTGAAGGTACTGCTGGCCACGGATGTTGCGGCACGTGGTATTGATGTCCCAGATATCACCCATGTGATCAATTATGATCTTCCGCGCACCGCCGATGTGTATTTACATCGCATAGGTCGCACGGCGCGTGCGGGCAAGAAAGGCTCTGCGATTTCACTGGTCGAAGCCCATGACCAACCGATGATGGATAGGATCATGCGCTACATGGATGAAGAGATTAAAGAGCGAACCATTGATGGCTTGAAGCCAAAACATAAAAAAGCAGAGCACAAGAAGAAAAAAAAGAAGCAAAGCGTTAAAAACTCAAGCAAAGTTAAAAAGCCAAAAAAGCGCAAATAGAACTAGACACCTCTCAGCCTCACTGACTGGCTGATATATAAGGAATTACTCAAGGAGGCCCGATAAGGCCTCCTTTTTTTTGCTATCTACGTCCATTTTGTTGAGCACAAAACGATCAGATTCACACATCGTGCAATGTGATGACACAAAATATTAACAATTGAGCTGCAAATCAGTTTAAGATGCTATTCGCGCTAACAACAAAACCATGATGCAAACACAGTAGAAGGAACTCACTATGCAATCGTTTGTCGATTTCTTAAATAGCATCATATGGAGCCCAGTTCTGATTTACACCTGCTTGGGTGCGGGACTGTTTTACTCCATACTGACTCGCTTTGTTCAAGTCCGTCACTTCTCCGAGATGTGGCGACTGCTCTTTTCAGGGAAAAGCTCAACCAAAGGGATTTCCTCGTTCCAAGCCTTGGCGGTATCACTCTCTGGCCGAGTCGGTACAGGTAACATCGCCGGCGTCGCTGCCGCCATCGGTTTTGGTGGCCCAGGCGCAGTATTCTGGATGTGGGTTGTTGCCTTTCTTGGCGCGGCGACCGCATACACTGAATCAACGTTGGCGCAGATCTATAAAGAAGAGGACAACGGTGAGTTCCGTGGCGGCCCTGCTTATTACATTGAAAAAGCAATGGGTCAAAAATGGTACGCGATTCTTTTCGCCCTTGCGACTCTGCTAGCCTGTGGTGTGATGCTTCCTGGCGTGCAATCTAACGCCATCGGTAATGCGGTTGAAACCGCGTTTGGCTCTGGTGCCATGGTTGATACCGCGATGTTCGGCGCGCTCGAAGTTTCAAAAGTGATTACCGGGGCCTTTATCTCAATCGTTCTGGGTTTCATCATTTTCGGCGGTGTTAAACGTATTGCCCACTTTACGCAAATCGTCGTGCCATTCATGGCACTGGCGTACATCATTATTGCGTTTGTCATCATCCTACTGAACATTAGTGAAATTCCCGCCGTGGTTTCTATGATCATCGGCGATGCCTTCACACCGATGGCAGGTGCCGGTGCAGCTATTGGTTGGGGGGTTAAACGTGGTGTTTACTCCAACGAAGCCGGTCAAGGTACAGGTCCACACGCTGCTGCTGCTGCCAACGTTGACCACCCAGCTCAGCAAGGTTTAGTGCAATCCTTCTCGGTGTACATCGATACCCTGCTGGTATGCTCGGCAACCGCGTTTATGATCATCATTACTGGTGCTTACAACGTCCATGGTCCGGGTGAAGCCTATATCGTGCAAAACTTGGCATCTTCGGTCGCGGCAAACAGCCCTGAATTTACCCAGCTGGCGATTGAAGCAGCGATGCCCGGCCTAGGTAAACCCTTTATCGCCTTCGCGCTCTTCTTCTTCGCCTTTACCACTATTTTGGCCTACTACTACATTGCCGAAACCAACATTGCTTACCTGCGCCGTACCATCAAGGTGCCAGGGATGATGTTTGCGCTGAAAGTGGTACTGATGTCCGCCGTGTTCTACGGTTGTGTGCGAAGCGCTAACCTCGCTTGGGCATTTGGTGATGCGGGTGTGGGCCTGATGGCATGGCTGAACATTGTTGGCATCATCATCATCTTCTTTATCTCTAAGCCAGCCCTTAAGGCGCTAAAAGATTATGAAGAGCAACAGGCCAGAGGGGTAGAAACCTACACCTTCGATCCCGTTAAGCTTGGCATCAAAAATGCCGATTACTGGGAACAACGTCTGGCGCGCCGTAATGGCAAGCAAGAAAGTGAAGCCACCGATGCCGATGGCAAACCTATCAATCCAACGGCATAAGATTCAAACACCGAATCAATGGTAAAAAAGGGCGCATCAGCGCCCTTTTTTGATCGTGTTGGCCAACGACGCTACTAGTCATCAAGGCGGAAAATAATATCAACCTGGTCACGCACCTGCATGGTTGCATCTTGGTAGCTTGCGGCGACATCGGCGCTGCCGCTGCGCATCTCGGCATTCATCATTACAGGGCGCGGATTGCTGGACCGATAGCGAATTTGCCAGACACCATCAACACGCATATCCAGGCTTTTCGCGAGCGATTCCGCTTTTGCTTTGGCATCATTGACCGCTGCCTCACGCGCTTTATCTTTCAATGCCGATTGGTCACTGCTGGTCAGCTGTACTTGCCGGATTCGATTAATCCCCTCGCCCAGCGCCCCATCTAAAACGGCATTCAACTTGTCGAGCTGGTTGAGGGTCACGGTAACCTGGCGCTCGGCGCGATAACCGACTAATTCAGGCGCTTTGTCTTTGCTATGTTGGTAACGTGGTGATAGTTGAATATGCGCACTCTCAATCTGTTCGCGTGTCACCCCTTGTGCAGCGAGCCTGTCGATAAAGGCAGTCACCGCTTTATCCGATGCCGCTTTTGCCGCTTTTGCGGTTTTTCGCTCGGTCACCACCCCCACATCAATCGTGGCCATATCAGGTGCAGCCGTCACTTCACCGACACCGGTAATGTCCAAATGCGGAAAATCAATATTGGCCATCGCAGCCGGTGCTGTCACCAAGGCGCTAGTCAGGCAAAGCATTGCTTTAAATTTATGCATAGTCTCTCCTTTGGAACCCGATAATAGTAAGTCACACCTGTCAGACGCCTAAAAACGAAAAACGCTCCCTCGCCAACGTCAACGTTGTGTCAATATTGGGCGAGTGCTTCCTTCGCGGCGAGCTGACAGGCATGGGTGATCTCGGCCAATACGCCACTTTCCATTGCCCAAAAATGCCAGTATAAATGGCGTGATTCGACTTTTCCCGGCATCACGTCTATTAAACGCCCGTCGGCTAACTGCTCTGAGACCATTACCCTTGGGATCAGGCAATAAGCCATGCTCTGCAACGCCATGGCTACAAACGCCTCCGACGAGCGCACAATATGCCGGCGCCAGCCCGCAGCAGGCATCGCATAGTGGGCCGCCAAAAAGTCCGCGTGCATATCATCATGCGCATCAAAGATCACCGCTGGCGCTGCCATTAACGCTTCTCTATCAATCCCATCGGCAAAGTATCGCTGGGCAAATGACGGCGTGGCCACACAACTGTAGTCCATGGTACCTAAATAGCGGCAGTCACAACCGTGCATTGGCGTGGAATCGGTACTGATCGCCGCAACCGCTTCACCACTGCGCATTTTATTGAGTGTACGGCTCTCATCTTCCACCAATAGATTAAAATCAATCGCTTGATGGGTGGTCAGCGGGGCAAGAGCCAAAAGCAGCCAAGTGGCTAAACTGTCTGCATTGGTGGCAATCGACACTGACAAAGCTGATCCATCAACACCGGGCGCCAGCTCGGGCAAGGTTTCTTGCTCCAACAGTTGCACGCGTCGATAAAGCCCTAACAGGCGCTGGCCTATCGCTGTGGGTTTTGGCGGTTGCTCGCGCACCATCACAGGTTGAGCGATTTGTCGCTCCAGTTGCTTGATGCGTTGTGATACCGCTGACTGGGTGATAAACAATGCCGCGGCTGCACGTTCAAAACTTCCCCAGGAAATCACCGCATCTAAGGCTTCTACACCTCGATAATCCWTCTCACTCTCCTTATTAGTTTTACTAATTAACCATAAATATATTTAAGTTCCCTTAATAGGTATTCCTGCTTAAAGTGAGAGCCATACTCGGAGAGAAAAGGAAAACAGCAGTGAGCAGTTTTTTAGTCGCCCTTCAGGGATTAGGCTTGAGCCTGACGATGATTATTCCGATTGGCGCGCAAAATGCGTATGTGATCAACCAAGGGATTAGTCGTGAGCACCATATGACCACGGCATCAATTTGCTTTGTCTGCGATATCATCTTGATCTCAAGTGGGATTTTTGGCGGAGGAGCATTATTGGCAAGTTATCCCATACTGCTCAATACCATTACGCTCGCAGGGATCGGCTTTTTGAGTGTCTACGCGTGGCAGTTTATCCAAAGCGCACGTCAACACAACCAAGAGGCGTCAATGGAAGCCCCCACCATGAGTCGAGGCCGCCGCGCGGTGATCATTGGCGCATTAGCGGTGACCTTGCTTAATCCGCACGTTTACCTCGATACCGTGGTAGTGTTGGGGGCAATTGGTGGCCAATTTGCGTTCGATGAACGCGTTGCCTTTACTGTCGGCGCCCTAATGGGATCGTGCCTTTGGTTTTACGGCTTGTCGGCAGGGGCAGCACGTTTGTCACCGTGGCTATCCACCCCCTCTATTCGACGACTGCTGGATCTATTAATGGCGAGTATGATGTTATTCGTGGCGGGCAAGCTCGCCCTTGGCCTGTACACACGTTTACTGGCCGGTTAAAAAACACGGATGCGGCCATACAGCCGCATCCATAATGACAGCCAGCCACCGTGAGGTTATGCTTGGCTCTCGCTGCGTTCGACGTGAACACTCATTTGCGGGAACGGGATTTCTATACCATTTTCGTCCAGCGCTTCTTTGATGGTTGGCAACAGCTCAAAGTAAACACTCCAGTAGTCTTCTGTTTTCACCCAAGGGCGCACCACAAAATTGACCGATGAGTCGGCTAACGTCATCACCGCCACATTAGGCTCAGGATCTTTTATGATCAAAGGATGTTGGGTGACAATATCCGTCAACACCGCTTTGGTTTTCTTCAAATCCGCGCTATACGCTACGCCAATCGTCAAGTCAATGCGGCGTGTGGCATGCTTGGAATAGTTAGTGATTGGGCTGCTGATCACCGAACCATTTGGCACCACCACCATTTTGTTGTCAGGGGTCGTGAGCACCGTAGAGAACACTTGAATGGACTCAACAGAGCCAGCCACTCCGGCCAACTCGACGTAATCGCCCGATTTGAACGGACGGAACATCACAATCAAGACCCCAGCGGCAAAGTTTGCCAACGAGCCTTGTAACGCAAGACCCACGGCTAAACCTGCGGCACCTAAGATGGCAATCACAGACGCGGTTTGTACACCCACGCGGCTTAATGCTGCGATTAAAACGATGACAAACAGTAAGTAACGCACGAAGCCATGGAGAAACTCCATCACCGCGTTATCCATGTTGCGCTTGCGCATCACACCCGCCATGGAGTTAGCTAAACCTTTAACCACAAGGTTACCAACCACCAAGATCAGTAGTGCGGAAATAATGTTCACCCCGTACTGCGTCAACAGATCTTGATTATCCATCAGCCAAGTCTGGGCCCATTTAGCGCCCTCTACCACTGTGTTTTCCTCACTCATTCACTTTCCCTCTTCAAGTTGGGATAAACGGTAACCCTATGTTAACAGCCTTTTACTGGTCGCTGTCTATCTCAGTGACGCAAAACCTCTACCCAATGAGACGAGTCGGTATCACGCAGATATAAAAAAACCCGCCAAATGGCGGGCTTTAATTCAACACTGTTATAACGTTTACAGTACGTCAACCGCGTTAAGGTCTTTAAAGGCTTGCTCAAGGCGCGCAACCATCGACTCTTGACCTTTACGTAGCCAAACGCGTGGGTCATAGAATTTTTTGTTTGGTTGGTCGTCACCTTTCGGGTTACCGATTTGGCTTTGCAGGTAACCTTCGTTGTCTTGGTAGTACTGACGAATACCATCCCATGTCGCCCACTGGGTATCGGTATCGATATTCATCTTGATCACGCCATAGCCAATAGATTCTTCGATTTCTGCTTGTGAAGAACCTGAGCCACCGTGGAAAACAAAGTTGAGGGCATTGTGGTCAAGGCCAAATTTTTCAGCACAATATGCTTGTGATTCACGCAGGATGCTTGGCTTCAGAACCACGTTACCTGGCTTATAAACACCGTGGACGTTACCGAATGAAGCAGCAATGGTGAAACGATGGCTAACAGCTGACAGTTTTTCGTATGCGTAAGCCACTTCTTCTGGCTTGGTGTACAGGTCAGCAGTATCAACATCGCTGTTATCAACGCCGTCTTCTTCACCACCCGTAATACCCAGTTCAATTTCTAGCGTCATGCCCATTTTGTCCATGCGCGCTAGGTACTCGGCACAGATTTCCATGTTCTCTTCTAGCGACTCTTCAGAAAGGTCAATCATGTGAGAAGAGAAAAGCGGTTTGCCGTGCTCTTTGAAGAAGGCTTCGCCAGCGTCGAGCAGACCATCAATCCAAGGCAGCAGTTTTTTCGCAGCGTGGTCAGTGTGCATGATCACAGGCACACCGTAGACTTCAGCCATGGCGTGAACGTACTTCGCACCGGCAACAGCGCCTTTAATTTGCGCTTCTTGGCCTTCTAGTTTCAGACCTTTGCCCGGGAAGAAACCCGCACCGCCGTTTGAGAACTGAATAACCACTGGCGCTTTTACTTTCGCTGCGGCTTCCATCACTGCGTTGATTGAGTCAGTGTTAACCACGTTGACTGCAGGCAGTGCAAACTTGTTCTCTTTGGCAACTTCAAATACTTTCTGAACGTCATCGCCAAAGATAACGCCAGGTTTTACAAAATCAAAAACTTTAGACATGGCTCTTGTCCTATTAACTCGGGTTGTCTTTGCTGAACTGAGTAAAGATGCGGTGCACCTTTATCAATCTGGTGCAATCGTTTACGACTCGGCCTATTGTAGTCAAACGAAAGCAAAAACGGGAGATGTCACTCCCGTTTTATTATCTGATTTATGCGTCTTTCGCGCGTGCTTCTAGCATTTCTACCGCAGGTAGAGGTTTGCCTTCAACAAACTCTAGGAACGCACCGCCGCCGGTTGAGATGTAAGACACGTCAGCTTGGATGCCAAACTTGTCAATGGCTGCAAGCGTATCGCCGCCACCCGCAACAGAGAAGCCTTCAGACTCCGCGATCGCTTTTGAAATACCCGCGGTGCCTGCTTCGAAGTTCTTAAACTCAAACACGCCAACAGGGCCATTCCACAGAATGGTTTTGGCATTTTTCAAAATGTCCGCCAACGCTTGGGTAGATTCAGGACCAAGGTCAAAAATCATGTCGTCGTCTTGTACATCTTCAACGCGCTTGATCTCCGCCTCCGCATTTTCATCAAACGCTTTCGCACACGCTACGTCGGTTGCGACAGGAATGTGGCACTCTTCCATTAAGGATTTCGCGGTATCGACCAAGTCTGCCTCATACAGCGATTTACCGACATTGTGGCCGTCAGCTGCGATAAAGGTGTTCGCAATACCACCGCCCACAACCAGCTGGTCAGCAACGGTTGACAATGATTTCAGCACTGTCAGTTTGGTAGATACTTTTGACCCACCCACAATGGCGACCATTGGACGTGCAGGGTTATCCATCGCTTTGCCTAAGGCGTCAAGCTCGTTAGCCAGCAGTGGACCGGCGCAAGCTACAGGGGCATGCGTGCCCACACCATGGGTTGACGCTTGTGCACGGTGCGCGGTGCCGAATGCATCCATCACGAAGATATCACACAGCGCTGCATACTTTTTAGAGAGCGCTTCGTCGTTCTTCTTCTCGCCTTTGTTAAAGCGAACGTTCTCAAGCACCACCAGCTCACCGGCATTAAGCTCAAGGCCGTCTAGGTAGTCTTTCGCGAGGCTGACCTTACAATCGAGTGCGTCATCCAGGTAGTTCACAACAGGTTGCAGTGAGTACTGGTCTTCAGGCTGACCTTCCTCAGGGCGACCTAGGTGAGACGTTACCATGACTTTCGCGCCTGCTTCGAGGCAGTGCTTAATCGTAGGCAGTGATGCCAAAATACGTGCATCAGAGGTAACTTTACCGTCTTTAACTGGCACGTTCAGATCAGCACGGATAAACACACGCTTTCCGGCAAGATCTAAGTCGGTCATCTTAATTACAGACATATGGTCCTCGCTATAAGGTTGCAAATTGAAACTGATTTAATCAGGGCAACACCCCACCCACGCTTGCGTCTATTACGCCATCGCAAGTGTGGTATCTAACATTCGGTTGGCAAAGCCCCACTCGTTATCACACCAAACCAGCGTTTTAATCAGCTGGTGATCACTGACCCGTGTTTGCGACCCATCGACAATGGCGCTGTGCGAGTCATGGTTAAAATCGATCGATACCAAGGGCGCTTCGGTATAATCCAGTATACCGTCTAATGTACATCGAGATGCCGTCTGCAGAGCTTGATTTACGTCATTAACTTTCACTTTAGTACGTACAGTGACACTTAAATCCATCGCTGTCACGTTTATCGTCGGCACGCGGACAGAAATTGCTTCAAATTTGTCAGAAAATTTCGGAAAAATTCTACCAATTCCAACATGCAGTTTGGTATCCACAGGAATAATAGACTGGCTGGCAGTACGTGTGCGACGAAGATCAGAGTGATACGCATCGATGACTTGTTGATCATTCATCGAAGAGTGAATGGTCGTAATCGTCCCCGACTCGATACCAAAATGCTCATCCAAGGCTTTAATCACCGGGACGATACAATTGGTGGTACAAGAACCATTAGAAACAATACGATCATCGGCGGTCAATGCGTCATGATTGACCCCGTAAATAACGGTTCTGTCCACGTCTTGGCTGGCGGGGTGAGAGAAAAGGACTTTTTTAGCGCCCGCTGCAATATGGGCTTCCCCATCCTGACGCGTACCAAACTTGCCCGTGCAATCGAGCACAATATCTACATCCAGATCGCGCCAAGGTAGAAGCTGCAGCTCCGGCAAATGAAGCAAGCGAATGCTGTCGGTGGCGACAAAAAGGTGTTCTTGATTATAGGACACTGGCCAGCCGAATCGACCATGGCTCGAGTCATACTGGAGCAGATGCGCCATCGCCTCGGGCTCTGCGAGCTCATTAATCGCGACCACTTGAATGCGATCGTGCTTGCCACTTTCGTACAGAGCTCGCAATACACTGCGCCCTATACGACCAAATCCATTAATTGCGACTCTTAATGCCATGTCCATCGGTGCTCGTTTAACGATGATGCACAGTGTATCTCAAGCACGTAAAAGACGCACGTGTTGTGTGACTCTTCTCACGCTACTTGGGAACAAAATGCAGGGAAAACGCCCGCCCGGCAGAGTCCGAGACGGGCGTGGCAGTGTTAGGGGTGTGGCAGTCTATGAAGTAACAACACGCCTTTTATCAATGACTAGAAGCTGACATTCAGTCCGAACCAATATCGACGTTCATCACTGATATAACCGTAGTCTTCATACTCACGCGTTTTATCCAATAGGTTATAAACCGCGCCTTGAAGTTCAATCGCATCGCTGAGCTGGTAGTTCATCCCGGCATCAACCAAGGTGTAACTTGGCTCTATATTGCTGCGAGAGGACGGGCCTGTCACAGGATCCATTTCTTCGCCACGGTAGGTCGCGCTCACCCAAGGACGCAACCTCTCAGTGGCTTGCCAATTAACTTCGCCATACGCGAGCTGCTGGGGTATTTGCGTTAAAGGCTGCCCCTTATACTCACCGGTTTTTTGCTCTGAATCGGTATAGGTATAGCTGGCACTCACGTCAACCGTCTCCGTGACTGGCACGAATAGGCTCGCTTCAATCCCTTGTGTGACCGCTTCGTCGACGTTAATCCGGGTGGTGGACAGTTTCGTTTTTGTCACTCCCTTGTCTATATAGACAGTAGGCGGACAGGTTGATGCGGGACAAGTCACTCGGGTGATCTTATCTTCAAAGTCATTATGGAATGCGGTTAACGATCCACTGACTCCCGTATCGCCTTGGTAGTTGATGCTGACTTCTGAGTTTACAGAGGTTTCAGGCTCCAGATCCGGGTTGCCATAGATATTCCCCCCGCGACTCACTTGCGCCCAATTTGGGGCAATTTCTCGCAGTTGCGGTGAACGGAAGCCAGTCGCCACGCCTCCTTTCACTACCCAGTTGCTATTAAGTTGATACACGCCATACACCCGTGGACTGGCGTGGTAGTCGTAGTTTTCATCATGATCGACACGCAAGCCAAGGGTCAGACTAAATGGCTCAATCACACGCCACTCATCTTCGACAAATAAAGCCGCTTGTGTATTGTCAATCTCAGTTTGGCTCGACGCTTTATTCGAGGTAAAGTCCTCCAACTTCGCTTTGTTCACTGAGCCACCGACCGTCAAAGTGTGTGTGTCAAAATCACGAATAAGACGGGTTTTAAACTCGGTGTTCTTAATCGTCATTTCACGACTTTTATTGCGGCTTTGCTCGTACTGTAAATGTGAATCTGACCAGCCCCACGTCCAATGCCCTTCATGCCCAAGGGCGATTGATTGCCGTCGATATTCATTGTTGCTGTTTTCACATTTTTTGCGTCGACACTGGCTATCATCCGTGGGAACGGTTTTACCTATGTGACCATTTCGTTCTTGCGAACTCGCGCCTAAGTCCAAGGTCCACTGTTGATAATCGCTGGCATCATAGGTCAACGAGGTAGAAAGACTACGTAAAGATTTGTCCTCGTAACCAGAGAGAATATCGTCTTCTTGACGTTGAACGTTTTGGCCCGATACCGTCATCCCAAGCTTATCGCTCAAGGCGCCAGAAAGATAAAAATTGGCGCTTTGTTCATCCCCTGAAGCACGTTTTTCTTGGAGTAAGGTGCTTAATTGCACGTTGCCATGCCATTCATGTTGTTCACGACGGGTAATAATATTAATCACCCCACCGATGGCGTCAGAGCCATACAAGGTCGACATCGGCCCCCGAATTACCTCGATACGCTCAATCGCTTGAAGGGGAGGTAACCAACCTTGTTCAATGCCCGGGCCATCGCTATTTGGACGTGTCTCCCGGCTCGTCATACGCTTTCCGTCCACCAGCATCAGGGTGTACTTGGAGCCCATTCCACGAATACTGATATCCTGGGTGTCACCGCCCCCTGTGAGCACGACACCTGGAATACGCTTTAGTGCGTCTGTGACGTCGCGATAATAACGATCTTCAAGTTGGTCACGGCTAATCACACTGATACTCGCTGGCGCCTTTGCCGTGGCTTGTTCAAACCCTGAGGCAGTGATCACCATGGTTTCCGTATTTTGATCGCCGGCTTCTGCCGCATGACTGGCAGCCACAGGCATACCGGCTAATACCATCCCGATAACAACGGGACGAAGACAACTGGACATAATCAACTCCATTTTGTGATAATAATTATCATTTGTTAATTGAGAATTATTCACAAAGATGCACAGACGCCTAGCCCCATAAAGGGAACATCTCGTTCCATTTATAGAACGAGATGATTTCTCTCCTTCTGGACAGCCGACGTGACGTCTTAGTGGCGTTAAAAGGACAGTTATGCAGGATTTTTCTTCGATCCGTTCGTTTGCCGCTTTATGTCATCATCAAAGCCTCACCGCTGCCGCCAAGGCATTGGGCCAACCCAAGTCAACGGTGAGCCGCCGCTTAGCTCAACTTGAAGCCGACCTAGGACAACCTTTAACGCAAAGGCAAGGCAATAGACTGGTCTTAACAAAAGCGGGCGTGATATTTGCGCGATACTGCCATCAAATTCTTGATTTAGCGGAAAGAAGTGAAGAGGCAATACAGGATTTAAATAACCACCTTCAAGGGCCGATAGAAGTGATTTGCCATCCCGGCATGATGCGCGGCTGGGCGGGCCCATTGATCAGTACTTTTCTCGCTGAGCACCCCAAAGTATCCATCACATTGACAAGCGAAGTCAGCGCACAACGTATTCAGTCGGCCGATCTTATCATCTGGGCAGGAGACATCATGCTGCCGGTCAATTGTCGCTCGTATCAGCTCGGCCACTGGCAATATGGTATCTACGCAGCACCAGACTATGTCAGCCAATATGGCCCGTTTACGCATCCTAGCATGCTCGATGAACACCCTTGGCTAGACGTATTTGCCCTACGCCGTCAAGGATTAACGCTCTATGATCACGACAAGACCTACCACTTAAGCGCCATGCCTAGTCGCTTTAATTGCGACATGATAGCGATTCAGTTAGATGCCATCACTGATGGACAGGGCGTTGGATTGCTACCGATTTGGAGCGCCACTGGCTATCAACACCATCATCCTGATAGAATTACGCGCTGCTTGCCTAACTGGGCCTCAGCACCTATTCCGTTGCGTCTATACTGCAGCGCTGGCCGTCTTCCTCTGCGTGTCGAATCTCTGGTGATCAGGCTGCAAGAAGCGGTTCCCTCACCATGGTGTTCAGTGAAGCCGCAGCCAGTCTCCCACGAGGTGTAAGCGTGCCTCAGCCAGTTTTGCTATACCTTAATAAACACCCATAGGCATCAACTGACTTGCGTTTATCACAATTGCGAATAAAATAGACGTCTAGAAGTTAAAACATCTGAGATGATCGACGATGCGCGTGAGTACGTATCGTCAGTTTCCCTGATAATCAATGAGAGTGTCACATGGCTAAGCACCTGTTTACCTCAGAGTCCGTCTCTGAAGGCCATCCTGATAAAATCGCAGATCAGATTTCTGATGCTGTTTTGGATGCCATCCTTGAGCAAGACCCCAAAGCACGCGTTGCCTGCGAAACCTATGTTAAAACTGGCATGGTAATGGTAGGCGGGGAAGTGACGACCTCGGCATGGGTCGACATTGAAGAGCTTACTCGTCAAACCGTCCAAGATATCGGCTATGTCCACTCTGATATGGGTTTTGATGCCAACTCTTGCGCCGTATTGAATACCATTGGTAAACAGTCGCCCGACATTAATCAAGGGGTTGACCGCGCCGATCCGAAAGATCAAGGGGCCGGGGACCAAGGGATCATGTTTGGCTTTGCCACCAACGAAACCAATGTGCTGATGCCAGCTCCTATTACCTATTCACACCGTTTGGTGGAGCGCCAAGGGCGGGTGCGCAAAGATGGCACCTTAGACTGGTTACGCCCAGATGCGAAAAGCCAAGTCACTTTCGCCTACGACAACGGCAAAATTGCCGGTATTGATGCCGTCGTGCTCTCTACACAGCATTGCGACAGCATTTCAACCGAGGATCTGCGCGAGGCGGTGATGGAAGAAATCATCAAGCCTGTGCTGCCGGCAAAATGGCTGACCAAGGATACCAAGTATTTCATCAACCCAACGGGCCGGTTTGTGATTGGCGGGCCGATGGGCGATTGTGGTTTGACAGGCCGTAAGATCATTGTTGACACCTATGGCGGTGCAGCCCGTCACGGTGGTGGAGCGTTCTCGGGGAAAGATCCCTCAAAAGTTGACCGCTCTGCCGCTTACGCCGCGCGCTATGTGGCCAAAAACATTGTTGCCGCAGGCCTTGCCGACCGTTGTGAAATTCAACTGTCTTACGCGATTGGCGTCGCCGAGCCGACGTCCATCATGGTCGAAACCTTCGGCACTGAAAAAGTCGCGCCCGAGGTGATCACTAAAGCGGTCCGTGAGCACTTCGACTTACGCCCGTATGGTTTGCAAGAAATGCTGGATCTATTACAACCTATCTATAAGCAAACGGCTGCGTATGGCCACTTTGGTCGCGACATCTTCCCTTGGGAGAAAACCGACAAAGCGGAGCTGTTGCGCGACTTTGCCAAACTCGGGTAATCTCCACGTACTCATTGCTTTTAAGGGAAGCTTCGGCTTCCCTTTTTGATCGCCACTAGGATCGCCACACTATGTCTTCTGCTTCTGACGCATTCGCCTTTGACAAGACCGCGTGGTCATCTGATGCATTACAGCAAGCGGCTAACACGCGTGTTTACCAGTGTATTGATGCGGCCAATCGTCAATTAGGCACTCAGCTGACCTACCCCGTGGTTGGCTTTACACTGCGGGGAAAAGCCGCCGGCACCGCGCACCCCACGCAATGGCGTGTTAGGTTTAACCCTGTCCTTTTGCAGCAAGCACCAGAGATCTTTTTCGACGAAGTGATCCCTCATGAAGTCTGTCATTTGGTTACTTTTGCGTTATACGGCCGGGTAAAACCACATGGTTCCGAGTGGCGTTCGCTAATGACCCAGGTATTTAACGCCCCTGCCAATACCACCCACCAGCTTGATATCAGTGCCGTGCAAGGCAAAACCTTCGCGTACCAGTGTGAGTGTGGCCCTGTCGCCTTATCCATTCGCCGACACAATAAAATACAGCGTGGACAAGCTACCTATCACTGCAACCGCTGCCAACAGCCACTAGTGAGAAGCCAAGACGCCTTAGAATAATTTGTTTTTTCACCACTCGACCCCATATTAGTGACAAAGCCTATCGCCCCCGTAGCCATGTTACACTGAGGGCGAGATGACCATGGAAAACGAGCACAATGCGAATTCCTCGAATTTATCACCCAACGCCCTTGCCATCGCAAGGCGATGTGACACTGAGTGGCGAAGCCGCCAACCATCTCGGTCGCGTCCTACGTATGCAACCAGAACAACCTATTTTGCTCTTTGATGGCAGTGGCGCGCAGTTTCCCGCTATGCTGACGGAAGTCAGTAAAAAGCAGGTTGTCGCGACCATTACCGCTTGCGAATCACACAGTGTCGAGTCACCGCTTGACTTTGAACTCGGCCAAGTGATTTCACGTGGTGAGAAAATGGAGTTTACCATTCAAAAATCGGTCGAATTAGGCGTGAATACCATCACTCCCCTTTTATCGGCTCGATGCGGGGTGAAACTCAATGCCGAGCGGCTCGAGAAAAAACGCCAACAATGGCAAAAAATCGCGATTGGCGCCTGTGAGCAAAGCGGCCGTAATGTAGTGCCCACCATTAATCCGGTGATCAATCTCGATACATGGTGTCAGCAGGCGTTTGATGGCTTAAAGCTGAACTTGCATCCACGAGCTCCCTACTCTATCAACACGCTGCCCGACGCCCCCAACAAGCTGCGCTTGCTCATTGGCCCTGAAGGCGGATTGTCTGATGACGAGATTGCAATGACACGCGAACACGGCTTTGAAGAGATCCTATTAGGCCCACGCGTGTTGCGAACAGAAACCGCGGCACTCACCGCCATTACGGCCCTTCAAGTCCGTTTTGGCGATTTGGGTTAACCGGCAAACAGGAGAGACATGATGAAAATAGGTGTTGTGATGGATCCCATCGAGGCCATCAGTGTGAAAAAAGACTCCACGTTTGCCATGATGTTGGCAGCACAAAAACGCGGCTGGGAGGTGCATTATATCTTGATGGAAGATATGTCAATGCAGCAGGGAGCCCCTTACGCTCGCTCCCACAGGGTGACTGTAATGGATAACCCCGACCATTGGTACCAAATCGGCCAGACCCAAACCCTCGCATTGCAAGAATTTGATGCGATTTTGATGCGCAAAGATCCGCCGTTTGATACCGAGTACATTTACGCGACTTACATGCTCGAACGCGCCGAGCAAGCTGGTGTGTTGATTGTGAATAAGCCACAGAGCCTACGTGATTGCAATGAAAAGCTTTATACTGCGTGGTTCCCAGAGCACACGCCGACCACCTTGGTGACCCGTCGTGCCGACGAGATTAAAGCATTCCAAGCCGAACACGGCGATGTGATTTTAAAACCGCTCGATGGCATGGGCGGCGCGTCTATCTTTCGAGTCAAACAAGGCGACCCGAACCTGTCGGTGATTATTGAAACCCTGACCGAGCATGGCCAACGTTTTTGTATGGCACAAACCTTCGTCCCTGACATCAGCAACGGTGACAAGCGCATCTTAATTGTTGATGGCGAACCGGTTCCCTACTGTTTGGCCCGTATCCCGGCCGACGGTGAAACCCGTGGCAACTTGGCTGCTGGCGGCCGCGGCGAAGCACGTCCTCTTTCAGAGACTGACTGGGCCATCGCGCGCGCCATTGCTCCTACCCTCAAAGAAAAGGGCTTAATTTTTGTTGGTCTCGACGTGATAGGCGACAAATTAACGGAAATCAATGTCACCAGTCCCACCTGTATTCGCGAGATTGATGCCGCGTATGACATTTCTATTGGTGACATGTTAATGGAGGCGATCGCCAGACGCTGCGCCTAAGTAAAGAAGGCGCTCTGCGCCTTCATTATCTAAATCTTGAATTTTCGCGCATACTCAAAGTACGCGCCCCCACAGGAGACGGCGATATGGATCTGAAAAATCATTTTTTAATCGCGATGCCCAGTATGGCTGATAGCCGTTTTCATCATGGTGTTATTTATGTCTGTGAGCACAGCCATGACGGGGCTATGGGGCTAATGATTAACCACCCGATCAACTTATCAGTGGGAAAAATGCTGGATCAAATTGAGGTCGAGCGACAACTGCCCTTGTCGAATACCACAAAGAGCCTATCTCAACCAGTCCTTTTTGGCGGCCCCGTCTCTGAGGACAGAGGGTTTGTGCTTCACCCAGCAAACTGCAGCTATGGCACCAGCATCCCGCTGTCTGACCAGCTAGCCGTCACCACCTCCAAAGATATCCTCTCTACGCTTGGCACCGAGCAACAGCCGGAGCAGTTTCTGGTCGCGCTGGGCTATGCAGGCTGGGAATCTGGGCAGCTAGAGCAGGAATTGGCTGACAACAGCTGGCTGACACTGGAAGCCGATCCCAAGGTCATCTTTGACACCCCGGTGCATCAGCGTTGGCAAAAAGCGCTCGACCAACTCGGCATTGACGCGGCAAACCTTTCTTCACAAGTAGGACATGCATGAACGCTCAGACCATTATTGGATTTGATTACGGCGTCAAAAGTATTGGCGTCGCAATTGGCCAATCGTTAACCGGCACGGCTCGCCCTTTGTGTGCATTAAAAGCGAGAGACGGGATCCCAAACTGGGATGATATCGAAGCCATACTCAAAGACTGGCAACCCGATTATCTGGTGGTAGGCTTGCCGCTTGATTTACACGGTCAACCTTTAGAGACCATCACACCGAGAGCAAAGAAGTTTGCCAACCGCCTGCATGGACGTTTCGGCTACCCGGTTGAGCTGCACGATGAACGCTTGTCTACTCGTGAAGCGCGCGCGGATCTGTTTTCCCGTGGCGGATATAAGGCGCTGGGAAAAGGTGCTGTTGATGCCCAATCTGCGGTGGTGATTATCGAAAGCTGGTTCGAGCGTCAATACACAGATTGAGTGGCCGTCATCGCCGCCTGCGGCGCAATCACGCCTTGATTCTCTAGCTGTGCCATCGCTTGCGCCATGGTCTGCATGCCATGCGCGCCACCCGTTTGCATCATGGAGGTGATTTGCGCCACTCTATCCTCTCGGATCAAGTTACAAATCGCTGACGTCACCATCATAATTTCATAAGCAGCAACACGCTGGCCTTGGATGTTTTTGACAAGTTGCTGAGAGATCACCGCCCGCAGTGAGGCAGAGAGCATTGAGCGTACCAAGGGTTTATCACTGCCGGGAAAAACATCAATGATACGATCAACACTTTTAGCGGCGCTGACGGTATGTAAAGTCGCAAACACCAAATGCCCGGTCTCTGCCGCGGTTAACGCTAAACGGATGGTTTCTAAGTCACGTAGCTCGCCCACTAATATTACATCTGGGTCTTCACGCAGCGCTGAGCGCAAGGCTTGCTGAAAAGACTGCGTATCACGCTTAACCTCGCGCTGGTTCACCAAGCTTTGCTCGGACGGATGGATAAATTCAATCGGATCTTCGATAGTCAGAATATGCTTTTGCTGGTGGTGATTAATTTGGGCAATCATGGCCGCCAATGTGGTCGATTTCCCCGAGCCTGTCGGCCCAGTCACCAACACCAGCCCTTGGTGTAACGAAGCCAGCTCACTGAAAAGTGGCGGCGCGGATAAATCCTCTAACCTTGGGACAGTGGTGGGTACCACGCGAAAAACCGCCGCACAACCATGTTGCTGATGGAACGCATTAACACGAAAACGCGCCACCGAGTTTAGTTCAAAGGAAAAGTCGACTTCCCATGCATTGTCAAAAATGTGCCGCTGCTCAGGGCTCATTACCGCCAGTACCAATTCCATCACGGCTTGGTGGCTAAGCGGCGGCAGACTAAGCTTGCGCATATCGCCATCTACCCGCACCATAGGCGACACCCCCGCAGAAAGATGTAGATCTGACGCGCGATGCTTTACACTAAACGCAAGTAGCTCATTAATATCCATTCATTTTCCTTGCAGAATCAGGTATGTGTCATATTAAGAACAATATTCAACAGGTCAGGGAACAGATAGATCACGCAAGCCAAAAATGCGGCCGACTCGCGGACTCAGTGCAATTAATTGCAGTCAGCAAAACCAAACCTATCGAGGCGATCGCAGATGCCATCACCGCGGGACAACGAGCGTTTGGGGAAAACTACGTGCAAGAAGGGGTGGAAAAAGTCAATTATTTTGCCGAACATCACCCCGAGGCACGCATTGAATGGCACTTTATTGGCCCTATTCAGTCCAACAAAACACGGTTAATTGCAGAGCACTTTGACTGGGTGCATTCTGTCGATCGGTTGAAGATTGCTAAACGCCTGAGCGAGCAACGTCCGGCACATTTACCGCCGCTCAATGTCTTGGTACAAGTAAACACCAGTGGCGAGGCATCAAAGTCGGGGTTAACCGTGGATAACGCCATCACCCTCATTGAAGATATCCGAGCCCTACCCGGTCTGAATGTCAGAGGATTGATGTCTATTCCACAGCCTGAGACGGACTATCAGCGCCAATGCGCCGCGTTTGAACCTTTATCCAATGCGTTTCATGCCCTCCGTGAGCAGACAGAGCGTATCGATACCTTGTCGATGGGTATGAGTGGTGACATGGAAGCGGCGATTGCGTGTGGTAGCACTATGGTACGTGTCGGCACCGCGATTTTTGGCGCGCGAAACTACTCCGAATGACGGGGTGCACACCCACAATAAAACGATGACGAAAACAACAGGAACGCTTTTCATGGAACATCGCTCCCTTACTTTTATCGGCGCCGGTAACATGGCACGCTCTATCATTGCTGGGCTGATTAATGCCGGCTATCCTGCCACTGCGATATCGGCATCGTCACCCAGCGCGCATCCTGAAGACGTACTGAGTACGGATTATGGTATCCACACCACCCGTGATAATACGCGTGCTTGCCAAGCGGCAGACGTCGTGGTTTTGGCAGTCAAGCCGCAATTAATGGCGCAGGTTTTAAGCGATTTATCGGCTGTCGATTGGTCATCAAAACTGGTGATCTCGATTGCAGCCGGCATCAGTACTCATCGTCTGTGTGAGATGGCAGGTACCATACTTAACCTGGTACGTGTGATGCCCAACACACCCTCTTTAGTCGGACAAGGAATGAGCGGGCTCTATGCGTCTAGCCAGGTAACGGAGGCGGATAAACACTACGCCACCGCATTGATGAAAGCCGTCGGTGAGGTCTGCTGGGTCGATGAGGAAGCAAAAATTAATGGTGTGATTGCTGCTGCAGGCAGCGCACCGGCATACTTCTTTCGCTTTATGGAAGCGATGCAGCAAGAAGCTATCCGCCAAGGCTTGAGCGACGAGCAAGCCAGGCAGCTGGTTCAGCAAGCCGCAAAAGGGGCGGCAGAAATGGTTGTAAGCAATACGGACACAACCATTGGCCAATTGCGTGAGCAGGTGACCTCGAAAGGCGGCACAACCGCTGAAGCGTTACGTGTTTTCGACCAGCACCACATTGGCGATATAGTGGCACAGGCCATGCAGGCGGCAGTAACCCGTGCCGAGCAAATGGAACAAGAATTTTAATCACTAAGGCAACGATATGAATGCAATGACCTTTCTGATCAACACCGCGTTTGATCTTTACATCATGGTGGTGCTGCTACGCGTTTGGCTACAATGGGCGCGCGCAGACTTTTACAACCCCTTCTCTCAATTTATTGTCAAAGCGACTCAACCTGTGGTTGGCCCATTGCGTCGTATGATCCCGGCACTCGGTGGTTTGGATCTGGCAACGGTGCTGTTTGCATATTTGCTCATGGTGGCCAAGTTTGTGGTACTGGATTTAGTCGCCGGCAACCCTTTTGCGATGAGCTCAGGCATGTTCCTCTTCTCAGCGATCGCCTTACTGAAAGCGGCAGGTAAACTGCTATTTTGGGTATTGATCCTGCGCGCCATCCTCAGCTGGGTCAGCCAGGGGAACAATCCTGTCGAGTACGTATTTCACCAACTCACCGAGCCGGTATGTGCGCCAGTACGCCGTATCATTCCTCCTATCGGTGGGCTTGACCTCAGTATTTTGGTGATTTTTATCGCGCTCCAATTTATCAATATGCTTATCGGCGACTTTGTTGGCCCGATTTGGTACGCGCTATAAGCCAATAACAGCACCATAATCCCCAAAGGGCGTATTGAGCTGGCTCACACAGATAATTCAAGCTAACGGGTGCCTCAGCAGTACGGCGGATCGTACTCAGGCACCCGTACGTATGATTAGCGAAGATGAATTTGCTTTATCACAAGGAAAGATTATGCGTCAGATAATTGCAGCACTCAGCGTATTATTAGCCGTGGCTACCCCCACCGCATGGGCGGGACAGTTTAAGGAAGTCGGTGAATTGGAAGTGCATTACAACACGCTCTCAACCACTTTCTTGACGCCCGAAATCGCTCAGCAGTACGACATTACCCGTAGTGGCTACCGAGGCTTGGTCAACATTGCCGTTCTCGATACCATGCAACTGGGAAAACCGGCGATAGCCGCCGAGATCACCGGGCAAGTAAAAAACTTGGTCGGAAACAGCCGTGAACTGGACTTTACCGAGGTAAGAGAAGGTGACGCGATCTACTACATCGCCACCTTCGCAGCCGATGATGAAGAGACGTATCGCTTCCATATCGACCTCAACGCCGAAGGAAACCGCAATGCGTCTTTTGACTATAATTATACGTTTTACGTCGATGCCCCATAGTCGGGCCATAACCCAATAGGTAACTGTGATGAATAAAGTTGTGTTGGCAACGGGGAACGCAGGCAAAGTAAAAGAAATGGCGGGACTACTCGGCGAATTTGGTTTCGACGTACTGCCGCAAAGTGACTTTGCCGTTGAAGAGGTTGACGAAACAGGCACCACCTTTATCGAAAATGCGATCATTAAGGCACGTCATGCGGCGAAAGTGACCGGATTGCCCGCCATTGCCGATGATTCAGGCCTTGAAGTCGATGCCTTGAACGGTGCGCCAGGCGTGTACTCTGCGCGCTACGCGGGTGAAACGGCCAGTGATGCCGATAACATCGCCAAACTGTTAGAGGCGCTGCACGAGAGTAGCAGTGATGAACGCCTCGCTCGCTTTCACTGTGTATTGGTTTATATGCGTCACGCTAATGACCCAACACCACTGGTCTGTCACGGGGTGTGGGAAGGGCAAATCGCTCACGCACCGCAAGGGGAAAACGGCTTTGGTTACGACCCGGTGTTTTTACCTGCCGATCAACAATGTAGCGCCGCGGAAATGCCTGCTTCCGAGAAGAAGCAACGTTCTCACCGTGGGCAAGCACTCAACGCCCTGTTCCAAGCATTAAAAGCGTCGCAATAAACCATGATCCCATTGAGTCTGTATGTACACATTCCTTGGTGTGTACAAAAATGTCCCTATTGCGATTTTAATTCGCACACCCAAAAGGGCGCGATCCCGGAAGAGGATTATATTGATGCGCTGCTTGACGATCTGGGCACCGATCTTGGCGCCTATCCCTCTGTTGCGACACGTCCACTGCATTCGATCTTCATTGGTGGTGGTACGCCAAGCTTAATGTCACCCGCGCAAATCGCGCGTTTACTGGATGGGATTAAAGCACGCCTTCCCGTCAGTGACAGCATGGAAGTGACCATGGAAGCCAACCCTGGCACTGTGGAAGCCGATAAATTCATTGGCTACCAACAGGCTGGGGTCAATCGGATTTCTATCGGGGTGCAGAGCTTTTCTGCTGATAAGCTCGAACTCTTAGGGCGTATTCATGGCCCTGGCGAGGCAGAGCGTGCGGCCCACCTTGCTCATCAAGCAGGATTAAACAGCTTTAACCTCGATTTAATGCATGGTTTGCCTGAGCAATCAGAGCAAGAGGCACTGAGTGACTTGGAAAAAGCCATAGCGCTTAAGCCGCCGCATCTCTCTTGGTATCAGTTGACCATAGAGCCCAACACCCAGTTTTACTCCAAACCACCGCTCCTGCCAGAAGACGATACCTTGTGGGACATTTTTGATCGCGGCCATCAGCTGCTTACCGACGCTGGCTACGTGCAATACGAGACATCCGCATACAGCTTACCCGGTCATCAATGCGCCCATAACCTAAACTATTGGCGCTTTGGCGACTATTTGGGGATTGGTTGTGGCGCCCATGGTAAGCTCACTTTACCGAACGGCGATCAGTCTCGCCTGCTTCGAACCGTTAAAGTGAAGCATCCGCGCGGCTATCTTGATCCACAAAAGGCCTATCTCACCGATAGCCAGTGGGTGAAGGAGACGGATCTCGCGTTTGAGTTCTTCATGAACCGGTTTCGCCTACTGGAACCTTGTCCGAAATCCGAGTTTGTTGCCCGCACGGGGTTACCTCTCGACCACCTTAGCCAGCCATTAGCTCAGGCGTATGATCAAGGTCTACTCGTTGAGTCCGAGACACATTGGCAAGTGACCGCTAAAGGTAAGCTCTTCCTCAACGATCTTTTGGCCATTTTTTTAACTGACTAGTGCAACAAACGGTATGTTAAGGTGCCTATTGTTTAGGCGCCTTTACTTGCCCAGCGGCGGATTGGTCTTTTGACGGCAAGTAAAGCAAGCGCGATTCATTCAACCAGCCTAAGAGGGATACCCTGTGACTTCGTCATTTCGTGTCGAGCCGAAACATTGGACTTTAATCGCCGCGCTGATTATCGCAGCCTATGCGTGCTATTTACTTATCGAGCCCTATATTGGCGCCATTGTACTCGCGTTTATTGTTTCTTTGCTTTTTTTCCCTGTTCATAAACGTATTGAAGATCGCATTGGACAACGCCCGAATACTGCGTCGGTCATATCCTGTGTCTTAATCACCTTTATCATCATCATCCCCCTTACCGTGGTGGCAGGGGCCATTATCGAGCAAGGTGTGAGCTTTTTTACACGCAGTTATGAGTGGCTCAACAACGGCGGCGCGAAACAATTACTCAACAACCCGCAAATACAGTCAGCACTGCACTTTCTTAACCAGTGGTTGCCGTTTGATTTAATTGACCCACAAGAAACGGTGAAAAAGCTAGCCGCTTGGATGTCTTCCTTCAGTGGCCAAATGCTCGAGTTTAGCTCCAAGGTATTAGGTGATGTGACCGACTTTTTCATCACCTTCATGCTGATGTTGTTCGTTCTGTTTTTCTTGCTCCGCGATCACGACAGCATTATCCATACGCTCCGACACGTGATCCCGCTATCACGTAGCCAAGAGGATCAGTTATTGGATGAGGTGGAAAAGGTGGCTAAGTCTGCTGTATTGGGCTCCTTTCTTACCGCACTCGCGCAAGGGGCCGCAGGTGGCTTGGCAATGTGGGCTGTCGGGCTGCCGGCGTTATTTTGGGGCACCATGATGGCGTTCGCCTCCTTTATCCCTGTGGTCGGTACTGCGCTCATCTGGCTGCCAACCGTGCTTTATTTGGTGGCCACGGGAGATTGGCAGTGGGCTATCGCCTTACTGATATGGAGTGTTGTGGTGGTCGGCTCCATCGATAACTTACTCCGCCCTTTTCTCATGCAAGGCAACTCAGGCATGAACACCCTACTTATCTTCTTCTCACTATTAGGAGGGCTTCATCTGTTTGGCTTGATGGGGCTTATCTATGGTCCGATTATCTTTTCGATTACCTTAGTGTTATTTCGGATGTACGAAATCGAATTTGAGCGCTTTCTTGACCGACAAGACAACGCATAAGCACTCTGATATTGGCCTGGTGCGCGCTTTGTGGGAAAATCTTCCGTTAGCGCGCCCCTCGACCAAACGCGACCTATCAGTCACAGTAACCGAAGAGAAATACCATGGCCCTCACGGCTCCTAGCGAGATTGCCCAACGTCACCTCACGCTGTTTGAAAACAAACATGTCCTATTAGCTGGTGAGCTAGAAGATAACTTTGCCCAGCAGTTACTGCCTCGTGCCTCGCAAGTGTCGGTCTTTACGACTCATCATGGCTATGCCTCACGGATGAGAGATACCGATGTAAAGGTCCATGAAGGGGCTGAATATGTAGGAGAGAGCCCTGTTGATTTAGTGCTTTTCTATTGGCCTAAGTCAAAAGCGGAAGCCGATTTTCTTCTCGCGATGCTCACGCACCGTCTCGGTGCCAACGTCGACTGGGTCGTGGTGGGGGAAAACCGCAGTGGCGTTAAAAGCATCGAAAAACGTTTTGCCCCGTATGGCCAAGTCATCAAACAAGATTCGGCACGTCGATGCAGCCTGTATCATGGCCAGTGCACATCACCGGCGGCGTCATTTAGCTTGGCGGATTGGTTTCATGACTACCCACTCGAAGTAGGGAGTCTATCACTCACTGTTCGTGCTCTACCCGGTGTGTTTAGCCACAAAAGCCTTGATGATGGTACTGCACTACTACTGAACAACCTTCCCAGCATCCAAGGTGATGTTCTCGATGTGGGCTGTGGCGCAGGAGTAATAGGTGCTGTGTTATTGGCAGCCAATCCAAACTGTGCGGTTACCTTCGTTGATGTCAGTCATCTAGCGGTAGCGTCTACACAAGCCACCCTTAGCGCCAATGGATTAACCGGGCAGGTACACGCCTCAGACATGCTAAGTGCCGTCAGTGGACAACAGTTTGATGCCATCATTAGCAATCCACCTTTCCATGAAGGCTTGGAAACATTTTACCATGCCACCGAATCCTTGCTGGAAAACGCCCCTCGCTACCTGCGCCGTCATGGCCAACTGGTGATCGTTGCCAATAGCTTCTTACGTTACCCACCGATTATTGAAAAAGGGTTCGGTCAGTGCGATATCCTCGCGAAAACACGTCGATTCGCGGTTTATCATGCGCAAAAAGCGCGCTAGTTGCTGACAACACCATCAATCGACGTCCTCACACAGTTTTAAGACTTGATACCTAACAGCAGGTCACAGTTTTGACTGATCGGACGTGCTAGCGTCTACTCTCTCGCGGCTGCCTTTTGGCAGCCGTTTGCGATTCAAGCCCGCGTGATCAGGGAGAGGTATTCACAGCGTGCACATAGATATGGGTTACTCGACACGTCTTCAACGCCGCTTTATGTGGTGGTTTTTTAGTCTTAGTATTATCCCTGTGGTGATTTTGACGGGATACTTTACTTGGAGTCAGTCGCAACTGCTGATTGATCAAGCTCATCAACAGCTCGAGAACGAGCGCGATCGTTACTATGTCACCATCACATCATATTTTAATGATCAAGTGCGCGCGGTGACCAATCTTGCAGCTTCCGATCTAGCAACCAGCAGCGGTGGGCGCTTTTATGGCTTTCCCAATGCATTCCAGCAACTCGGTGACGATACACGCCAATCGCAGCGTCGACTCATACCGATCCTTCAACAGTCTCCGAACCAATATGCTGGCGTCACAGCACAAAAGTATCACCGTTTATATCGTCGCTTTCATCACCAATTTCAATCTTGGTTAGCAAGGTACGCGTTCAACAATCTCGCGATGTTTGATTTAAACCAAAACCTCGTGTACACCGTCAAAGCTCACCCCATGACACAGGACCATCCATCCCTGAAAAATGCGATAAAGCAATTGATGAACATGCCTGCCCAGCAACGCCCTAAATGGATGCGTACTGACTTTGAGTCACACGGATCACGCACCATGCAAGCTTGGTATCTGGTTCCCATACTTAAAAGCGGCCATATGCAAAGCATCCTTGCTATTAGCACCACAACCGATAACTTGTCTGCAACACTACGTCAACGGCAGCCCCCAGAGTCAGGCCTGTGGCTGATTAATCAAAATCATCAATCGTTACTCAACAGTTGGGTGCCTCATTCCAATCAAGCTAAGCCCTCGATCCTGCCATCAAACCATGCAATCGATACCGCTTTCCATGGCCAACAAGGGGTTATGTCACCGAGCCAATATACGCTCATGCCTCAACTCACGGCGTATCGCCCCGTCAATGTGGCGGGGGCGTCTTGGGCGTTGATCACTTGTACGCCTCAAAAACGTGCCTATCAGCCTCTTCGCCACTTGTATGCGATCAGTGCGACGCTCTTGATCGCCGTTATTGTTTTATTAGTCTGTGTTGGACATTGGCTGTCTCACCGCCTGACACTGCCTATCTTACAACTGACTTGGTGCGCCGAGCAGTTTGCCGCCGGTGAACTGGACTATCCGGTTACCCATCGCCAGCGATGCGATGAAATTGGTCGTCTTGCGACCGCTCTCTCCCACTTGAAACACAGCTTGAGAGCGACGTATTTTTCCCCATCAAGCACAATTAAACACAAAGAGACACAAGCTCAACAGCCGGAGAGTATTCATCGTTGCTTAGTTGATGCGATGAACTTGGCGCTAGCTGCCTGGGATGGGGATAAAGTCGACCTAGCAGAAAAAAGTGGCTTATGGCGTGTTTATCAGGATAAAGGTAGCCTGCAAACAAGAACCTTGGATAAGTACCTGCACGTCGAAACCGTTCCTAAAACACCACGTTGGCGAAATGTAGTGCGTACTCTCGACTTTGTACTTGAGCATACCAGTGAGCAGTCACCACATTATCAATCATTAAAGCAGGCACAATTAGATATCCAGAACTGGGTGAGCCAAGACAAAGGCCGTCGTTAACATTGTCATTGCGGGCAAGCGGCCTTATAGTGGCTCAAACCCTTAATCGCTAGGTCTTAATGGCGCTTTCACTTCCTCAACTGCGGGTTTTTCTAACCACCGTGCAAGAGGGCACGATCACTGCCGCGGCAAAGAAACTGTTTCTCAGCAAACCCGCGGTCAGTATGGCACTTACCGAATTAGAAAGTCAGCTCGGCTACCCCTTGTTTGATCGACGCGGAAACCGACTCCACCTTAATGACCAAGGCGCCGCGCTGATCCCTAAAGCGGATGAATTGCTGACCCGTAGCGATGAGATTAGCGCGGCACTGAAAGACGACAGCCAGTTGATTGGCTGCCTACGATTAGGAGGAAGCGATACGGTAGGCAACCAGCTTTTGCCGGCACTGATCAGCGATTTTCGTCATGCAACCGCGCACCAACAGCAAACATTAGTGATTGCAAACAGCCAAGAGATCATCGCTCGCCTGCAACATTTCGAGCTGGATATCGGTTTGATAGAAGGTGAAATCCAACATCCCGATTTACTGCAAACGCCTTGGCTAAGTGATCAGATGGCGGTGGTGTGTCATCCTGATCACCCACTTGCCAGTCAAGCGCCATTAAGTGTCGGGGATCTCGACAATCAAACTTGGCTGATCCGCGAATCTGGCTCGGGCACACGCGAGCACTTTCTTTCATGCCTTGCACCTCGCTTCGAGCGCTGGCACCTTTCTTTCGAGCTCAATACCACAGAAGCGATTTTAAACGCCGCAAGTGCCGGGTTAGGCTTGGCATATCTGTCTAAGCTCTCCGCTCAGCACGCCATTGCCGACGGTCGAGTCGTTGCCCTCGAACTCCCTTTACTGTTATCTCGTCGCTATTGGCTCGTGCGCCACAAAGATAAGTACCAGTCTGGTCTACTCACCCGCTTCTGGGACTTTTGCTTACACTGGCAACCTCAATCTCACGCTTCTTAACCACAAACCACCCAACCTCAGATACAAAAAAAGCCCTGACCGTGAGGTCAGGGCTCTGTATTTTCTCATCAAAGTCTTACACATATCCGCTTTGATGCTTAAATTTTTGCTAACTAAAGCCAACATTAAGCTCTAATTAGATTATCTTGATTGATGCGATGAGGATTTTGAATCGAGACGCGCAGTGTATGCCAATACATGAGCATCGCGGATATCAAAAGCATCGAGCTATCAACAAGATAAGCAATGAGAGCCTGGCGATGTCCTACTCTCACATGGGGAGACCCCACACTACCATCGGCGCTGCTTCGTTTCACTACTGAGTTCGGCATGGAGTCAGGTGGGTCCAAAGCGCTATGGTCGCCAAGCAAAATTTTGTTTTGTCTTCACTTTTTTAAAAGTGAAAACTATCAACCTAGAAAGCTGTTCGTTCTCGCCACAATCAACTGGCTTATTTTAAGTCCAACCCAAAACCTCTTGGGTGTTGTATGGTTAAGCCTCACGGGCAATTAGTACAGGTTAGCTCAACGCCTCACAGCGCTTACACACCCTGCCTATCAACGTTCTAGTCTAGAACAACCCTTTAGAGAGCTCGAAGCTCTAGGGATGACTCATCTCGGGGCCAGCTTCGCGCTTAGATGCTTTCAGCGCTTATC